>CANEHB010000008.1 GCA_947427205.1 uncultured Clostridium sp.
CATGCATTATTTGGTGTTTTATCAATTTTTGCTTGTGTATATTCATTAAGCCATATTATTGATTCGTCGTCTAGTAATGTATTCATTACATAACGCATTTCTTCTATAGTATAACTTTCAAACCAAGGTGTAATATTAACTGCGTCAGTTGCTTTAAATTTACCTTGATTATACATATCTTTATAAATCTTATAACGCACAACACTATCAGATTGATTTTCTGGTGCTGAAGGTTGCATCCATAATGCTACTTTTGAAGAATGTGTTAATGAAAGTGTTATCACCATTCTTTTATATAAATCACCTTTTGTAATTGGCGCATTAGGTCTTCTATTGTGTAATCTTCTTATACCTTCTTCTGATATTGGATCTGTAATATCAAAATCACTTTTATACTCTTTAAGTAATCTTGTAAGCTGTTTTAATGAGTTAAAGTACCCACCTGTTGGTGCTCCCCCTAATATATAATAACGTAGATTCTCTATATCGTTCATTAACCAATCGATAGTCGCTTTATTATCTTCACTTTCTGTAATAAATCTTTGTAGTGCATACTCACCTAAATTACTTACAAACTCTCTTTGTAATACTAGTAGCTCATATTCTGTATCAGATATATCTTTATTGGGATAATCTTTTACTCTTTGATCATATTCATCTAAACTTAACACAAGATTTTTTTGTTCATCTAAATACTCTTGAGTTACAAATTTAGCATCTGCATATACAGAATGATCATTACCATTAGCACCATTAGAATCCGCATATAATTTTAAATAATTTGCATCTTTAATGCTAATCTCTACATACCTAGAATTAGCTCCTGGTCCTGTTACAGGAGCATTTTCTTCTGTTCTTAAATCCCAATTTGTACCATCTTTTGAGGTGTAAACATAAAATTTAACACCATTACTTGAACTTGCTGCTGTAGAATTCAAGCCCATATAAGTTGTAAAATAATCATAATCATCTTTATATTCACTAATGTCATATACTATTGTTGAAGTAGCATGTGCCCACATACCTTTATCATATGTATAATATGCACCTTCTACTTTAACGGAAATTTTAGCTCCGTTGCTAGCCTGATCCTTTAAAATATCTCCCCAACCAGGTCTAGATTGACTTGCAATATAATCTATATCTGATAAATATAGATATCCATTGCTATTTTCATAAGTTGCCTGAACTCTATAAGTAAACAAACATAAAAAAACTATTAAAATAGTTAATACTGTTAAAAAAATCTTCTTTTTACTTTTCATAAAAAACCTTCCTTCTTAAATTAATATAAACTCATTTCAATCATTTTATTTACATAATATTATTTATAAATTATACCATTTAATACCTGTTCTGTCAACGAATTCCCCTATTATTAATATATTACATTTATGTTACTTTTATGCATGTACGGATTAAACATTTACATAATATTTAGTTTTATATATCGACAAAATATAACTTTCCTAATTATATAACAAAAATGAGATATACTTGTCTAAAAAACATTATATACCTCATTTTACACTATATACTTTTTGTTATATTATTTTAAATTTCTTTCTTAGAAAAAATCTTATATGATATATTATAAGAAATGTAATATAAAATTCCTATTATTATAGCTATTATTATACCACCATAATTTTGTATCATTATTTTAACATCTTCTAATGTATATGGTGAAATTTTCATTATAAATGCTGTAATTCCAGAAATTATTGTCATTATCAACACAACTGATATCATTTGAATAATTCTTCCTTTTTCAGCTCCAAATTTATATAAAATAGGAACTTGCACTATTTGTAATACTAATATCCCTAAGATAGCTCCTAATGAAGTTATAATTGTTTCGCTTACTCCATCTAAAGTATTATTTCTAAAAAGTTGTACTAATATTGCTATAGATGGACCTATTATTGCTCCAATAATTGTCATAATCAGTATATAAATATATCTTGCCCTTACCATATCTTTTTTACTAACCGGAAATGAAAGTATATATTTATCTGATTTTGAAAAATTATCATAACTAAAACTACTTATACCAACCATGCCAAATATTAAAGTAACCATTATTGGTAAAAAATTTGATACTTCATCATTTATTACACTAGATATTAAAAATATTACTACAAGATAAATCATTGTCAATTTATATGATTTTATATTCATAAAGTCTTTTATTATTAATCCTTTAATAATATTCATTTATTTCTCCCCCTTTATATAAATTACCATTATTTCATCTATTGTAGGTTTATCTATTATCTCAATATTATATTTTTTCCTAAATACTAGCTTATCTTCCACTAAAATATCATATTCATATCTATTTTTCTTATATCTAATAAAGTCTTTCTTATCTATTTTATTAAATTCATCTTCTGTGCATTTAACTATTCCATAATTTTCTATTAATTCATCTTTCGGCTTTGTTATTACAAGTTCTCCACTATTTATAAAAGCTATATAATCTGCAACTCGCTCTAAATCTGATGTTATATGACTAGATACTAATATTGAATGCTCTTCATCTTGTATAAAATCTTGAAAAATATCTAATATCTCATTTCTAGCTACTGGATCAAGCCCAGAAGTCGGTTCATCTAAAATTAATAATTTAGGATGGTGTGATAAAGCCATTGCAATTTTTAGTTTCATTTTCATTCCGCTTGAGTATTCTTTTGCCATTTTATTTTTAGGTAATTTAAATTCTTCTATATACTTAAAATATAAACTTGCATCCCAATTTTTATAAATATTTTTCATTATTTTATTTATATCTACTGGATTCAAATAATTTGATAAAGAACTATCATCTAATACAACTCCTATATCTTCTTTAACTACTTTTTCATTTTCTTTATTATCCAAACCAAAAATTTTTATCTCTCCACAATCTCTATTTATAATATTTAATATCGCTTTTATTGTAGTAGATTTTCCAGCTCCATTTTCGCCAATCAAACCCATAATCATACCTTTTGGTAATTTTAAATTAATATTTTTAAGTTCAAACTCATTATATTTTTTACTTAAATTTCTAATTTCTAAAACATTTTCCACTTTATTATTCCTCCTCATACAAATAATTAAATAACTCTATAATATCTTTTTTTTCAATATCTGTTAGTTTAGCAATTTTAATAATTTCCTCTAAATGCTCTTCTATTATTTTTATTTGTTCTTCTTTAATTAGATCTTGATTTCTTGATATTACAAAACTGCCTTTTCCTTGTACAGTTTTTATATATCCTTCACTTTCTAGTTCATCATAAGCCTTTTTCACTGTTAATACACTAATTCTCAAATCCTTTGCTAAATTTCTAACTGATGGTAGTGCCTCTGCAGATTTTAATTCATTTGTATTTATTGCTCTTTTTATCTCTCTTTTTATTTGTTCATAAATAGGAATTTCACTATTATTACTTATAATTAAATTCACTTCATCACCTCTTTATATATAACAGTATATGACAGTATAAAACAGTTGTCAATATAATTTAATAAAAATACATAAATTATATAGCAAAACTTTGTCTATTTCATAAACTATTATTGATAGATAATTTCTATTATCTATTAAAGGAGGATACTATTTATGTATAACTTTAATTGCATAATAAGAGCAGTTATTAGCTTTATTATAGGAATAATTATAGGAGCATTATTTTATTTTGCTTTTATTCCAAGTATAATAATTGCTATTTGGATTGCTTTTGGAATTTCAATTTTAAGCCTTATACTATTAACTATAATTTCGATTTTTGGAAAAGAAAGAACTGAAAAATGTATATGTAAAAACGGAAAATGTCTTACTATATCAATAATTGGGACTATTACTACTAGTGTTGCTGCACTTGGAATAACACTAGCTACAGGTGTTATATCTAGAGCTATATTAATAGGATTATGGGGATTTTTATTTGCATTTCTATTAATAAATTTATTAGCTTTATTTATATGTTTAACTAAATCAAACTGTAGATGTCACTAAAAATGCATTAGAAAATTAATTAAATAAAATATTATTATTTGATTATAAAAGCTTTTACTAATAATATCTATTTAATGATATATATTAAGTAAAAGCTTTTTATATTATAGACAAAATTAAAATAATAGATTATAATAATAATTGTAGGTAATAATAATAAATAGAATAATTTAAAATGTAGAATTAATAACTAATAATACACAGGTGCTTTTGAGTGGAATATAAATTAATTGAAGTAAATAAAGAAAGCAAGAATGTGTTATATAATATGTAAGAAACAAGTTATTAGATATACATTTAATATATAACATAAATAAATCTATTATTTACATAGATTAAAAAAAGTAAAAATACATTATTAAGGAGGAATATATATGATAAACCATATAAATAAAGATACATTTGAAAAAGATGTATTAAAAAACAAAAAATTAGTCTTGGTAGATTTTTTTGCTACTTGGTGTGGACCTTGTCAAATGTTAGCACCAGTTTTAGAAAAAATTTCAAATGAAAGAAGTGACATTGAAATAGTAAAAATAGATATAGATGAAAATATGGAAACTGCCATAAAATATGGTATAGATGTAGTACCAACCTTAAAAATATTTAAAAATGGTACTATTATAAATTCTTTAGAAGGTTTTAAAAGCGAAAAAGAACTTATAGAAGAAATAGAAAAATGTTTATAAAAAAATTTGATAAAGACTTTATATTATAGATGTCAAAAAAAGGAGAAAAATGAAAGGTTATATTTTAAATCCAGATAGAGAATATGTAAATAAAATATTAGAAGGAATTTACAGAAAAAATGGTCATTGTCCTTGTAGAGTAATATCTGATGAAAGTACCTTATGTCCTTGCGATGAATTCATAAAAAAAAGAATTTGTAAATGTAATTTATATGTAAAAGATAATAATGAGTAATATACAAACTAGTTAGCCCTCAGTTTACTGAAAGCTAATTCTTATAAAAATCCACAAATAAACCTAATTTACCATTAATGCTAAAATAGAGGAACAAAAAATTATTCCTCTATAAATAACGCTTTTGCTATGTAAGGTAAAACTCTTTCCGTATCATACCAACCAGATGGACTTTCATTTTCTTCTCCATTTGGATTTGATACATAAATTTTATTTTCTCCATCTGTTGCAAGAAGCACCATATAATGTGACTTTTCTGTCCATCTTGCATCTGGTTTATTCCAAACACATATTAGAATAGGTCTATCTTTTTCTAATTGCTCTATAATTGCTTTCTTCGAAAAATATACTGTACTATAATAAAAGTCACTACATTTTATTCCAAATGTATTATTTAACTCTTTAGGTATATTTTCTCCTACAAGATGAGGCATATATTTTTTTCTTAAATCATCTGGTGTAAACTCATTTTTATAACCACTTGTAATAATTGATATAGAAGTTATACCACAACCATTTTCTTCCATTGTTCCACCCCAATACTCTTTATTGCTCCAACTTGAATTTCCACCTTGCTTATATTCTTTATATTCTTTACTGCTGTCAGTTATAAAAATAGTGTCATATCCATCTTTTCCTTTAACTTTTTCTTGACCTATACCAGAATAATTTTTATTTTGTGCCTGTCCTATATTTTTTATGTCAGTTTTAAAATATTTTTTTGCTAAACTAAAAGCAAAAAAAAGAATAATTAAAAGTATTAATAATTTTATAATTTTTCTTAAAAAACTTTTATTTCTTTTTCTCATATTGTTACCTCACACAATATATATCTTATATATATTTTACAAGTAACTTATTAATATTTTATTAACACTTAATTAATCTTTTCTTAATATTATATATCTTGCTCTTCATCTTCTTGAGTACTACTAGTATCATTATCTCCACTAAAAGAATCACTCGTTACATTCATACTTCTATTTTTATCTATCTTCTTTTTATTATTTTTCATATCTGCTATTGCAATAGCTTCAGAAACAATAGCTTTTGGAATAAAATGATTATTATTTGAATCTTTTTTACTTTCATTTACTTGATTATTTTTTTGTATCTTTTGCATTTTTTTGTTTTTAATATTTTCTTTTACTCGATTTTTAGATGATTCTATTCTGCTTTTTATAGCATCTATAGTTATTTTTACAACTCCTGTAACTGCTGAAAAAGCTGAAATTTTAGCAAGTACATTACTTGCTTTTGATTCTATTTGAGTGTCTACACTTTCTTCTACTGAAGGTCCTTCATAATCTATGCTACTTTCCATTTCTTCAATTTCTCTTGCTAGTTCCTCTGCAATTTGCATACCTTCAATAATTAATTCATCACTTGTTAAATCTCCAAAATCTACATCTTGTTCAGATAAAGCATCTACATTTTTTATAAAATCTGCAACATTTGTTATCTTTGATATATCACTCATTGCATCCAAATTTATGCTATTATCATTATCAATAAAAATAGCATAAACTGATCCTTTTTCTGAAGCTTCACTCCTAATAATATTTTCCATTACTGACGCTAAAATAGGATTATTCCTTTTGTATTTCATATATTCTTTACTTATATATGAAATATATTTTGGATCACCACTAGATATTATTTTATTAACATTAGAAATATATTTTTTTATTTCTTCGTCTTCTGTCATATTAATTTTTCCTCATAAGATTTTATATACAAAATTATAGCATTCTTATACTTGTTTTGGCAATAATACTTTAACACTAGTTCCTTTACCATATTCACTATCTAAAATAATTTCTGCACCATGCAAATCTAGTATTTCTTTCACAATAGCAAGACCCAAACCACTGCCTTCTGTAGAATGCGATTTATCAACTTGATAGAACTTTTCAAAAATCCTTTCTTGTTTTTCTTTTTCTATTCCTATTCCATTGTCTTTAATTTCTACTATTGCATAATCCTTATTTTCATCTAATATTACTTCTATTTTTCCATTTTCATTATTATATTTTATTGCATTATTTATTAAATTTATCCAAACTTGCTGAAGTAAATCTTCATTTCCTAAAATTGTAATATTTTTATCATTCATACTTATATCAATATTTTTATCTTCTACTTTTTGATTTAATATTATTATGCATTTTCTAATCTGTTCATCTAATATAATCTTTTCATCTTTGTTAAAAAATTTCTTGTTCTCTATTTTAGAAAGGTTTTGTATATTGCTTGATAAATTAGCCAATCTTTCTGATTCTTCTATAATTATTGATATATATTCTTTTTTGTCTTCTTCTGTTATATTCTCATCTTCTAACAATTTAGCGAAACCTTGAATAGATGCTATAGGGGTTTTAAATTCATGTGAAATATTACTCATAAATTCTTTACTTAAATATTCTATACTATTTAATTCCTTAACCATTTTATTAAAATTTTTAGTTAACTCTCCAATCTCATCTTTTCTATTGGTTTCTAGATTTATTGTAAAATCGCCTTTAGCTACTCTTTGAGTTGCATTGTTTAACTTTTTAATCGGATTTATTATATGTCTTGCTACTATAATTACTAAAAGTATTCCTATTATTGATGCAATTGCTAATGTTTCTATAACACCTGATATTAACTGTTCTAATACATCTCCATTATTTGTAATATCCTCATCTACATTTATTATTATATGTTGTTTTTCTATTAAATCAAATAAATAATTTCTAGCATATCTAAAATACATACTTGTTATTAAAAACATAAATATTAATATCATTATAAAAGCTATAATAATATGTGAGTATAGTGATTTCTTTTCTTTCATAAAAACCTCTTTATTTCTTTATTATGGCTTTATATCCAATTCCTCTTATTGTTAAAATTTCAAATTCCTCAAATTTATCAAATTTTTCTCTTAATCTTTTAATATGAACATCTACTGTTCTTTGCTCTGAATCACTTTCTAACCCCCATATTTCGTCTATTAATTCTTGCCTTGTAAAAATTTTATTTGGATAACTTAATAGTTTGTACAAAAGCTGAAATTCTTTTTGAGGAAGTTGAAAAACATCTTTTCCTTTTGCTAGTGTATATTCATCATAAGAAAGAAGTACATCATTTATTTTTAATTTTCTTTGATTAACTATATTTGCTCTTCTAAGAAGCACGCCTACCCTTAAAATCATCTCATCCATATCTATCGGTTTTACCATATAGTCATCAACACCTAATAAAAATCCTTGTCTTTTATCATCTATAGTATCTTTTGCAGTTACAATAAGAATTGGAACTAAAAAATTTGCTTGTCTTAATTCTTTCGTAAGTTCATATCCATCTATGTTCGGCATCATTATATCACTAATTATTAAGTCTACATGATTTTTATCAATTATATCCAAGGCAACTTTACCATCTTCTGCTTCTAAAACTTCATAATTATTCCTTTTCAAGTATGTTATCATTAATTTTCTCAAGTTCTTATTATCTTCTACTACTAAAATTTTAAACATTTTGCCTCCTATTTAAATTATCTTACTGCTCCTTCAATATTCTCTATTAATTCTTCTTTACATTCATTTGGTAATTTTTCTTTTATAAAATATATTATATAAAATGGTAATATAGCTTGACCCAATAGCATTACTAATGGAAAAAAACTACCTGTAATATTATATATAATTTCTATTGGTGTATTAGGAAAGTTTTGTGATATAAACATAAAATTTGTACCTAAAATTAAATTAACAATATATGCAATAATTCCCAAAAATATTATTAAACTAAAATAATATTTTATATCACTTTTATTATATTCTATGTAATCTGTTAAATTAATTAACACTCCTAAGTATACCATAGTTCCATGTAAAACGAAACTTTGTATACTTATAAAATGCCACATTGGATAATTAGTAAGTGATGTAAGTGGTACAAGCATAAAACTTGCTCCTGCTATAATTCCTCCTGTAGCAAGAAATATATCTCCTACTTTTTTTATTGTGCCTTTTCCAAAAGCACTCATTAATCCAGTATATAAAATTAAACTACAAAAATATAATGGTATATATGTATTTGGATTATTAGCATTTCCAGACCAAAGATTAAATACTATCTTTATAATTTCTAATCCCCATAAAAATATTGTACAATTTTTAATTATATTTTTAATTTCTTTTTTTCCTTTATATAATGTATAGTGCAGTGCAGTTACAATTCCAACTATTGTAACACTAAGCAAAATCAAATGTCCAATAGAAAACATCCCACACGCATTATATTCTCCAAGTTTTGAAAATAATCTCATAATTCTCTCCTATTTATATAGTATTACTTTTTTACTTTTTATGTTATTACAAATATTATGATAAAATTTATCTTATAGTAAAAGCATATCTCTATTATAAAATTTGTAAGAGACATGCTAAAAATCTAAAATAACTCTTTTATATTTATCATACAAATTATATCTTCAATTATATCTATAATAGAGTATACTATCATTACTATTCCTATTGTTACTATTATAGTACCTGAATTTAAAGCTATAAATAAACCACATCCAAACATAATTACTGCTAAAATTAAACTATATATCCAAGCTTTTACTTCTAAATCTCTCATTTTTAATGCTAAAGTTAATTTTATAAAAGAACTATAAATTATCCATATTCCAATAATGATTCTTAAAATGGTTTCAATTGTAGTACTATAATAAATTGTTATAATTCCTATAACTATTGCCATTAATCCATATATTAGTTCATAATTATATAATTCATAATGCTCTTTATAGGCACAAAAATATTTTATTACTTTTGCTAATCCTATACATATAAAAATAGCTCCTAATATATAAGAAATAACTTTAATTGCAAGATCTGCTTTCCATACAAGTATACCACCTAAAATAATAAAAACTATTGATTCTAGTATTGAAATAATACCTGTTTTCTTTAACATTTTTTCAATATACTCCATATGATTTTCCTCCTAAAATTTACATATATCTACATTTTTCGATTTTATTAGATTAAATTTATCATTCAATTATGAACTTAATATGAACTTTGGATTAAGATAAAATTAATTATTATAATATTTGTCAAGTCCTATAAAATTTATTATAAATATTAGTAAAATCCTATTATTATAAGTTTCTCCTGTTAATTTGCACAAATATTATTTAATACCAGAAAAAGACGCCACCTTTTTAAGTAGCGTCTATTCTATCAAGAAAAAATTTTTTTACTAATTTAACACGTTTGGTAACTTGCCATTATTTTTCTTCGTCATGAACAATCTCAATAACTACAAGTGGCATTCCCATCGGAAGATGTGCAAATGTCATACTGTTATGTTTTTCGTATTCTTCAAGTGCGTTCGTTAATCCTGAAATTGCTACTTCGTACTCTGAATCTGTTGGATTTGAAGTAACCAAAAATTCCATAAAATATAACTTTTCCTTATACCTTATAGTTGCCAGTAGAATATATAATATCATCCCTACTAGTAATGTATAAAAGTAATTAGGTAAGAGCACTGCTATTGCTGGAATCCACCACCCTGTAATTCTGTACAAGAACTCTAAAGAGCCACACCTTGGTGAAAGATTTGAATACCTTTCTATTTCTTCCTTTGTTGGAACTCGTCCCAGATCATAGAACCCATTTATTACTGCGTGTTCAGCAGCATGATATTTTATGAAACTAATGTACTCTTTTTTCCGAAAAATCCTACCACCTATAAACACCATAAAAATTTGTGGATCCATTAAAACCGAAATCAGTATAAATAAAAAGCTCATGAATATCCTCATCCAGTATGTCCCACTAAATATGGCAATGAGTAAGAAACACATAAATATAATCTTTCCTACTATCTCTTTTACAATGTGTTCTACTTTTTTTTGCTTATCCCAGAACTTTTTATCATACCATTCTCTCGTTATTTCTGAAACTGCTCTTCCTTCAGAAATTGTTGTTGTTACCGTTGGCCCATTCATTACAAACGGACCTAAAAAGTTTTTAGATACAGTAAAAGCTATACCATTACTGGAGCTTAACCCCTGTATTATAATATCGCCTTTCCGCTTTACAACTTTTTTCATATCGTGTCCTCCTAATTCATATATTATGTAAATTATTATACCATTTTTTTATATTTTATACAAGTTTAAGTATTTGATTTTACTAATTCTAGTATTTCTTTAGGAAGATATTTTGAAACGTCTTTTCCATTTTCCATAAGTTCCATAACTAAGCTCGAACTTATATTTCCTAATTTTCCAGCTCTAATATAAATTGTATCTAATTCTGATATTTCTTCATTTATTGATGCCATATTTTCTTCATATTCATAATCCATACCATTTCGTATTCCTCTTACAAAAAAATTAGCATTATATTCCAAAGCTGCATCAACAGACAAGTTATCATAAGTAATAACAGATACATTTAAAAGATTCTCCTTTTCTAATACTTTTTCTATTGCCTGTTTCATTAAATAATTATCATATCTTGGTTTCTTTTTCTTATTTATTCCAATTCCTATATAAAGTTTGTCAAATATTTTACTTGCTTGTTGAACAACATGTAAATGGCCATTAGTAAATGGAGAAAAGCTCCCTGTATAAAATCCAATATTCATAAAAACTCCTATTAATAAAAATTAAAATATTTTTTCATTATAAATAACTTTCATTCTAAATATATTTTCTATTATATCATCTACAAATACTTTTCTCAATGTGCTTTTTAGTTTATTTATCTATTATCAATTGCATTTAGTAAAAAAATATTATTATAAAATAATAATTCTACATTTTATATCCTAAATCTACTTCTAAATTAGTCTCTCTTTCTCCTCTTTTAATAGTTAAATTTACTTTTTCTCCTGGCGATTTTGTATAAATATATTTCTTTAAGTCATTCATTTTACTTATTTCTATATTATCAATTTTAGTAATTATATCTCCTACCTTTAATTCCTTATTAAATAATGGTCCGTCAGCTAAAATAGTTGCAACATATACACCACTTTGTATATTCAAATTTGAATCTAAATATGGAATAACCTCTTTATCGTAACCATAAATTCCTAAGTATGCTTCATCAAACTTTCCATTTTGAATTAGCTTCTCTAATATTGGTTTTATTATATTGATTGGAACTGCAAATCCAATTCCTTCTGCATCACTTATCTTTACAGTATTTATTCCTATTAATTCTCCATTTGTATTAATTAATGGTCCACCACTATTTCCTTCATTTATTGTTGCATCAGTTTGAATTAAATCCTCCATATAGTTTCCTTGTTCACCCTCTTCTATTTTTATAGTTCTATCAATTCCACTTATGATTCCTTTTGTTACCGTTCTTTGAAATTCAATTCCTATAGGATTTCCAATAGCATAAACTTCATCTGCTAAATTTATATTATCAGAATCTGCAAGCTCTATATAATCTAAATTACTAGCTGTTATTTTTACAATAGCCAAATCTAAATTATTGTCTGACCATACAACTGAACCATTATAAGTAATACCAGATTCTAATGTAATATAACAATTACTATACTTATTTCCAGCAACATGTTGATTTGTTAATATATATCCATTATCAGATAAAATAATTCCACTACCTAGCCCAAGCTTTTCTTCTGAACTATTTAAAAAAATAGAGTTTCCATTTGTTTGAAGTTTTGAAATTCCTACAACACTTTTTACCACAGAATTAATCATTTCTGAAGTATCTTTTTCCACATTTTCCTCAATATTTGTGGACAGTTTGCTAACATCATAATTTGTAGTCGTAGTTTCAACATTCTTATTTGAGTCTAATTTTATTATTAAAACTCCTAAAAGGGCTACTATTGTTATCATAAACGCAATTATGATTATTTGCCCTTTTTTTCTATCACTTTTACTCTCATAATACATATATTCTCATTCCTTTCTGAAATATTTTTCCATTTTTTTCTTATTTTATACATCATTATTTTTTTAATATTTTGCACATAATAAAAGTGTGTATCATACATATTTACTTATTTAATAAATAATGATAATATGTAAATATTAAAGGAGTTATATATGATTTCAAAAAATATAAATTGTACAGAATTAAAAGACTATAAAATTATAATAGAAGCTTTAAAATCTGAAGATGTATATACAAAAAATCATTCAAAAAGAGTTTCTAAATACTCATTTTTAATTGGTAAAAAATTAGGACTTTCAAATTCAGATTTAGAAACATTAAAACTTGGTGGTATATTCCATGATATAGGAAAAGTTGAAATCCCTGATTCTATTTTACTAAAAAATGGTAAATTAACAGATGAAGAATATTCAGAAATGAAAAAACATCCTACTATTGGAAAAGACATCCTTTCAAATTCAGAATTATTTGAAGATATATTACCTATAGTAATGTATCATCATGAAAGATTTGATGGAACAGGTTATCCTTATGGACTTTCAAATAATGATATTCCATTTCTTGCAAAAATCGTTACTGTTGCTGATGCATTTGATGCTATGACAAGCAAACGCTCTTATAGAGATGAATTAAATTTAAGCTATGTAAAAAACGAACTACAATCAAACTCTGGAACTCAATTTGACCCTATTGTTATAAAAACTCTATTAGACATTTTAGAAAATGATTATATAGAAATTCAAAAAATAAAAATGGAAAACTCAGCATTTTAGCTTTATTTTCTATAATATAAAAACGTTATTAAAATTTTAATTTATACATTAATTTAAGGAGGAAAAAATATGATAATTAGCGAACTAAAAAAAGATGCAAAAATTAAATTAACTGGTAGTTATGTAAAAGCTCTTTTAATATACCTACTTTATTTTGTTATTATATTCCTAACAACTTTTTTAGGTATATATATAAAAAATGATTTAATATACTCAATTTATCAAATTATAGTTCTTATTTTTACAGTACCTTTTTCATTTGGAGTAGTGGCATCTATTATGAAAATTACTCGTAATGATGATGTTGGTGTCATAGATTTTATAAAAATAGGATTAAAAAATATTAAAGGTGTTTGGAAAACTGTTGGAAGAACATTTTTAAAATTAATTATACCTATTATACTTTTAACAGCAAGTTTTGTATTTCTATTTGCTCTATTTATGCAAAACTTTGTAGATCTTTCTAATAGTACAATTCGAACTGTTACTATTTCAGAGCTTCTGACACCTAACTTTATTATTGCATTTATTTTAGTAATTGTAGCAACTATATATGCTATCTATAAATCACTTTCATATTCATTATCTTATTACATTCTTTTTGATAATCCAGAATTAGATGGAAAAGAAATAGTAGAGAAAAGTAAAAAGTTAATGAGAAACAATAAACTTAATTTAGTTTTATTAACACTTTCTTTTGTAATTTGGTATATGGTTATTTATTTAATAGGTACTTTTTTATCCTATATTTTAGGATCTATATCAGTTATAATTACAGCTTTTCTTTCTATTTTATTAGTACCATATGTTACTGGTGCAACAATTTGTTTTTATGAGGAATTACTAAGTTCTTCTGAAAATAATAATAATAATAATAAATAGAAAAGTTATATATAGTAAATTCTTAATTTATATAGAAGATGTATAATATCCTATTGAAAAATAACTATTGACAAAACATTTTATTATTAAATAAAAATAGTGAATTAAAAAGCTTTTTCTAATTCACTATTTTTCTATTTAACTCTTTTTATTAATTTATTGTACTGGAGTTTCTACTGGTACAGGCGCTGCTTCTGTTGGAACTGCTACAGGTCCTCTTCTAATTATTGTTTTCATTGGATTATAAGTATCATTTGATATTACTTCTTTTGATACAACTGTACCATTTAATCTTTTTTCTATTGATGTTGTAACTTTATATCCAGCATGACCAGCTTGAACTACCACTTGTCTTCCAGGAGCTAATGTTGGATCATCAATATAAGATGTACCATATGGTATTGATTGTGTAGTTACTGGTAATATTCTTATTTCATATTCATTTTCTTCTGGCATACCATGCATTTTAAATTCTGCTATTCCATTTTTTACAGATGCTTCAATTTTTATTGGATAAGATCTTGAATTTTTAAACTGAAAATCTATCGCTCCATATACTACTGTAGCATCTCTTCCAGCTGCGACATATGAAGTTGTGTATGAGTGATTTCTTCTTTCTACTATTTCTAAATTTGCTAAAAGTACAGTATTATATAGTGTTGAAGAAATTTGGCAAATTCCTCCTGCTAATCCATCTACTACTCCACCATCAGCATAAATTTTGGCATCTTTATATCCATCTTCTACTGTTCTTTTTCCAACAACTTTATTAAATGAGAATATTTCTCCAGGCATTAAAACTTTCCCATTAATCTTTTCAGCAGCTATTTCTAAATTTGTACTTCTATTTCTGTTACTAGCATCATATTTAGTGCTAAATGAAGAAATTAAATAAGGAAATGCTTCTGTACCTAAATCATTAATTGTTTTTCCTGCCTTAGTTATTTTTAAAGGAATTGTATATTCATCTTTTTCTTCAGATGTAATAATATTTTTAGCTTCATCTACAGAAACATTAAAATCAATACCATCTACATCAGCATAAATCTTATATGGATCTGTTTCATAGTATGCATCTTGAGGTTCTCTGTGAATTTCATTATAAATCTTATCTATATCTATTAAACTAGCTTTTACATCTATTACTGGTATATCAATAATTTGTTTATAATCCTCTTTTAATACCTCATTAATATCTCTACTAGAAATAGCATCTAAAATCATACTTCTTAACTTTTCTTTATCAACTTGAATTCCATCTTTACCTTTACTTATTATTAGTTCATCCTCTTCTATATAATAGTTTGGTTCAACAACAATCCCAGGTATTTTAGAATTTATATCATCAATAAAGTTGTTTAAAAATTCTTCATTATACATATAATTAACATCTATATTTTTTTCAAAAAATGGTGTTAATAATAAAGTATAATTATTTACAAATATGTTTCCACTTCTTCCTACATCATATCCTTTTAATAATGCTTCTTCTACATTATATTTATACTCAATTTGTTCTGGACTTAATGTAATTTTATATTCTTCTCCATATTTTAATTCAATTTCTGGAACAAGCTCAGAATTTATAGAAGAATTAATTTTTTCTCTTGCTTCATCTAATGTTAGTTCAGAAACATCTATATTTCTAATTTTAACTCCTTTAGTAAAATTATTACTATCCATATTAAGTAAAGAAAAACAAATTGAAAATCCTAATATTAAAAGTATGAATAAGATAACTAGTGCTATAAAGAACATTTTTATTTTTCTATTTTTTAGCATTTTTTTTACATAATCTGGTTTTTCATTTGGATTAAGTGACTCTTTTTTCTCTACTTTTTCTACAATCTCTTCTTTATTTTCCTTTGAATCTGATTTTTCTTCTTCGTTTGAAACTTTATTTTCTTTTTTAGATTTACCAGTTTTCTTTTTATTTGAGTTTTCTGCAATTTCATTTTCTACTACATCTTCTTTTTCAGTAATGCTTTTTTTAGTCTGTTTTTTAGTAGTTTTGCTTGCTGTAGAAGTCTTTTTCTTTGTACTAGAACTTTTTTTTGTTTTACTAGAAGTTTTCTTAGAAGTACTCTTTTTTGTCTCACTTTTATCTGATACATTTTCAAGCTTATCTTTCTCTGATACTTCTTTTTTATCTTCACTTACACTACTTTTTTTAGAATCTTCATTTTTATTTGTATTCTTCTTACTCTTAGTAGTATTTTTTTTAATCGCTTTATTTTCATCAGAGCCTTCTGTTTTCTTTTTTGAAGTATTACTTTTTTTAGTTTCTGCATTTTCTACTTTTTCTTTTGGAGTAGATGTTTTTTTATTAGAAGATTTAGTCTCTTTTTTTACTTCAGATGTTTGATTTTCTAAATTCTCATTATTATTTACTTTTTCGTTAGTACTTTTTTTAGTTGTACTACTTTTTTTTGTATTACTTGATTTCTTCTTTTTAGCTGCTGCGGACATTACAGGTCTTCCTTTCCGTAATAATTTCGTTACTAATCTTATCATATGTTGATTTTTTCTGCAATATTTTTTTTACCTATAGACAATAAAAAAAATTATATATATAATAACTTAATAAATATTGTATTCATATAGATATGTTTATATTATTTATTTTTATTTTTTTATTATATAGAATAAGTGAGGTACTAAAAAATATGATAGGAAATATGATTTCAAAAATAAGAAAAGAAAAAGGAATAACTAAAACACAACTTGCAAATCAAACTAAAATTAACATAGGACATTTAACTCATATTGAAAAAGGTGACAGAAACCCAAGTCATAAAGCTTTAAAATCAATATGCTATGCTCTTAATATTCCTTATCAGCAATTATTGTATACATATGACAAAACTCTTTCAGAAGAACAAATTGAATATAAATATATAGATCATATATCATATAATCAAGTTCCTGCAATTTCAAAAATTGATGAATATATTGATTGTCCATATGACTTTTCAAATGCATCTTTTGCTTATAAAGTTCCTGATGATGCAATGGCACCAATAATAAAAGAAGGATCTTATGCTTTTGTCGAAATTAATGGACTTTTAGATAATAGAGCTATTGGGCTTTTCAAATTAAATGACGAATACATTATTCGTAGACTTATGTATAAAAAAGACAAATTCGTTCTACGTGCTGATAATAAAGACGTTAGAGATATTGTAGTTAATTCTAAAGATAATTTTCAAATCATAGGAAGAGTATATATTTAATAAAATTTTACATTCTTATTACAAAAATATGTACTTTTTGTAATATTTTAAAAGTTACTTGAATAAAAACACCTTTAATACTATAATAATTCTAGTCACATACTTAAGAGGAGTAATTTATGGAATTAGTAAAAAACATATTCTTCAATACTGATAAATTAACCCCTAATACCACTGTAAAAATATCATATACAGGAAAATTTTTCCAAGATGGTTCAACAAATACATATATTCATTATGGATTTGGAAATGAGTGGGAAGGCCTAGTAGATGCCGAAATGGTAAAAACAGAACTTGGATTTCAGATTGAAGTTGATTTAATAGATAAAGAAACATTTAATTTTTGTATAAAAAATGAAAAAGATGAATGGGATAACAACGGTGGAACAAATTATATTTTTCAAATAGAACATCCTGAAACATCTTTATTAGTTATAGATAACCTAGGAAAAAAGCCTTCAAAAAGGCTACGTAAATCATACATATTAACTAAAAAGGTAAAACTTGCAATTTATAAAATGCTTATATATATACCTAAATTAATTACAGGAAACTATAAGAAAAAGTCAGAAGAAATTTAAAATAGAAAACAAAAAAGAGGATTAAAATCCTCTTTTTTGTTCAATTATAAAATTTTAACCTAATATTTATAAAAAGTTTATGTATTTATCTTTCTTCTTTCTTAGATTTTATGTTCAACACTTTTTCTATTTCTTCATCTGCTATAATATCATAATCATCTAGTTCAACATTATATAAAACTTGCCCTACATATCCACCATCTTTAATTTTTTGTTTTAATCTTTTTTCATTTATTAATCTCTCTGATATTGCTTTACAATATATTGAATTATTTTTTATTTTTTTGAAATCTATATCTTCACTATATATTATATTCATTGTATCTAAGTAATCTGAAAAAATAAAATATTGATTTAAAGGTTTACCTTTAACTATCATTTTACCTATTTCTTCAATCCAAATATCATAATCTTCCATGTCTATTGTAACATTTCTTTCGCTCTTATACCTTATATCACCTACATCAATCGATATATCAAAATTTTCTGATGAATCCTTATCTGCTATTCTATAATATCTTTTTCCATTTTTAATCGCACCTTCTATATGTCCAATATAGCTATTATAATGTATTTGTGATTGATAGATATTTTCCCTACTCAATAAATTATTTACACAAAAATCACAATATTCTGGTGTTTTTAATAATTCCTCTAAATTGATCCTTCCATATACATCATCTACAATAGTCATATCTTTATAATATTGATTTACTCTATATTTATATATTGTTTGATTTTCTGTTAAATATCTATCCAATGGGATTATTTCTACTTTACTGCCATCTCTTCTTTGAAAAACATAATTATTTGTTCGTTCTTTTTCTTCATGTGTTTCATAACTTCTATAAAATGTTGATTTTCTTTCTTTTCTAGTAGTATTACTATCTTCTCTCTCATATCTCTTTTTTAATTCCGAATAAAGTCTTCTGTTATTTTCTTCTTTTAGAACTGTATAGGCTTCAGATACTTTTTTAAAATTACTTTCAGCTTCTTTATCACCTATTTTTCCATCTGGATGATATTTTTTTGCAGCAATTCTATATGCCTTCTTCAATTTTGCTTCATCCACATTTTCGTCTACACCTAAAATATCATAATATCCTTTTAACTTTTCATATAATTCTCTTTCACTAAACATTTAAACACACTTTCATAAATAAAATCTTTATTATATAATCACTAAACCACCATTTGGAGATATTACTTGACCTGTTGTAAATTCATCTTCAATAAGCCATTTAACACATCTTGTAATATCTATTGGTTGTCCTATTTTCATAAGTGGTGTTTCTTCTACAATTTGATTCCAAACCTCTTCACCTAAATCTTTATTCATTTCTGTATCAATCGCACCAGGCGCTACAGAATTTACTCTTATATTAGATGGTCCAAGTTCTTTTGCTAAAGCTTTTGTCATACCATCAACACCAGCTTTTGCTATAGAATAATGTACCTCGCACGCCCCACCTGTAAGACCATATATAGAAGAAATATTTATAATACAACCACTATGCTCTTTAATCATATATTTAACCACTTCTTGTGTTGTATAAAAAACTGAATATAAATTAGTTTTCATCATTTTATCAAAATCTTCTTCAGTAATATTTGTAAATAATTCCTCTTGAGCAATACCTGCATTATTAATTAGTACATCAATTTTTTTATATTTTTGAATTGCAAAATTAATTAAATTTTCTACTTCACTTTTTATAGAAACATTAGCTTTAAAAATATCTATATCAATATCTTGCTTTCTTAATTCAGTTTGCAAACTTTTAGCTGCCTCTTCTGATCTATTATAATTTGCTATAATTTTATATCCACTCAAAGCAAGATTATAAGCCATATTTCTTCCTATCCCTCTACTTGCACCTGTTATTACAACAACTTTACTCATTACATTTACTACCTCCTATGTCCTTTTGGGACGTTTTGCTGAGGCTACCAGATTTTAATTCTTACAGCCTCAGTATTCAGAACGCAAATGCATTCTGCATATATATAATCTGAACATTTCTGTCCATACTTATACACATGTTAATACAACTATACATATATTTTAATATGGCAATGGTGGATCTTCACTTAATTTAACAACTACTATTCCATCCATAACTTTTACAGAATTTGGTGATGGGAAAATTTCCATCTTCTTATATTCTTCTCCTGTAACAATAGCTCTATAAACATTTTCATTACAAAAAGTAATATCCATTCCATAAAAAATTCTTATAAAACTTTGCCATGTTCCAAGCTGACCACCATATGTACCATGAAAAACCACATTATTAACAATAGAACCTATTGTATAACTATATATATTTGAAGTTCTTGGATAATTATTATTTCCTACAATTCCACCAAATAATATAGGTGTATCTTTTGTATAATTAGTAGTATTTTCTATTCTATCCATAATACGCATTGTAGTTGAATACGCTTGGTTATATGTAAGTTTTAAAGTGGCATAAGAAGTATTATCTGCCATATAATATGTCCACATTATACATATACATGAAATAATAGCAAGCCACTTTATCAAAATACCTTTATTTTCAATTTCAAATATAGCAAATGCAAAAGGTATCATTAAAATCATTTGTACTGCTGTAAGAGCATACATTGCTGATTCATTAACTAATATATCTATTATATTTAAACTAATTGGTAATATTATTAATCCTAATATTACTAATGCAATCTTAATTATTTTATCTTTTTTATCTCCTTTAATAGAGAACATTGCTATTATACTTGAAATTGTAAAAGCTATAAAAAATATAAAATAATAAATCTCCCTTTTATAATTTGAATTATACACTATTTCATCCCCAAAAAAGAACATTGCAAAATCCTTATATGTTTGAATAATAGAAAATTTTAAATTTAATAAAATCTCTAAAATACTTATATTTTCCAGTCCTTTATATTGTGCAAACTCTAATCTGGAGAATTTTAAAAGAATTATTGTTACAACATAATACATTACTCCACCAATGATAACTGATAAAGCTGTTATTAGTATACTTTTGAAAATTTCTTTTAAATTTTTCTCATTTCTTAATATGTAAATTATTGAAATCATTAAGCAAAGTCCTATTGTAATTCCTATATAACTTTGATAGATACTTAACGAAAACATAAAGCATATACTTGCTAATATAAATCCTAATTTCTTATTTTTAAACTTGTACAAAAATAAAATTACAAGTGTTGACAGCATCATATTAAAGCAATATGCAAAAGAAGTATATATGTATAGAACTGTTGCTGTAAATGTTGGCGTCAAAACCAACATTGCAGAAGTAAATATTATTGATATTTTACTTTTTAAATCAAACAGTTCAACTAAAATAACAGCTGTTACTGCCATAGTTATTATACATGATATGGTTGAAATTGTTGGTATTGCAATAAAACTATTTAATCTTTCAATAAGTTCTATTCCCCATCTTCCAAGTGTAAGCTCCCATGTTCCAGCTCTTGAATATGCTATTGAATTCCAAAGACCATCTTGACTCATAATCATTTCTGTTATCATTGTTAGATGAGTTATTATCCCAACTAAAATTACTGTTATAAAAGCTATTCTTTTTCTAAAATCAAACCATTTCAAAAATTTGTCTAACATTTCATCTGGTGTATAAATTTTTGGCTTTTTTATATTTATCATAAATTTAGTTCTCCCCTAGGTTAATATTTACCTACAATTATTATAAGAGCAAGATGCACTAATGTCAATAAACTTACTGCTTTTTATTCTTTCAAGTCCTTTTGACCTGGGCCATCTATTAAATCTCCGTTTTTCTCAAATCTACTTCCGTGGCAAGGGCAATCCCAAGTATTTGTAGTCTTATTAAATTCTAGCTCACATCCTAAATGCGTACAATATCTTTTACCATTTCTTTTTACAAATTTTTCTTTCACTAATGAATTATATGTGTCTTTAATCATATTCTTCATTTCTTCTTTATTTTTTATAGGCTTCAACCTATTAGAATTAAATATTACAGAATATTTATCACTTTGATTTAAAATTTTATTAGTAATAATATTTGCAGCAATATTAGAAGTTGTCATTCCCCATTTTTTGAATCCTGTTGCAACATACATATTTTTAACTAATATTGAGTACCTTCCTATATATGGTATTTTATCTAAACTAATACAATCTTCTGCTGTCCACTTATACATAATATTATATTCACCAAAAATATTTTTAAGGTTATCTTCTAAAAATTTATAATTCTGAGCATTATCACAATTTATTCCTGTTTTACTACCATTTCCAGCAACAAACAAATATCTCTTACCATTATCACATAATACACTTCTATATGAAATAGCTGGAGTATCTGCTGATAAATACATTCCTAAATTTTCAATATCTTTATTAACTTCTACGCACATTACATATTCTAACTCTTGATAATTCTTTACAAAAAACATTCCTGGAAAATTAAAAATTGGATATCTAGTTGCTACTATAACTTTATCTGCTAGTACTTTATACACCCCTGTTTTTGTACTTACAAGTACTTCATATTTTCCATCCACTTTTTTATATCCTGTTACTTGAGAATTTTCATATATTTTAGCACCATTTTTTACCATTACTTTGCATAAACCATCTAAATATTTTACAGGATTAAATTGTGCTTGATCTTTAGTTTTAATTGCTCCTTGAATATTTATTGGTAATTCTATATTCTTTTCAAAAGAAGCTTTTAACCCAAGCTGTTTGCATATATTTACTTCATCTTCTATATCTTTATATTTCTGAGGCATACATGTATAAATATATGAATCTCTTTTTTCAAAATCACAAGATATATTATTATCTTTTATTATTTCTTCTACATTTTCTAAAGCTTCCAAATTTGCTTTTAAATATTTTTCAGTAACTTTAACACCATAATTATCTAAAAGATATTTATAAAACAATCCATGTTGAACACTTACTTTTCCTGTAGTATGACCTGTAGTTTTAGATGCTATAAAATCCTTTTCTATTACAGTTACATCTACCCCCTTATTAGAAAGATAATATGCAGATGTTATTCCTGTAATTCCACCACCAATAATACATACTTCTGTAGTAATATTTTCATTTAAACTTTCATAACTTTCTAAATTAAATTTATCTATCCAAAATGATTTATTTTCCATAAAAAAATTCTCCTATCATAGGTATTATTACCTATAATAGGAAAATTATGTGTTTTTATCTTTTTTATCTATTATACTTTATCTTTATATTTTCTAAAATTTATTTTAGTACAAACTAGTTCATATGCTGTTGAACTCATTTGTCCAATAATAGTACAAAATGGAGTTAGCGCAAATACTGATACTAAAGTTCTAATTATATAAGCAATTGTTACATTTAATGTCATTTTGAAAGCTGAGTCTTCTAATTGTAAAAAACAAATTTTTATTTCTATAAATGGTGCTAACATAAAATCTAATATGTGTAAAGAAATAAATATACTTATAATAGTAAAATCTGGATTATAAAATCTATAGGCAATTAAACTCATTGCTAATACAGATAAAATAAGCAAAGAATACAATTTAATTGCATTTCTCAAATGTTCATTATAATTAAACTTTTTCTTTGCTATATCCACTTTTGCAACTGTTTTTACTGCATCAGTGATATCCCATTGCATATCAGTTACTAAGGTAGCAAATGTAATTGCTATTATATAATTTTCACCATATTCAAAAGAATTACTAAATCCAAACAAATACATAATAAAAAATAAAAAGCTTACACTAAATGATACAGAATTATATTTAAAACAATTCTTTAGATTAATTTTGAAATCAATTTTTTCAACATTTTTAATAATTAAAATAACATCTATAATAAATATTGTAACTCCCGCTATTATCGCTGTAATAACTTGATTTTTAGTAATTATTGCTGTTCCTATTAAAGTTACAAAATTTACAACATTAAATAGTACTGCAATCTTATTTGCTTTAGTATTTTCCTCTTTATAATAAAGTTTTGTTAGTATCAATTGCAAAATTGTCTGACAAAAAATTTGAAATATTGAATATATGCAAAAGTTCTTATAAATCGTATTATCCATGTTCATAAAATTTATATATTTCTCATTATTAAAAATTATAAAACCATAAACTAATATACTAAAAGTAATTCCATAAAAAATACCATTATCTGCTGCATTTTTATTCTTATCTTTATAAACAGTAATATTAGCCCCTGCACCAAATATAGCATTAATCATTCCCATCAAACACTGTAATGGATAAGTTAAAGTAAATATATTAATTAAATTACTATCTAATATAATACCTAATAAAAACCATGATATTATTGGAACTATTGATGTAACTAATATATCAAAACTTATTTTAAATAATCGTTTCATTTCTTAATCCTATTCTTAATATAATATCTTAATTTTTATATCACAAAATATTTATATTCTCAATATTTTATTATACTTATTTTATATAAATCATTATCCTACAGGTTGAACTTTTTTAAAAATTCTTTGTATACTATATTATTTTAGCAAAAAAATAAACCACAGAAAAATATATTATTTCTCATGGTTTGCTTTAATAAATTTCATAATCACTTGAAATTTTTGCGAATATTTCAAGAATTTCATTAATTTTTTTGTGTGACACAATAGAAGATCTAGAATATGCAAATACATCTCTATCTATTTTATCAAATTCTTCTGGTGTATATAATCTATCATTAATAAATATTTTTATTTCTTCTAAAAACTTTAATTGTTCTTGATCTAAATATTTAGAAAAATCAATAATTCTTTTACTTAAATATTTTTTTGAATTAATTTGAATTTCATCTTTCATATTATTTAATTCTATTCCAGTAACTATTCCTATATTATAAATAAGAACTTGCTCAAATCTCTTATTATCAATTATTTCACTTTCATATTGTAAAAAAAGATTTTTAATGTCTCTATCTTTTATATTCATAATAATTTTTTCTTGTAATTCTGTTATCCTTTCTATTTGATTAAGGTAATCTTCGTTACTTTCTAATATAGACATATTATTATTCAATATATTAGATATATTATCTAATTCTGCATTTGAAAATATTGCCTCATTACTTTCCTTCATAGCATAAACCCCTTTTAATTTCATATAACTAAAACATTATACTGGTTATATATCCAGTAGTCAAGTAATAAATTCTAATTATATAATGAAAGAAAAAATTGTGAGTATTAATATGATAAAATTAAAAATAGAAAATGGTTATTATCTTCTCAAATTAGAAGATTTAATAATTCAAAATAATTTAAGTTTAAATAAAATTATTAGAGATACCAATACTGATTTTAAAGTTTTAAAAAGAATAATGTCTGGTAAATTAGTTAGAGTTGATATATATGTTATTGCAAGATTATGTGATTATTTTAATTGTTCTATGAATGATATAATTGAATATGTACCAAATAAAAAGTAGTATAAATTATTTATATAATTATACTATTTTAATTATTATGTACAAAATTATTATAATTTATCATTATATAATGCATTGTAAATTGCTATATTAATAAGTTTATAAATTGATAAACCATATTTATTTTTATATTCTTCCAATTTTTTATATGACGTTTCTCTAATTGCAAAATTATGTGCTTCTATAATCTCATTTTCCGCTCTTTCGTATATTGCAATATTTTCGTTATTAATCATATCTATAATCGCTATATTTACTAATTTATTAATTGATGCATCATATTCATTTGATAACTCAACTAACTTTTCATAAAATGTGTTATCAATTTCAACTCTTCTTTTTAAAAGATTATCTTTCTTTAATAAATATTTATCAAATATATTCATCTTATTACCCCTTAATATTATTATACTTCCTTGAAGCAATATTTTTAACTCCTATTTTTTAGTTATTTAAACTACTCAAAGATAAATTATTGCTCATACTTTTTTCTGCTTTTTCGTCCATTATTAATATTAGCACCTTTATATGTACTAGTTAAAGAATGACAATTTGGACATAAAACGATTAAATTACTTTCGCTATTATTTAAATAATTCCCATCAATGTGTTCTATTTCCAATGGTATTTTTCCTGTATATATATTAATTTTGTTCCAATTACATCTAACACATTTATAATCATATTTCTCTAATAAATATCTTTTTATATGCATTGATAGCTGGTAACTTCCTCGCATTCCATTTTTATTTCCAGCCTTCCAGTTATCAATATAAGTTTTATATTCATATTCTTTTTGACATTCTAAAGAACAATATTTATTTCTATTTGAAATAGTATTATTACAATTTATACATACTTTCATTATTATCACCACTATAATTATATTAGCTATTTTTTATTTTGACAATTCGATATTTTGATATATAACGTAAAAAAAGATAAGTAAAATACTTATCTTTTTTTCTGGAGCCGCTAGTCAGACTTGAACTGACGACCTACTGATTCATACTACCATAATTTTCATTACCACAAATGTGTTTGTAGTCTGGACTTTCTCTTTACCATAGCTTACGCCTTAGGTACACCGTATAAAGTCTCTACACTCGAAATTTCTTTCTAGCTCGGGATTAACATATATTTCTACTTAGTCTTCCCCGAATTAGCGGTGTCCACTTTACAAATTTCTTTGTAAAGGTGCAAAATAGTTCAAAATAAACATTCCTGTTTATCTATTCCACAAGTCAGTTGCTCTACCAACTGAGCTACAGCGGCATATTCAATTTTAAAATGTACCAATTTTTTATTGGTGACCCCTACGGGAATCGAACCCATGTCTCCGCCGTGAAAGGGCGATGTCTTAACCGCTTGACCAAGGGGCCATAAAAGAACATCGATAGATATTCTTTTGGTGAGCTATCCGCGACTCGAACGCGGGACAACTTGATTAAAAGTCAAGTGCTCTACCACCTGAGCTAATAGCCCATTTTACAGTTCCAAAATTACAACTGCTTATATATAATACACCTTTTTTTGTGACTTGTCAACATCTTTTTAAAATTTATTTAAATTTTTTTTATTTTATTTTAATAATATATATTATTAAAGCAAGAGAAACTATATTATAATTAGTTTATAAATAATTTATAATTAGTTTCTCTTACTTTTTTAACTATCAATTTATTATTTTATTTTTCTGATAATTTCATTACTGCTTTTTTTAATTTTGTAAGTTTACTTTCTGCATCATCTAAAGTCTTACCTTTAACTCCCATATAAAACTTAACCTTTGGCTCTGTTCCAGATGGTCTTATACAACACCAACTATTATCTTCTAAATCATAATATAAAACATTTGATGTTGGTAATCCTGTTTCTGATTCTTTTCCTGTTTTTGTATCTACAATAATGCCTGATTGATAATCTCTAACTCTTGTAACTTTATATCCTCCTAATTCTTTTGGTGGATGACTTCTAATAGAATCTAAAAGTTCTTTCATTTTTACTGCGCCATCAGCACCTTTTAATGTAATTGTAGATATTCCTTCTTTATAAAATCCATATTTTTCATAAATATTTATCATTTGATCCCATAAAGTTAATCCTTGTTTTTTATAGAATGCTGCTGCTTCACAAAGTAACATTACAGCTGTTATTGCATCTTTATCTCTTGCGTGAGTTCCTACTAAACATCCATAGCTTTCTTCAAATCCAAATAAATATTCATGACTTCCTGTATTTTCAAAATTTCTTATTTGTTCTCCTATATATTTGAATCCTGTTAATACTTCAATAAAGTCAACTTTATATTCTTCAGCTATAGCTATTGCTAAATTTGAAGAAACTATAGTTGAAATTAAAGCACCTTTTTTAGGTAAAAGCTTTTTAGCTTTCTTTTGAGATAATATATATTCTGCAATTAATAACCCTGACATATTTCCTGTAAATGGCATATATTTTCCTGTTTTTGTATCTTTAGCTAAAACTCCTAATCTATCAGCATCAGGATCAGTTGCTAGAACTACATCTGCATCTTCTTTTTCTGCCAATTTTAATGCTAAATCAAAAGCTTTTATATCTTCTGGATTTGGATAATCAACTGTTGGAAAACTTCCATTTGGTAATTCTTGCTGTGGAACTACAAAAACATTTGAAAATCCTAAATCTTCTAAAACTGTTTGTACTGGAATATTTCCTGTTCCATGTAATGGTGTATAAACAATTTTTAAATCTTTTTCTACTTCTTTTATTACTTCTGGATTTAATACTTGTTTCTTTATAGCTTTAATATATAATTTATCCATTGCTTTTCCAATTACATTATATAATTTTAATTTTTTAGATTCTTCTAATGTAATCATTCTTATTAATGAATAATCTTTTACTTTATTTACTTCAGCTATAATTTCTTTATCATGTGGTGCTACTATTTGTGCTCCATCATCCCAATACACTTTATATCCGTTATATTCTGGTGGATTATGGCTAGCTGTAATCATAATTCCAGCTGTACATCCAAGTTCTCTTACTGCAAATGATAATTCTGGAACTGGTCTTAAACTATCAAATATATATGTTTTTATTCCATTAGCATTTAGACAAAGTGCAGTTGCTTCACTAAATTCTGGTGACATATTTCTTGAATCATAAGCTATAACAACACCTTTACTTTCAGTTCCTTTTCTTAAAATATAATTTGCTAAACCTTGAGTCGCTTTTGTAACAGTATAAATATTCATTCTATTTGTACCATTACCAATAACTCCTCTCATTCCAGCTGTTCCAAATTCTAAGTCTTTATAAAACCTATCTTTTATTTCTTCTTCATTTCCAGCTATTGTTAATAATTCTTTTCTTGTTTCTTCATCAAATATTGAACTTGTAGACCATTCTTTATATTTATTTGTATATTCTACTTTATTCATATAGTCTTTATATAATTTTCTAGCTGTTTCTGGGCTATCTTGACCTTGAGCATTTTTAATAGGAGCAAATTCTTCTTCTCTTTTTACTCTTAAAACAACTACATCATCAAACATTTCATAAGAGTCAAATATGAACATTTCAAATTTATATGCATTAGGTTTATCACCTTCAACAATTTTTCCTTTTTCATCCATATATTTAGCTTTCTTAACAGCTGTATGATATGGAAGGCTTAATTCACTAACTTTTTCTAATCCTTTTATATTGTATAAGTGGAATATAGCATTTGCATCTCCATAAACAAGAGATCTATCATCATCTCTTAAATTCGCCATTTCCTCTGAAATTTCTGTATATTCTATAACTCCAACTTTTTTATTTTTTCTACAAAATACACCAACTTTTTCTTTTGGATCTGTTTTTTCTATTGCTTTTACAGCACCTAATACTTTATTATGTATAGACATACCTATTAATAATGGATCAACTGGTTTTACTAAAACATTATCAACACCATTTATAAATACCCATTCAATACCATTTTCTTTCATTTCTTCAATAACATGACTTCTTTCCATTGATTGAAGAGTTCCCCCATGACCATTAGCAGCTCTTTTAACCATACCATCTGTTTCTAATAGAATTTTTCCATCTAATCCTATCATTGGTAGTTCACCTTGTTTAAAGAATTTTACTGCTTCTTTTGGATATCCAAAATAGTTATTTTCTTCAAAGAATTTTACAGTTGCATCATTGTTTTCTCTACTTGTCATTAAATACCATGGTATAACTGTATCATATTTTCTCCATGCTTCTTTTAACGTATCACATAAAGCTTCAAATATAGATTTATTCTTTTCTGTATCAAATATAAAAGTACCTTTTGGACCTGTATGTCCAAGTCTAGTTCCTTGTCCTCCTGCCATTGTTACTGCGGCAAATTTATTATATTTTATCGCTTCAATACCCTTTTTCTCATACATTTCACGTTCAGCAACTGTTAATTTAGATTTATCAACATGTTCTATTGGTTCTACAGTAACCTTCTCTAAATCTACTGGTTTTGTTGCTTTTTCGTATAAATTTTTCATTAATTCAAAATCAATATCTTTTATTTGATTTAATAACTCTGCTTTGTGCTCACTGTCCATTTCATCATATTTTAAAAGCAAATGTTCTTGACCATATTTTTTTAAGACTTTTTTTACATCTTCTAGTTCTTTACTCATTATGTTTTTTACTCCTTTCAATTTATATAAATATCATTAACTTCTAATCTCTATTTTTGTTATCTTATATCATTTTCATATTTTAGTCAACTATATTCAAAACCTTTATTTTTAACCTTTTTATCTTTTTTTATATTATAAATTACATCTTGACAAATACATGCTATTCTATAATTGTGATTTTATTGTTTTTCTTTTTTGTACATTCTGTGAATTTTTTTCTATCTTAAATTTTCCTTCTGTATTTAAAAGTATATCGTATCTTCGTATAATATCAGCTATTTGATTTCCATTTTCAACATTATAGCAATTTACTATTTCATAAATATCTAATTTAGCGTCAAGAAATTTATTAACTTCATCTACAAAATTATTATTTCCTATAACTACTACTATTTTGTTGCTAAAATCTTCTTTAAATAGTTCTTCTTTTACTCTCCTCCATCCTATACTTATGATTTTTTCTCTTTCACATTTAAATGATTTTACATTTTTTAAATACTTTTTTACTTCTCCAGTTAAATCTTTTTGTGAAATTGCTACGATATCTTTTTCTTCTTTTATTTTTTCATTTATATATGGTAATACTATTGTAAATAAGTGTAAATCACTTACATGAAAGCTACAAATTTTTTGATTATACATAACCGCACCTCCATATATTCAAACTTTTTTGATTTTATCATTTAATATATATGCTGGTCAAACTAAATCGTTCCTTATTTTTCGACATATCCATTTTTGGAACAAATTATTTTTTTTGCATAATTTTATAATTTTTAGTAAATACTTAGACTAATAGAATAATAATGAAAGAAGGTAATAAAATGATAAAAAAGTTAAAATATATATCTATTTTAATAATACTTTTAATTAGTTTTATTTTTATATCAATATCATCTTATGCAAGCAGTATTTCAAAAGATTTATCTGATAACTTTTTCAGACTTCATATTCTTGCAAATAGTGATTCAAAAGAAGATCAAGATTTAAAATTAAAAGTAAGAGATAATATTATAGAATATATGAATTCTTTAAGCTATGATGGATTATCAAAGCAAGATGCTATTTGCTTAACTCAAGATCATATATCCGATTTTGAAAATATAGCACAAAAAACTATTGAAAATGAAGGATATAATTATAATGTATCTTTAGAAATAGGCAATTTCTATTTTCCAACTAAACTATATGGAAATGTTTCACTACCTGCTGGTTATTATGATGCTTTAAAAATAGAAATTGGCAAAGCAGAAGGAAAAAATTGGTGGTGTTCGCTTTTCCCACCTTTATGTTTTGTAGATATTTCATCTGGTGTAATTGATGAAGATACAGAAGAACTTTTAAAAGATAATTTATCTGATGAAGAATTTGCAATCATTACAAGTGACTCAGAAACAATAAAATTTAAATTTAAAATTGTAGAATTATTTTCAAATTCTTAAATATTCCCATATAGAACAAATCTGAAAAAAGATTGATTTCCCAACAATTTGTTCTTGTACCAAATTTATGAAATAAATTTATGTACAAATTTAGCAAAACTTTTATTAATAGGAAAATATAACTTTCCTATTATATTAAAAAAATGTATTGTAAATATAACATTTTTGTGATATATTTCGTATTGAGCAAATTTTGCTTATCAATTTAAACAAAATATGGGGGTATATATTTTGGAAAAGTTAGTTATTACTGGAAAAACTCCTTTAAAAGGCGAAGTAGTAATAAGTGGCGCTAAAAACGCTGCTGTTGCAATTATACCAGCAACATTATTAATAAATGGAATTTGTACTATTGAAAATTTACCAAATATAAGTGATGTAAAATTATATTGTGATATATTAACTGAATTAGGTGCAAAAATAACTTGGAAAACAGAACATGAAGTAACAATAGATACACGTGAAATAAATTCTAATAACATTCCACTTGAAACTACAAGAAAATTTAGAGCTTCTTACTATCTTTTAGGTTCTCTACTTGGAAGATGTAAAAATGCTAAAGTTGGTATTCCAGGTGGATGTAACCTAGGTTCAAGACCTATTGATCAACATATAAAAACATTTGAAGCACTAGGTGCAACTGTTGATGTTTCAAATGGTAATATTACAGCAAAAGCAAAAAAATTAAGAGGAACTTCTGTATATATGGATGTTGTTTCTGTAGGAGCTACAATTAATGCAATGCTTGCTGCTGTACTTGCAGAAGGAACAACAGTTATTGATAATGCTGCAAAAGAACCTCATATTGTTGATGTAGCAAATTTTCTAAACACTATGGGCGCTGATATTAGAGGTGCAGGAACTGATATAATAAAAGTAAATGGCGTAAAAGAATTAAAAGGTGATGCTACATATTCAGTAGTTCCTGATCAAATTGAAGCTGGTACTTTCATGCTTGCAGCAGTTGCTTCTAAAGGTGATATAATTATAAAAAATTGTATTACAAAGCACTTAGAATCAATAATAGCTAAAGTTGTAGAAATCGGTGGAAATGTTGATGCTAATGGAGATCATTTAAGAGTTTGGTATGGAAAAAGAACTCATAAAGCAACAATAAAAACATTACCTTACCCAGGATTCCCTACTGATTTACAACCTCAAATGGGTGTTGTTCTTTCTATATCAGAAGGAACAAGTATTATAAACGAAAGTATTTGGGAATCAAGATTTCAATATACAGCAGAATTAAATAAAATGGGTGCAAAAATAACAGCTCAAGGTAAAACAGCTATTTTTGAAGGAGTAAATGAACTTACTGCAGCACCTGTTTATGCAACAGATTTAAGAGCTGGAGCAGCTTTAATTATTGCTGGTATTGTTGCAAAAGGAAAAACAGAAATTTATAATTTAAATCATATTGACCGTGGTTATGAAAATATAGAAGAAAAATTTAGAAAATTAGGTGCAAAAATAGAAAGAGTAGAAGAATAATAAAAAGCAGAGGATAAAAAAATGTTAAAATTTTGTAGCTTGTATAGTGGTAGTTCTGGAAACTGTTTATTTGTTAGCACAAATAATACAAAAGTTTTAATAGATTGTGGAACAAGCTGTAAAAAAATTTGTGAAGGATTAGCATCAATCGATTCATCTATTGAAGATATTGATGCTATTTTAGTTACACACGAGCATTCTGATCATGTACAAGGTTTAGGAATGGTTTCTAAAAAATTTAATATTCCTGTATACGCTAATTTAGAAACATGGAATGCTATGGAAAAACAAAAAGAAAAAATTTCAGAAAAAAATATAAAGTTATTTGAAAATGATAAAGATTTTTTATTAAATGATTTAACTATTCATCCATTTACTACTCCACATGATGCTGCAAACCCATGTGGATTTAGCATACATAATGGTAAAAAAAGACTTAGTATAGCAACAGATTTGGGTTATATGGATAATAGAATATTTGAACAATTGCAAAATAGTTCTTTTGTTTTATTAGAATCTAATTATGAACCAGAACTGTTAGATGCATCTAAATATCCTTATCATTTAAAACAAAGAATAAAAGGTCCAAATGGTCATTTATCTAATGAAACAGCTGGAAAAACAATTTCCGAACTAATGAAAAAAGATTTAAAAGAAGTAATACTTGGTCATTTAAGTAAAGAAAATAACTTTCCAGAGCTTGCTTACAAAACTGTTGCAGAACAGCTTATGAACAATAATAGTGATATCAATACAATAAAATTAAGTGTAGCAAGTAGAAATACACCAGGTAAAATAGTTAATCTTTAAATATAAATCGGAGTTTATTCTTCGATTTTTTTATTTTATATATTTCTTATAAAATAAAGATTACACTCAATTTTATATACAAAACAATACATCAGATTTCCTTTTATAATAACTATTAATTTAAAATTTTCTTTTTTATTTTGTGGATAATTAATTTAATAACAATTTTTCTAATAGTGAAAAATGAAAGAATAAAAATTGATAATAGAAATAAAAGCTTTATGATATAACACCTCCTAAGGTGCACATATAATAACACAGTAAATTATTGTATGTCAACATTAATTTTAAAATTTTCTAAAAAACTCAAATTACTTTTAAGTAATTTGAGTTTTTCTTTTTATACTTTCATTGATAAACTAACTTTTTGTTTTTCTCTATCAATTCCAATAACTTTTACTTTAACTATATCCCCAACTGAAACTATTTCTGAAGGATTTCTAACAAATTTATCAGCCATTTCAGATATGTGAACTAAACCATCATGTTTTACACCAATATCAATAAAAGCTCCAAAATCAATTACATTTCTTACAGTTCCAGTAAGACTCATACCTTCTTGTAAATCTTCAAATTTTAATACATCACTTCTTAAAATTGGTTTTGGTAAATCTTCTCTAGGATCTCTACCCGGCTTAGAAAGTTCTTCAATTATATCTTTAAGTGTAAGAACACCTACATTTAATTCTTCTGCTAATTTATTTGCATCTACTTTTGATAAATCTTTTTTTAATGCCTCTAATTTATCTTTTTGAACTAAGTTATCCACAGAATATCCAATTTTTGTTAATAGCTTTTCAGCAACATCATAACTCTCTGGGTGAACAGCTGTTACTTCTATAGGATTTTTTCCATTAAATATACGTATAAATCCTGCACATTGTTTAAACGCAGAAGGTCCAAGCTTAGGAACTTTTAGTAAATCTTTTCTTGTTTTTAATTCACCATTTTCATCTCTATATTTAACTATATTTTTAGCAATACTTCCATTTATTCCAGAAACATATGAAAGAAGTGATGGTGTAGCAGTATTAACATCAACACCTACTGAGTTAACTGCGTCTTCAACAACACCAGTTAAACTATCAGATAGTTTCTTTTGATTAACATCATGTTGATATTGTCCAACACCTATAGCCTTAGGATCTATTTTTACAAGTTCCGAAAGTGGATCTTGTAGTCTTCTTGCTATAGAGATTGCTCCTCTTAAAGATACATTTATATCTGGATATTCTTCTGTTGCAAGTTTAGATGCTGAATAAACTGATGCTCCTGCTTCACTTACTATTGCATAATAAAGATCTCCTGAAATTTCTTTTATCATATTAGATACAAAAGTTTCTGACTCACGAGATGCTGTTCCATTTCCTATTGCTATCATATTTACATTATGTTTTAAAATTAATGCTTTTAATGTATTTTTTGCACCTTCTACATCATTTTGAGGTTCTGTTGGATAAACAGTTGTAGTATCTAACAATTTTCCTGTTTTATCTATCACAGCTATTTTACAACCAGTTCTATATGCTGGGTCAAATCCCATAACTGTCATATCTTTAATTGGTGGTTGTAGTAATAATTGTTTAGCATTTTTTCCAAATACTTTTATTGCTTTTTCTTCTGAGCGTTCTGTTAAATCATTTCTTAATTCTCTTTCAATAGAAGGTTCTATTAATCTTTTGTATGAATCTTCTATTGTAAGTGTAAGTAGCTCATTAAACTGACTCTTATAATCTTTTATTATTTGTTTTTTTAAATAATCTAATATTTTATCATCTGGTTTATCTATTTTTACTTTTAAAAATTCCTCTTTTTCTCCTCTATTTATTGCTAAAATTCTATGACTCGGAATTTTTAAAATTCCTTCTTTAAAATCATAATACATTTCGTATGGAGACTTCTCATCTTCTTTATTGATCTTACTTGATATTACAGCTTCTCTAAAGCAAAAAAATTTTATTCTTTTTCTATAATCTGCATCATCTGCAATATTTTCTGCAATAATGTCTAAAGCTCCTTGTATTGCTTCTTCTTCGTTTGCTACCCCTTTTTCTTCATCTATATATTCTTTTGCTATCTCATATAAATCTCTTTTTTCATTTTGTAAATATATAATATCAGCTAGAGGCTCTAATCCTTTTTCTTTTGCAATTGTAGCTCTTGTCCTTTTTTTGGGTTTATATGGTCTATATATATCTTCCAGTTCTGATAAAACCATTGTACTTGCAATCTTTATTGTTAATTCATCTGTAAGCTTTCCTTGTTCATCTATTAATCTAATTATTTCTTCTTTTCTAGCTTCTAAATTTCTTAAATATGTAAGTCTTTCTCCTAAATCTCTTAAAGTTTCATCACTTAAATTACCTGTTACCTCTTTTCTATAACGAGCTATAAAAGGTATTGTATTTCCTTCATCAATGAGTTTAACAGTAGCTTCTACTTGAGCTTCTCTAATTCCTAGTTCTTCTGATAATTTCTTAAATATTTTATCCAATTTCGTACCTCTTTCAAATTTTTATTTATAATATAAGAATTTATTTATTAATGATTTTATATTTTGAATTTTTCTTTGTCAAGCAAAAAAAATTAACACCACATTACTTTTTACAAAGTTATATGGTGCTTTCCAAACTAATGGAAATACACACTTTAGTGGCTTCCCATTTTCTATATTTATTATACAAAGAATTATATTCTCTATCTAAATATATTTTTATAATATAATTTAATTTCCTTGTTCTTCTAAATATTCATCATATGTGCACTCTCTAACAATTACATTATTATTTGTAATATCTATAATTTTATTTGCAACAGTTTGAGTTAATTGATGATCATGTGATGTAAACATCATTATTCCTTTATATTTTTGCATACCATCATTTAATGCCGTAATAGATTCCATATCTAAATGGTTTGTTGGTTCATCAAAAATTAAGAAGTTCGCTTCTGAAAGCATTAATTTAGAAAGAACACATCTTACTTTCTCTCCTCCTGAAAGAACATTTACTTTCTTAAGAGCCTCTTCACCTGAGAAAAGCATTCTTCCTAAAAAGCTTCTTACATAAGTTTCATCAGGATCTTTTGAATATTGTCTAAGCCAATCTGTAATAGTTAAATCCTCAGTAAACATGTAATTATTATCTTTTGGAAAATAATCTTTAGTAATAGTAGTTCCCCAAACTAATTCTCCCTCATCAGGTTCTAATTCTCCTGCTAATATTTGGAATAATACTGTTTTAGCAATTTCATTTTCTGAAAGAAGTGCAATTTTATCTTCTCTTTTAACAGTAAAACTAATATTATCTAATATTTTTTCTCCATTTATTGTCTTTGATATATTCTTAACCTCTAAAATTTCTTTTCCTTGTTCTCTTTCTGGTTTAAAATCTATATAAGGATACTTTCTATTCGATGGTTTTATTTCATCTAATTCTATTTTCTCTAAAGACTTTTTTCTTGAAGTAGCTTGTTTTGATTTAGAAGCATTAGCACTAAATCTAGCAATAAAATCTTGTAACTCTTTAATTCTTTCTTCTTTTTTCTTATTAGCTTCTTTCATTTGTTTTAATGCAAGCTGACTTGATTCATACCAGAAATCATAATTTCCTGGATAAACTTTTATTTTTCCAAAGTCAACATCAGCAATATGAGTACAAACTTTGTTTAAGAAATATCTATCATGTGATACAACAATTACAGTATTCTCAAAATCAATTAAGAAATCTTGTAACCAGTTAATTGTTTTTATATCTAAATCGTTTGTAGGCTCGTCTAATAAAAGAACATCAGGATTTCCAAATAAAGCTTGTGCTAAAAGTACTTTTACTTTATCTTTAGCTTCTATCTCACTCATAAATTTATAATGTAAATCACTATCTATTCCTAAATCATTTAAAAGTTTAGCTGCATCTGATTCTGCATTCCATCCATCAAGTTCTGCAAATCTTTCTTCAAGTTTTGCAGCTCTCATTCCATCTTCTTCTGAAAAATCAGGTTTTGCATATATACTATCTTTTTCCTTCATAATCTTATACAGTTCACTATTTCCCATCATAACAGTATCAATTACTGTATATCCTTCAAAAGCATAGTGATCTTGTTTTAAAACAGATAATCTTTCACCTTTGTCTAATATAACTTCACCTTTGTTTGGTTCTATTTCTCCAGATAGTATTTTCAAAAATGTTGATTTTCCAGCACCATTTGCACCTATTAAACCATAACAATTTCCTTTTGTGAATTTTATTGTAACATCTTCAAAAAGTACTCTCTTTCCGAATCTTAAAGTTACTCCGTTTGATAAAAGCATTTTAACCCCTCCTAATATTTTTAACCACTTTATTATACAGTATTTATTTATATATTTCAAATATTTTATAAAAAAAAGCAATTTTAAGATTTTCCATCAAATATAAATTTACGAGTTCTAAGACTTGCCACAATTACCTAGTACGAAAACACTCCTACAATAAAAAAAGCCTCAATCTATTATTTAAGATTGAAACTTATATCTTTTTTAATAAGTTTAATATAAATACTCTAACTTGAGTAAATATCTTTTTATACCAAGGAAACATATTATAATCTAATGGTAAATGCGCTGGATTATAATTATGCTGTATAACTTCATTATTTTCAGGTTTTGGTGTACCTGTAATATTGTTAGGATTATCAAATATTTTATCAGGATTATATTTTTCTCTCATTTCCTGTTGATATTTACGTTCATTTTCATTATATAAATTTGTTAATTCTCTTTTTTCTTCTTCAGATTCACACCAATAATTAAGAGTAAGCATAGCAATTAATGCTGCTGTTTTTGGAGAAACGTCTTGTTCTGCTAATGGTTTATTTACATCAAAATGCTTCTCATATGTTGGCAAAGCATTCTTTTCAAATATATCAATAAGCTTTTGTGGTACTTTTTTTACATCTTCCTCTTCCATGAGTTCTAAAATTTCTAGTATTTCTGAATAAGCAAAAGCTTGATCTGGCTTAATTTGAACTGCCATATTCTAATCCCTTCCAAAATATTTTCTTTTGTTAAATACGTTCATCTTCTAAACGTGTTTCTTTTGAGTCTTTTCCATGTGAGTCATTTATATTAATATCCCCAACTTCAATTCCTCTATTTACTTGTGTAGAAGCTTTTTCTTTCTCTTTAGGTTTTATTTCAATTTCTTCCATAGTTATTTCTTCTACATCTAATCCTTCTTTTTCGTCAGCGACATCTCGAGCTGTTTTTGCATTATCTATTATTCCCTTAGGTTGAAATCCTGCTACTCTTACAGTATCCCTTGGCTTAATTGGAGGAATAATCCTATTAGCAACTTGCTCTGCTGATTTATCTTGAGTTTGTTCTTTATTTTGTGTATTTTCATCTTTTCCTATAATAGTAGTTGCAAATTGATTTCTAACTTCTGGTTCTTTTTTACTCATTAAATTTGAAACAGAATTAGATACTGTTTCCATAGCTCTACGAAATATTGATCTCATACTCCAAGATGTAAATCCCATATTTGTAGTTCTTACATTATTTGCTGGTCCTAGTCTTGGTCTTGTTAGTATTCCTTTTATTTTATCTAACAAAGATTCTTTTACTTCATAATTTGTATCTTCTGGTATAAAGGTAGAGTTATCTTGCTTATTATCTTCTATGTTATTTTCACTCATAAATATACCTCCCCCTTTTATACTATATTATCATTGTATATTCAAAACCTAAAAACTTCAAGCTTATTGCCAAAAATTTAACCAAAATGACATATTCGGCTTTTAAAGTACTTATTTAAATACAATTTATACTGTTTGAACTTCTTGTTCTTCTTCTCTTTCAGCTTTTTCGTTTAGTACTTCATGTATTAATTTTGTACTGTCTTGAATTTCTGGCATTTTTACTCCACTAGCTACTGCTTTAACATCATTTATACTAAATTTCTTAGCACCACTTGATGTACTTCCTTGAGTAGCATTATCTTCATCTGATACTGATTCCATATCTTCATTAAAAATATTTGCTACAACATCTTGATTTAATCCTAATTTTTCGTTACCATCTGCACTTTGCTCAAATAGTTCTGCTACTTCTGTTTTTTCAGCTTGTCTTTCAATTGCTGATACATCCATTTCTACTGAATTTGCTTTAAAATATTCATTAAATACTTGTTTAAGTTCTTCATCAGTAAATTGTTGTTCAGTTCCTTCTGTGGCAACTTCAGCTGCTTTACTTTCAAAATCCATAGTTGTAATCTCTTCTAACTCAGAAAAAAACTGCTCTCTTTTTTCTGAATCTATTAACACTTCTTTTATATTTCCGTGATATGTTATACCAGCCATTAATCCTAATATTTTTCCTACATTTTCATCTACTTCAAAATCTTCAAAAACTCCTTTTATAGTTTCTGTTAATCCCTCTACTGTCTCTTCAGATAAAGCTTCTAAATCATCATTATCTAGTCCTTTAAAAAACTCTGTATATGTAGACATAGCCTCTTTTATGTCATTTTCTGAAAAACCTGCCTTAGCTAATTCATTAGGAAGCTGTTCTATTTGACTTTTTACTAAATTGTTATTTTCATCTTTTCGTTCTTCTTTTTCTTCTTTACTATAAACTTCAAAATCAAATTTACTAGCACTATCCTCCATAGTAGCTGTTATATCTTTTGGATTAGTATACTCATTAACATTTTTATTTTCACTTTTATTCTGTATACTAACATTCTCTTCATTAATCTTTTCTTCATTAAAATCCCCTATAGCATTTGCCCCTTTAGTAAATTTTGACAATTTTTCCCAATCTTTATCTGTGGCTAATCCTTTATTAATGCGCTCTTTAATTTCTTCTATCTCTTTATAAATTTCAGCTACATTATTTGCTATATTTTTAGTTAGCTTTTTATTTTCATCTTTTTCTATATCTTCAATAGGTGGTAAATTCAATTCATCTGCTATTTTAGCATACATTTTTTTATCCTCATCTGTAACTTTACCATCTTCAAATTTCTTTAAAATATCTAAAGCTTTATCTAGTGAATTTGCTTTTTCTCTTTTTGAATTTATCTCTTTTTTGTCTTCTTCACTTACTCTATCATTATTTAAAATTTCATTTACACTTTCATTAACCTTTTTATTAACTTCCTTTTGTTGACTTCTAGTAAGTTTTGAATAGTTATCTAAAAGAGTATTAATCTCTTTTTTTGATAAATTTTCATAATTATTAATCATTCTATCAATAACAGCTGTTGTTAAAACAACTTCTGTAAAATTGCTTTTTGATTTATTACTTTTTTCTACTGTATGTCCTACTGGATTTATTATTCCAGCTTTTTCAGCATTTTTTACAGTAGATTTAGCAACTTCTGATAACAAACTTATATCTATATTTCCATTACTATCAAAAAAAGATTGAGAATAACTATTAACACTTTTGGATATTTCAATTAAAATAGTTTGTCTTTCATCATTGTCATTTCTTCCTGCTAATGCTAATTTAATAGTATCTAAAATCTGTTCTTTTTGACTTTCTTGTTGCTTTTTAGACTTTTTATTAAATTCAATTATATTTTGATTAACAATATCATCTATAATATCGTTAATTCCAATTTTTTTCATACTCATTTTTATCTCACTTAAATAAAATATTACAATTATATTTTATTTATAAATATTTTGATTTACAATTACATTTTTATTACTTTTATATTGCAATTTTATGTAAATCGTGTTACAATGATAATGAATTTATTTTGAGAGGAGATCTTTATGGGATTATTAGCAAATAAAATCAAGAAAAATCAAGAAGAAAACCAATTTATACCTGTAGAATTAAACGAAAGTAATGTAAAAACTATTTTTGGTAGATGTTTAGCAACAGAAGTATCTACTTCTAAAAAACGGTGTACATCTATTTACTGAAGCTTTACGGATATGAAGAAGATTCGACAACTCTATATTTTGATATAAAAAAACTTAAAGAAAATGCATCTACTATTCATTATTTATTTGGTCAATTAGAGGATGTTCATAAAAGAACTTTTAGAGTTTCACCTCAGTCTGCTTCTATAAGATATGATGGTACTGTTTGGACTAAAGATAATGGTCTTTTAATGGAATTTTTATATTTAGGAAGAGCTTCAGATGTAAATACGCCATTCTTTAAAAAAGCTCAACTTGCATCCATTAGTAGCACTCTAGTACCAACACTTTCACCAAAAGATCCTAATTTTGATACTTGGTATAAAGATTATCAAGCAAAAATGAACAGAACACAAAGAGCTCCTGGTGGATTTGAACCAGGTGAGTAATACATAAATATAAAACTTAAAGCCTATCATCACGATAGGCTTTTTTCATCATTACAAATATTATAAGTAAAATTATTGATTATTGTTTTCTTTAAAAATATCTCCATGCTTTTCTACAATACTTCTTACTATTTCATCCAAATATACAAGTAAAAATCTTAAATCCAAATTAGTAATTTTATTTAAATTTTTAGAATTATATTCTCCATTTATTTCTATAAGTATATCAGCAAGTTTTCCTTCTTTATTTTCTTCTAAGTTTGATATTAATGTAAACATATTTGGATTTTCTAATTTTTTCTTATGAATTTTCTCTAATAAAGTTGTACAAACAATTTCAATTAAATTAGCTACACACTTATAGCTTTCTGTATAATTTTTTTCTTCTATAAAATTGTATATCCTCTCCACTTTTGGTTTAAAAAATGGTATTTTATTTACATTTTCAATTACTTCTTTTTCCATTTGTACATCCTCTTTTCTTCATCTTTTAAAATTAATTGTCTAACAATTAATTTTAATGTTCTTCATGTTCATCTCTTGAGTTATCAATAAATTCGTCTATTGTATTTATATTTGTTTTTAATGTTTTTTCTGGATCTATTTCATATTTTATTTTATAATAATCAGCTATTTGTGATATTCCTTTAACTTGTGATTCTAAAAGAACATCTATCCCTATAGAATTTCTTTCTATGTATGGTACAAATTTTAATGGTTGTCTTTTTATTTTCTCATCTGATAACAATCTACTTATCATTATTCCTAAATATTGTTTTGTTATACTTGAATCTTTTGTACCTGAAAATTCATATCTTAAATAATTATCTTCTGTTTCATCAATTAAATTTTGTGGCATATAGAAACCTTTTGATTTTTCTACTAGATTAATTATTTTTCTCCTATTTTCTTTTGACATTTTTGCCATATCTATTATTCTTCCAGCACTATCTACTCTAAATGCACTATAACCACCTAATGCGCCTTCAATTAATCTTGGTAAATTTTCCTCTTTAGCTTTTTCCTGAAACTGACTAACTCTTTTTTTAGTAACTTCTTTTCCTGTGTTTGTAACTAAAAATAAACTAACTCTTACACCTTCATTTTTTTCAATTTGTTTAATTTTTTCAAAAAATTCTGATAATTTTTTTGATCCACCTATACGTTTTGTAAGAGAAATATCTTCTCTTTCAAGCCATGAAAAAATCAATGGAATTACCTGCTCTTTCACAGTTTGAGTTTGTTTTAATTCTTCTATTTTGTTGTCCATTTCTCCAGTAGATCCTTCTGTTTTTTCTATAATTCTATTTTTTTCTTTTTCAGCCTGCTCTACTTGTTCTGCTTGTTTTCTTTCCTCATCTTCTCTTTTTTTCTTTTCAGCTTGTATTTTTTCTTTTTCATATTTTTCTAATACTGCATTATCTTTTTCTTCTTTTGACTTTTCACTTGACTCTTCTGTTTTTATTTCTTTTCTTAAAGCATCCATTTTTAAATACTTTTCTTCTAATTCTTTAAGAATTCCTGCTTCTACTTTTAAGTAATCTTCTTCTGCTTCTGATTCTGAAATTTCTGCAAAATATCTAATTATTGTAGTTATACTTCTTTTTAATGTTTTGCTAGATAATATTAAATTTTGTGCTATATCTCTATAATCTTCGGTTGTAAAAAAATTTTTATTTTTTTCATATTCGTACTGTACTGCTTTGCTTTTAGTTTTCATAAATTCTTCAATTCTTAAAACCTTACCCTTTTTGAACTCTACTATAGCTCTTAAAAATTTCTCATCAAAGCAATAAAATTCCTTTTTTACAAAATCATTATCTAAAGCTTCAAACATTAATCTTAAAAAAGCTATTTGTTTTATTTCTGTTTCTGTTAACTCTGTATCTAACATAACATGTTCCTTTATATCAGCTAATTTTTGAATTTCTAAATAATCCAAATACTTTTTATTCATTTCAAATATTATTCTAAATTTTTCTTGAGTTGATACATTTCTAAAATTATCTTCTGTATGCTCAGACGCTGATAAATTAGCAAAAATCCAAGCATTATTTTTATCAATTAAACTTACTAACTCTAAATAATATTTTACTAATATATTTTCTAATTCTTTATCAAAAAAAGCAACTTTTTCTGCTGTTTCTGAAATACTTGTTATATTAGTTGCATTTGTATTAAACTCAATACTTCTATTTGCTATACTAAGAGCCCTATACTTTGAACGCCCCCTTAAAGGTCTCGCTTTTTCTAACTCCTTTTTTAAATCATTAGTATCTAAACTATCTTTTTTATATGCAGTTACAATTTCTTGATATTCCATAATTCTCTTTTCTTTCTATTCAATAATTTCTAATCCTGCAAATTTTGCCATTAATCTTTTGTGACCAACTTTTTCAAAATTGATATCTACTTTTAAGTCTTCTCCTTCTGCTTCAACAGAATTTATAATACCCTCACCAAATTTTTTATGATATACTTTAACTCCTGCTTTATATGAACTCAAATCTACTTCATCATTTGCTTTATTTTTATTTAAACTATTTAAAAAGCTATCTGCACTTCTAAACTGATATGTTGAACTTACTCCCCTTGATGCCGCTACACTAATATCTTTATATGTTGAAACTGGACTATCATAATATCCACCAGAAGTTTTATTATTTCTTCTTTCTCCATAAGACCATTCATATTCATCATTCTCTGGATACCTATTATTTCTAGTATCTTCTATTTCTTCATATCCCTCAAGCATTGTTTTTGGTATTTCTTTTATAAATCGAGAAACTGCATTACAACTTGTTGAACCAAAGATTGTTCTTTGTCTACTACATGTAAGGAATAAATTTTCTTTTGCTCTTGTTATTCCAACATAGCAAAGTCTTCTTTCCTCTTCTAACTCTTTAGGCTCTCCGATTGATTTATATCCTGGAAAAATTCCCTCTTCCATTCCTACTAAAAATACAACTGGAAACTCTAATCCTTTTGCACTATGTAATGTCATTAATGTTACAGATTCTTCTGCTTCTTCCATTCCATCTAAATCTGAACTTAATGTAATTCCTTCCAAAAATTCACTTAATGAATTGTCTGCTGACTCTTCTTCAAATTCAATTGCTACTGTTAAAAATTCATCTAAGTTTTGTAGTCTTGATTCTGCTTCAACAGTATTTTCTGTTTCTAAAGCTTTTGTATATCCTGTTAATTTTAAAGTATCTTTTATTAACTCTGATATTTTTATATTTTCTTTTTTGATTCTTAATTCTTCAATTACATTTATAAATTCTCTAGTATTTGCAAAAACTCTATTTAATCCATAATTATCTGCATTTTTAATTACTTCATACATTGAAACTCCACTATTTGCAGCTAAAGCTTCAACATTATCTAAACTAGTCTTTCCTACACCTCTTTTAGGTTCATTTATTATTCTTGTTAAACTTAAGTTATCATTTGTATTTTGTATTAGTCTTAAATATGCGATAATATCTTTTATTTCTTTTCTTTCATAGAACTTTAATCCACCAACAATTTTATATGGTATATCTTCTCTTCTTAAAATATCCTCTATACTACGCGATTGTGAGTTCATTCTATAAAGAACTGCAAAATCTGAATATTTATAATATTCTTCTGTTTTTAACGAATTTATTTGTCTTACTATGTAATTTGCTTCATCATATTCATTATCTCCTCTAAATACTTTAGGAAGATTTCCTTTTTCATTATCTGTCCATAACTTTTTCTCATATTTTGTTTCATTATTTTTTATTACTTCATTTGCTGCATTTAATATATTTTGAGTACATCTATAATTTTGTTCTAATTTTATTATTCTTGTTCCCGGAAAATCCTTTTCAAAATTTAAAATATTTGTTATATCAGCACCCCTAAATGAATATATTCCTTGATCATTGTCTCCTACAACTGTAATATTTCCATATTTTGATGCAAGTAGTGTTACTAAAGTAAATTGTGCTTTATTTGTATCTTGATACTCATCTACTAAAACATATTTAAATTTACTTGAATAATATTCTAATAAATCTGGATTGTCTAATAAAATTTTTATTGCAAAATTAATTATATCATCAAAATCTATTGCATTATTTTCTTTTAATTTATTTTGATATATTCTATAAAGTTCAGCGATTTTCTCTTTTCTAAAATCTCCTCTCGCCCTAACTGCATACTCATCTGGATCTAACATTTCATTTTTAGCATTACTGATTTCATATAATACAGATTTATCCGAATATAATTTATCATCTAAATTCTGTGCTTTTATTATTTGTTTAATTAAAGTTTTTTGATCTGATGTATCAAATATAACAAATGATGTATCAAATCCTAATCTATCAATTTGTCTTCTTAAAATTCTAACACATATTGAGTGAAATGTTCCAATCCACATATCTCTAACTGCATCACTCACTAAACCTTCTACTCTTGATTTCATTTCATTAGCTGCTTTATTTGTAAATGTTATAGCTAATATATCCCATGGTTTTACATTTTTTTCTCTAATTAAATATGCAATTTTATGCGTTAATACTTTTGTTTTTCCACTTCCTGCACCAGCTATAACTAGGCATGGACCTTCTGTATTAATAACTGCTTCATATTGTTTATCATTTAATCCTTCTAATAAATCCATCCTTATTTTCCTCTCTCTTATCAAAACTTATGTTTGCATTATACATTTTTTAATTTTCACTGTCAATATTGTTTTATTACTTTCACTTATTATATCTAAAATTTAATTTTTTAGAAAGTCTTTTATACAAAAAATCTCTTTAATTTTATTAAAGAGATTTTTATTAATTAATTATTTATTTAATTCTGCAACTAATTCTTCTACATCAATCCCATGTACATTACATGCTTCTTCTAATGTTTCTGCTTGAGATGCTGGGCAACCTAGACAGTGCATTCCTGCATTTAATAAAATATCTGCTTTTTCTGGAGCCATTTCTAATAACTCTCCTATTTTTGTATTTTTATCTATCATAATTTCCTCCCTCTTTTGGTTTTTATAACTTTAATTTTAAAAATTTTATCACATTTTTTTTGAAAAGTATAGACAAAATAAAAAAAATGTTGTATTATAGTCAAAATTTAATAAAAGAGGTGATATTTATGAAAATTCTTTTAAACCTCTTTTTCATAAGTTTTGGTATAAATATATTTATAATCATTTATTCAGTATATTCTTTAGTAGAAATTCTTTTATTGCAAGATTTGCAAGGTTCTAAATTAAAATTCAAGAAAGCACAGTTAAATTAAAATTTATGTTAAAAAATATTTTATACAAAATATCGTTTTTTATAATTTCTTTTTCTATTGCATTAATTTTAATTTTTATCTTATTTAATCCTATATTTAATGCAGAAAATTTAATTTTTCCTTATGCAATTCATCCATTTGATATAGTTTCAGTATATCCAGATATTTGGATTTTATTAAAAAATTTATATTTAATATCTTTTTCTATATCTTACTTAATTTTATATAGCAAATTTTTTTCTAATATTAAATTTCCCAAAAATAAAATTAATAAAAAATTAATTCAAGATATTTCTTCTAAAGAACTATCTCTATTGGTTGGAGTATCTGAAGAAAATTTACCAGTATTCATTAATGAAAAAGGTCTTTATCAAAATATTTTAATCACAGGAACTATTGGTAGTGGAAAAACATCATCAGCTATGTACCCTTTTACAAAACAACTTATAAAATATAATTCAAATAATTTTAATGAAAAATTAGCATTATTAGTATTAGATGTAAAAGGAAATTACTTTAATCAACTTATTGAATACGCTAATGAATTTGGAAGATTAGATGACATTATATCTATAGATTTAACAAGTAGATTTAAATACAATCCTCTTGATAAACCTACTTTAAAACCTATAGTTTTGGCTAACAGATTAAAAACTGTTCTTACACTATTTAGTCCTAACAATTCTGAATCTTATTGGTTAGATAAAGCAGAACAAGTACTTTCTGAAAGCATTAAATTTTGCAGATTATATAATGATGGATATGTTTCTTTTTCTGAAATTCATAAACTACTAATGTTTCCAGAATACTATTCAGAAAAATTAAACATTACAAAAAATATATTTAGAAGTGGAAAATATTCTGATACTGATGTTTATAATCTATTAACTTGCATTGATTTTTTTGAAAAAGAATTTTTTTCATTAGATACTAGAACTCTTTCTATTTTAAAATCTGAAATTAGTAGAATTACCAATATCTTTGTTTCTGATTATAATGTTTCAAAAACATTTTGTCCTCCTAAGAGTGAAATTAATTTTAATGGTTTTAAAGAGGTTTTAGATAAAGGTAAAATAGTTGTTCTTAATATGAATATATCTGAATATAAAAATTTATCAAAAATAATTGCTACTTATTTAAAACTTGATTTTCAATCTGAAGTAATGTCTAGATTAAATACTCCTTCCAAAATACGAAAAAGTGCTTTTATTAGTGATGAATTTCACGAATATGTAACAACAACAGATAGTGATTTTTTCGCACAATGTCGTGAAGCAAAATGCATTAATATTGTTGCAACACAAAGCTATTCATCAATAAAAAATGCTCTAAAAGATGAATCATCTACAAAAGTTATACTTCAAAATCTGATTAATAAATTTTGGTTTAGAACTGATGACACTTTTACAATAGAAGAAGCTCAAAAGCAACTAGGAAAAGAAGACAAGGAAAAATTTTCTACTACAATTTCTGAAAATGCAAAAGAAACAAAATTTAATTTAATAACAAACACTTTGCATTCAAGAGATTCAAATATATCTGAAAGTTATAATAAATATACACAAAATGATTATATATATGATACAAACTTTTTTTCACAATCATTAGAAACCTTTAAAAGTCTAGCTTTTATTTCTAATGGTATGAAAATATTAAAACCACAAAAGTTACAAATGATACCATATTATGATAAAGAAAATTTTATGAAAGGACAAAAAAATGAAAAATAAAAAACAACTAACTTATACTATTATGCTTTCTATTTTATTCATGTCAACATTTAGTACAAGTGTTTATGCAGCTGATCCTAAATTAATTACTACACTCAATTCTGCATTTGAAAAAATTGAAAGTTATATAATAAAAATATCAACTCCTGCTGCAGCTGTTGCTGTTGGAACAGGTATACTTATGAAAAAATTTAGTTTTGGAGACGAAGAAAAAATTCGTACATCTAATAAATTAATCAGAGGAAGTCTATTTTCATATGGATTTATTTTATGTATTGATTTAGTATTATCTCTATTAAAAACTTTACTTACTTAAATTAAAATTTATTAGATTGGAAAAAAATGAACGAAGAAAATATTAATTTAACAGAAATAATTTTAAATTCTATAAATGAACTTTTTTCAAAGCTTTTTTCATCAGTCGATAACAGTATTTATTCTGTACTTGATGATATAACTTTTGTAAATCCTGATATTTTATCTAATAGTGCTTTTCAAAAAATACTAGGTAGTTCTAGCTCTGAAGGTATTTTATTAATTTGTAATAGTCTTATTTTAGGATTTATAATATATTATTCTATTAATTACTTAATTTCACATCTAACTTATTCAAAAATTGATTCTCCAAAGCAATTTATTTTTAAATGTATTATATTTATAGCTATTATGAATTCTTCTTTTTGGATATGTGAAGAAATTATAAGTATAATTTCTATTATAACTAATGGAATATCTGAAATCGGATTAGATTTATTTAATTCAAAAATAAACTTTTCAAATTTTATAAATAATATAAATCAAAATATTTATTTATCACAAGACTCTTTTAGCATTTTTTCATTTGATGGAATAATAAAATCTTTTACAAGTTTTGGATTAATAAATCTTGTATTTACATATTCTTTAAGATATATAATGATTCAAATTTTTGTATTATTAAGTCCATTTGCATTTTTAAGCTTAATAACAAATTCTTCTGAATGGTTCTTTAAAGTTTGGATAAAAACATTCTTATCTTTATTATTAGTACAAATATTAATCTCTTTAATTTTGCTACTTTCTTTTTCAATAGAACTAACTCAAAATCAAAATTTTTCTAAACTATTATATATTGGTATTATATATGCTTTAACAAAATCCAATAGCTATATGAAAGAACTATTTGGAGGAATTTCATTAAATATAAATTCTTCTCTTACAAGCTTTTCAAAAAATTAATTTATTAAAATAAAACATTTATATTGTAAAAACATTTAATATTCTTATAAAAAGGAGTTTTTATGCATTTTATATTTCCTAAAAATTATAATTTCAAACAAAAATTGTTGGGTTTTATAGATTATTCAACAGCTATATTAGACACAATTATTGGAATTATTATTTATTTTCTTGTGAATGTATTTTTTACAAATCTAAATGTAAAAATATATGTTTTTGTTTCTATATTTTTCCCAATATTACTAATTAGTATTTTAGGAATTAACAAAGAAAGTTTCATATCTGTTTTTACATATATGTTTAAATTTATAAAAAATCAAAATGTTTATTTATATAATCGAAATATTCAAAATTAAAAATCTTATATCAACAAATTTTTATAATACAAATAATTATCTTTTTATTCTTGTATTTACTATATTAAAATGATATAATCTTTTCAAACTGTACTAAAGACAATAATTAAAAAGTTTGAAAAGGGGTTTTTGATATGAAATTGTCACAAAATGATAAATCTCTTCTATTTTCTAGTACAGAGATTCCAGACATTTTTTTTACAGAATATTTACCAGAAGCAGATGCTAGTTATATCAAAGTATATTTCTATATGCTTTTTTTGTCAAAATATAATAAAGAGATTAAAATTAATGATTTATCAAAAACACTAGCCTTAGACTTTCCAACAGTTCAAGATGCTATTAAATACTGGGAAGAAAAAGGTATTTTAGTAAAAAAAACTGATGGCTATACTCTAGCTGATATTCAAGAAATAGAAATTTCAAAATTATATAGTCCTAAAGTAACCTCTTCTCCAGAAGAGGCTATTAAGAGTTCTCAAAGTCAATATCGTGCAAAAGCTATTGAAAATATTAATTCTCAATTTTTTCAAGGAGTCATGTCACCATCTTGGTATAATGATATTGATCTTTGGTTTAACAAATATGGATTTGACGAACAAGTTATGCTTGCATTATTTAATTATGCATATGATAAACGAGCTTTACATAGAAACTATATCCAAGCTACTGCTGATGCTTGGAGCAAAAATAATATAAAAACTTTTAGTGATTTAGATGCATATTTTGAAAAACAAGAAAAACGTGGTAGTATAAATAATGAAATTGCAAAAAAATTAAATTTATATAGAAAACTAACAACATATGAAGAAGAAGATATAGTAAAATGGACAGAAAATTTTGGATACTCTATGGATATAATTGAAATAGCACTAAAAAAAGCTTCTTCAAATAATAAAGTTAGATTTGATTATATAGATACATTACTTACAGATTGGCATCAAAAGGATTTACATTCAACTGATGAAGTAAATACTTATTTACAATCCATAAAAGATAAAGATAAAAAAACAAAGCAAGTTGAAAAAGTAGCTTTTGAATATACTCAAAGCACTTTTGATAATTTAGAATCTTTATATGAAAATTAATATAAATATTTATATTATAATATTATCAAATTTATAATATTATTTATATTGCTTCGCCGTAAGTGTTTTATAATATGAAAGGTCTGCTTTCCTATTATAAAAAAAATATCGGTTTCTAGGTAACCTAAAAACCTAAATATAAAATTAAAGGACATAACTAAAACATGGATAATTCTTTATTAAAACAGGTTTTACGAGAATATGATGAAAAAAGAACTAGAGCAGTATTAGAAGCAGAAAATAGAAAAAAAGAATTATTAAAAGTTAATCCAAAACTTTTAGAAATAGAAAATGAACTTTCAAAAAATTCACTACAAACAGCAAAATCTATTCTTTTAGCTGATTCTAAAGAAAAAGCTTCTTTAATTGCTAATTTAAAAAAGAAAAATAATTCATTAATAAAAGAAAAAAATGAATTCATAAAAAATCTTTCTAAAGAAAATAATTATCTCAATCCACATTTTGACTGCAAATTGTGTAAAGATACTGGTTATGTTCAAAAAGATAGCTCTTTAGTTATGTGTTCTTGTTTAAAACAAAGAATATTTGATATAGCATATAATAAATCAAATATGGGTAATCTTGAAAGAGAAAATTTTTCAAATTTTGATTTAAGAATTTTTTCAGACAAACCTGATCAAGAAAAATATAAATCTGAAATTTCACCTCGTGAAAATATACAAATTATTAGAGAAAAAGCCAAAAACTTTATTGAAAATTTTGATAATCCAGAAGAAAAAAATCTTATTTTTACTGGTAACACTGGTGCTCGGAAAAACATTTTTAACAAATTGTATTGCAAATGAAGTATTAAAAATTGGAAAAACAGTTCTTTATCAAACTGCACCAGTAATGTTTGATGAAATAAATGATGCAAAATTTGGCAGAGAAAATGCGAGATTTGATTTATATGAAAACATATTAAATGTTGATTTACTTATTATTGATGATCTAGGAACTGAGAAAATTACTGATACAAAAATAACAGAATTATTTACAATAATTAATACAAGACTTTTAAATCAAAATCATAAAATTACAAAAACAATAATTTCAACTAATCTAAATGTAGATGAATTATTTAAAACTTATACAACAAGGATTGGATCTCGTTTAGCAGGAAATTATAGATTTATTCGCTTCTTTGGTGATGATTTACGTTTTAAAAAAGGAAAAAAGGAATTATAAAATTTAACTTAGATAAGGATTTTATATGATTAAAGAAGATTTAGAAAATAGAAATTTACCTAACTTTTTTAAATTTAATAATAATGAATTAGTAAAAAATGAAAAAGATTGGGAAAATAGAAAATCTGAAATAAAACAAATATTATGTAATGAAGAATATGGTTATTTTCCTGAAAATCATGTACCTATAACAACTAAATTATTGAACGAAGATATTCATTATTGTGGAGGAAATGCTACTCTAAAAAAGTTACTATTAACAATGCATTTAAAGCAAGGTACTTTTTCTTTTCCTATAAATATAGCCATTCCCAAAAATATTGTGCCTTGCCCAGCATTTTTGTACATTAGTTTTTATAGAGAATTCCCAAATAAGTATCTTCCTGTTGAAGAAATATGTGATAAAAATTTTGCTGTAATATCATTTTGTTATGAGGATGTTTCTTCTGATAATGATGACTTTTCAAATGGATTAAGTTATTTTTTTAATATAGATAATAATAATAGAAATTTTGGAAAAATTTTAATATGGTCATGGGCTGCAATGCATATAATGGACTATATACAAACTTTACCAGAAGTCAATAAAGATAATATAGCTATTGTAGGACATTCAAGACTTGGAAAAACAGCTCTATTAACTGGAGCTTTCGACACTAGATTCAAATTTACTATTTCTAATGACTCTGGTCAAAGTGGCGCTTCAATAAGTAGAGATAAAATCGGAGAAAGAGTAAAAGATATTTGTGATAGATTTCCTTTCTGGTTTTGTAATAATTACTCAAAATATTCCAATAATGAAACCTCTCTTCCATTTGATCAACACTATTTATTATCACTAATTGCACCAAGATATTTATATATATCTAGTGCTAGTGATGATTCTTGGGCTGATTGGAAATCTGAATTTCTTTGTGGTTTAGCTACAAATCCTATATATGATTTATATAATAAAAAAGGATTAATCTATAATAAAAATTCTTATCCTAATCCACAAGAAAAATTCCATAATGGATATATAGGTTATCACTTAAGACATGGTTGGCATTATTTAAGTAGATATGATTGGAATTTATTTATAGAATATATTAATAGTAAAATGTAATAAATATAAAATATATTATCTATTGTTTTTATAGATTATAAATAAATAAAAAGCTTCTAATTATTTTTAATTAGAAGCTCTTTATTATTAATTTATTTAAACCTCATCTTCATCTTGATCTACGATTTTTTCTATACTTACTACTCTTCCATCATTTGTTCTCATTAAAGTAACACCTTGTGTTGATCTTCCAAGAACACTAATTTCTCCAGTATTTAATCTAATAATTGTTCCTGTATCTGTTATAAGCATTATATCCTCTGTTCCACTAACAATTTTAATTCCTACTATTTCTCCTGTTTTTGGTGTTATTTTATAAGTTATAACTCCACGTCCACCTCTATTTTGAACTCTATATTCATCTAATTCTGTTCTCTTTCCGAAACCATTTTCAGTAATTGCAAGTAATGTAGCTTTACTTCCAGTTATAATTGGTTCCATTCCTATTACATAATCTCCATCATCTAGTCTCATTCCAATTACACCTTGAGCTGTTCTTCCTACTGGTCTAACATCTTTTTCATCAAATGTTATACTCATACCTTTTCTTGTAACTAAAACAACATTATCTTGTCCATCTGTCATTCTAACATCTATTAATTCATCATCTTCTTTTAATGTTATTCCCATTAAACCAGTTTTTCTATTAGAATCATATTCAGAAAGTGGTGTTTTCTTAATTAAACCATTTTTTGTTCCCATTAATAAATATTTTCCATCAGCAAAATTTTGTAATGGTATAATTGCAGAAATCTTTTCACCAGCCTCTAGATTTAATAGATTTACTATGGCTGTTCCCTTAGCCGTTCTTCCAGCTTCTGGTACTTCAAATCCTCTTAATCTATACATTTTTCCTTTATTACTAAAGAACAATATTGTATCATGTGTAGATGCTGTAAATATTTCTTTAACAAAGTCATCTTCTCTTGTTGCTATACCTGTAATACCTTTTCCACCTCTCCTTTGGCTCTTATAAGTATCTATCGGCATTCTTTTTATATATCCAAAACGAGTTAATGCAATTATTGTTTGCTCTTCTTTGATTAAATCCTCGTCTTCTATATCTCCTTCTGCAGGTGCTATCTTTGTTAATCTTTCATCACCATATTTATCTTTTATTTCTAAAAGTTCTGTTTTTATTATATCAAAAACTAAAGTTTCACTAGCTAAAACTTCTTTTAAATATGCTATTAATTTCATTAATTCTGCATATTCTTCTTCAAGTTTTTCTCTTTGTAATCCTGATAATCTCTTAAGTTGCATATCAAGTATTGCTTGTGCTTGTATATCTGTAAGATTAAATCTTTCCATTAATCTTTCTTTTGCATCATCATAAGATTCACGAATTATTTTTATAACTTCATCAATATTATCAATTGCAATAATTAAACCTTCTAATATATGAGCTCTTGCTTCTGCTTTGTCAAGTTCAAATTTTGTTCTTCTTAAAATAACTTCTTTTCTGTGTTTAACATATTCTTCTAAACATTGTTTTAATGTTAAGATTTTAGGTTCTCCATTTACTAAAGCAAGCATTATAACACCAAACGTATCTTGCATTTGTGTATGTTTAAATAATTGATTTAAAATTACTTGAGCTCTTGCATCTCTTTTTAATTCTATAACAACTCTTACTTTTTCTTGTCTATCAGATTCATCTCTTACTTCTGATATTCCTTCTATTCTCTTATCTTTTACTAATTCATCTATTTTTATAATTAAATTAGCTTTATTTACTTGATATGGAAGTGATCTAACTATTATTCTTTGCTTACCACCAGACATTTCTTCTATTTCTGTTTCAGCTCTTACTGTTATTTTTCCTCTTCCTGTTGTATAAGCTTCTTTTATTCCATCTTTTCCAATAATCATAGCTCCTGTTGGGAAATCTGGACCTTTAACATATTGCATTAATTCTTCATTTGTAATATCTTTATTATCTATTACTTGTATAGCTCCATTTATTACTTCTGTTAAATTATGTGGTGGTATATTAGTAGCCATACCAACAGCAATTCCTGAAGATCCGTTTATTAATAATGCAGGTATTTTTGAAGGTAAAACAGTTGGTTCTTGAAGTCTATCATCATAGTTTGGCATAAAATCTACTGTGTTTTTTTCTATATCTACTAACATTTGCTCCGCAATTTTTGACATTCTAGATTCTGTATACCTCATTGCAGCAGCTCCATCACCATCTATAGATCCAAAGTTTCCATGTCCATCTATTAACATATATCTCATTGAGAAATCTTGAGCAAGTCTTACCATTGCATCATATACCGAAGAGTCACCATGTGGATGATATCTTCCTAAAACAGATCCAACAGTATTAGCACATTTTCTATATGGTTTATCAGATGTTATTCCATCTTCATGCATAGAATATAAAATTCTTCTATGAACAGGTTTTAAACCATCTCTAACATCTGGTAATGCACGAGAAACTATAACGCTCATTGCATAATCTATATATGCAGTTTTCATCTCTGTTTCTATATTTCTTTCGATTATTTTTCCATCTTGTCTTTCCATTCATTAACCTCTTTTCTTATTATACTTTTCTTCTTGCATTATATAATAAATTTGACTAAAAAAGCAAGAACAAATCTGAAAAATCAAAGATTTTTCAGTAAATTTGTTCGTGTGCCAAATTTTACAAAGTAAAATTTGTGTACATAGCCTCGCCGTATGTGTTTTATATAATAGAAAAAGGCAAAAAACTTGTTTATTTTTGCCTAAAAATTCTTTATTTTTATGTTCTATTTTATTTATTTTTTAAGCTAATTTTTTAGCTAAATTCCATTCATCTTCACTAATATTAAAATCTTTTCCATTATTCTTTATTAAATTATGTATATTTTCTATTTTTCTAGCTTCATTAATAGTTTTTTCTAATGGAACTGTCTTTTTTATATAATTTTCTATATTTTTATAATCTTTTTCCATTGCTTTAAAATCTTTATTTTCATAAGAAATTTTCCATTTTTCACAATAATTTTCAAGCTTTTCAACAGCTTTTATTTGATTTGTTAATGTCTCTTCTATTTTACTACTTACGGAATTTATTATTGAATTTTTACTCTGTTTTATTAAATTTGCAGTAGTACCGTTTATTAATTTTTTATTTTTTGCAAATTTAATTGATAAATCTAACAAATCAGATACATTATCTAAAATCCCACCCTTTTTTACTGCCATTTGTATTTGTGAAACATTTTCAAAATTACCTGTTATAATTCCTATAGCACTTTTTCCAAATTCTATTCCTGTATTTATAATTTCTTTTATTCCTTCTTTAAAGCCTTGTTCTAAAATTGCATTTTTTATATCTATAATTTGATCTTCTATTAAATCTGGAAGTGCTGCCTTTATTCCAATATCAACAGCTGTATTTACTGCTTTCCCTATATCACTTTCTAAAAAAGTCTTTTGAGCTTCTAATATATTTTCACTAAAAGTCTTACTCTTATTTTTTTCTAAATTATTATTTACTTCTAATTCTAAACTCGACATTATCTCTTTCTCCTTTTGTTATTACTATTTTTTGTATATTCTAAATTTAATTATTTAATATTTCAAAAATTTTTTCATAATTGCTACTATCTATGTTCTTACACATATTTTTATTAATTAATAAATTATATTTTTCGTCATAATTTATTTTTCCTATTATTTCAAAATCAGAAAATAGTTCTTCTAAAACTACTTCTGCAATTTGATATTTATTAACTTTATTAAAAACTATTTTTATTTTATCTACATCAATATTAAAATCTTCTAAAAATATTTCTAATAAATTATTAGATTTTTTTATTTCTGATAAATTGGGTTCTACTAAAAATATTATTTTATCTCCTTTAGATAAAATCGTTTTAACAAATTTATAATGCATATTTGAAGATGTATCAATTACTATAAATTCATATTTTTCTTTTAAAATTTTGAATATTTTATTTATTTCATCATTTCTTATAATACTATTCTCACTAAAAAAAGTATCTGTAGGACAAATTACATCTAAATTATTACTTATTTTGGTTATTAAACTTTCAAAATTTAATTTTTTATAATTTCTAGGATATTTATTTATTCCAAAAATAGTATTTATACTACTATTGAATATATCAAAATCTATTAATAAAACTTTTTTATTTTGTAGACCTATAACATTTGCAAGTACGCTAGATACCATACTTTTTCCTGCTCCAAAACTTCCTGTTACTACTACTGTTTTACAATTTTCTTCAATATTAGAAATTCGTTTTTCATTTTTTATTTTCTTATATATTCTTTTTTGAGTTAATTTTACTTTTTTAAAACTATTTATTTTATAATCATTTTTTGTATCCTTTTCTCTATTTAAAATAATATTTTTAAACTGATCAATTTCTCTTGATATTTCAAGATTTGAATTATCTTTACCTGTATTAAATTTACTAAAAAACATTTCATAATTCTGATTGTCTAAATAATATATTTTATAAATTTTTTTACTATTTAAAAATATTTCTATATCTTCATTTTTTTCCTTTAAAAAAACTATAATTTCTATATCTTCTTTTAGCATTTTTATTTTATTTATTAATATATAAAAATTATATTCTTCTGGTAAACTATTACTAATTATTGCAATATCTATATCCTTTTTCTCTTCTAAAACTTCTATAATTCCATCTTGATACTGTATATCCTTACCTTCAACTTGACAATTCTCAAAAGTTCTTAATTTTTCATTTATATATGGATTTCCTATTGCTGTTATTATCTTCATTATATCAACTCCTTCTCCTCATCTGATGCTTCTATTTTTGCAAGAATATGATTATCTCCAATAAACATCAAACTTTCTCCTCTTTTTAATGATTTTATTTCTATTTTTTCTTTTTCTGATATATTTGCATATTTTTCTAAAACTAATATATTCTCTTCTTCTAAAGAAAAAAATGACTTTATACTTGAATTATTTAAAATGCTTTTTCCATATGCTCCACCATCTAAACTAAATAAATCTGAAACATCTTGAGTTATTGCAACTGCACTCCCTCCATATTTTCTTATTGTTTTAAAAATTTTATATATAAAACTTGCTACAAATTTATTTGATGTAACACCTATCAGTCTCCAAATTTCGTCTAAGTAAATCGCTTTATTTATATTTCTACATCTTTTTATCTTATCCCAAAATAAATCTGTAAAAATGTACATACCGTATTTTAAATTATCTTCTCCTAATTCATAAATATCACTAACAATTAATTTGTTATTAAGCTCGACATTTGTATAATTATTTAAAAATTTTAACGAACCAAATATAAATGGATATAATTTTCTTTTAAAAAATATTGTTTTTTCATCTTTTTCAAAAATATTATATAAATCTTCTAAAATGGGCATATCTGTATATGATTTAAATATTCTATTATTATTTTCATCTAATTTATATAAAGAATTATCATCAAAAGTTATTCCTTTTTCTCTATAAACTTCAATTAATTTTTCTTCTAAGATTGCTACATTTTCTTCATCTAATTCCCCAAACACTAAACTAAAAAATCCTCTTAATTTTCCTATTTTTGTTGTTAAAAATCCCTTTTCTTCCTCAATAGATTCTTCTCTTATATCTAAAATATTAATATATGAATCTGATGTTGGACCAAATTTAATGCAAACACCATCCAAATTTTCACAAATTTTAGTATATTCTCTTTCTGGATCTATAATATATTGATCTAAACCTAAAATTCTGTATCTAAGTATTAATAATTTTGTATAAAAAGATTTTCCAGCTCCACTTGTACCAAATATACACATATTAGCATTTTTATATTTATCTTTATTAAATCTATCTACTAAAATAATTGAATTATTATATATATTTGTACCTATAAAAATACCTTCTTCATCACATAAATTTGAAGAAATAAATGGATATGTTGATATCAAACCATTTCCTAATATATTTCTTTTACTTATATTTTTTATATCAATATTATTATTCATTAGTGGTAAACAAGATTTAAAAATTTGCTCTTGTCTAAAATTTGCTTTTCTAGTCATCATTCCAGATGCTTGAAGTATCCCTTCTATCTTATTTATATTTCTTTCTAATTCATTTTCACTATCTGCAATTATATTTATATATGTATAAAGAAAATATAATTCTTCATTATTTACTTGCATTTCTTTTCTTATATATTTTGCATCATTATATGTATAAGCTGCAATATCTATATCTTCTCTATTAGCATTTCCTGATTTTAGCTCAACACCAACATTTCCTATAAAATATGTTAAATCTTTTATAGTTTTGTAAGTATCTTGCTTTTCATAAAATATAGATATATTCATATTTACATTAGTATTTATTAAAGTTTTAAAAATAATATCACTATATTCTCTATAGTAATCAATTACTAAAATTCCTCCACAAAATTTTCCATCTATTTCTAAATATTTAGGATTTTTATTATTTATATAGCTTGGTGCCATTTTATCTTTTGAATTTAAAATTCCCTCATAAAAACCTTCTATAATATCTCTCCTCTCCATTAATTTTATTAAATTTTATATTTTAATTATAAATATTAATTATATTCTTTCATTTATAAATTAATTAATATTTTTTTCTTTAAACTTTGGATTAAAAAACGAATTTAAAACTTTTTCTGATTCTTTCTTTGAATTAATATCATAAATTATATTTCCGCATCTTGATAAAGATTCTTTTATTTTAAAATAGCTCTCATTTAAAAAATTTATAGCTATATTTTCATTTATTTTCACATCTGATTGCTCTTTTTTTAATATATCTAAACTATATTTTATTATTATAAAAAAATTTTTTGATGATGATTTATTTGCTTCATTTTTATCTTTTATAAATTCAATATATTTTTCTGATATGTTTCTTATTTTTTTATTTTCTTCTTTTTCTGAAATTTGTTTTAGATTTAAAAAATGTTTTGATAAATTTTCTTTTTTACTTTGAATTACAATCTGTATATTAAAATCACAAGTTTTTAGAAACAATTTATAAGAATTTAATATTGCCTCTTTTTCTAAATTAGACTTTAAATCATAATTTATTGGAATTATTTTCAATATTTTTATATATTCATTTTTATTTACAATAATACCATTTTCAAGTATTCTATCAAATGGAATCCACTCTTGCGTAGTTTTTTCTTTTTTTATATTTATATCTCCTTTCTTTAAATATATTTTTATATTCTTAATTATTAAAATGAAAAATATAATTTTTTTAATGCTATAAAAATAAAAAAACGTGAAAAACAAATTTCACGCCCCTTTTATTGTTTTATATATTACAATAATTTTTTTTATATGTCAATATTTTTATCTACTTTTTCCTAAATTTCAAATATTAATTTTTTCATTTAATATATAATATATTTTTTACAAAATTTACATATCATTTTTTAGAATATATTTTTTTATTTCGCTCATACTATAATTATAAAATTTATATTAGCCTAACTTAGAGTTTAATTATTAATATTTAATTTTTTATATATAATAAGTGATAAAACTTATTATATATAGAATTACTTATTAATAATTAAAGATCGAGTTAAGATGTAAAATATTAAAAGTAATCCTTTTAGTATTTTATGTCGGATACGAGGAATATATTATATATCTAAAAGCTCTTTCTTTTTTTAATAGTAAAAACTTTTTGATTTTAACTTTATATTATTAAAATTTAATATAAAGGGTTTGAAATTACGTAATATATTTGAAGTCATGATTATACTTTTATTCAAAAGTGTTTGTTTATAATCCATTTTGGACGAATACAGATGTTTAGGGTAGATTTATAGTCTAGCAACTGATTAATATATGTGCTATATGGCTTACTTGTATAGCAATATGCATTAGGTCAGACTAGTATGTATATTAGTTTTAGCTGAAAGTTAATATAAGTTTTATGATGATAAAAGCCATAAAGTGAATTCTTTATGGCTTATCATTTATATAAATTAATCCTCGTATTTTTATAGTACAAAAATGTCCATTAACAAACGTCCCTAAAAGGTCATTATTTATATATCTAAGTTCTTTACATATTTTGCATTTTGTTCTATGAATTCTCTTCTTGGATTTACTTCATCACCCATTAATAATGTAAAAATTTCATCAGCAGCGATTGCATCATCCATAGTTACTTTTACAAGAGTTCTTGTTTCTGGATTCATAGTAGTTTCCCAAAGTTGTTCTGGATTCATTTCTCCTAAACCTTTATATCTTTGTATTCCTACTTGATCTCTTGATATTCCTTTTTCTTCTAATATTTTAAATTGTTTATCTAAATCTTCATCTGTATAACAATAAATATCTTCCATCCCATTTTTAGATAATTTAAAAAGTGGTGGTTGAGCTAAATATACATTTCCATTTTCAATAAGTGGTCTCATATATCTAAAGAAAAATGTTAATAATAGAGTTCTAATATGTGCACCATCAACATCAGCATCAGCCATTATAATAACTTTTCCATATCTTATTTTTGTTATATCAAAATCTGGACCGATTCCTGCACCTACTGCTAATATTACTGGATTTAATTTATCATTTCCATATATTTTATCTGCTCTTGCTTTTTCTACATTAAGCATTTTTCCCCATAATGGAAGAATAGCTTGAAATTTTCTATCTCTACCTTGTTTTGCACTTCCTCCTGCTGAATCCCCTTCGACTATATATACTTCACATTCTTCAGCTAGTTTACTACTACAATCTGCTAATTTTCCCGGTAATGTTGATGTCTCTAATGAATTTTTCTTTCTTACTAATTCTCTTGCTTTTCTTGCAGCTTCTCTTGCTCTTGAAGCACTTATACATTTTTCTAATATAGCTTTTGCTACATTTGGATTTTCTTCTAAGAAGTTTGCTAAATGTTCATTAACTACTGATTGAACTATTCCTGTAACTTCGCTATTTCCAAGTTTTGTTTTAGTTTGTCCTTCAAATTGAGGTTCTTTTACTTTTACTGATATAACTGCAGTTACTCCCTCTCTTATATCATCTCCTACTAAATTAGCATCTTTTTCTTTTAAAATATTCTTTTCTCTTGCATAATCATTAAATACTTTTGTTAATGATCTTTTAAATCCTTCTAAATGTGTTCCACCTTCTATTGTATTAATATTATTAACAAAAGAGTATATACTTTCAGAATAACTCGTTGTATATTGAATTGCTATTTCAACTGGAAATTCTCCATCTTTTTCTATATAAATTGGATTTGGATGTAATTTTTCTTTATTTTTATTTAAGTATTCAACAAAAGAATTTAATCCACCTTCAAAACAGAATTTAGCTTTTTTGGGTACTTCTAATCTTTGATCTTCTATTTCAATATTTAATCCCTTAGTTAAAAATGCCATTTCTCTAAATCTATTTTCTAAAACTTCATATTCATATTCTAATGTTTCAAAAATTGTATCATCTGCTAAAAATCTAACTTTTGTTCCTGTTTTATCAGAATTACCTATTCTCTCAAGAGTTTTTATAGTTTTTCCTCTTTCAAAACTCATTTGAAAAATTCCACCATCTCTTTGTATTGTAACTTCTGTCCAATTTGATAAAGCATTAACAACAGAAGCACCAACACCATGAAGACCTCCTGATACTTTATATCCACTATCTCCACCAAATTTTCCTCCTGCATGTAATACTGTATAAACTGTTTCAGCTGCTGATAAACCTGTTTTTTGGTGTTTATCTACTGGTATTCCTCTACCATCATCTTCTACACTTATAATATTTCCTGGTTCAATTATTACTTTAATATTTTTACAATATCCTGCCAAAGCTTCGTCCACAGCATTATCTACAATCTCATATACAAGATGATGTAGTCCTCTTACAGAAACACTTCCTATATACATTCCTGGTCTTTTTCTTACTGCTTCTAATCCTTCTAATACTTGTATTTGATCTGCCTTATACTCATGTTCGAATTTTTCCATTTTTTTCCTCCTTAAGTTATATCAACCTTTTCGCAATTGTATTCACACCAATTTTTGTGATATACCCTTTTATTTTTTTTTCATTTTCTAATAATATAAAAGATTTATTTAATTCATCAGAAATATTTAAAATATCTCCTTTTTCTTCCAAATCTTTATACATAGATTTATATTCTTTTGTATTTTTTATATAATCAATATTGAATATTCCTATTATATCATGATTTTTTATAATTAAGTCTTTTCCTATATGTAAATACATTTTCATATCCTTTCATCTAAACTTGCTTGCAAATTCCTTTTTCAACAAAATATTCTGAATTTTCTTTTTCTAATTTTATCTTATCTGTACAAGTTATTATTACTTGGTTATCTGATATGTTTTCTAAAAAACTTTTCCTTCTTATTTCATCTAATTCAGACATAAAATCATCTAAAAGAAGTATTGGTGTATCATTTATCTCTTCTTTAACTATTTGAAGTTCGCATAATTTTAAACTTAAAATTGTTGTTCTTTGCTGACCTTGTGAACCAAATATAGAAACTGGTCTATTATTTATATATATCATAAAATCATCTCTATGTACACCTGTTGCTGTGAATCCTCTTTTAATATCTACATCTCTTGACTTTTTTAAATTTTCCAAAAAAGTTTTTTGGTCTTTACTATTTGATATATATTTTATTTTTATATCTTCTTTTCCACTTTTTGTTATCAAATTGTGGAAATCTTGTATTTTTTCTGATATTTTTTCTATAAAAAATTTTCTATATTCATATATTTTATAAGAATATTCTGCTAATTGCTCATCCCAAATATCTAGCATTTCTGATTTTTTATTTTCAAATTTTATTTGTCTTAAATAATTATTTCTTTGTTCCAAATTTTTATTATAAGTATTTAATAAATGAATATAATTTGGTCTTAATGAACTTATCATCATATCTAAAAATTTTCTTCTTCTTTGTGGTCCTTCTTTTATTATTTCAATATCATCTGGTGTAAAAATAACTACATTTATTTTACCTATTATATCGCTTATTTTATTTTGCTTTACATCATTTATATAAAATGTTTTTTTATCTTTTATATCTGCTAATATTTTACCTTCTCTATCTGTTTTTTTATATAAAACTTCTACTTTAGCTGTATTTTCATCAAATTTTATTAATTCACTATCTTTTTTAGCTCTAAAAGATTTCCCATAAGCACATAAAAATATTGACTCAATTATATTTGTTTTTCCCTGAGCATTATTTCCAAATATTATATTTATATTTTCATTTAATTTAATTTTTTGTTTTTCATAATTTCTAAAATTCTCTAAAGATATTTCTTTTATGTACATATTTATTTCCCTTTATATTATAACATACTCCAAAGCCATCCTAATATTGACTTAACAAATACTGCTACAAAAATAATTAACATTGTTCCTAAAACAATTGCTCCTACATTTATTTTAGTTCCTGTTTGTTCAAATATCTTTTCTGAAATTCCATCAAACTTTTTAGTAATTTTAAAAAATATATCACTTGCTTTTTCGTATAGTTCTTTAATTTTTTCTTCCATTTGTATCCCCCTTTTCTATAATTAATTTATAGAATAAAATGTTTTCCACATTTTGTTTGCAAATTGTGAATAGAACTATTCTTTCATTTTTATTGGTAATATCATATATAGATAATCCCCATCTCCTACTGGTTTTATAATACATGGTGATCTGTTCGTTCCAAATTCTATATATACTTCTTCATCATCTATTGCTTTTAAGGCATCTAGGAAAAATCTAGGGTTAAATCCTATTTCTAATTCTTTTCCTTCAGTTTCGACATAAATTTCCTCTTTTGCGTCTCCTGTTTGATTTGCACATGATATTGTAACTTTTCCTACTTCTATATTTATTTTAACAGGATATTTCTTTTCTTTTTCTATACTTGATGATGATATTAATAAAATTCTTTCAAAACAATTTTGAATATTGTTCTTATTAACTTTTACTCTTGTTTCCCAATTTTGTGGTATTGAATTAGAATATTTTAAAAATTCTCCATCTAATAATCTTGTTACTATTTTACAATTTTCCATTTCAAATAATGCTTGATTTCTTGAAATACCTATCTTTATAGTATCAAAAGAATCTGAAATTATTTTATTTACTTCATTTAAAGTTTTTCCTGGTATAACACTACTAAAATTATTAGATATTTTATCAATATTTTTATTTTTTATTGCTAATCTATATCCATCAACAGCAACAACATTTAATTTATTATCTTCAACTTCAAATAAACATCCTGTAAAAATAGGTCTATTTTCTTCTGTACTTACTGCGAATATTGTTTTTCTTATCATATTTTTTAATGTTGTTTGTTCTATTTCTATAGAATTATCAATATTTATTTTAGGAAGTTCTGGAAATTCATCTGGATTCATTGTGGCTAATTTATATAAAGAACCTCCACATTCTATTTCTAATAAGTTGTTTTCATTAATTGCTATTTTAATATCTGTTTCAGGTAATCTTTTTATAATTTCACTAAACATAACTGCATTTACTACAGTATTTCCTTGTTCTTCTATTTTTGCTTCTAATATATATTCAATTCCAATTTCTAAATCATATGATGTTAGTTTTAATTCATTTTCATTTGTTTGAATAAGTATTCCTTCTAATATAGGCATTGTTGTTTTTGATGCAACACCATTTATTACGGAATTAATACCTTTAAGGATTTTTTCTTTTTCACAAATAAATTTCATTTCTTTTCTCCTTTAAATAAAATAATATAATTAGTAGTATTAGTTATAGGTGTTGTGGATTTGGTGGAAAACTTTTCAAAGTCTCTATATCCCTAACAAAAAATATGTGTAAAATATTGTGTATAAGTTTTTGAGTTTTCCACATTATTAAATCTCATTTGTGAATTAAGAGTTATTAACAAAATTTCTTCAGGATTTTCACATGTAATTGTGGAAATCCTTTTTAGCTATTCCGTAAGAGTTAATAGCTCTTCTTTAGTAAAAAAATATGTTTGCAAAACATTATTTTTATTTTTTATTATTTTTTCTTTATTTTTAAATTAATTTGAATCTTGAATTATGTTTTTCACACTTTCCACAATTAATTTTGTGTTTGCTTTTTCTTTTATTTCTTTTTCAATTTTATTTACAGCATGCATAACTGTAGTATGATCTCTATTTCCAAATTCAGCTCCTATCTTAGGAAAAGACATTTGTGCAACAGCTCTGCAAAGGTACATTGCTATTTGCCTTGGGTATGCAATATCATTTGATTTTTTTGAAGATACTAAATCTTTTTTATCAATATTAAAATATTTTGCAACTACCTCTTGTATGTAATCAGCAGAAATAACTTTTTCTTTTTGAAGTACTAAATCATTTATTGATTTTTCAGCTATTTCTATTGTTATAGGACTATGTGTTAATGATGCGTATGCAACAATTTTATTTAACGCTCCTTCTAATTCACGAATATTTGAATCTATTTTTGTTGCGATAACAGATAAAATATAGTCATCTATAATTATTTTATCAGCTTGTACTTTTTTTCTAAGTATAGCAAGACGAGTTTCATAATCTGGCATTGAAATATCAGCCAGTATTCCCCATTCAAATCTTGATTTTAAACGTTCTTCTAAAAGAGGAATATCTCTTGGTGGTTTATCACTAGAAATAATTATTTGTTTTCCATTTTGATGTAATGTATTAAAAGTATGGAAAAACTCCTCTTGCCCCATTTTTTTTCCTGCTATAAATTGAATGTCATCTATTAATAATACATCTATATTTCTATATTTATTTCTAAATAACTCATTTTTATAATTCGCATCTTTTATTGAATTTACCAATTCATTAATAAATTGTTCAGATGTTACATATAAAATTCTTGTATTAGGGTTATTTTGCATTATTTTATTTCCAATAGCATGCATTAAATGAGTTTTTCCAAGTCCAACTCCTCCATAAATAAACAAAGGATTATAAGCTGTAGCTGGAGCTTCTGAAACTGCATAGGCAGCGGCTTGAGCAAATTTGTTATTATTCCCTATTACAAAATTATCAAAAGTATATTTTGGATTTAAGAAACTATTGCTATAATTTTCTGTATTTACAAAATTAATTTTTTCTTCTATATAATTACTAGTATTTTGATTTTCTTCTGATTTCTCAATAATTTTAATTTCACAGTTTTTATTGGTAATAAAATTAAAAGTATTAGCAACTAAATCAAATAATCGTGATTCTATAGCATCCTTTTGCATTTTAGAAAGAGCAATTAAAACAATTTTATTATCATTTATTGATTCTATTTCTAAGCTTTTTATCCAAGTAGTATATGAAATAGTTGTCATTTCTTCTTTTAGAAGATCTTTTGCTTTGGTAAGTAAATCATTTTTATCAGTAAACATTGTTTTAAAATCAATCCTTTCTATAGTGAAGTTTATCCACAAAATTGTCCACAAGAATTTGTAAAACGCTTGAATCCTTAGTGAAAATAAATTCAACAATCTGTGGAAAACTTATAATTTCTTTTATCCATTATGCTCATATAATATCAAAAATATTTTTAAATATCAAGTAAAAATAAATAAAAAATAATTTTTAAATTAAAATATTGTTTTTTATTAAAAATAATTAAAAAGCTAGGGGAGAAAGCACTTAAAAGAAAAGATAAAATTAATAAAATATTTTAAGAATTATTAATAAAAATTATAAAAAAATATGAAATTCATTTATATATATGTGTAAGGCTTGACTTTTTTAGCAAAATTATAGTATAATCTATATTACTTGTGAATAAATGGGAAAATTTATTGCAAATAAATAATAAAAATAAAATTAATATAAATTAGGAGGTGCAAAATGAAAAGAACATACCAACCAAAAAAAAGACAAAGAAATAAAGTTCATGGTTTTAGAAAAAGAATGCAAACAAGAGCAGGAAGAAAAGTTCTAAAAGCAAGAAGAAATAAGGGAAGAAAAAATATAGCAGTTTAATAAAAAGAGGGCATAACAACGCCCTTTTTTTATACAAAAGTAATTAAAATTTTATAAAAATTCTTTTATTTATAAAAAGGAAAATGAGAATATGAAAAAAACAGTAATGATTAAAAAAAATTATGAATTCAAAAGGCTTTTTTCAAAAGGAAAGTTTTACTATGGAAATTATATTAATATGTATATAAAAAAAAGCGATAAAAATTATAATAAATTAGGTATTGCTGTTTCAAAAAAGCAGGGAAAAGCAGTTAAAAGAAATAGAATAAAAAGGCTAATAAGAGAAAATTACAAAAATTTTGAAGAAAAAATAGAATATGGAACAGAAATTTTAATTATTATAAATAAAGAACAAGATATAAAAGAAATTACTTTTAAGCAAATTGAAAAAGATTTCGCGCGTACATTGAAAAAAGCAGAAGTTTTGGTGAATTAAGATGAAAAAAGTATTAATTAAATTAATTGAATTTTATCAAAAAAATATATCACCAGCTTTAGGACATTATTGTAAATATGAACCAACGTGTTCAGAATATACAAAACAAGCAATAGAAAAATATGGTTGTGTAAAAGGCATATTTATAGGCATAAAAAGAATAATAAGATGTAATCCATTTTCAAAAGGTGGATATGATCCTTTAAAATAGGGAGGAAAATAAAAAATATGTTTGATTTTTTTGCTAATATATTTGGTTATTTACTAAATTTTATTTATGGAATAGTAAATAATTATGGAATTGCTATAATTATATTTACTATTATTTTAAAATTAGTAATGTTACCAATTTCTATTAAACAACAAAAAACATTAAAGAAATCTGCAAAAATGCAGGTAAAAGTAAAGGAAATACAAGAAAAATATAGTAATGATCAAGTAAGACAAAGTCAAGAATTAATGGATTTATATAAAAAAGAAAATATGAGTCCATTTAGTGGATGTTTGAGTTCAATATTACAGATAATATTAGTATTATCAATGTTTTTCTTAGTAAGTAAACCTTTAACACACATGAGACATATAGATAAAGAATTGTTAAATTCTTATACTACACAGGTTTCTGAAAAATCAGATGGTCAAGTTAGATATCCAGAAATAGCTATAATAAAAGAAATGTCAGAAGAAGATGAAAATGTAAGATTAAATATGGACTTTTTAAGTTTAGATTTAAGTGATATTCCATCACAAGATTATAAAAATTGGAAAGTTTATATAATTCCAGCATTATATGTTATAACATCAGTAATTTCTACCAAAATAACAACTAGTATGAATAAAAAGGCAAAAGAAGAACAAGATAGTGAAAAGATAGTAAAAAGTAATGAAAAACCAAAAGAAGAAAATAAAGCTTTGAAAATACAAGAAGAAAAAGAAGATAAAGAAATAGATACAATGGAAGAAATGAATAAGCAAATGGCATTAATGATGCCAATAATGGCAGTAAGTATTGCATTAATAGCTCCATTAGGACTTGCTTTATATTGGCTTGTAAGTAATATACTTATGATTGGAGAAAGATTAATTATAAATAAATTTTTCAAGGATGAGGAGGAAAGTGATGGATAATGTATATGTTTTTGAAGGTAAAACATCAACAGAAGCGATAGAAAATGGATTAAAAGAATTGAAAGTTTCTAAAAATCAGGTTGATATTAAAATATTAGATAATGAGGATAAAAGAAGTTTTTTTAGTATATTAACACCAAGAGTAGTAAAAGTTGAAATGAGACTAAAAAATGAGAGTGAAGTAGTAAAAAAAGAAAATAATAAAAGCTCAAAAACACATAAAATATCTGAAGTTGACATGGAAGAAGTTAAAAAGAATGTAGATAAATTTTTAAAAGAATTTATAGATAAACTTCCAAATAGAAATTTAAAATATGAAATAAAAGAAGAAGAAAGTACAATAAAAGTAGAGATTGATGGAGAAGATACAGGATATTTAATTGGATATAGAGGAGAAGTATTAAATAGTATTCAAACTGTTATATCAAATATAGCTTCAAAATCAAGTAAAGAGAAGGTTAAAGTTTTATTAAATATAGGTGGATATAGAGAAAAAAGAGAAAAAGACTTACAAAATTTAGCAGTAAAAATAGCGGGAACTGTAGTTAAAACAAAAAAAGATATAACTTTAGAACCAATGACAGCATATGAAAGAAAGATAATTCATACAAAATTACAAGAAAATGAAAGAGTTAAGACTTTTAGTGTAGGTGAAGAACCTTATAGAAAAGTAGTGGTTTCTTTAAAATAAAAATAAAATTAAAAACATTTCAAAGTGCTATAAAAAGTGCTTTGGGATGTTTTTTTATATTATAGAAAATTTCTCTACAATCCATATAATATAAAGCTTTCGGTAAATTTTGTACATTTCTTAGCTGTTCGAAAATTAGTGAGCTACAAATAAGTTATGCACTTGAACAGAGACAAGCATATTTGCAAGCAATTTTGTATTTTGCAATTTTTATGATCTCCTATTTTATCCTTAAAAAATAAATTAATTATTTTTTTTATAAAAATTATTGCTATTGAAGAAGCTTTAAATCAATTTAAAAGAGATTTTATTGCAAAATTATGTTTACTATGGTATAATATAAGCTGATTTTTAAGGAGAAAGAAGTAATAAAATGAGTAATACAATAGCAGCAATTTCAACAGCACCAGGAATAGGTGGAATAGGAATAATTAGAATTAGTGGAGATGAGTGTTTTTACGTTTTAGAAAAGATATTTAAACAAAAAAATCCACAAAAAATAGAAGAAATAAAAGGGTATACAATAAAGTTTGGAAATATTATAGATGAAAATAAAAATATTATTGATGAAGTTTTAGTATCTTATTTTAAAGCTCCTAAAAGTTACACTACAGAGAATATGTGTGAAATAAACTCACATGGTGGTGTAGTTATAATGAATAAAATATTAGATCTATGTATAAAAAATGGTGCAGAGATAGCAGAACCAGGAGAATTTACAAAAAGGGCCTTTTTAAATGGAAGAATGGATTTATCACAGGCAGAAGCTGTTATAGATGTAATAAATGCTAAAACAGATAAAGAAGCAAAAATATCATTAGAACAATTAGAAGGTAATCTTTCACAAAAGATTACTAAAATAAGAAAAATAATAATTTCTACTATGGCAGACATAGAAGCAACTATAGATTATCCAGAATATGATTTAGAGGAAGTTACGAATGTACGAATTTTAAACACATTAAATGAGGTAGAAAAATTATTAATTTCATTAGAAAATAGCTTTTATAATGGTAAGATCTTAAGAGAAGGCATAAAAGTAGCAATTATAGGTAGACCAAATGCTGGAAAATCATCTTTATTAAATGTAATTCTTAATGAAGAAAGAGCAATAGTAACAGATATAGAAGGAACTACAAGAGATACTATAGAGGAATATATATCTATAGACGGAGTTCCACTAAAAATAATAGATACAGCAGGAATAAGAAACGCAAATGATGAAGTTGAGAAGATAGGTGTAGAAAAAGCTATAGAAATTTCAAAAAGTAGTGATATAGTAATAGCAATCTTTGATGTAAGTAGAGAACTTAATGAAGAAGATAAAAAAATATTAGATTTATTAAAAGATAAGAATGCGATAATATTATTAAATAAAATAGATTTAAAAGTATCTATAGATACTAATATTTTTGAAAAAATGGATAAACCAATTATAAATATTTCAACAAAGACTAAAGAAGGTATAGATGAACTTTATAATGAAATATCAAAAATGTTCAAATTAAAAGAAATAGCAAATGATGGAGAAACTATTGTAAGCAATGTAAGACATAAAAATATAATAATAAATTCAAGAAAAAATTTATTAAAGGCTAAAGAAACAATAGAAAATAATATGCCTATAGATATAATATCAACCTATTTAAAAGAAATTATCGAAGAACTAGGAAAAATAACTGGAGAGACTGTTACGGAAGACGTAATTGCAGAAATTTTTTCAAAATTTTGCTTAGGGAAATAAGAATGTTCCACGAAAAACAAAATTAATTAAACACTATAAATAAATATATTTTGAAGTATTAATATATATATTATTATTATTATTATTTCAAATGCTTGTCAAGAAATTTAAGGCATTCC
>CANEHB010000009.1 GCA_947427205.1 uncultured Clostridium sp.
AACTATAAGTTTTTTATTTCCCCCAGCATAGCTGGGGGTTTTCCATTAAAGTTAAAGAAAAAAGGAAGCCTTACAGCTCCCTTTCTACAAAGTTTGAAAATTCTTCCAAACTTTGCAAGCTTTTAAACGAAACCGTCAATTTGACACTTTCCTGACGCTCCCATCTTCCATTTTTTTCAATAGCTTCTGTTGCCGCAGAAACTATTACCCAGCAATCACATTTGTTAATTACATTTAATATCCGAAAAACTTTTTCTAACTTCTCATAATCTTCGGCTTTTTTCATTTTTCTTCTAACGATATATACATTTCCTGCGTAATCGTCTGACATACTACATTGAACTGGTACATATACTGTAGCATCATAGTATATTTTCATAATATTCCTCCTTTTATAATAATATGAGGAGGACACTTCGCCCTCCATATTTTTTGGAAGGCTATAAAGCACTTTCATTGCATATAATTGTAGCATAAGTCATATTAAATATCAAGTTTTTATAATTATAATAGTATGACAAAAACTTTAAAAATATGCTTTTTTTATAGATAGCACTTCAAATGCTAGTTTGCTAATTTTTTTCTTCTATATTTGATTTTTTCTAGTAAAATCCATTGACTATATTTCAAAAATATTGTATTATAATGTCTATACAAAAGTAAATTTAAAAACTAAGGAGATTAATATTAGATGATATGTTCAGTATGCAATAAAAACACTGCTGTGGTGTTTTTAAATAAAATTGAAAATGGCAAAAAAACAGTTGAAGGTCTTTGCTATAATTGTGCCAAAGAAAAAGGAATTAATCCACTTGAAGTTTTAGCCAAAAATGCAAATATTTCAAATGAAGAATTAGAAGATATGTCAAATCAATTTGAAGATATATTAAAAGATTTTTCTGAAAACATGAATTTAGAAGCATTAGGAATAGATCCTGAAAATATGGAAATAGATGACGAATCAAATCCAGTAAAAAACATATTTGGCATTTTTAGAGCTTCAAACAATGGTGATAATGAAAAAGCATCTTCTACAAATGAAGCAAACGATTCATCTAGCAACAAAACTGTAAAGGTTCAAAAGAAGCAAAAGAATAATAAGAAAAAATTTCTTGATACTTTTGGAACAAACCTTACAGAAAAAGCTAAAAATGGATTATTAGATGCTGTAATCGGTAGAGAACAAGAAATTGAAAGAATGACTCAAATATTAAATAGACGTTCTAAAAATAACCCTTGTTTAATTGGTGAGCCTGGTGTTGGTAAAACAGCTATAGCACAAGGATTGGCTATAAAAATTGCTAATAAAGATGTACCAGCCAAACTATTAAATAAAGAAGTTTATTTATTAGATATGACAGCAATAATCGCTGGAACACAATTTAGAGGTCAATTTGAAGCTAGAATGAAGTCTTTAGTAGACGAATGCAAAACATATGGAAATATAATTTTAGTTATTGACGAAATTCACAACATTATAGGTGCAGGTGATGCAGAACATTCAATGAATGCTGCTAACATTTTAAAGCCTTCCCTATCAAATGGCGAAATTCAATTAATTGGTACAACAACTTTAAAAGAATATAGAAAATATATCGAAAAAGATTCAGCATTAGAAAGAAGATTTCAACCAGTTCTAGTTGAAGAACCTTCTATAAGTGATACAATTGAAATTATAAAAGGCATCAAAAAATATTATGAAGAATATCATAAAGTAACTATAACAAATGATATTATTGAAAAAACAGTTAAAATGTCTGAAAAATATATACATGATAGATTCTTACCAGATAAAGCTATAGACTTAATAGATGAAGCTTGTTCAAAATTAAACTTAAAAAATAAAGCTTTATTTGAACTTGAATTAATAAAAAATGAATTAAGAAAAGTAGCTGAAGAAAAAGAAGAAGCTGTTTCTTCTGACTCAATCGAGGAATATCAAAAAGCAGCTGACTTAAAAACAAAAGAATGTAATCTTACAGATAGAATGAATGATATAGAAAAGGACTTAAAACCTTGTGTACTTACTGTTCAGGACGTTGCAGAAGTTATTGAACGTTGGACAAAAATTCCTGTAACAAAAATTACAGAAGCAGAAACACAAAAATTATTAAATCTTGAAACTAACTTACATAAACATGTAATATCTCAAGATGCTGCTGTAACTGCAGTTTCAAAAGCAATTAGAAGAAATAGAGCAGGACTTCAGAGTACCAAAAGACCACCATCATTCATATTTGTTGGGCCTACAGGAGTTGGTAAAACAGAACTTGCAAAAGCATTAGCATATGAAATGTTTGGAAGTGAAGATAGCATTATTAGAATAGATATGTCAGAATATATGGAAAGCCATTCTACTTCTAAATTAATTGGTTCACCTCCAGGATATGTTGGATATGATGATGCTGGCCAATTAACAGAAAAAGTAAAAAGAAGACCTTATTCAATTATATTATTAGATGAAATTGAAAAAGCGCATCAAGATGTATTTAATATATTATTACAAGTATTAGATGATGGAAAACTTACTGATAGTCAAGGTAATACAGTAAGTTTTGAAAATACAATTATTATAATGACATCAAATGCTGGTTCAAACTTAAATAATAATTCTATTGGATTTGGAAATCAAACTATAATCAATAGTGATAAAATGCTTGGAGCATTAAAAGAATTATTTAGACCTGAATTCTTAAACAGAGTTGATGAAACAATAGTATTTAATCCTCTAACAGAAGATGAATTATTACAAATTGTTGATTTACTTCTTGAAAAAACTTGCGAGGCTTTAAATAATAAAGAAATAAAATTAGAATTAGATATAGATGCTAAAAAATTTATTGCTTCCAAAGGTACTGATTTAAAATATGGTGCAAGACCTTTAAGAAGATCAATTCAAAAATTAGTTGAAGATGAAATCGCTGAAATGATTTTAAGAGAAGATGTAAAATCAGGTCAAATACTTCATGGATACATTGAAGGCGAAAATTTAAAATTTAAAGTAGACTAAAAACTATGGAGAGCTAATACCCTTAAAGTATACACACAATAAAAAATAGTGTATACTTTAAGGGAGTATTTTTATGGCAAAAAAAAGAAAAATTTACTCAAAAGAATTTAAAATAACAGTAATCGAAAATTATTTATCTGTTAGAAGTGGTGGTATTGTTCGAATTTCTAAAAATATGATATTCCAAAGGAATATATGATTTATTTATGCACGAAAAATTATGATATGATTGATAAAATAAAAAATCACATAGATTATTATAATAACAAAAGAATACAAAATCATTAAGTTATCTAATACCTGTACAATTTAAATAAAAGCAGTTAGAAAAACAGAACGTGCTACATTAATAGCCATAACACTTTCTGAGAAACTTTGGTTTTAATTTACTGTCCACTTTTAAGAGAACCGTTCATAATATCTCTCATATTTTTTATTTACTAAAAAATTATTATATGATATACTTTCAATTATTATAATAAATTGTAAAAAAATAATCGGAGAAATAAATGAATAATTATAAGATTTTATTTTGTTTAAGAATACTAAAAGCAATTCTAACAAGTTTCGTAGATAGCTTTTTTGTTTTATATTTTATAGAAATATCAAATAATAATATACTTCCATTAGGAATATATAAACTAATTGCTGTATCAACTATTTACGCAGTTATTTTTTTATGTAGAAATTTTAATAAATCTAAAAATAGAGTAATGCTCTTACGAATAGGCATACTATTAGACTTTGTATATTTTCTTTCAATTATTTTATTAAAAGAAAAAATTGTTAAATATATGTATTTAGTAGGTATTTTATATGGATTAGAAGAAGGCTTCTACTTCTCTATATATCATATACTTGAATCTGATGGTATAAATAATGAAGAGAGAGCAAAATTCTCTGGTTCATACACAGCTGTGCAATCAATTTTATCAATTATATTTCCATTAGTTTTTGGAAGTATCATCTATTCTATTGGATTTATAAAATGTTTACTTATTGTTTTAATAATTGTAATTTTAAGAATAATTCTTTCTATATTATTTAAAGATATAAATATTCCAAGTTTGAATAAAACTAATATGAAGGATTTCAAAAAATTAGTTCAAAATAATAAAAAAATACATCAAATGGCAAAAGTAGAATTTTTCAGTGGACTAACTTATTCAGAAGGTGCATTTTCATACATTGTAACTATTTATATTATAAAAATATTTTCTAGTAGTTTTAGCTTAGGCGTCTTTACATCAATTTTTAATATAATCACTTGCTTACTTGGAATTTTATTTGCAAAATTCATAAAACCAAATCATTATAAAAATGTTATAAAAATTTCAATGATATTTACTATCATTTCATTATCTATTATGATATACAAATGTACTATAATAACAGTAATTTTATTTAACTTTTTCCAAACATTTTCAAAAAATTTAATGTCTCTAATTAATGGTAATAGTCAAGCAAATATTTCTAATATTGATATTTTAAAAAAGGAATTTAAAGTTGAATATTGGTTATTTAACGAAACTGCACTATTTATAGGAAGAATAATTAGTAATACTTTATTTATTTTAATGGCATTTACAAATTCAAATATTATTACATATAGTTTTGTAATATTTTTAATTTTATTTGCTAAAAATTCTATTAAATTGCAAACTCTTAGAACAAAAGTAGACGATATTTAATATGCAAAAAAACTTTACTAAACCATCCACGTTTTTGTTCTAAGCGCATAATTTATCTGCATCTCCTATGTTTTGTATAGCTAAAAAATGTGAAAATTTGTCGAATCCTTTATTTAGTAAGATTCCTAAAGACTACTAAATTTTAAAAAATAACTAATAATATTATTAGTTATTTTTTATTCAAAATCTTCAATAGCAGAATTTAGATTTCCCATGCCATATACATATATTCCACTTTCTAAATTACTTACATCTGTACTTGTAAGATATTCTTGACCTATATCAGTAGTTTTGTAAAGTTCTAATTCTCCAGAAGCACCTACATGATATATATCAATACTATCATCAACTAATTTTAATACATAATGTTCATCACATACATTATTTATATTTTGAGATAAAACTATATTGCTACTACTAAATTCTTCAACTTTCCAATCCGGATATATTTCTTCTACCTCTACTCTACTTAAATTAACCAATTCTATTGGTAATTCACTATATTGAAATTTAAAATGACCACACTCATTATAATATTTTTTTAAAGCAAAGCTTGCATTATAACTAACTTTTTCTTCTTCCCAAACTGTTTCTTCTACCTCAGTTTCATTTTTTTCTTTTTCATATGCTATTTCTGAATCACCATTTTTCCATAAAACAGAAAAATAATATCCTATTCCAATAGAAAAAACAAAAATTAATATTCCATAAAAAATAACTCTTTTCATATTTATCACCTATGTTTATTATGCATAAAATGGTAATAAATATTCAGTATTTATATTAATTAGTTTTTAAATAAACAGCTACTGCTTTTTTATTAGTTCGTTTATAAAAATATATTTTTCTACTTATTTTATTTTTTTCATTATTTTCAAATTGCTTTTTCTATCAACTTTTATCGTAATCTCTCCTATTAAATCAGTTCTATATACTTTTGTTCCTAACTTTTTAAATCTTTCTAAAACATCTTCTGATGGATGTCCAAAATTATTCTTCCTTCCTACTCCAATAAGCGCTATTTTAGGATTTACAGCTTTTATAAAATTTTCTGTTGACGAAGTCTTTGATCCATGATGTCCTACTTTTAATACTGTAGAAGTTAAATTATTATTATTTTTTAAAATTTCATTTTCAGCTATTTCTTCTATGTCCCCTGTAAATAACATGGAAAAATTATTATATTTTAATTTAAAAACTAGTGAATTATTATTTAATTCATTTTCATTAATCATTTTTTTATGGTTTGGAAATATTACTTCCAGTTTCAATCCTTTTTCAATATCTACTTCCATACCCTTTTGTAATGTAATTACTTCTATTTTTTTCTCATTTGAAATTTGTATTAAATCCTTTATTTGATTACATATTTTTGGTTGAACTCCTATAAATATTTTATTAACCTTTATATTTTCAAGTATAGTAAATAGGCCTCCTATATGATCACTATCACCGATGTGATACTATTAAATAATCTATTTTATTTATTTTTCTATCTAATAAATATGGTAGTACAATATTTTCTCCTGCGTCATATTTATCTGAGTTTCCTTCTCCACCATCTATAATTATATTTTTTCCTTTTGGCGTACTAATTACAGTACAATCTCCTTGCCCTACATCAACAAAATATATTTTTAATGAAGAGTCAAAATTTATAAAGTTAATTACAATTAATATAATTAAGATTATAATTATAAACTTTTTTAATATATTATTTGATCTATTAGTTATTTCATTTTTATGTATTTTTTTACTTTTACTATCTAACTTGCTTAATTTTTTTTGATTATTTAACCTATATTTTAAACTTTCAATATTTATTTCTTTCTTAATATTTACTAAAACACTATATATCTCACTTTTTAAAAATCTATACGATAATAGAAGCTTAATCATATAAAATCTTTTTATTCTTACTAGATATACAATAATAAAAACTAATAAATAATAAATAATTATTTCTATAAAATTGGGCGTTGTCACATATATTTTAGAAAATGGTAAATTAGCACAATCTCTAGCTATTTGAAAAACAACATATATCAATTCACTTTCAATCATAGCAAGAAATTTTGTGGCTGGTAAAAATAAAAATGAAATAAAAACTGTTACATATCCTAGAATTAAAATTGGACCTATAAAAATGGAAATTAAAATATTGGGAATAAAAAAATTTAATGAAAAAGTATTAAAGCTATATATTATTATAGGAAAAATTAATATTTGTGTAGAGACACTAACTGAAAAAATACTTAATAAAATTCTAAATATTTTTTCTTTTATATACTTAACAATTAATAAAACATTACATTTAAAACAAAGTTTTTCTAAACTATTTGTTTGTTCTTTTAGCATCTCTAAAATAATCTTATTTTTATTATCTTTTTTCACATTAATAATTTTATTTTTTGATAACTTTACTTTTAATTTTATTTCTAAAATTCTATTAAAAAAATTGCTAAATAACACTATTCCTAAAGTACCTGCAAAAGAAAGCCACATACCAATATTAAAAATACTAAAAGGATTTATTATAATGATGATAAAAAAAGATAATCCTAAAGTTATATAAAAATTGTTCTTTCGTTTTATATTAAAACTTATTAAACACATTGAATTCATAATACATGCTCTAATGCATGATGCTGAAAATCCTGTTAATATAACAAAAATCAATAATAAAAATATCAATATATAATTTCTAATATTTTTATTTTTTATGATTTTTTCTAATAAAAAATTCATACCTAAAACTACATATGTAACATGTAATCCAGAAATAGCAAGTATATGAGAAATACTACTATCTCTAAAATTATCTTTTATATCTTCATCTAAAACACTTGTATCTCCTAACAATATTGATTTTAAAAAACTGGCATTTTCATTACTATACAAATAATCTATTTTTCTTTTCAAATTATATTGCATTTTTCCAAAAATGCTATAACTATCAATTTTATGCTTTATTTTTACTATACTTTCAGTATTTACTATTCCATATATCTTTTTAGTTTTCAAATAATTTCTATAACTAAACCCTTTGTAATTTCTTGATATTTCTCCTTTTTCAAATTTACCATCTATAAAAATAATATCTCCTGGGAAATAATTTTCTCCTTTTGAAACATATAAAATAATTTTAGTATTTATCATATTTTTAAAATTTATTTTTTTGCTTTCTTTTTGATTATTGTTTTGAATATTTTTTATATAACTTAATTTTTCAAATTTTCTATTTTCAACATTTATTTTATCTTTATATATTTCATTATAAAACTTTGCTTCACTTACTCTCACTATATATTTATCACAATATTCCGTTTCTTCTTTATTACTTATAATCTCACATATAGCAGAAATACTCGCTTCTTTTGGATATAAATATTCAAAAGAAAAAATAAAGACTATGTTATAACATAGCCCCATTATTATAATTATAAATATTAAAATTTTATTTTTTATAAACAATCTCCTCCCAAGTCTTAGCCCCTTTAGTTTACTATTCTTTTTGCTACTATAAAACGTTCATTATAGTATGTATTTGTATTTAAGTTGTCTGTTACCACTCCTCTTTGTGGATTTGCTGCATGTATAAATTCACCATTAGATATATAGATTCCTGTATGACCTATTTTATTTTTTCCCTCATCATAAAATAAAATTAAATCGCCTTCTTGTAAGTCTTCTTTAGAAACATCTACACCTATATTATTTTGATTGGCAGCTGTGGTTCCTAAATTATATCCAAAATTTGAAAATACATATCTTGTAAAGCCAGAACAATCAAATCCTGATTCTGGTGTTTTTCCTCCAACTACATAATCTGTTCCTAAATAATTTTTAGCATAATTTACAACTTCTTCACCTTTATTAACTTTTGCAGTTTCAGATGATAACATATTATTTACAGCACTATTTTTTTCTTGATCAACTTTAAAATCTTCTTCACTATATATAGGAGTTCTTTCTTCAGAACTTCTAGAAGATACATTTTTATCTGAAACTGTTACTAAAGTCTTTTTTATATATCCAGAAACACTACCACTTGTAATTTTGTACCAGTCTCCTTCTTCTTCGATAATTGTTACTGTATCACCATAATCTAAAAGATTTGTAAATTTTGAAGATTGATCAGCCTTTTCCCTTACCTTAGCTGTTTCTACATTAACTTTTCCTGTTTTATTAGAACTTGTTTGAGTTTGATTGTTACTTACAGTTGTATTATTAGAAACATTATTAGCTACTGAATTAGTACTATCAGTATTTGTAGTATTAATTGTATTATTTTTTACTTCATTAACACTATTTGTTTCCTTTGGAGTTTCTGGTACCTCATCAGAGATTTGACTTACATCTGATGTAGAAATTTTAGCTTTTGGAATCCAGCCTGTTACATTTCCATCTGTAACCTGTACCCAATTTTTTACTTCTGACACTTTTGTTAATTGCTTTCCAACTTCTATTACTGTAATTTTATTAGACATTAAATTTGGAACTATTCGTAAATCTGATGATGTACTTACAGAAACTATACTATTATTTTCATTTGATTGATTATTATAACCTTGTGTACTATTTTCAGTTATAGTATTTTGCGTATTTGTATTTTGAGCAGATATATTTGTATTTTGACTATTTGTACTTTCTGCTACATTCTGATTAGTAATATTCTGTGGTACTATATTCTGTACAGTATTAGTTTGTATTACTGCATTTTCTGAAACATTATTAGTTTTATTTTGATTATTAGTATTTGTGTTTTTTTCAATTACAAATTCTTTTTTTATATAACCTGTATTATTTTGATATTTAACTTTATACCAATCTCCACTTTCTTCTAATATTTCAACTTCTTCGCCTTTATAAATATTGGTTATTATATTAGAAGAAGTATTATTTTCTTTTCTAAGCCTTGCTGCTTGAGCATTTATATTTCCTGTTTTTGCTAAAGAAGTACTTATTAGAAAATAAGTTACAATAATAATAACTAAAATTATTTTTTTTAAATTTTTCATAAATAATTACCTCTACTCGTTATTATCTTCCAAATTTAATTTTATATGTACTTCTTCTAATTGTTTATCAAAAACTTTAGATGGTGCATTCATTAATAAATCTCTTGCTTTTTTATTTTTAGGAAATGCTATAACTTCCCTTATACTATCCTCTTTTGCAAGAAGCATAATAACTCTATCAATTCCTGCTGCAGCACCTGCATGTGGTGGTGTTCCATAACTAAATGCATTAAATAATGCTCCAAACTTTCCTTTTACATCTTCTTCTGTATAGCCTGCTGTTTCAAAAGCTTTAACCATTATATCTTGATCATGATTTCTTACAGCACCTGATAAAATTTCATATCCATTACATACTGCATCATATTGATATGCATATATATCTAGTGGATCTTTTGTATTTAATGCTTCTAAGCCACCTTGTGGCATTGAAAATGGATTATGATTAAAATCTATTGTTCCTTCATCTGATAGCTCATACATTGGAAAATCTACTATAAAACAAAATCTGTAAGTATCTTTTTCCAATAGATCTAATTCCTCTCCAAGTTTAATTCTAACATTACCTGCTATCTTTACTGCTTTATCATATTCATCAGCAATAAAGAATATTGCAGAATTTGGTTTTACATTCATTTTTTCAAATATTTTAGATTTTCTTTCATCATCTATAAATTTACTTATTCCACCATTTAAGTTCCCATCATTATCCACTTTAACCCATGCTAATCCTTTAGCTTCTAACTCATTAACTGCATATTCAGACATAGTGTCAAAAAATTTTCTAGGTTTTTCTTCCATATTTTCAGTAACTATTGCTTTAACTGTTTTATCTTTAAAAGCGTTAAATTCTGTTCCTTCAAAAATATCAGTTAAATCTGAAATAACTAGTGGATTTCTTAAATCTGGTTTATCTGTACCATATTTCTCCATTGCTTCACTAAATGGTATTCTTATAAATGGTCCTTGATCTACATGCCAATCTGTATTTTCTTTAAAAACTTTTGGTAAAATTGTTTCTATTACTCCAAATACATCTTCTTGTGTGCTAAATGCCATTTCAAAGTCTAATTGGTAGAATTCTCCTGGAGAACGATCAGCTCTAGGATCTTCATCTCTAAAACATGGTGCTATTTGATAATACTTTTCAAATCCTGATACCATAAGTAATTGTTTAAATTGTTGTGGAGCTTGAGGAAGTGCATAAAATTCTCCTGGATGTAATCTACTTGGTACTAAAAAGTCTCTTGCTCCTTCTGGTGAAGAATTTGCAAGTATTGGTGTTTGTATTTCTGTAAATCCTAATCCATCCATAGCTGTTCTAAAGTCTTTCAAAATTTTAGAACGTAATATAATATTTTTATGTATTTTTTCATTTCTTAAATCTAAAAATCTATATTCTAATCTTAAATCTTCTCTAACATTTTGATCTTCAACATTTATTTCAAATGGTAATGCATTTCTACATTTTCCTAAGACTGTTACATCTTTAGCAACAATTTCTATTTCTCCTGTAGGAATTTTATCATTTTTACTACTTCTTTCTACTACTTTACCTGTAACTGTAATAGTACATTCTTTAGTTATATCTTTTTTATCAATATCTTCTGATAACACAATTTGTGTAATTCCATTTTGATCTCTTAAATCAATAAATATCATTTTCCCAAAATTTCTTATTGTTTGTACGAATCCTGCTAATCTAACCTCTTTATTTACATCTGATATTCTAAGTTCTCCACAATTGTGTGTTCTGTATTCATTTTCCATAGCTTTTTCTCCTCTTTTAGCACATTTTGATTTATTATACAATATTTGTATTTTTTTTTCAATATTATAAATCAATAAAAATCTTAGTATATAAAAAAGGATATTAGATTAATCTAATACCCCTACTATTATATTCTATTTATATAAAACCATTCTAAATCCCCAATAATTATCAGATGTATTTTCTGAATAATATTGATGACTACTTGGTGGTCTGCATAAACTTGCTGCACCACCACGAATAACTCTATAAATTAGATTTTCCTCCTCATCATTATTTCTTCTACTTGAAGAAGATGATGTATCTTCTGAAACTTTATAAATTTCTGTTGTCCATTCCCTTACATTTCCAGCTAAGTCAAATATATGATTCATTTCATCTTTTTCTGTTACTCCTGTTGGGAATATTGTTCCATCATAATTTCCATAAGTTGTACTAGAAGAATAATTATCTGTTTCAGAATCTATCCATGCTAAAGCAGTATCCCATGCATAACTATTTATTAAAGCTGTATGAGAATCTTCATAACCGAATACTTCTGCTGATTTATTAGCATATTCTATAGCATCTTGGAAAGTTATATTTGTCCATGGAACCTTTCCTTGCATAGATGCTGCTACCATTTCTCCATCTTTTTCAAATTGTGAAGCTTCAAATCTTGCCATATAAAATCCATAATATTTTGCAACACTATTTACTAATGCTGATGCTGTACTATTTGACTCTTCATAATTTATACTAAGCATTGTGTTACGTGTTAGTTTTCCTGATTCAACAGGTATCCAAACATATTGATTTCCATCTTCATCTTCTATTACAAATCCATCGTCTACGCTTACATCTTCATCTACAGGTGTAAAACCTTCTGGTATATATGGATTGTTTGAAGAAATTTCAGGTATTTCTGTAACTTCTATTGATAAGTTATCAGATTCTCCATTTACACAATTTGCTGTAAATTTATATTTTCCATTTTCTTCTACTTCATAAGTTGCTGTATCTCCTTCTACAACTGTTCCATCTGGAAGTATTATTTCTTTAATTCCATCTTTATCTGTTGTAGTTACATATGCAGTAATAGTTACTTTCTTAGGTTTTTCCCCTTCAAAGTCTTTACTTAAATTAATTACTGGTTTAGTTGAAACAACACTAGAATCATTATTACCATTATTAGTTCCTGGAATATTTCCTGTTACTATAAAATTAACTATAAGTGCACCAACTGCAATAAAAACAACTATTAGTGCTATAATTATTACTGGCGATAATTTACCTTCCATATTCATTCTCTCCTTTTGTATATTATATAGAATATTAAATCATATAATAATATTTTTTTCAAACCTTTTTGATAAAAATATTAATTTTTTATTAAAATACTTATTAATAATATTTTTTAATTATTAATAATCTATTTCAAAATTTTATAAATTATAAAAACAAAAAGCGAGACAATTTAATTTGTCTCGCATCTTATTTATTTACTCTGCTGGATAAACACTTACTTGTTTTTTATCTTTACCTTTTCTTTCAAATTTAACTGTTCCATCTACTAAAGCAAATAAAGTGTCATCACTACCGATTCCAACATTAGTTCCTGGATGTACATTTGTTCCTCTTTGTCTTATTATTATATTTCCAGCTTTAACTATTTGTCCATCAGATTTTTTAACACCAAGTCTTTTTGACTCACTATCTCTTCCGTTCTTAACACTACCTTGACCTTTTTTGTGTGCCATGAAAGATTCACTCCTTTCGCTTTATATTTTATTTATAACATTTATTAATTTTGATATAAGTTATAAAAATTACTATTTAGCAGCTTTTTCTGCTTTTTCTGCTTTCTCAGCAGCTGGTTTTTCAGCTTTTTCTGCTTTAACTTTTATTGAAGTAATTTCTACTTTAGAGTAGTCTTGTCTATGTCCTCTAGTTTTTCTTTCATTCTTTTTAGGTTTATACTTGAAAACTAAAATTTTCTTTGATCTACCATTAGACACTACCTTTCCTTCAACTTTAGCATTAGACACATAAGGATTTCCAACTTGTATTTTTCCATCATCAGATACTAAAACAACTTTATCAAAAGAAACTTTTTTTCCTTCTTCTGTATCTAGTTTTTCAAAATATACAGTTTCACCTTCTTGTACTTTATATTGTCTACCACATGCTTCAATTATTGCGTACATTTAAAATGCACCTCCCTTTTCGTATACTCGCTAACTTCCAACTTGGGTAACCATAAAGATAGTATTTATAAACCCTAGTTAAGCAGTTTACAGTAATAAATTTTAACATGATTTACATATTTTGTCAAGCCTTTTACATATCTAAATTGTAAAAATAGAATTCTTATTAAATCAAGAATACAATTTAATTATTATTTTTATACAAAAAAAACGATAAGCTAAACTTATCGTTAATATTTTACTTTTATTTCGATTCTCTGTCTCTTCCACCTGGTTGTCTTACACTATTTTCTAATTCACCAGCTGGTTTTATATCTACATTTGTTGATTCAACTTTTTCCATTGTTGAATCGGTTCTATGACTAGAGTTATCACTAGGTAAAATTTGAATTTCTGAATCCACTTTTTCTTGTGATTTTTTGCCACTTTCTAAAGAACCTCTTTGAGTCTTTATTAATTCTATAGCTTCTCCTTTAGAAATTGAACCCTCTTTAATTGCAACAGCTATTGCTGTTGTTAAAAGTGCTTCATCACCTTCTTCAACGTATTGTTCTGGGTGGTCTCCAAATATTATGCTAAATCCATTTAAAAGTTCACCAATAAAACTCATAATACTTTTTCTAGGACTTACCTAGTTCCTCCTTACTAATTAATTTACAAAACATAAATCTATTATAACAGAAAAAGTCCTTAAAATCAAGGGCTTTTTCAAAAATAATTTACATAATTCGTTTTTTTTAGATTTTAAAATATATTTTCTAGTTTTTTGGTACAATTAACTATCATACTTAAATGAAATTTAATCTTATTTCTCTTCAATTATATAATTTAAGTAGTATAAATAAATTTTTAATTCATATAATCTTTTAATCTTTTGCTTCTACTTGGATGTCTTAATTTTCTTAATGCTTTTGCTTCTATTTGTCTTATTCTTTCACGAGTTACTTGGAATTCTTTACCTACTTCTTCTAATGTTCTCGCTTTTCCATCTTCTAATCCAAATCTTAATTTTAAAACTTTTGCTTCTCTTGGTGTTAATGTACTCATAACTTCTTCAAGTTGTTCTTTTAATAATGTATATGCTGCAGAATCATGTGGAGCTGGTGATTCATCATCTGGAATGAAATCTCCTAAATGGCTATCATCTTCTTCTCCTATTGGTGTTTCTAATGAAACTGGATCTTGTGCTATTTTTTGAATTTCCATAACTTTTTCTACAGGTATCTCCATTTCTTCAGCAATTTCTTCTGGTGTAGGTTCTCTTCCTAAAATTTGTAACAAGTGTCTTGATGTACGTATTAATTTATTTATTGTTTCTACCATGTGAACTGGTATTCTTATTGTTCTTGCTTGATCTGCTATAGCTCTTGTTATAGCTTGTCTTATCCACCATGTTGCATATGTGCTAAATTTATATCCCTTTTTATAATCAAATTTTTCTACTGCTTTTATTAATCCCATATTTCCTTCTTGAATTAAATCTAAAAATAGCATTCCTCTTCCAACATATTTTTTAGCTATACTTACAACTAATCTTAAATTTGATTCAGCAAGTTTTTGCTTTGCTTCTTCATTACCTTCTAAGACTTTTTCTGCAAGTTCTAATTCTTCTTCAAAGTTAAGTAGTGGTATTCTACCAATTTCTCTTAAATACATTCTTACAGGATCATCAACACTAACACCTTCTATATTAACTAAATCAATATCCTCAAGTTTAATATCTTCTACTTCATCTAAATCGTCAATATCAGGCTCTAAAAAGTCTTCATCATCTTTTAATACATTTACACCTATTTCTTCAAAAGCTTCAAAAACTTTATCTATTTGTTCAGGATTAGCTTCTCCAAGTTCTGCTGCTAATTCTCCATATGTTATTTTTCCCTTTTCTTTAGCTGCATTTACTATTTTTAAAAGTTTTTCTTTTTCTGTATCTTCTTCTCCACTTTTTTTATCATTTTCTTTACTAGCTTTATCTTTTTTTGTTTCTTCTTTTTTATCTTTTTTATTATTAGTTTCTTTTAATTTTTCTTCCTTTTTCTTAGAAGACTTTTTCTCTTCTACTTCTTCATTCTTAGCTTTTTTCTTTCTTGTAGGTTTTTCTTCGTCTATAACTTCTTCTACTACATCTTTTTCTGTTTTTTTCATTTTTCTATTATACCTCCTACTTATTTTTAGCTAATTCAATTATAATATCACTCAATTCCTGCTCAAGCTTAGCTATTTCATCTTTTGTTAGAGAAGAACTATTTTCTAATGCTTTTATAATCTCGTTTTTCTTATTTGATAGTCTATCTTTATTATAAATATTTATTACATCTTCTATACATTTTTCTACTGAATTTATTTCGTAATCAGTTACTAAAATTTCACTCACATGTGATTGAATTTCTATATCTTCTATGTTTGCAATTGTTTGTAATATTTTTTCGCTTTCTTCTGCTGTTGACTCTAAAATCTTTTCAAAAATTCTTTTGTTAATATCTAATTTAAAATCTTCTAACATTATATTGGTTACTATTGGCTCATAAGATTCTCTAAAATGATTTATAAGCAGATATATAAGCATGTTCTCTCTTTTTATTGTGGCTGAACTAATTTCTTCATTTTTTTGTTCTTTTAAAATTGGTTTTACTAAAACTTTTTCATTTACATCTTTATATGATGCTTTGTTTACTTCTGCATAAATTGCTTCTTTTGAAATATTATATTGATCAGCCACTTTATCAATATATATTTCTCTTTCAATTTTGTTTTCAACACTTGAAAGTACTGTTGTTATTTCTTTTAAAAATCTAATTTTATCATTAGCATTATCAAGATTATATTTGTTTTTTAGCATTTTTATTCTAAATTCAACTAATGAAATAGCTTTTTCAATTAGTAAATTGAATCTACCACTTCCATATTTTATAACATATTCGTCTGGATCTTTTGCTCCGTCCATTTGTAATACTCTCGCATCGCAACCTTGTCCTTCAAGAATTCCTAAAGCCCTCATTATTGCTTCTTGTCCTGCACTATCAGAATCATAACTTAATATTATTTGCTCACTATATCTTCTTAATAATCTTCCTTGTTCTTCTGTTAAGGCTGTTCCTAGTGAAGCAACAACATTATCAAATCCCCTTTGGTACAGTGATATAGCATCCATATACCCTTCGACTAATATAATTCTTTTAGAATCTGATTGTTTTGCTAAATTTAATGCAAATAAATGCTTCTTTTTTGAATATACTAAGTTTTCATTAGAATTTATGTATTTTGCCATTTTATCGTTGTTTTCTAATTTTCTACCACCAAAAGCTATAACTCTACCATTTACTTCCATTATTGGAAACATTAATCTTTTTCTAAATCTATCAAGGAAATCTCCTTTTTCAGTTTTATTTACAAGTCCAGTTGCTAAAATCTCTTCATCCTTAAATCCTTGTGCTTTTAAATGTTTATATAGTTCGTTATATTCTCCTGAATATCCTATTTTAAAAGCTTTTAATGTTTTGTTATCTAGCTTTCTTTCCTTTACATAGTCTTGCGCTATTTTAGCTAATGGTTGATATAACCTCTCGTGGTAAAAGATTGTTGCTTCTGCATTAATTTTATACATTCTGTCTTTTAAATATTGTGTTTTATTAAATTCTGTATTTTGTGATACTGGCAATTCTATTCTTGCACGTTCTGCTAAAAGTTCTAAAGCTTCCTTAAAAGAAACTCTTTCAATTTCACTAACAAATGTAAATACGTCCCCTCCTTTATGGCAACCAAAGCAATGGAAATATTGTCTATCTGCCGAAACAGAAAAAGAAGGTGATTTTTCTTTGTGAAATGGACATAAGCCGAAAAAATTTCTACCACTTCTTTTTAAAGTTACATATTGAGAAACTACATCAACTATATCATTTGCTGATCTTATTTCCTCTTTTAATTCATCAGTGTATTGAACCATTTTTTAACCTTTCTTTTATAATATTCGACACATATTATTCAAATCCTTCATTTTTTATGTAAATCATTTTATTTATGTGCATTTTTTTAAAACAATATTCGACATATATGTCTATCAAGCCTTTATTTAATATAATAAACTTTTTTTGACTTTTAAGTAGACATTTTTTTATTTTATTTATATAGCAATATAAGTGATTTTAATATATAACAGAAGTGAACTATATTTAATAGAAAATACAGAGCACTTTCATATCAAAGAACAAAAAAGGACATTATAAAAATTGCAAAAGACAAAATTACTTGCAAGTATCCTCGTCTTTGTTAAAGTGCATAACTTATCTGTAGCTCAGCCTTGCATACTCTAGCTGTAACAAGCAAAGCATTAACAGCTAGAGTAACTAATTTTCGCACAGCTAAGAAATGTACAAAATTTGTCGAAAGCTTTATATTGTAACTTCACAATTCCTATAATAGAACAATAGTGGACAATATATAATCTGTAAAAGACAAAACTATACTGAATTGTCCACGTCATTGTTTGAAGCGCCAAATTTATGAAATAAATTTGTGTGCAAATGTTGGCGTAAGCCTTTATTTAATAGGAAGTCCAAAGGACTTTCCTATTAAATAAAAAAGATTATATATTTCTATATAATCTTTTTATCTATTCTCATATTAGTTTGCTGAAACAAATTTTTTAACTATATTATTTGTTGTAGAATCTTCTGGCATTCCAACTACATTTTGTAATTCTTCTTGTGGAAGTACTCCATGTAATTCATATGATGTATTAATTTTCTTGTCTACTAATTCTTCAACTTCTTCCTTTTCTTTACTTTCTGCTAATACTAATTCACTAACTAAAATTTGTTTTGCATTTAATAACATCTTTTTCTCTGTTGTAGATAGTCCTTTATCTTTTTGTTTAAAACTTAAGTTTCTTACTATGTCTGCAACTTCAAATATATCTCCTGATTTCATTTTTTCGACATTGTCTCTATATCTTTTGTTCCACTTCATAGACATCTCTGTGCTGTCTTGTTCTAAAACATTTATTACTTTTCCGGCTGTCTCTTTATCTATAATATTTCGTACTCCAATTTCTTCCGCTTTTGCTGTAGGTACCATAACTTTCACTTCACCTGGCATTTTTATAATATAATATGATTGTTTTTCGTCTAAGATTGCTCTTTCCTCAATTGTTTCAATTACACCAGCTCCGTGCATTGGGTATACTATTTTATCTCCTACTTTAAACATTTTCAATTCGTCACTCCTTCCAAGTAATACAAAATTACTACACTAAAATTATACTACAAAAATTACCAAAAGTCAAAGAATTCTAACGAATTAATTAAATTTTTTTCACATTTATATTACATTTTTCCAAAAGCACTTGAAAAATCAGTTTTTTAGAGTTTTAATATATTATTTACTAGTTGAACCAAATCCACCTACTCTTTCACCCTCGGCTGAATCATCATCTGATATTAAATATTTTTGGAATATGGCTTGTCCTATAGCATCACCTTTTTTTATTTCTATATCTTCTTCTTTTAAATTAAAAAATGAAAACATAAAATGTCCGTCATTATCTGGATTTCCATAATAATCTTTATCTATTACTCCTATACCATTTGCCATTACTAATCCTTTTTTTCCTGGATTAGAACTTCTATTACAAAGTATTAAAACTTCATCATCTTCCATATAAGCTTTTAACCCTGTTTTTACTAAAGTTGGTTTTTGACCCTTTTTAAAAGATGGTATTATGCAGTCCTCTGCTGCTTCTATATCATATCCTGCTGAATATTTTGTTTTTCTTATTGGTAAGTTTATTCCTGCATTTTCAAATCCTTTTGCTACTTCAAATCCACGTTTTTTCATTTTATTTTCTCCTTTATCTATTTTTTCACATTATATAATTTTATTTATTAAATTTCAATGTTTTATTTGTAATTTACATATAACTAACCTATATTATTTTCAATTCACGTAAATTAACACATTTTATTACTATTGAAGAATTTACATAAAACTGATATAATATATATGGCAATTTTTATAATTAATATATCAAAAAAAGAAAGAGAGGTCATTAATATGGCACACGGAGGACACTGCGGCAGAAGTCATGTACATCATCATTATCGGGGTAGAAGCAGTATAAATATTCCGACACCAATTCTAATACTGATAATATTAGGTGTTTTGGCTATATCCATATGGGAAGCTTCTGTCAAATCTGACATAGGCAGTAAAAAGCCTTTAGAAGGCACCTATGCGACATATCCTTTATATCTTATTGATGAAACAAACTACTTGTCAGATCATGAATTGATTATTAATGGACTACAATATTTATATGATAAAACAAATGTGCAAGTAGTTGTAGTAGTATCCAGTGGATCTTGGTCTGATCAAAAGGCTGTAGATGAGTACTATAAAATGTTTGATGATGAGGCCCATATGCTAATCATAATCACAACTTCATGGTACGAAAAATATGACTATTATGCTATTGGAGACTTAACTAACAGCGTAATTGACGATCGGGCTGCTGATTACCTGATTAATACCTTAATCAACAACAGTAGAAATGGTGAAAAGTGGGAAAGAGTTTTAAAAGAATTTACTGATAAACTCTTATCTGCATCTTAATTAATCTTTCTGTATGGGAAAAAGAGGAGTTACAATCTTGAAGTAACTCCTCTCCCATTTTTATAAAAAGAACAAAAGAGGACATTATTAAAATTGCAAAAGACAAAACTACATGCAAATGTCCTCGTCTTTGTTCAAGTGCCAAATTTACGTAGTAAATTTGTGTACAAAATTTGCCGAAGGCTTTATATTATAGGAATTGCGTAGCAATTTCCTATAATATAAAAAACCTGAATGATATAAATAAATATAATCATTCAAGTTCTATATTTTATATTTAGACTAATAGAAATTAATCTTGTGTATATGGTATAATTGCAATATGTCTTGCTCTTTTTACTGTTGTTGTGATTTCTCTTTGATGTTTAGCACAAGCGCCTGTTGCTCTTCTTGGTAATATTTTACCTTTTTCGTTGATAAATTTCTTTAATTGATCAGCGTTTTTATAATCTAATACAAAGTTTTTATCATTACATAATGCACAAACTTTTTTTCTTATTTTTCTAAACTTTGGATTAAAATCATCATCTTGATTATTTCTATTGTTTCTTTTATTTTGTTTTTTATCAGCCATTTCAAATCCTCCAATCTTCTAACTTTATATATTAATTAAATTAGAATGGTAAATCGTCATCAGATGAAGTAACTTGGAATTCAGCACTTTGTGTAACTGCTTCTCCAAATGTATCTTCAAAACTTCCTGATGCTTCCCCATCTCTTTTACTATCTGCAAAATATGCTTCTTCAGCAACTACTTCTGTAACATAATGTTTTTGTCCTTGCTCGTCATCCCAAGTTCTTGTTTGGATTCTTCCAATTATTCCAACTTGTTGTCCTTTTTTAAAGTATTTGCTACAAAATTCTCCAGTTTTGCTCCAAGCTACAATATTTATAAAATCTGCTTGTCTTTCTTCACCTTGTCTTGCAAATCTTCTATTAACTGCTAAACTAAATGAAGCTACTAGAGTATTGTTTGTTTGAGTATATCTTACTTCTGGGTCTTTAGTTAATCTTCCCATTAAAATTACTTTGTTCATTTGGTTTCCACCTTTCTTTTCTATTCTTCGTCTTTTCTTACAACGATGAATTTCATTACTTCGTCTGTAATTCTGTATACTCTTTCAAGTTCTGATATTAAACTTGGTGCAGCTTCAAAGTTAATTAATACATATATACCTTCTGAATTTTTTTTGATTTCATAGGCTAATTTTTTCTTTCCTAACTCTTCTACTGACTCAACTTTTCCGTCATTATTAATTATGTCTGAAAATTTTTGAGTTAATTCTTTAACTCCTGCATCTTCAACATTTGGATTAATAATGAATACTGTTTCGTATTTATTCATTATCTTTCACCTCCTTTTGGATATTAAACCCATATTTTTAATATGAGTAAGGATATAAATGGTTGTGCTATCAATTATTCATTAATTACAAACCATTATATACAACTTATTGTATAAAATAGCTTTGCTATTTTTATACTCGAATATTTTAACACACTTTTCCTTTTTTGACAAGTATTTTATATTATTTTATAATATCATCTTCTTTATTTGTACTATCTTTATTTTTTTGCTGTGCAAAAACTCTATTTCTTGGCAACAAATTCTTTATTTCATTTATTATATTACTTATAACAGAAGTTCTTTGCTTTTTAGCAATTGCTCTTATTTCCTGCATTCTTTGTTTATATGTTCTTTGATTTTCTACAATTTCTCCTATTTTACTTTTAAATTTATCAAAGTCTTCAGTTAATGTTCTTTCTTCAAGTGATATTTTCTCATTATCAGAAATACTAATATAAAAAGAATCTTGTTCTTGTAATAAATTTGATGGTAAATTTTTTCCATATCTCTTAGAATATACTGTAGCACATACAGGTCCTCCCATTTCTAGGGAAATTGGCTTCCCATTTCTAGCTAATAGATAATAATGATCATCACCTTTTTTAGCACTAAAAAATTTATATTCTTTTATTTTTTCTGATGATATTTCTTCTTTATCCTCTATCATTTCTTTTGAAATTCCATTTATTAAAAATCTTTGCGTTTTGCCATATTCTTCTTCTTTTGTTTGAAATGGATAAAATTCACTTTCTTTGTAACTACAAGTTTCATCTAAAACTTGCACATCATATCCTTTTTTAGTAAGAATCTTTTTAGCTACTATTAGTCTATTTTCATAAAATTTTTTAAATGTATTGTCATTTCCAAATTTTCCTCTAACTAATTCAAATCCTTGTAATCTTTCAAAATAGCTTTTGGCATCTTCTATTGTTTTAATATTTTCAAACTCTTTATAAAAAACTTTTTTTAAAATAGTATTTTGTGTTTGTTTAAAATACGCTTCATCATCTTTTAACTTTTCTGGATTCACTAATCTATTAGATCTGTGTTTAATAAATCTAAAAAGATCTTTACCATATTTTTCTGAAAATTCTTTAAAAAATTTATTATCTCCTCTTAATATACTTTCATCTGCATCTTTTTTCAATATATATTCCATTTGTCTTATTAAAGAAACATTATAAGTATAACTTGTATCCTTTGAAAAATTAAATTGCAAATCTTTGGAATAAAATCTTGAAACCTTATTTCCATATAATTTCTCTACAATATTTTCAGTACCACCTTCAATAAGTCCTGTTTTATCAAAAAAATGTCCCAAAAATGCTACTGGTCCAGTTATAGCATGAATTGTCTCATGAAGTCGAGTTCTTTTACTTAATATTTCATTTGCTTGAATATCATTCTTATTAAAGTACATTGCATTTGTTGCAGGATGATAAAACGCTGACATCTCTTTTTTAGTTGAATCCCAGTTAGCACTACAAACAGTAACTTGTTTCAATCTTTCTTGTAATTCATCTTTACTAATATTACAATTTAACTCAGATAATTTATTGATTTGTTCATCTACTAAGTATGCTTTCTGTACTGGTGTTAGCTTTTCTATTTGCTTTACTCCTAATAATCTAACTACTTTTAAAGGAAGTATAGCAAAATATATTTCTGGTGCTTTTAATTCATATGTATTAATAATATTATTAATTAACTTCTCATCTTCAATAATTTTATAATCATTTTCAAATTTTTCGCAAAATAAATCAGATTCATCACCTGCAAAATGATAAATATTCTTTGATTTCAAATTATAACAATCTACCAATGTATACTCTATATTGTTAAAAATCCTATTTTCTAACTCCATCTATATCTCCTATATTTTATTTATACTCTTCTAAATCAACTTTTTCATAGTTTAGTTTTCTTGTATAAATCTTTTCATAATTACTTTCTACACCTTCATAATAGTATATTGCGTGGCTTTGTTCATTTATAATATAAATATCATTTTTTCCTAATTTTCGTCTTCCATAATATATATTTAAATTTTCTAACTTGTCTAAATCTATTTCGTAATAATTATCATTATCATTTGGATTTATAGAGTTTTCTTTAAAATCAATTTTTTCACTTTTTACAGGTATAAATCCATTATCTAAATAATACATTGATATTCTATCATCTAATATTTCAATATCTTTATATACATTATTTAATTTGTTTAGCTTTGTAATAGAAATAGTCTGACTAGCAATTATAAATAAAATCAGAAAAGAAATTACTAATATAATTAAATTTTTCTTGCTCATATATTTCCTTCCAACATTGTTCTTTTTATACCTATAGCTTACTATTAAATTAATTTTATTTCAATAGTAAAATTAAAAGAAATCTTGTTACTTAAATCAAGATTTCTTTTAATTTAAATCACTCTTTTTATAGTATCTGATGCTTTCTTGAAAATATTATATTTCTTTTCTTCAATATAATATAAATACCACAAATATACTATTAATACTAATAAATATACATTCTTTAATTTTACTATTACTATACTATATGCAAAAGTAATTGCAAATAAAAAACACTTACTAAAAAGTATCATAAATTTATTTGAAGGACCTATTCCTAAAATCACTCTTAAAATCTCTTTTAGAATTTTCCCACCATCTAACGGTAAAATTGGTATAAGATTAAATATGCAAATTGCTAAATTTGTATATATTATTTTTTCATATTCTCCTTTTAATCCTTCTATGTACATAAATGCTATTGCAATAGCAAGGTTTACAAGTGGCCCTGCTAAATAAAATAAAACTTTATATATTAATTTATTTTTTCCATATGAATAAAATTCTAATGAAACACCTAGTGGATTTAAGTTTAACTTTCTTGGTTTCCCACCAATCATTATTCCTACAAATAAATGAGCTAATTCATGAATTAAAATAAATATAAGAAAAATTATGTATGTATCAATATTATTTAATAATAAAAATAATATTAATACTAGAATTATTTTTAAGTTAATTTCTATTTTCATGTTTTGCCTTCCTAAAAACTTAATATTTGTAATGGATCTACAAATCTATCATCTACTCTAATTTCAAAATGTAAATGTGGACCTGTACTATTTCCTGTACTTCCAACTGCACCTATTTCTTGCCCTTGTGCCACAATTTGTCCTTCTTTTACAAATATTTCTGAGCAATGTGCATATAACGTAGTAACATTATTACATCTTATTTTTATATGTTTTCCATAATCTCCTTCATTTGATACAAGTGTTACAATTCCTTCCATAGAGGCCTTTATTCCTCTACCTTTTGGAGCTGCTAAATCAACCCCTGTATGATATCCTGTTACATTTTGATATTCTGACTCCCTTGCTCCAAAACCTGAACTAACAGTAGCTTCTATTGGATTAATAAAACTATATGCAGCTTTCAAATTATTTATATCTAACTGCATTTCATTCATAGAGCTACTAATTTCTTGTGCTACTTCTTCTTGATTTGTTACTGTTTGTGGTTCTTGCTCTCCTGATAAACTATCTGATGCTGGCTCGTTATTTTTTTCTTCTGTATTATCTACATTTTCCTCTTTTACAGAATCTTTCAAAAAATCAGTTATCTTAGCACTAATATCTACATTATATTGCTGAATTTGTGATAAGAACTCCTCAGTAAATATATAATCTTTATTTTGAACTGCAAACACAATAACTGCTAAATTAAACATTATTAACAAATGTAGCAAAAATCTATTTTTTAAACTGCCTTTTTCTTTTACTTCTTGCTTTTTTACTAAACCTAAATTTTGACCATTTCTTCTATAATAGATTTCTTGCGCTTTTCTTATTTTTTCATCATCATTTAAAATTCTTTCCAAAAAAATACACCTCTCTTACATGTTTTAAATATATTCATGTAAGAAAGGTTTATACCTATTAATTAAATATTTCATTACTTATTTACTTTTTTATACTCAAATCACTACAAATTTTATACTATAACAAGCTTTTTCCTATAACACCAATAATTAATCCTATACCTAGTATTATATTAATAATTTTTGATATTTTAATCTTTTTTTCTAATTCTTTTATTTTAAATTTTTCATAATCTATATTTGATTTATCAATTTTTTCATTTATTATTAGTTCTGCTTCTTTCAAAATATTCATGTTCGAATCTTTACTTTTTTCTTTTTCATTTTTTATATGGTGTATTTTAACCCCATCTTTAAGTACTATAAATGCCTCTTCAATAATATTTGACTGAACATCTTTTAAAAATATTATATTATTTAACTTATTAAGCTGCATACTATCTCCTATCTATGTTTATAAATTTAATAATATAATTTCCAAATATTTCTAAAATATGCAAGTTATAATCATTTTTATTTCGCATATACTTTAACATATTTCTCTTATAAAATGAAAGGATTTTATAACCATGAATTATAATAAAAAGGGATTAGATTTTAAACATAAAGAAGTTATTAATATTAAAGATGGCAGACGTCTTGGATATGTTCAAGATGTAACTGCCGACTTTAAAACAGGAAATATAAAAGAAATTATAGTACCTGGTAATAATAATTTTTTTAATATTTTTTCAGCAGGTAGTGAGCTCACAATACCTTGGAATTCTATAAAAGTAATTGGTGAAGATATAATTTTAGTGGATTTTTAATAGAGAATAAAAGAGGACATTATGAAAATTGCATAACACAAAATTACTTGCAAATGTCCTCGTTTTTTATTTTTATAATTTATTTGTAGTTCACTACATTTCGCACAGCTAAAAATGTACAATATTGCCAAAAATTTTATATTAATTCTTCTTTAATATAATAATACTTGCTTTTTATTTATATAATCTTTTCATATGTTCTAATGCAGTTTTTTCAAGTCTTGATACTTGTGCTTGAGAAATACCTATCTCATCTGCTACCTCCATCTGTGTTCTTCCTAAGAAAAATCTTTTATCTATTATCATTCTTTCTTTATCATTTAATTTTTTTAAAGCTTCATTCATAGTTATATTTTCTGCCCATAATTCATCTGTATTTTTTTTATCTTTTACTTGATCCATAATATAAAGACTATCTGCTCCATCATTATATACTGGTTCTTGAAGTGATACAGGATCTTGTATTGCATCTAAACTTAGTACAATATCTTCTTTTTCGACATCTAATTCTTTTGCAATTTCTTCTACTGTTGGTTCTTTTCCATTTTCTCTTGATAATTTTTCTTTCGCTTGTAATACTTTATAAGCTAAGTCTCTAACAGATCTACTTACCCTTACCATATTATTATCTCTTAAATATCTTCTTATTTCTCCAATTATCATAGGTACTCCATAAGTAGATAATTGTATATCTAAACTAGTATCAAAATTATCTATTGCCTTTATTAATCCTACACAACCAACTTGGAAAAGATCATCTGCATTTTCTCCTCTTCCACAAAATCTCTGAATTACACTCAATACTAATCTTAAATTTCCATTTATTAATTTTTCTCTGGCTTCTTTATCTCCTTCATTCATCTTTTTGAATAGTTCTTTTGTTTCTTCTTGTGTTAATACTTGTAATTTAGAGGTGTTTACATTTGCTATTTCAACTCTATTAATCAAAATAAAACCTCCTCTTGAAAATAATGTTAATAACATTATTTCCAAAAGAAGGTTATTTTATACTAAAATATAGTTTAATCTTCTTCAATTTCTGTTTGTTTTAATCTTAAATGACCAAGTTCTTCCCATCTATTATATGCTAAGTTTAATCTAAATAAAACTGTTGGTTTTGCACCAGCTCTATTTTTATCTACAACACATGCATAAAATCTAACATCTGTATCCTTTGGTACATCTATACTTTCGCACTTTTCAAATTGATCTGTATTAGAATATTCATATTTATGAATGCTTTGTCTACTAATCTGTTTTATTAAACATAATGTATCTAAAACTTCTTTTGCTGTTTTACTTGCTGACATATCATTAATAGTTAAATTTACTGGCAATGTACTACTTTCCAATAATTGCATTGATGATGCTATAAATATCTTAAACTTTTGTGCTAAATTTGAAAGTATAGTTGCTGTCTTTTTTACTTCATCACTATTACCAATGTTAGCTGTATCAGCTTTTAAAGTATCATAAAACATATAATGTATTCCTTCTTTATAGTAGTAATTCATTATGATTTTTCTTAAATCATCATTAGTATGTTCTGTTATATGAATAAAGAAAATTGAATTATTTACTTGTGTATTTACCCATTCGGTTACTTTTAATGTTTGTCTAAAATCACTAGAATTTTTTTGTAATCTTTCTACATATTCTTCTTGTGATTCATCATTTTTTCTAAGTATATATCCATTTTCATCACATTTAACTTTTTTATTCTTGTCTGGTCTAAATTTAAGTTCTAAAAGCTCTCCTTCTGATACTTTTATTTTTTGACCATGAAGCTCTTGAATTTCAGGATTATTTAAAATAGTAGTTACCATACACAATTTCATTTTTTCTTCTGACATTTCATTTGAAATAATCAAAACTTTTTCTTTGTGAATAAATGAAATATATGCTGCTAAATTTATTGTAAATCTACTTTTACCAGAGTTAGAAGGCATTGCATAGCACATTGTTTCTCCTCTTCTTAATCCCTTAAATACTGTTGATAAAATATTAAATGGAATTGAAATACCATTACTTAATTCATTGTCTCCTGCAAGCAAAAAGTTTGTAACATCTTTATTTAATCTTCCTTGACTAAGTCCCGTAGTAACTGTTATTTGCTCTAATGCACTTTCAACTTCTTCTACTGTCATATCATCATATAGTTCATAATTTTGTATTTCTAGTATTTTTTGTTGAATTGCTGAAGTGGCTGCAACTAAATAATTTTTCTTTAGAATAAATAGTTTTTTTAGTTCCATATAAACATTTTCTAAATTATAATTTTTTGCAGCTGCTATTTTTCTAACTTTTAATTTTAATTCATAAGTATTTGGTGTTTCTCTTGGTAGCTGATATTTATCTTTTGCTTTTGCTGGAGCATAAGCTTCTCCATCTCTAAATAAAACAATTTTATATAAATTCATTAATTCATCATCTGAAAAATGACAATCTTCATATAAAAAATAAAATCTTGATATAGCTTTTGGGTTATTAAATAATAATCCTATATATATACATTCAAGTTCAATATCAACTAATTCATCAGGATACCCATTTTCATCATCTTTTGTACTTTCATTTTCTTCAATATATTCTGCTTTTTCTTCATCTTCTTCTACGTCCTCATATTCTTCTTCGTACTCTTCATCTTCTTCTACATCTTCATATTCGTCTTCGTACTCTTCATCTTCTTCTACATCTTCATATTCGTCTTCGTACTCTTCATCTTCTACATCTTCATATTCTTCTTCGTACTCTTCATCTTCTTCTACATCTTCATATTCGTCTTCTTCGTACTCTTCATCTTCTACATCTTCATATTCGTCTTCGTATTCTTCATCTTCTGCATCTTCATATTCGTCTTCTTCATACTCTTCTATATCTTCAAATTCATCATCTATCTCTTCTAATTCGCTCATATCTAATTCTTCAATTTCATCGTCAATTTCTGCTTTTTTACGTTTTTTATTCATATCTTCTTTTGAGTTCAAAATAGCTACCTCCATTTATCAAATTTACTTATATTATCTCATTTTTATATAATTTTATTTTATCCTTAATTAATTTTATTTACAATATATTTAATATAAATGTAATAAAAAACCAAAATCAAGATGTTGTACACAGTGCAAACTGCTACGAAATCTAAACTTCTGCCATAATTATTTTCTACAGAAAATTATCATAATATGATAACTTTCCTAGAATATAAAAATAAGCAAAGACTAAATCTTTGCTTACTTGATTTTTATTTAATAGAAAACTGTCTACATTTACTATTAAACCACTAATATTTATAAAAATAAATTACTTACTTTTTTTATCCTGTTTTACTCATAATTTCCTTTTTCATTTTATTCATAATTTTTTTCTCTAATCTAGAAATATAACTTTGTGATATTCCAAGCATATCTGCTACTTCTTTTTGAGTTTTTTCTTTTTCATTAGTTTCTATTCCAAATCTTAATTGCATAATATATTTTTCTCTTTTGTCTAATTTACTTATAGCTATTTTAAGTAATGACATATCTACTTCATCTTCTAATGCTTTAGAAGTTATATCATTATCAGTTCCTAATATATCTGATAACAATAATTCATTTCCATCACCATCTTTATTTAGTGGTTCATCTATTGAAACCTCATTTTTTATTTTAGTATTACGTCTAAGTTGCATTAAAATTTCGTTTTCTATACATCTTGATGCATATGTTGCAAGTTTAATGTTTTTATCAACATTAAACGTATTTATTGCTTTCATTAAACCTATCGTTCCAATAGAAATCAAATCTTCAAAGTCTATTCCTGTATTCTCAAACTTTTTAGCAATATATACAACAAGTCTTAAATTTCTTTCTACTAATATTTGTTTTGCATCTTCATCATTTAGCATTAACTTTTGAAGTAATTTTTCTTCTTCAATTATATCTAGAGGTGGTGGTAATGTTTGGCTTCCTTTTATATAAAAGACAGGAAATTTATCTACAGTATCTCTGCAAAAATACTTCCCTAAAATTTTCATAATTTTGCTTTTAAACATTTCTAGCAAATTCATTTTTCTTTCCCTCCTTATTTAAAATATCCAAACCAATCAAACTTGTATATAAATTATTTTTAGATAATTTACCATCATAAATTCCTATTAAAACATCATCTCTTGTACATTCATCTTCACTATATATTTTTATATAATCTGGCTTAAATCCTATTAATAACCCATTATCATTTCCTAAAGATGAAAATGGTATTAACTTAAACTTATATGAATGTACACTTTCTGATTCTATCCATTTACCATTTAAAATATAACTCATATCTCGCAAAATCTCTTTTGATACAATTCCATCTAAACTTTCTTTTTCAACTATAATTACATCTGTTTTACTTATTGGTTCTTTTAATAAATTTCCAGTATCTATCATTGTTTTAATTTTTCTGTTTTTTCCATTATAAAAAATTTCTAAATCACATATCATAGACTTTTTACTTAACCTACTTTTTATTGTTTTTTCAACTATAAATATTACTAGAAATCCTACTCCTCCTGCTAAAACTGCAATCTTTAACGGATATGTTCCTACAAAATGATTACTTTCTATTATTATATTTTGTGGTTTTATAAAAAATAACAACATAAATGCAATTCCACCAAAAGTAAATGACACTAAATAAAAAAATATTAATTGCCTCAATATTTTTTTTATTTTGTAATCTTTAAATGCCACTAACATCATTAATACTGATATTAATACTTTTAATAATATGCTTGTAATTAAATTAAATTCTACAATATAATTCAAAATTGCAAATATTCCACCTATAATACTTGATAACATTATCTTTATGCTACTAATCTTTGACTTACTAATTATTGCTGTTGATAAAATTATTATGTAATTTAAAACAATATTTTCAAAAAGTACTATATCTAAATATATAGTCATTTTCTTTCATTTTGCTAGCCTTAAACTTGCAAATCCTTTCTTTGATATAGATAATAAACTTTTTAGGCATTACTTTCTTGTCAACGTCTATATCTATTTTAGTACTATCTATATAAAAATACTGTCATTTTCTAGGGTAGAAAAAAAGAAATAATCTACATAAATAGATTATTTCTTTTTATAATTGATATTTTTCGTTTTATTTGTATTTAAATTCTTAATATATTATTTATTTCCTAATCCTTTATTTTTTCTTAAAAAAGTAGGAATATCTAAATCTCCATTAGAATCATTTGATGATGAACTTGATGAACTAACTGAAGATACATTACTTGAATTTCTTTTTCTCCAAGCATCTGCTACTATATTTTCATATTGTGAAGATGTTGAAACTTGAGTTTGTCTCTTTTCTTCTTCTTTTTCAAATCCAGTAGCTATAACTGTGATTTGAATTTCATCTCCCATTGAATCATCTATAACTGTACCAAAGATTATGTTTGCTTCTGGATCTGCACTTCTTTGCACCAATTCTGCTGCCGTATTTGCTTCATGTAATCCCATATCACTTCCACCAGTAATATTGATTATTATTCCTCTTGCTCCTTCTATTGATGTTTCTAATAATGGACTTTGAATTGCTTGTTTTGCAGCATCTTCTGCTCTATTTTCTCCACTAGCACAACCAATTCCCATATGTGCCATACCTTGATTTAACATTATTGTTCTAACATCTGCAAAGTCTAAGTTAATTACACCTGGTACAGATATTAAATCAGAAATACCTTGAACACCTTGTCTTAAAACATCATCTGCCATTCTGAAAGCTTCTATCATTGATGTTTTTCTATCTATTACTTGTAGTAATTTATCATTTGGTATAACTACTAAAGTATCTACTTTCCCTTTTAAGCTTGCTACACCACGTTCTGCTTGAGCTAATCTTTTTTTACCTTCAAAAGTAAATGGTTTTGTTACAACACCTATTGTTAATATACCCATTTCTTTTGCTGTTGAAGCTACTATTGGAGCTGCTCCTGTACCTGTTCCTCCACCCATTCCAGCTGTAACAAATACCATATCTGCTCCTTTTAATACTTCTGCAATTTCTGCTCTGCTTTCTTCAGCAGCTTGAGATCCTATATCTGGATTGGCTCCAGCTCCTAGACCTCTTGTTAATTTTTCACCTATTTGAATTTTAGAATTAGCTTTTGATTCATTAAGAGTTTGTCTATCTGTATTAACTGCTATAAATTCAACATTTCTAATTCCTGCCTCAATCATTCTGTTTACTGCGTTGTTTCCAGCGCCTCCAACTCCTATAACTTTAATTGTTGCTGTTCCATCCATCATGTAGTTTAACTCATTCTCATCCATTATCATCAGGTATTTCCTCCTTTTATACTATATATATTAAAAATTAAAAACTTATTTTTAGGTGTAAAAGAAATCTCTTACTTTCTCTACAACTGTTTTTAGTAAATTCTTTTCTGTTTTTACAGATATACTACTAGAAACTGTTTTAGCATATGGTCTTGCAGCTATATATCTTACCAATGCATAACTAACTCTGTAAGTTGATTTTACAGTACTTACTAATCTTCCTGTAGATATTTTAACAGGAATATTTAAAATTATTTTTCCTGCCATATCACTTTTATTTATATTAATGATACCTTCACCTGTTAATATTACATTATTTATATTATTTTTTATTCCATGTGAAATTATATCTTTATTTACTAATGTAAACATTTCTTCAATTCTTGCTTCAATAATTTCAATTAAATCTGAACTTTTTATTGTTGTATTTTTGGAATCTGAATCTTTGCAAGTATTAAGTACAATATTATTATCATTATCTATAAAAGATCTTAAAGCTAATCCATATTGCCTTTTTAATTTATCAGCTTCTTCTTTAGAAACATTTAGTACATATGATATGTCACTTGTTATATTATCTCCACCTATTGAAATTGTATTAGTATAAACAAATGTTGATCCACTAAATATTCCTATTTCTATGTTTCCTGCTCCGATATCTAATATCATTACATTATCTGATAATTCGTTAGTATCTAATACTAGATTTCTTTCAGCAAGTGATGTAGGCACAACTCCATCTATTTCAATTCCAGCCTTCTTAAAAACAGAAGTTAACTGTCTTACATATTCTTTTTCTGCCAATATAATTTGCGCTGTTAAAGTAAAATTGCTGCTAAATTTTCCAACTGGATCGTCTACAGCTTTACCATCTTCTAGGATAAATTTATCAGGCACTATATCTATTAATACTTTATCTTCCGGGATTTCTATATCTCTAACTTGAATTATTGCTGAAGCAACATCTTTAATTGTTATTCCAGCTAGTTTATCTTTTGCATCTTTTACGATACTGTTCTGTACTATTGTTATATATTTTCCAGGTATAGTAGTGTAAGCAGAATTTATTTGTAAATTTGATATGTCTTCAACTTCACTTATTGTTCTTGCTATCGCTGAGCTTAGTTCTTCTTCGTCAACAATTCTTCCTTTTTGAATTGCCCCGCATTTACTGCTTGTACTACAAATAATTTCAATCTGATTGAAATTATTAACTTCGCCAACAAATGTACTAACTTTAGAGGTTCCAATATCGATACCAACAATTATATCCCCTATTGCCAAAGTTAACTCCTCCATTTTAATTATTTTCAAAAACCAGAATTAAGATTTTGTATGCAAGTATCAAACTGCTACAAAATCTAGCTTTACCATAATTATCTTCTATGAAAAGTTATCATACTATGATAACTTTCCTAGAATATAAAAAATCCTATGCGATAAGAATATTACATTTTAAGTAAAAAGTCAAGTAAAAATGACATATTTTTGTAATTAAATTGTAATATTTTTGTTATCCCTGAAAAAAAAGAATGAAAAATCTACTTCATTCTTTTATCTTTCCCATATTATTTAAAATATCATAAAATTTTTAATTAATTTTCTTCTATAATTGACACCCCATCATTATCTTTTATATCATCATCTTGTGTTTTTGTTGTTTTACCTTTTGCTTTTTTTGACATCATATCACTCCATTTATCAATATAATATCTTCTTATTATTGCTAAGTTTGTAAACATTCTACCAACAAAAACTACTATTGCTGCTAAATAAATATCTACATTTAATTTATTACCTAAATATGTTAAAGCTATTGATAGTATTGAATTTCCAAAAAATCCTGATAAGAAAATTTTTAAATCAAAATTTCCTTTTATTACAGAAGAAATTCCACCAAAAACTGTATCAAGTGCTGCTATAATAGCTATAGATAAATAACTTGAATATGTATAAGAAATTACTGGTGAATTTAGTCCTAGTATAGCTCCTATTAAACAACCTAAAATTATTGCAATATATATCATTATTTTTTTACCTCCTCTTTATTATCCTTTGCATATTCAAATTTTAATTCTTTATTATATGCTGGAATTACTACATTATCATCTACTACAATTTCTGCATTTCTATAATCATTTTTAATTTCATCAATAAATCCATTTTTTATAGTAAGCGCACTTTCAAGATATTTTTTATCTCCTATCGCTCGTACTACATATGGTCCTGAAACAGGCCTTTCATTTATTCTTATTCTTGAATAATTTATAATAGCAATTTCTGAAGCTGAAACAATTCTTTCATCATTTACAGAAATAGCTTCTGCTCCTGCACTATTAAGTTCGTTTATTAATCTAAGTAAATGTTCTGGTTCTATATTATGTGTTTCAGAATCTGATAGCGTAACTATTATTCCTTCTCCTTTAAGTTCTTTATAACCTAAATAATTTTCTGCTTCTTTTACTTCTTGTTCTAAAATTTTAGAAGTATTTTCATCATTATCTAACTCTTGTTTATATTCGTTAATTCTAGCTTCTTGTTCTTGCATTTTTGTTTCTACTTCTTCATATTTTGTCTTCCAGTTTGCAAGCTCTGTTCTAAGTTCTGTTTCCCTCATAGTTTCAATAGCAGTTATATCTGTTTTATCAACTGTTTTAAATTGTGTAAACATTACCATTGTTAGAATTAAAGCTGCACAACCTATAGATATTGTCATAGTTATTTTTTCTTTCAATTTTTTCACCTCTATTCAACATTTGATGCATGTTCTAGTTTATATACACCTTCATATTTTGGAATTACGATTGTCTCTTTTTCAACTTGTTTTATATCTACATTTACTCCATACTCTTCTAATGTTTCTATGTATCCACCTGGCATTTTTAATGAATAATAAAGCAATCCTGATGGTCCTATTGCTTTTATAACAAACGGAGCTCCTACTTTTTTATCATTTATTGTTACTACATTTCCTGAACATATTATACTTGTCTTATTTACTATTCTTTCATCATTTATAGAAATAGCTTCTGCTCCTGCATTTTTTAATGCATTTACTACTTGTTGCAAGTCTCCATCATGTACTATTAAATCTGTCGCAAACAAATTTGAATTTTTTAAAACAGAAGTATCTCCATCTTTTAAAGTAATTATTACTCCTTCACCTTTAACTTCTGTATATCCTAATAATTTATTATACATTTCTAATTTATTGCTTAATTCATTAGAGCTTTCATCTGAATTTGAAGCTTTTTCTCTTAATATTTCTAGTTCTGATTCTTTTTTCTCTAATTTACCATATGCATTTTCATATTTTTCTTTCCATCTAAGTACGCTATCTCTAAGCTCATTTTCTGCTTGAGTTCTTCCAACTGTTGTTGTACTACTTTGTACTGTTCTTATTTGAATAAATATTCCAGCTGTAAGGAAAGTACACATTATTCCTAGTAAAAATGCAATTTTTATTCTATTTTGATTCTTCATTATTTTCTCCTTTCAATATTATTCTGTACTTCTTCTAAAATAAACTCTTTCAGAATTCAAATCTACATTTAAAAATATTTCTCCACTTCTACCTTGATTAGCTTCTAATATTGATTTTAAACATAGCATTCTTGTATTTAAATCAGATCCATCTCCTAAATATACTGTTTTTCCTTCACCTTCCAAAATTAAAGTAAAATTTTTAGTATCTGAAACATCTATTTTAGTTATTAGCTCATTTAACTGATTTATTTTTGCTTCTTCATATATTTTTATTATCATTTCCATCTTTTTTAAGTCTTCTACATCTATTCTATTTCCTGCTTTAATATTGTTTAAATCTGTAAGAAATCCTACTATTATTGGAACTGGTAATTTCTCATTTGAAATATCTAACATATATCCTTGATTATTAATATAAACATAGCTATCAGCAAACTGAAGCATATATGTAGTTTCTCTTTCTTCAATATTAATTTGTATTGTATTTGGTAATTTTCTAGATATTTTTACTTCTTCTATATATGCATTTTCTTTTATCTTTTTTATAACTTGCGATTTATTAAATCTAAACATATTAGTATCTATTTCTAAACCTGATAAGCTTATTATCTTATTTTCTGATAACTTTTCATTACCAGTTATATTAATACTTTTTATATTAAATAAGCTAGAACTACATAGGAAAATTATCACTCCAATTATTAGTGCTAAAATTATAATTACTTTAAAAATTATTCCTTTATTACTATCTTTAGTATTTATCATAGTTCTAGCTTCTTTTTTAGAAGAATTTGAATTTTTCTTGTTTGATACACCTTTATTATTTGATTTTTTATTTATTGTATTTTTATTATCATTATTCTCTTTAACTGACTTTTTTTGATTTAAACGCTTACTTTTTTTGCGTTTATTTTCTAAATTATTATTCGGTTTACTTTTTACATTTACAATTATTTCATCTTCTTCCAAAATTACTCACCTTCTTCTCGGGTAATATCTGCTCCAATACTATTTAGTTTTTTATCAAAATTCTCATATCCTCTTAGTAAATACTCTAATTTACTAACTTTAGTTATTCCTTTAGTAGCTAATCCAGCTAAAACAAGTGATGCTCCTCCTCTTAAATCTGTACTTTCGACATTTGCTGGATGTAATCTTTTCACACCTTTAATTATCATTGTTTTCCCTTCTATTGTTGCTTTTGCTCCCATTCTTTTTATTTCTTGCATAAACTTAAATCTGTTTTCAAATATATTTTCTGTAATAATAGAAGTTCCTTTGCATAAAGTAAGTAATGTTGAAAACAGTGGTTGCAAATCTGTTGGAAAACCTGGATATGGCATTGTCTTAATATCAACTGCCTTAAGCTTTTTATTTGCATTCAAATAAATAGAATTATTATTTGTAATTATTTCACATCCACACTCAGTTAATTTACTTAATATTGGACTTATATGTTCTGAACAAACATTATTCAATTTTACACTTCCACCTGTTATTGCAGCAGCAATTAAAAAAGTCCCTGCTTCAATTCTATCTGGCATTATTTTATATGAAACTTGTTTAAGAGATTCTACTCCTTTTACTCTTATAACATTTGTACCTGCGCCATAAACTTTCGCTCCCATTCTATTTAAAAAGTTAGCTAAGTCTATTATTTCAGGTTCCATTGCACTATTATTTATTGTTATTTCATGATCTCCCAAAACACTTGCTAATATTAAGTTTTCTGTTGCTCCTACACTTGGAAAATCTAGTTCAATATTGGTCGAATTTATTTTATCACATTTACACTCTATATATCTACAATTTTCATCTATTTTTATTCCAATTTTTTTAAAATTTTCTAAATGCAAGTCAATTGGTCTTGAACCTATATCACATCCGTCCTGGATATGAAAACTTTACATTACCAAATCTGCTAATAATTGCACCTGCAATTATTACTGATGACCTAAGCTTTCTCATTAAGTCATCTGGTATTGTAGTTTTACACACATCTTTCGAATTAATTATAATTTTGTTTTTATCTTTTTTTATTTTACATCCAAGCTCTTCTAATATTTTAAGAGTTGTTCTAACATCTTCTATATCTGGTACATTATACAATTTCGTAGTTTTTCCACTTATAATAGTTGCTGCTAAAATTGGCAAACTTGCATTTTTCGATCCTGAAATATCAACTTCACCATGTAGCTTTTTTCCACCTTTAATTATGTAATTATACATTTTAGTCAACCTCCTCATAATATTTTATGTTACATATTATGAGAGTTTTACATAAATAGTTCTAATTACTTTACTACTAATTTATCAATTTTTGAATTTATGTATTTTTTTAATTTTTCCATAAATATTTCTGGTTTTATTTCCTTTTTAGCTACCATATCTAATCCCTTTTCCCAACTAGCTGTTAATTCTGGATTAAGCATGTCTGGAATAGATTTATTTACTATATCATATATAGCCTCTCCCTTTATTGTTGGTGTTATAATTTGAGTTTTTGGATTTATTTCTATATATTTTATGCGTTCTAATTTTTTTATTATTTCTCCTCTTGTTGCTGAAGTTCCAATTCCAGCTCCTTTTATTTGTTCTCTAAGTTCTTCATCTTCAATAAGCTTTCCAGCATTTTCCATCGCTAAAACCATACCTCCTGAATTATATCTTGAAGGTGGTGACGTTTCAGAATCTTTTGTTTCATAATTTAAAACACTTATTTCTTGACCTTTTTTTAATGCTGATAAAATACTTAAATTATCATCTTCTTCATCAGTTTTAATTCTATTTTTTAATACTTCTAAAAATCCTTGCTTTGTACAAACTTTTCCACTACTATTAAAGATTTCTCCCTCAACATCTACACTTAAATTAACCTTATTATACTCTGCTGGTGGATAAAAAATTGCTATAAATCTTTTTACTATAAGTTTATATACATCTTTTTTTAGCTCAGGAAGTTTATCATAATTTTCTAATCCTTGCCCAGTAGGAATAATTGCATAGTGATCAGTAATTTTACTATCATTTACATATTTAGTTTTTACCAAATTAGTACTATATTTTTCATTGATCATCTTTGAAATATATCCATTGATTTCTTCATCTTTGAAGTTTTTATACAAACCATTTAAATTTTTACCTATCTCTTTTGCTATAGCCGTTGATAAAACTCTTGCATCAGTTCTTGGATATGTAACTAATTTTTTCTCATATAACTCTTGAATAATCTCTAAAGTTTCATCAGGTTTTATTTTGAATACTTTTGTACATTCATTTTGAATTTCTGCTAAATTAAAAAGTAGTGGTGCATTTTCTTTTTGTTTAGATTTCTTTAAATCTGATACAACTGCTTTTTTATCTTTTAAACTTATTATAAATTTCTTTGCATGTTCCTCTGACTTAAATCCACTATCATTGTATAAAAGATTACTATTAAATAATTTAGAAGTTTCAGATACTTTCCATTCTCCTTTAAAGGAAGAACTATCATCACCAAAATTTCCAAGTATTTTATAATATTTTGTTTTAACAAAATTTCTTATTTCTCTTTCTCTTGAAACTACCATTCCTAAAACACAAGTCATAACTCTTCCAACAGAAATAGAAACTTTTTCTTCATTAATATCTTTTGCAATTCTTCTTCCAAAAATTATTGAAAGTAGCCTTGAAAAATTTATTCCTATCAGATAATCTTCTTTTGCTCTAAGATATGCTGAATCTGATAAACTATCATATTTAGACATATCTTCTGCTTCTCTTATCCCTCTTTGAATTTCGTCTTCTGTTTGTGAATCTATCCAAACTCTTTTCATTTTTGCATTTGGATTCGGATTTGCCATCATAAATACAAGTCTTTGTATATATTCTCCTTCACGCCCAGAGTCACCTGCATTATATATTTCTTCGATATCTTCCCTTTGCATTAATTTTTGTATAATATTAAATTGGTTTGCAACTGCTGGGATTATTTCATACTTCCATTCTTCTGGGATAAATGGAAGTGTATCTAATCTCCAAAACTTTAAATTTTCATCATATGCTTCTGGATAACTCATTGTTACTAAATGACCCACACACCAAGTTATAATCCAATCTTTATCTTCTATATACCCATTTTTTCTATTCATATTTAATTTCAATGCTTTAGCAAATTCCATCGCTACTGATGGCTTTTCGGCAATTAATAATTTCATTCGTAACATCCTTTATTCTATAATATTTGTATTATATATTAAGTTTTTATATTTTTCAAATATATTTAAACTATTATTATTTTAGATTATATATTTTTTAAATATATTCTTTACTGGTAGACTATGTAAAAAAATAAATTACGATTTTTTGAATTTTAGCTTCGTAAGTCTATCATGCTTTGCATCAGCTATTTTCTAAAATATATAATTTGAATTTAATAATTAACCTAAAATTTATTTTAGATAATTTTTTATAAATGAAAAAAAGAGTAGCTCTCTTGGCTACTCTTAATCTTCATATAATTATTTTATTTCTTTATTTACTATTTCAAACTTTATATAAAATACAATTGCTAGTACTAATATAGCTCCTAATACATACATTACAGTATCTTCAACTCCTGTGTAAGGAATATCTTCTCCTGATGTATTTGTATTTGTGTTTGATGAAACTATACTATTGTTTGTATTAGTATTAGTATTTGTATTTGAAACATTGTTTGCTGTATTATTAGCTACTGGTAAAGCAATTATACTTCCATTTGATGGTGTATTTGTTGTATTAGCAGTATTTCCTTCTCCTGCATTACCTACTGTTATTGATGTAGATATATCAGCAGCTGCTATTGTTGTTTCACTGTTTGATGCTACTATATTTGTAAATTTAATTTCTCCACTTTTACCTGTTACACCACTTTTTGTTTTAAAAGCAATTTGGAAAACTTTTTCTTCTGTTTTTACGAAAGTTTGCTTTGTTAATGTAATTTTTCCTGTATCAGATCCATAACTTGGAGTCCAGCTATTTAAACCATCAATACTTGAATCATTTATTGGTTCAAATACTTCCTCATCATATTTTAAATATCCACTTAATGAATTTACTCCATTTGTTCCTACATCAAGGTTAGATATTTTAACCTCTATTGTAAACTCTGTTGATTCTGGTACTGCTGTACTACTTGGTGTCATAGTAGCTGTAAAACTTAATGCACTTACTACAGTGGCATATACAAAAATTAACATCATTGTTATTATAGCAATTTTAAAAACTCTCTTTTTCATTTGAACTCTCCTTTTACTTTAGTATAACTTTTCACAATATAAAAATCAAGTGAAAATACGTTTTTTTATATTACATTTTGATAACATAAATAACATAATTGTTTCAATTTTAAAATTATTTTGAATTATATAAAACTATCATTTGTGATACATCAGTTAAATCAATAATACCATCTAAATTCATGTCTGCTGCTTTTAATGCATTACCTGTTAATTGAAATTCCCTATTTTCATTATAATGAAGAATAAGTTTTGATATATCTGTTAATTCAACTATTCCATCTGGTTTTATATCTCCTCTTACTATTAATATATATTCTTTTCCATCTGATAATTTTAATTTCATTCCTGTTGTTACTATAAAACTATTATTCGAAACTTCGTTTCCGTCTTCTGTCACAACTTTTTTGCTTAAATCTGTTTTTACGTTTTCTAATAATGTACTTATTTTTGTTTCTTGAGGTATATTCATTATGTACTCATTTTCTATTTTATAAACATCTGATGATAACTCTTTTTTAATATTATCATTATTATTATCATTATTATTGTCATTATTATCATTGTTATCATTATTATCGTTGTTATTGTCATTGTTGTTGTCATTATTATCATCATCTTCACTTGGATTATTTCCAATATCTGTTCCTGGTGTTAATTCTTTATCTTTAGTAAATGCTTTTATGCAAACGTCAGCTTTATTCATATCCATATTTCCTATATTTAGATTAGTTAAGTTTATCCATGTTTTTCCACCATCCATTGATATATAACTTCTATTTTCTGAATCAACATCTCCATATGCTGTTCCTTCTACATTTGCTTCTACTTGAAAATAAAATTTTCCAGTCTCAGAAGTTTGCTTTATAGATATTGCAAATTCACTTCCACTTAATTTTGTTTCATCAACTTTAATTCTATGATATCCTGGTGCTAATATTCCATCAGATTCACCTATTTTTACCACATCTTCTGAAGTTAATGATTCTCCTACATAAATTTCAACTTTTGCATAATCAGCTAATGTTATACCAACACTATCCAAAATTTCATTTTCATTTGTATTATCTCTTGTATATGTTGCTCCATAATATCCTGTGTCTATTGATGTAGTTCCTATTTGGAATACACCACCATAGTAATCATGTTGATAAATTCTATCATAGTCAACATCTGAAGTTGATTCAATTCCATACATCTCATTTTCTATAAAACTATCTTCATAAGATATATAAATATACCCATTGTCAAAAGATTGTGTTCCATAAGAATTTAAAACAATATATGCTCCATCTGATGATGGTTTTGCCCCTTCTGCAAAGTTATCTCTTGAATAATTGTCATCCCATCCTACTATTGTGATAGCATGATCCCTTATAATTGTACTATCATTACAATTATAAGCAGATGATGCAAAAGGTGATGATGGATTACTATAATATTTTGAATAATTACCACCTGTCATTGATGCTATTGCACCTTTTTCTACTAAGTGCTCTTTTACTATATTTCTAATGCTTTCTACTTCTTCTTTTGTGCATTTTTCTCCATTTGCATTATAATACGAAACTGAAATTGTATTACCATTTGAATCTTTTTCATATCTTTTAGAAATTGTTGGCAATATTGTATAATCTGTTACTATTGTATCTACTTCTTTATCTATCTCACTTAAATTCACTCTTTGTTCATTATTTTCAAAAGGCATATCACTTTCTAATACTGCACCTTGACCATTAGTTAAATAAGCAAGCCCTGAAATAGGAAGTCCACCCTTTCCAATTTCTCTGCTAAATCCGTTTTGATTTATTCCATCTAAAAAAGTTTTAGATGTAGCATAATCCATGTGTCTTTCTGAAAAATCTTTCATTTCTGAACTACCACTTAATAACGCAATATTAGTTTCCATGGCTTTTATTGTAGAAAAAGCCCAACATTCTGTAGTATTTCCTTGATGTTCAACTCTCATATTCATTTTATCAGCTAAATTATATCTTGAATCACTAACTGCTGCAGAAACATTCTCTAACTTATTATTCTCACTTCCTAATAATGTATTCAACAAACTTGGAACTGCATTTAATTTGTATTTACTTAAAATGCTATCTGGAACTTCCGAATAATTAGTTTGTGGCATTAATGTATTTTCTTTTTCTTCTATACTAAGTTCATTCCATCTTTTATATTCTTCTGATAGATTTACATTAAAATCACTTGCAAAAACTTTTCCTGAAAAGATAAAAGAAAATAAAAATGTACTTGCTACAGCTAATGTTTTTATTTTTTCCTTTTGAAATTTAAATTTTTTCATTAATACACTCTCTTTCTAAATTAAAATCTATAATTAGTATAAACTTAAGTAGTTCGAAAATCAACCTTTATTCTAGTGTTTTCAAGCACTTGATAAGTTTTTTGTTAAAATTATAACTACGGAAAATAAGGCTTTATAAAATCTAATTTTTATATATTAAATTTTAGTAACACCTAGTTTGTAACTAAATTGTAATATTTTCTTAATCGTCCTGATATGTATATTTGTTTTTTTTGTTGTATAATATACTTATACTAAAGATTCAAGGAGTTTTAGATGAGCATAAATTCTACCTTAAAAAAAGAAGGAATTAAAGTAATAGGTCAATTAAATACATTGGAAATAAATAAAATTGCTTCAAATATTTCTGAAATAATATCTAAAGCTTTTCCAGAACATAATATAAATCAAAGTGATTTATTTATTTCAATTGCTAGGCTTAATATGTATATAGCAGAAATGCCAAATGATGCAATGGCTAAATATTTTTATAAAAATAATTCAATATATTTTAGTAAAAATATGAACTTAGATGATATAAATTCTTTAGCTGTTCATGAATGTATACATTTTATTCAAGCTTTAACAAATAGAAATGGAAAGTTATTACGCCTTGGACTTTATAATTTACAAGGTACTAATAATAATGGTATGGCTTTAAATGAAGCAGCTGTTCAGCATATGGCTGCGATAGCAACCAATTCAAATTTAGATACAGTTAAATACTACAATATGGAGCTATCTACTGAAAGCCCGGACTTTTATCCATTACAAACAGCATTATTGAATCAAATGATGTATTTTACTGGTACATATTCTTTATATCATAGTACTCTTTATAGCAATGATGTATTTAAAAATACATTTATTGCAAAATCTAGTAGCAAAACTTATAGTAAAATCGAAAAAAACTTTGATTTAATATTTGAATATGAATCAAAACTTGCAGAAGAGACTTATAAACTATCAGTTTCATCTGAAGAAATAAAGAACTTACATAAAATAAAAAAAATTAATTCAAGAATAGATGATTTAAAAGCTATAATATTTGAAAAAACATTAGAAACACAAAATCTAATAGTTATAAATTGTTTTAATCATGAATTAAGCTCTATTAAAACACTAGAAGATGTAAAAAACTTTCAATATAATTTATATAATTTTAAACATGTTTTAATATCAACAAACAATTACAATTTCTTTAATGATTTTTATATAGATATGATGAATAAATTAGAAGAAAGAAAAGAATTTATTTTAAAGTATGGAAATATATTAACACTTGATTCTTTAACAAACGAACTTTCAACTATAGAATCAAATTCATTCGGATTTCAATTTTTCAAAAATTTATTCAGTAAATTAAAATTATTATTTGAAGAAACAGTAAGAGAAAAAGAAGTAGATAAGTAAAGAACCTAGAAAACTAGGTTCTCTTTTTCTGCTTCTTTTTTTACTAATTCTAAATCATTCCAAAAATCAATTTTTTTGCTCTCATCTCTAAGTAAAGCTGCTGGATGAAAAGTTGGCATATACTTTATTCCTTTTTTTTCAATCCACTTTCCTCTGCTAGCTGTAATTCCATACTCTTCACCTAATATATTCTTTAAAGCTGTATTTCCTAATAATACAACTATTTTAGGTTGTACAACTACTACTTGATTTCTTAAATAATCTAGGCAAGCAATAGCTTCCTCTTTTAATGGTGTTCTATTGTTTGGTGGTCTACATTTCACAATATTTGCAATATATATTTTTTCTCTTGAAATTCCAAGTCCAATAAAAGCCTGATTCATTAATTTTCCAGCTTTTCCTACAAAAGGCACACCTTCTCTGTCTTCATCTGCACCAGGTCCTTCTCCTATAAACATAATCTTAGCATTTTCATCTCCATCTGCAAATACTGTATTTGTTCTTCCTTTGCATAAATTACACTTATTACAAGTTTTTACTATTTCTTTTAACTCATTTAAATCTTCATACATATAATATCCCCTTAAATCACATACCTTATATTTTTTACTAATCTAAATAAATTTGTGTATTATATAACTATTTTCTAATATAAATTTGTATCTAATATTTTTTTAATTCTATAAACTGATTATTGATGTAGCAAGTTTAAAATCTTTTCCTTCAACTCTATACGAAGAAATCTTATCTTTATTACATACACTGCATATTCCAGAATCAAATATATTTTCTTTTTTAATTCCTATTTCCTCTAAAAGAATTTTATTTATTAGAACAGTATCAATAAAATACTTTTGCTCGCCATCTACTATTTTTCCTATTTCTATAAATTCATTTGTTCTATTTGTAAATGAAAATATATCTTCACATAACTCTTTTACATCTTCTCCTACTTCAAAATGACATTTACGTATGCAGGGATTTATAAAGCAATTAATGTCTTCTGGATTACATCTATAATTATTAATCATCTTTACTACTGCTTTCTGGGCAATCTTTTGAAATGTTCCTCTCCAACCTGAATGAATATTTGCAATGACTTTTTTTACTGGATCATAAAATAGAAATAAAATACAATCTGCATTAGTTGTTGTTAATGCTATTTGTGGTTTATCTGTTATTAGTCCATCTATATCTTCAAGCTCTTCTTTTTTTATAACTCTATCTATACATCTTACATTTGCTGTATGCTTTTGTAATGGCTTAACATATGTATTTACATCTAATCCAACTGCATTAAAAATTTTATTATAACTATCCTTTTCCTCTTTTGAGTTACTTCTAAAATTAATGTTTTCTCCTTTTAAAGTGTATGCATGCTTAATACCATATTCTAACAATTTTTTAAATTGTATATATTCTATACCTTCAGCTTTTTTATATATTATATTTTCATTATTTAAAATATTCAAGAATCTTTCTCCTTCTGATTAAAATTATATTTAAAATCACTAATACATTAAGAACAAATCTAAAAAATTAAAGATTTTCCATTACAACCTTACTTTTAGTTAGTACAAACAAATATTTTTATTTACATTACAATATATTTTTATACTTTATTTAAAAACTCTTGGGACTCTATTTGAAATAGTACACATTATTTCATAATTGATTGTATCTAAGCTTTTCGCAATCTCTTCTAATGTAATAATATTATTATCCCAAATATATACATCATCACCAACACAAACATCTTCTAAATCAGTTACATCTGCCATAAATCCGTCCATACAAACGCTTCCTATAATAGGAACTCTTTTACCTTTTATAATTACTTCACCTTTATTTGAAAGTCCTCTTCTTAAACCATCTGCATATCCAATTGGAATAGTTGCAACTTTTGTTTTTCTTTTAGTTATAAAACTTCTTCCATATCCAATAGAAGTATTTTCACTTACTTCTTTTAAAAATGTTATTTTCGATTTCAATTTACAAACTGGTTTTAGATTAATTTTATCAAAAGTAGTATTGCAAGCTTCATACCCATATAATATAATTCCTGGTCTTATTAAATTGCAATATTGATTTTCAAAATTTAAAATTCCATTTGATGCAGAAGAATGAATATATTTTATATCTCCTAAAATTTCTTTTGCTATTTTAACACTACTTTCAAAAGATTCTAATTGTTTTTTAGTATATTCCTCATCATAATCTGCTGAAGATAAATGAGTATATATTCCCTCTATTTCAATATTAGAATAACTTTTAACCTTCTCTATATATTCTTTAGTTCTTAGTGGTTTTATTCCTGTTCTCCCCATTCCTGTTCCAATTTCTATATGTACTTTTATTTTCTCTGTGCTTTTCCCTATTTCTTTTAAAAATGAATCTGAACTTACACCAATTGTGATATTATATTTTACTATTTTATCTATTTCATCTTTATAAGGTTGATTTAATACAAAAATCTCTTTTTTAAAACCTTGCTCTCTCAAAGCTACTGCTTCATCAACAACTGCTACAGCAACAATATCAAAATTATTTATAATATCATTTCTTGTATTTATGTAAGTTCCATATGCATTTGCTTTTATAACTGGCATAATTTTCATAGAACTTCCAACATATTTTTGAATTTGTGCTACATTATATTTAAAAGCTTCTAAATCTACCTCCATAACAGTTGGTCTACTAATTTCCATAAAAAACTCCTTTCTTAATTTGAAATTAATACATTTAATTACCTTTAATAAAATAAATATAGATATTAAATAAAATTATACTCATTACCTTTTATATTAGTATTAAACATACAAATAGTTTTATATACGCAATAATCACATCCTGTCTTCTTATTATAATAATATGGCTTTATTTCTATTTTTCCTCTTAAAATTTCTTTTGAAATTTCTTTTATTATATCTTTTACTCTTTTTTGAAGACTATCGAAATCTTCTTTTGAAATTACACTTGATCTTTTTTCACTTAAGGTTCCATCTTTACTTATATATACTGGAATAATATCAGATGCACCAGTCTCTAGTTTATTATCCATCATTTTTACAACAGATATATCAGCTAATATCAGACCTTTCATTTTAAAATTATTTCTAATTTTATTTTCAATTTCTTCTTCTGATAAATTCTTAGCATTTTTAACTACATTATCTATTAATCCCATATATAAAATTCCACTTGGTGTTAAGTCAGTCTGTTCTGAAATTGCATCTAAATACGTGATTAACTGTATTTGTAATCCTGCTTCTACTTGTTTTAAATCTAAATCTTTCATAGAAGATTTATAATCTATTATTCTTACATACTGTTTATCTGATAATTTTGCTGTATCTATTCTATCTATTTTTCCAGTAATCTCTAACTTCTTATCATCAATTTCTAATTTTATATTCTTAAATTCGCCATTACTACTAAATTCTACTTCATGACCTAAAATTTTAAAATCACTATATTTTAAAGAATATACGATATAACAAATTGATTGATAAACTACTTTTTTTAATCTCCTTGTTAATAGTCTAAATTTTGCTGAACTAGAAAAAATGTAATATCTACTGGTTTCTAATAATTCAGATACAATCTTATTTACAATCTTTAAAATTTCATCTTCTGTAACTTCTTTTATATTCAGGTTTTTATCATCTATTTCTTTAAAAAATAAATCTATCACTTCATGCATAAAAGATCCTGTATCTATAGATCCAATTTTTAGCTCTTCTTTTTCTTTTAGTTTTAAACCATATGTTAAATGAAAAGAAAAAGGACATCTTCTATAGCTTTCTAATCTTGATACACTTGTTTTTAAATAGTTACCATATAATTTCTCAATATTTTCTTTTGAAATATCTTGAGATTTGTTAGAATAATATATTCCAGAAACAGCTCGTTTAAACCTTTTTTTATCTAAGAAATAAAAATATCTTAATAAATCTTTTTCCTCTTCTTTTATATCTTTTCCTTCTAAATATTCTTTATATAAATTTAAAACCTCTTCAAAAGTAGCTTTTTCATTTGTTATAATATATTTTCTTTCAATTATATCACTTTCTTCTACTATCTTTGGAAAAATCCTTTTTATTTTTTTTATTAATATTGATGGCCTTACAGATAATCCTTGCTTATCTGTTCCTGTATAAGATAAAAATAGTAATTCTTCTGGTGTTGTTAATGTTCTATAAATATTGAACTGTTCTTCATATAAACTATCAACAGAATTTTTTGCTATATTTATTCCTATATTATCTAATTCTGCTCTATCTGCATCATTTAAATAACCTTCCATTCTATTTACTTTCGGAAATGTTCCATCATTTATTCCAATTACAAATACCACTTTCAATTTATTACTTCTTGTTCTTTCAGTATCACCTAAAACAACCTGATCCTGTGTTGCTGGAATCTTTCCAAGTTCACATGAACTTAAACCAATTTGCAAGATTTCCTTATATCTCTCAAACCCTATTTTTTCATCTTTAAATACCATACAAATATCTTCTAATACACTAGTTAATAGCTTATAACTTGTATTATATTCATCTGATATTTCAATACTATTATATTCTTTAATTTTTCTATCTAATACTTCATTTATTTTATTATCTATTATAAAATTATATATTTCTTTTGTTATTTCAGTTGCTGATTTATTTTTTGATACTTTATTTTTAAATTCTATTAAAGGATTTACAATTTGTTTTCTAAGCATTTCCAATTTTTCTTGCTTGTCATTTATTTCTTCATATGAAAACTCTTTGTCATACCATTTTTTTCCTTTTATTCCCCACTTAGAACAATAATTTTCAAGTACATATAAATCCTCTAACTTAATATCTAATAGTCCTGTTTTTACATAATTAAATATTGCTTCATATGACCAATTCTTTGAAAAAACATCTAGCATTGCTATAATAAATTTTATTAAAATATTTTGATTAAGCTCTTTTTTCTCATCTATAAAAAGTGGTATTTCATATTTATTAAAAATAGCTTTAGCATCTTCAGAATATTTTTCTAAATCTTCTGCAATAATTCCAATTTCATTGTAATGATATCCACTTTTTTTAACCAAACTGTGGATATTTTGTGCTACATATTCAATTTCTGTATATGGATTATTTGCTAAAAACAACTTTATATTTTTAATATCTTTATCGTATTTTTTATTTAGAGCATACAAATTTTCTTCCAAAAATTTTAACTCTTCATTTTTAAATCTAATAGTCTCATCTAAAAAAACTTCATCAATCTCGCTACCTACTTTTTTAGCTATTTCTATTATTTTTTTTGCATAAACTTTATTAAAGTAAAATATATCATTTTCTTTAGATGATATGTTTTGTAAATTATCAACGCAAACTCCTACTGTTATTTCTTGTGCTTTATTTATTAATTTTTCAAATACTTTATATTCTTGTGGAGTAAATCCTAAAAATTCATCTATATATATCAAAGAACTATCAAAAATATTTGTTTTATCTAAATTTTCTGCAAGTAAACTTAAACTATCATTCTCATCCATAAAATTATCTTTCAATCTATTTTCATATTTTTCATATAAGTTTGATATATCTTTTAATTTTAAATTTGTATATTCACTTTGCACATTTGCATTCTTTAAATCTTCTACTAATACATTATGCTTTTTAAATTCAGTAAACATTCTATTTACAATTTCTACATTTTTTTCTGACTTTCCTAAGAAATTTAAATTATTTTTTTCCTTTGTTAGCAAATCAAAAATAAGCATATCTTTTCCAGGCTTTGAAAGGTGGTTTGCATCACCACCTATTTCACCTAAAACACGATATGCCATTCTACTTAAAGTTAATACCTCTACATCTATTAAGCTACTTTTTCCGTGATATTTCAAAAAGTTTCTTTTCTGCTGAAAGATTACATTGTTCTGGTACTATAAGAAATATTTTTTTATTTCCTATATTTTTTGCAATATCATTATATATATATTCACTTTTTCCAGTTCCACTTCTTCCATAAATTAAATTTAGTTTCATAACTTTTCCTTTATCTATTATAGTCACTTTCACTTAAAGAAGGATACTTAAAACCTGCTTCTCCTACAATATTTCCATCTTCTAAATGATCTTTAAAAAATTCATCTGACCCTTTTAAAAAATATGAATATCTACTTTCATCACTTACTCTAAAATTTTCTGGTACAACAGGATCATCCCAAGTAACATCTAAAGCATACCATTTTCCATCTAACATAACATAATTCCATGCATGACTTTCTGTTTCTCCTGCTCTGTTTTCTCCAACGCCACAGGCTATTATACATGGTATTTCTAAATCGTCTAATATGTATTTACATGCTCTAGCATATCCTTCACAAACTGCTCGTTTATTTATTAAAGCACCATAAACATTATATACATTACTTCCATCAGCAGAATTGTAATCAATACTATCTACTAAATAATCATGTACTACTTTTATTTTATTTTTTGTAGATTGATCTTCACAACTACTTACTATTTCATTTTTAATTTGTTCAATACTATTTATAGCATCATTTACTGCTTCTTCACTACTAAATTGTTCTGATAAATAACTGCCTTCCTCACCTGCTCCAATTGATACTTTATATGTTTTTGAAAATGCTCTTGTTGTTTTTTCCATAAGTAAATACATTTTAGTTACATCAATATAAAATAAATCTGGATTATCAAAGGTTAAAGCATTTATAGCAAGCTGAAAAGAATTTTTTAATGTATCTTCTCCATTTTCTTCATTTAATAAGTCATTAAAAGCTTTGTCATAGTTTATTGTAAATGTTCCTGTTTTTAATTTATCCAAATTATTGTATAGTCCTTCATAAATAAATCTTCCATAATAATCTAATTGTTCATAATAATAGTTTTCTACATTTATGAAATTCTCTCGTTCTTGTTCTTTTTCTCTTTCTTTTATTTCCTCCATTACTTCAATTGGATCTCTTACATCTTTAACTACAACCTGCTGAGCATTTGTACTATCTTCTCTATTTTTTCTAAGCTTTTTAATAGGAAAGGTATCTTCTGTTAGAATTTCTCCATTATTCGCAATAACTTCTATTTGCGAATAAAATAATGATGCAATACTATACTCTTGTGGTACTTCAATTATCCCAAATACATCTAAACAAAAATATACTGTTCCTATTGAAATAATAATTATCATTATACTTAAAAAAAATGTAACTATATTATCAATAAATTTTCTCATATATCTCTCCTAAGCAATTTTACCGTCTTCTCTTTTCCAATAAAATAAATATTGTTGAGCAATTCCAGATAAACCACAAAATTTTTCTTCTGCTAATTTTTGTAATTCCTTTTTATTTACCTTTTCTTCATCTTCATTATGAATATATAATTCATTCATTACTCTTCTTACCCAAACATCTATTGGAAAAACATCTAATCTTTTTAAACTAAATAATAATATACAGTCTGCAACTTTTGGTCCCACTCCATCAAGTTTTAATAATTCTTCTCTCATTTGGTTTGTAGTTTCCATATTTTTTATTACTTCTAAATCAACTTTTTTTTCGATTATCATTTTTGTTGTATTATATATTCTTTTATCTCTAAATCCTAAACCTAAATCTCTTAAATCTTGAACACTTGCTTTTGATAATTCCTCTGGTGTTGGAAAACTATAATATTTTTCTCCATTAAATTCTATTTCTTTACCATAAGTTTTAGATAATCTTTCAATAATTTTTTTAATTCTAGGTATATTATTATTTGCAGATATTATAAATGAAATAATACATTCCCATAAATCCTGTTTTAATATTCTAATTCCTTCACCAAAAGTAATACTTTCCTTTAAATACTCATCTATATTTGATAATATTCTTTTGTATTCTGTATAATTAGTCTGTAAATCAAAATAATAATTAATAAGTTCTTTTAAATTTCCATTTTCACTTTTTCCAGAAAATATAAATTTTCCATTTTCTTCTTTTACTTTGATAACTGCTCCATTTATTACTCCAATATAACTTTCATCTTCTAATCTGTTCCATCTAAAACATTGCCCACACTCAAATATATGAATAAGATTAAAAGATTCCTGATTTTCTAATATATATTCTTCCATTATAATATGTCCTTTTCCTAATTTTACTACTTCATTTTATTACACTTTAGCTAAATAATCAATAGTAAAATAAACCTAAACTTTTTATAATAGTATCTAAATAAATACAACCAAAAGTATTTATTTGAATACATGATAAAATTGAAATACAAATAAAATTTTAATTAAACTAAGGAGTATCATATGTATATAAAACGTTTAAAAGATTTAAGAGAAGATAATGATTTATCTCAAGAATCAATCTCTAAAATATTAAAAATTACTAGACCACAATACAGTTTATATGAAACTGGAAAACGTGATATTCCAGTTGATTTATTAAGTATTTTAGCTAAGTATTACAATACAAGTATTGATTATATTGTTGGTGATACTGATGTTTATAAAAGATATCCAGAAGGAACAAATCCCAAAAATATTTAATTTTTCAGTAAGTTTGTAATATGAATAAATTTACACAAATACTTTATATAATAGGAAAATTATAATTTTCTATTATATAAAATAATTACTATCAAAATCTCTTATTGTCAAATCTTTTCTAAATATATATAATCTATATATATTTATAGAAGGGATTTTTTTTATGTATAATAGATTAAAAAATTTAAGAATCAAAAATAAGCTAACTCAAAAAGATATTTCTAAAGTATTAGAAATATCTCAAAGTTTATATTCCATTTACGAATCGGGAAAAAAAGTTATTCCTGTATCTTTACTTTCTAAACTAGCAAAAAAATATAATACTAGTATTGATTTTATAATAGGAAATACTGATGAGATTACACCTCATAAAAAAAATTAGCTTTTAAATCCCAATCCATAGACTTCTCTTGCATCAGTTACTATTATAAAAGATTTATCATCAATTTTCTTAGAAATAGATTTTATTCTTTCAATATCTCTACGTTTAGAAACACACATTATTACCATCTTATTTTTTTGACTGTAGCTACCTTTTGCATATAAAGCTGTAGCTCCTCTTTTTATTTCTAAATTTATAATTTCCATTATTTCTTCATATTTATCTGAAATAATATATATCATTTTACAAAAATTTATTCCCTCAAAGACAACATCTATCATTTTACCTATAATAAATATTGCAATTGTAGAATATAAACCTACCTCAAATTCTCTAAAAGCAACTAAATTAGATATAACTATAACTATATCCATAAAAGTTAAAACATTACTTATTCTCATATTTGCATTATAACTTTGTGCTAGATGTGCAATTAAATCTGTACCACCAGTAGAAGTATTTACTTTAAAAGTAAGAGCAAGTCCAATTCCTATAAAAAATCCTCCATATAAACTAGCAAGCAATCTATCTTCTGTAAATGTTCCAAATCCTTCAAATAAATCTATAAATTTTGAATATAAAAATGTTGCAAAAATAGTTTTAAATATAAACTTTTTTCCAAGTTTTAAATATCCTAATATAAAAATAGGAATATTTAAAATTAGAATAGTAATACTCATTTGCACATCAAAAAAATAATATAAAATTGTTGCAATACCTGCAAATCCACCACTAGATAATTGATTAGGTAAAAGAAAATTTGTAGTTCCAAATGCAGCTAAAGCACATCCCAGTATAATTACTATAATTTGATAAAAAAATTTAAAAACACTCATACATTTAGTATCAGTGTTTTTTCAAAATTTATACTATTTTTATTAGTATTATAAATCAAAATTTTAATACTTATTATCTTTTAGAAGTAACTTTTTCTTTATCATCTATAAAATCTTTGTATTTTTTAGAAATTCTAACATCAATTTTATTTTCTGAATGTTTGATATCTTGTTTTACAACAACATCAACGTCATACATTTCTTTAAGTTTATTGATATTTTCACGTTTATATCCAACAACATTATTAACATTTTGTGGATGTACTAGTACTTCTACTTCTTTTACTTTAGTATTGATTTTTTTAATTTTCTCTAAAATAGTATCATAATATATTGATGATTCTACTAATTGTCTGAAAGTTTCATGATATGGACCTGCAACAACTTCACTACCTTCATTATTAGGTGCACAAATTGTATCAGTATTTTGAAGTCCAATTCTAATAACATTTATTTTTTTCTTTCCGAATAAATAGCACAATTCTTTACATCTTTCAACAGCTTGACTTACAGTTAATGGTTCATATGTACCTTCTTTGTATTCTTTTTCAAGTTCTGTTCCTTTAATAACTAAAACCGGATAAATCCTAACAATTTTAGGTTTTAACTTAATTAAGTCTTTAGCTGTTTGTATATCATCAGTTTCTGTTGACTCTGGAAGCCCTATCATCATTTGATGTCCTAATTTAAAACCATATCTTTTAATTAATTTAGAAGCTTTTATTACATCTTCATATGTATGTCCTCTTTTGCATTTTTCTAAAATATAATTATTTGTTGATTGAACTCCTAGTTCTATTGTTTTAACTTTATATTTTTTTAATCTTTTTAAAATTTCTTTATTAATATAATCTGGTCTAGTTGAAATTCTTATACTATCTATTTTTTTATCTTTTATATAATCATATACTGCATTTAATAAACTTTCTTGAATTTTCTCATCTATCCCTGTAAAACTTCCCCCATAAAAAGCTACTTCTTTTTTTGCATCTTTTTCTTTAAAGTTGCTTAGGTAAAAGTCTATAGTTTCTCTTACATCATTTGGAGTTACTTCTTTTAATTGTCCACTAATTTTTCTTTGATTACAAAATGTGCAATCATTAGGACATCCTAAATGTGGTACAAATATTGGAATTATATATTTTCTTTTCATTATATTTTTATACCTCCATATTTCATTGCTTCCATTGCTTTTCTTGCTGCTTCCATTTCTGCTGCTTTTTTACTTCTTCCTTCTCCTACTGCAAGTTTTTTTCCTTCACATTCAACTTCAGCAGTAAAATTTTTATTATGATCTGGTCCCTCTTCTTTTATTATTGTATACTTAATACTAACTTCTCCATGTTCCTGTAAAATTTCCTGTAATGCTGTTTTATAATCTTTTAATCCTACATTTTGACTTCCAAATTCAACTTGTTCTTTTATGTTATCTATAATGAATTTTTGAACTATATTTATATCTTTTGAATCTAAGTATATTGCTGCAATAACTGCTTCAACTGAATCAGCCAAAATGGCTTTTTTATCTGTATGCGTAGCTCTTTCGCTTCTTCCAAGATATAAGAAATCACTAAAATTATGCTTTAAAGCTATTTTATACAAACTTTCTTCACATACAGAATAAGCTCTAACTTTAGTCATTTCTCCTTCTGATAACTGTTCATAATTTTCAAATAAATATTTACTTGTTATGAACTCTAATATACTATCTCCTAAATACTCTAGTCTCTCATAACTTTTTGTTTTATGTTCATAAGCATAAGAAGTATGAGTTAATGCTGTTTTTAATAAAAGTTCATCTTTAAATTTATAACCAATATTTTCTTGAAACTTATCTAATCCCAAAAACATATTTTCACCTCCTTCTAAAATTACATATATATTTTATCCTTATTTATAAGTATTTACAAGTATTTTTAATAAAAAAACAGAACCAAGATTTTGTATAAATAAAAGATACTACAAAATCTTAATTCTGTCATAATCATCTAGTATATAAAAAAAGAAAGGTTATTCACCTTTCAATCATTTTTCATTTGATTATACATTTTCTTTTATATATTCAACTACGTCTCCAACTGATACTACTTTTTCAGCATCTGAATCTGGAATTTCCATATCAAATTCTTCTTCTAAAGCCATAACTAATTCAACTATGTCTAAAGAATCAGCTCCTAAATCATCTATAAAAGATGCTTCCATTGTTACTGAAGCTTCAGCTACTCCTAATTGTTCAACTATTATTGCTTTAACTTTTTCAAAAACTTCCTCTGTGTTCATTTATATTATACCTCCTTTTAAATTTCCTAAAATTTATATTTTAGTTTTATTATATGTTTATTAAATTGTCAAGTCTTTTTTAGCTTTTTTCAAATTCTTCTTTCATTTTATCAACTACCTTACTTTTAACAAAATTTTCTGCTTGTTTTAAAGTAAAATAAAATAAGTTTTCATCACTACTTCCATGAGCTTTTACAACAGGTTTTTTAACTCCCAAAAATAAAGCTCCACCATATTCTTTGTAGTCCATGGTTTTAGAAAATCTTTTTATAGCTGGTAAGCAAGGAATCGCACACAATGTTGTAAAAATATTTCTTTTTAAACTTTCCGTTAAATTTCTTTTAACTAACTTTCCAACACCTTCTGTAGTTTTTAAGAATACATTACCAGTAAATCCATCTGTTATAACACTATCTACCTCTCCTGAAAAACAATCTCTTCCTTCTACATTACCAATAAAATTAATTCCATATTCATCACTATGCTCTTTTAATATATTATATGTCTCTTTTACTAAATCATTTCCTTTTGTTTCTTCTGTTCCTATGTTTAGTAATCCAACTTTAGGATTTTCGATACCAAAAGTATTTTTTAAATATATTGTAGACATTTGAGCAAATTGGACTAAATTTAATGGTTTGCAATTAGTATTAGCACCTGCATCCATTAGCATAAAACTTTTTTTGTAAGCAGGTAATACTGGTGCTATAGCTGGCCTATCTATCCCTTTAATTCTTCCAACTAAAAGTGTAGCTCCTGTTAATAATGCTCCAGAATTTCCAGCAGATATAAATACATCTCCCTCATCTTCTTTTAACATTTTAAAACCAACTACCATTGATGAATCTTTTTTCTGTTTTATTGCTACTGTTGGTATATCTTCCATTTCAATTTGCTCAGTTGTATGTTTTATTGTAATTTTGTTAGTAATATCAGAAATTTTATCTTTTCCATAAAATTGTTTTAATTTGGAGTTTATTACTTCCTCATTTCCTATTAAAACTATATCTGATTCTATTTCTTTTTCAGCTTTTATTGCTCCCTTAATTACTGCGTCTGGTGCATTATCTCCACCCATTGCATCTAATAATATTTTCAAAAGTTATAACCCCCCTAAACATTTTATAAAATGATTTATTAGAGACATTATTATTTTAAAGTCTTTATTAAAAAAAATCAATACTTTTCTTATAATTTGACCAAGAATTCGGTTTATACTTCAAAGCTCTATAAATCATTACTTTTTCTTTATTTCTCAAAAAATTAATTATATCTTTATAATATTTTATACTAATATTTTTTTTATATGAATATTTTACTAATTCTTTATCTATTCTATACAAAAACATCTATATTGTAAATACGCTATTTTACAAAATTTATAATACTCTTATAAATTTGCATAATATGTGCTTTGTGCACAATCGTCAAGTATATGCAATACCATTCAATATGGAAAATGAAAATTCTTGGAAGAAAACAGCTTTAGCGTTGCAGATTTCTTTGTTCCGTTTAGTAATGGAGATTATCCAAAAGAATGCAAAGAAAAATGAAACTTTCTTCGCCATTATAATTCTGGATTAACAACAATTTAATATGCCGTCAAAGCAAACAATGCACGCCTTGAAATAAAAAAGACAGTTTCGGCTGTCTTTTTTATTTTATAGTAACATTAAATTTTAATTTTTTATAAATTTATAACTATTTAAAAATTCATCATGTGTATAGACTTTTTTAGGTCTAATATTTTTTAAAGTTTTATCTATATTTTCTAATGATTCATATATAATTATAGTGTCCCCTTTATTGACGTTTTCAATAAATTCACTTATATTCTCATAATATTCTATACTAATATTCTTTTTATATGAATATTTCGTTAGCTCTTTATATTCTTCTTTATACTTTGTTTTATCAATGTAAACTTTCAAAAAGCCATATGAATTATATTCTAGTTCTTTATCAAAATTATATTGTTCATTTTCATATTCAAAGTAATCACCTACATAAATTATTTTATCATAGCTATTTTGATTTAATATTATATTATTAATATTATCTATATATATAAATTTTTTTTCTATTTTAAATTCTTTTAAAATACTATTAGTTAATTCTATTATTATTGTAGATAAAATTTCATATCCTTCTGGGCAAAAATGTATTTTATTATTAAAAAATATAGAATCTATAATATTATAAATAGTAACTTCTGGATGTCCTTTATATATTACTGCTATTTCTTGATTTTCTATACCACTTCTACTATTTTCTATAATATCATTTTCAGATCTTCTGATTTCTTCTACTATATTATCAAAATTTACTATATATCCATTTTCGGAATCTCTGTTTATAGCCTCTTGTATAATCTTTTTATTTGCTAAAAAGTTATCCTTTATTGAATTCATAATCTTTTTAAATGTATTTATATCCATATTCTTATTCCTTTATTTTAAATTTATGCTAAAATTACAAACTTCTAATATCTTTATTCTTTTTATAGTTTTCTGATATCTTTTTAGCCCATATATCAGTATTCGTTTTTTCAAATTCTATTTCTGGATTTATTCTTAGCATCTTTTTTTCATTAGCTCTTACCCAATCTGCTGTATGAAAAGTTCTATGTACATACCTAGACTCTATTAAATCTTTCTTATTTTTATTTTCAATTAAGTCTTTTGCAAGTCCTATTGGCATTATATATGTTGCATTTGAAATAGCTGGTATATATTCTCCTTTTTCATTTTTCTTATATTGCATATTTCCTTTTAAATCTCTTGTTACTTCATAAAATTTCTCAAGAATTGCAATTTTTTTATCTGGTATTATCAAAATCTCATATCCATCCAAAGAATTAGTTTTCTTTCTACTTTTTTCATCTTCTGTAATCCACATTTGTCCATTTACTTTCACCCTTTTTACAGAACCAATACTTTCTAAGTATGCTAATCGCATTTGAGGATCTATTGTTATTCCTTTTCTATATTCATATTTCTTTCCTATATTTTCTGTTTTTTCTAATCCAACAGTCTCAACTTGGTTTAGCAATTCATTACACTTAAAATCTTCCATTAATTTTTCAAAATAAGTTTCTTCAGATTTATCTATAATACTATTTTCAACAAGTGATTGCAAAAAGCTCTTTGATTCTGTATAGCTAAGAACATTATGAGTTAGTAATTCTCCTATTTTTTTATGATCATAATACTTAGAAACTTTTTTTAAAAATTCTGATGTAACTTTCATTTCTTTGGCATTTTCTGTAGTTCTAAAATTTTTCTCTAAAGTATTTATATCTATTTCACCTATTGTATATAACATTAATTTTATATCTAAGTTTTCTTCTTTTTTTCCTAGAATTGACTTAAAATCTTTTTGTTTAAAAACTCTTTTCAAAATATCATCTTTTCTTAAAAGTCCTTCTTTGTAAAGTAATAAAACATCAACTTTTGAAATTTGATTATTACTAGCAGCTTTTATTAAATCAGAATTTGTTATTAACTTTTTATTGTGCAATTCTTTAATTTTTTCTATTCCTAAACTTTCAAAAAGTAATCTACTCCTACTTGTAGATTCTAATTCATCTAAACTAAAACTCATTTTTTCAGGAGATGCATTTAGTCCCCTTCCTAGATACGTACCTCTTATACTAAAATTTCTATTTCTTTTTAAGTTTTCCTGTAATTCTTTGAATGCTATTAATATACCTTCTGCTAAAGATTTTTTTATTTCTTCTATTTGTATTTTTTGAGTACCTATTGTAACATCTTTTTTTATAGCATTACCATTTTTTACATTAATTATATCTCCATTTGTATAAACAATCTCTGTAAATTTATTTGGAGTACTAATATCTTTTAAATATTTAGAAGCAAGTCCTCCTAAAAATAATATTAAGCTATCTTTATTTACTAATTTTGAGTTTAAAGTAAGAACAGATTTCATAGCATTAGCATAAGTACTTGTTATCTGTGAATCTCGTGTATCTGGTATAGAATTTAATCTTTCAGTAATAAAATTAGCATTAATATTTGCATTTTCTAAACCATCATATTCACTATATATGCTTCCACTCATATTTAACACAGCATCTACTTTTTCTGAATTATATATATTTGCTAGAGTTTCAAAATCTTTTACTTTTGTAGTAAAAAAAGAAAACTCATGTGGTTCTAAATAGAATGATAGTTGTGGTATATCTAATATTTCTTTTATAGCTAGTTTCGACATATTATCTCCCTTTATTTTTTATTATATATTCATTCATTTTATTCAATTATAATAATCATCTATATTCTATATAAAAATATACACATTGTAAATACAATATTTATAAAAGGCTTAAAAACAATTTATTTAAAAATCATAAAACTAGAATAAAAGAAAATGATACTTAATATGCAAAAGCAAAACTTTACTAAATTGTCCACATATTTGTTCTTATTTCAAAATGTTGAATTGATAAACTGTAGTTGTTAGAGTTTCAGAACTTCTATATTTATGAAATAAATGTAGAATCTACAAAAATTTGTGTGAAAAACTTGCCAAATATTTTATTTAGTACGAAATTTCTCTGTATTTGCTACTAAAGAAAAAAAGAGGACATTATGAAAATTGTAAAAGACAAAACTACATTCAAATGTCCTCATCTTTGTTCAGCTACATAACTTATCTTTACTCACTAATTTTCGCACAGCTAAGAAATGTACAAAATTTGCCGAAAGCTTTATATTATATGAAATTGCTTTGCAATTCCTATAATATAAAAAGAGTTTCCCACTGTATCGGGAAACCCTTATATATAAACATTTAAGTTCTTGATTATTCAATTATATCAGAAACTACACCAGAACCAACTGTTCTACCACCTTCACGGATAGCAAATCTTAGTCCTTTTTCAATAGCGATTGGTGTAATTAATTCAATTGTCATTGAAACGTTATCACCTGGCATAACCATTTCAACACCAGCTGGTAAATCAATAACACCTGTAACGTCTGTTGTTCTGAAATAGAATTGTGGTCTATATCCATTGAAGAATGGTGTATGTCTTCCACCTTCTTCTTTTGTTAAAACGTATACTTCTGATTTGAATTTTGTATGTGGGTTGATTGTTCCTGGTTTAGCAATAACTTGACCTCTTTCGATATCTTTTCTATCAATTCCTCTTAAAAGAACACCTATATTATCTCCAGCTTCTGCTTGATCTAATAATTTTCTAAACATTTCAACACCAGTAACAACTGATTTTGTTCTTTCAGCTGATAATCCTACGATTTCAACTTCGTCTTGAACTTTAACAATTCCTCTTTCTACTCTACCAGTAGCAACTGTTCCACGTCCTGTGATTGTGAATACGTCTTCAACTGGCATTAAGAATGATTGATCTGTTGGTCTTTCTGGAGTTGGTATATATGAATCAACTGCATCCATTAATTCTTTCATTGGAGCATATACAGCATCATTAGGATCTGTAGATGTTGATTCTAATACTTTTAATGAAGATCCTTTTATAATTGGAATATCATCTCCTGGGAAATCATATTTAGATAATAAATCTCTAACTTCCATTTCAACTAATTCTAATAATTCTGGATCATCAACCATATCGCATTTATTTAAGTAAACAACGATATATTTAACACCAACTTGTCTTGCAAGTAAGATGTGCTCTCTTGTTTGAGGCATAGGTCCATCAGCTGCTGAAACAACTAATACAGCACCATCCATTTGAGCAGCACCTGTGATCATGTTTTTAACATAATCAGCGTGTCCTGGGCAGTCAACGTGTGCATAGTGTCTGTTATCTGTTTCATATTCAACGTGAGCTGTGTTAATTGTTATACCTCTTGCTTTTTCTTCTGGAGCTCCATCGATTTGATCATAAGCTGCGTATTGAGCTTTACCTAATAATCCTAAATATTTTGTAATAGCTGCAGTTGTTGTTGTTTTTCCATGGTCAACGTGTCCGATTGTACCAATGTTAACGTGTGGTTTTGTTCTTTCGAATTTAGCTTTAGCCATTTTTTAATTCCTCCTTTAATTTTGAGATTTTCTCTCTTCTTTATTTTAATTTTTAAAATTTAATGACTTTTATAATTACCTGCATTTTACACTATATTTATTAAAAATGCAAGTCTTTTATTTTTATCTTTTTACAACTTGAAACTAATAATTTTACTCTTTGCTTTCGCAAATCTTAAAATTAAAGTTTCTGTGTATTCATAAACTCGCTATTTCGTCCATTGGACGTGCTCGTTTATTCATCTTTCTTAGCTCTAGAAGCAACAATTGTTTCAAGAACTGATTTTGGAACTTCTTCATAATGAGAAGGTTCCATAGAGTATGTTCCTCTACCTTGTGTTTTTGAACGTAAATCTGTTGCGTATCCAAACATTTCTGATAATGGAATAAATGAGTGAATTTCTTGCATTCCATCATTTCCGTCCATACCTTCCATTCTTCCACGTCTTGAGTTTACGTCTCCTATAACATCTCCCATATATTCTTCTGGAACTGTTATTTCAACTTTCATAATTGGTTCTAATATAACTGATTTAGCTTGTTTACAACCTTCTTTGAAAGCCATAGATCCAGCAATTTTGAATGCCATTTCTGAAGAGTCAACATCATGGTAAGAACCATCTACTAAAGTTGCTTTGAAATCAATAACTGGATATCCGGCAAGTGTACCACTTTCAGCAGCTTCTCTAATTCCTTCTTCAACTGGTTTGATATATTCTTTTGGAACAACACCACCAACGATTTTGCTCTCAAATTCTATACCTTTACCTGGTTCTAATGGTTCCATTTCTAACCAAACATGACCATATTGTCCTCTACCACCAGATTGACGAATGAATTTACCTTCAACTCTAACTGGGTTTCTAATTGTTTCTTTGTAAGCAACTGATGGCTTACCAACACTACATTCAACTTTGAATTCTCTTTTTAATCTATCAACGATGATATCTAAGTGTAACTCACCCATACCAGCGATAATAGTTTGACCTGTTTCATGATTTGTATATGTTTTAAATGTAGGATCTTCTTCAGCTAATTTTGCAAGTGCAATTCCCATTTTTTCTTGGTTAGCTTTATCTTTTGGTTCGATAGCTATATCAATAACTGGTTCTGGGAATTCCATTGATTCAAGTATGATTGGATGATCTGGATCACATAATGTATTTCCTGTTGTAACTTCTTTTAATCCAACTGCAGCTGCAATATCACCAGCATATACTTTTTCAATATCTTCTCTGTGATTTGAATGCATTTGAAGTATTCTACCAATTCTTTCTTTTTTATCTTTACTTGAATTTAAAACTGTTGATCCAGATTCTAATGTTCCTGAGTAAACTCTAAAGAAACATAATTTTCCTACAAATGGATCTGTAGCAATTTTAAATGCTAATGCTGCAAATGGTTCTGAATCTGAAGTTTTAGCTTCTGTTTCTTCTCCATCTAATGTTTCACCTTTAATATGAGCTATATCTAATGGTGATGGCATGTAAGCAACTATTGCATCTAATAGCTCTTGAACACCTTTATTTTTATATGAAGAACCACAAACAACTGGTACTATTTTATTAGCTATTGTTCCTGTTCTTAATCCTCTTTTGATTTCTTCTTCAGAAAGTGCTTCACCTTCTAAATATTTCATCATTAATTCTTCATCTTGTTCAGCAACTGATTCTATCATTTTTTCACGATATTCATTTGCTAAATCTACCATATCAGCTGGTATATCTGCTTCTTCAACTTCTTTTCCTAAATCATCTTTATGAATAAAAGCTCTCATTTTTATTAAATCAACGATTCCTTGGAAATTATCTTCTGCTCCTATAGGTAATTGAATTGGAACAGCGTTTGCTTTTAATCTATTTTTTAATTGGTCAACGCAAAGCATAAAGTTTGCACCAGTAATGTCCATTTTGTTTACATAAACCATTCTTGGTACACTATATTTATCTGCTTGTCTCCAAACAGTTTCTGTTTGTGGTTGAACTCCACCTTTAGCTGCTAAAACTGTTACAGCACCATCTAATACTTTTAAAGATCTTTGAACCTCAACAGTAAAATCAACGTGTCCTGGAGTATCGATAATATTAATTCTATTATTATCCCAGAAACAAGTTGTACAAGCAGAAGTAATTGTTATACCTCTTTCTTGTTCTTGTGCCATCCAGTCCATTGTTGCAGCACCTTCGTGAACTTCTCCTATCTTATGAGTCTTTCCTGTGTAGAAAAGAATTCTTTCAGTAGTAGTAGTTTTTCCTGCATCAATGTGAGCCATTATTCCTATATTTCTTGTTCTTTCTAATGGATATGCTCTTCCTGCCACTTTTTTTCCCTCCTATTTTAAATTCTACCATTTGTAGTTTTACTAACTGTGCGAATTCATGAGCTACAGTTAGTTAATATGGATGTCTTCATCAGACTTCCTATTCTACCATTTATAATGTGCAAAAGCTTTATTAGCTTCAGCCATTTTATGTGTATCTTCTTTCTTCTTAAATGCTCCACCGTTTCCGTTTATAGCATCTATAATTTCTCCTGCTAGTTTTTCAGCCATTGTTTTTTCATGTCTTTTTCTAGCATAAGTTACTAACCATCTTAATCCTAAAGTTTGTCTTCTTTCTGGTCTAATTTCTAGTGGTACTTGGTATGTTGCACCACCAACTCTTCTTGCTTTAACTTCAAGAACTGGCATTATGTTTTCTAAAGCTGCTTCAAATACTTCTAATGGATCTTTTTGTTCTTTTTCTTTTATAATATCAAAAGCTCCATAAACTATACCTTGAGCAACTGATTTTTTACCATCTAACATTATATTGTTAACTAATTTTGTAACAACTTTGCTATTATATAATGGATCTGGTAATACGTCTCTTTTTGCTATATATCCTTTTCTTGGCACTATTCTTCCCTCCTATATAATTTTTTTATCTTCTGCACATAATGCAGAAAGGTACTCTGGAAAGATTATTTCACTTTCCCGTAATAGTGCAAGAATTCTATTTATATAAAAAATCATAAAAAAGATTTATGCACTATTATCAATTAATAACTCTTAAATTCTATTTTTTTGGTTTTTTTGCACCATATTTAGATCTAGCTTGCATTCTATCTTTAACACCTGCTGTATCTAATGTACCTCTAATGATGTGGTATCTAACACCTGGTAAATCTTTTACCCTTCCACCTCTTATAAGTACAACACTGTGCTCTTGTAAGTTATGTCCTTCACCTGGTATATAAGATGTAACTTCATATCCATTTGAAAGTTTAACTCTGGCAACTTTTCTTAAAGCAGAGTTAGGTTTCTTAGGAGTAACTGTTTTTACAACTGTACATACACCTCTTTTTTGTGGTGCTCTGTGATCAGTTTGAACCTTTTTTCTTGAGTTATATCCTTTTTGTAGTGCAGGAGCTGTTGATTTTGTTTCTGATGTTTGTCTTCCTTTTCTTACTAATTGATTAATTGTTGGCATTCTTCTTTTTCACCTCGTTTCTTTTAAATTAATAATACGCTACAATATAGGCTTCCCTATACAATAGCGTATCTATTTTATCATTTTTAACATATATTGTCAATATTTTTTGATTTTTATTTTTACCTTATTTCCCTAGGCTTTTATGAATTTTCATTTTTAATTTTTATTGTGATATATTTATTTTCTATTTTAGTATTTTTTGTGCTATATTTTTTAAGATTACTGGTTCTTCCACAAATTTAATAAACATTTTTCCATCTATTTCTTTCTTTTCAAAAACTTTAGGCATTATTGGTTTTTCTACTGTACAACAAAAGAAATATTCTTTTTCATTAAATTCAACAATATCTACTATTCTATATGCTTTTTTATCTTTTAAAGTTATTTTTCCACCTATTTTTAATTGTTTCATTTCTATTTATAAATCCCTTTCATCATCTTCAGTAATTGCTGTTTCCCTATTTTGATTTTTTTGTTCTATTTCTATTAAAACTTGTGGATCTCTTATATACTGTTTCTTTTCTTGTGGAAGGAGTTCAAAAGCTAACTTCTTCAAATCTCTTCTCTCATCATCTGAATAATTTGAATATTCATCTTCAAAAGCTTTTATCAAAATTTCCTCTAAAAACTCTTGATCTTTGCCTCTCAAAAATTCTCCTTGAAAAGTTCTAACACCTATACCTTTTACAATTTCTTTAATCTTTAAAACACCTAATATCTGTTCCTCTTCTGTAAGATTTTCAAAATTATAATTACTATATGTTTTAATTAAATCAATTTTTTGCTTAATTGCATCTAATTGTTCTTGACTTGCATTTTCAAGAGTAATTTCAACTTGTTCGTTAGAAGTTGGTACAGAATTTTTTACTCCTTGTATTACATTATTTGATACCGCTAAAGTTCCAGCAAGTAATGCAGTCGCAAGTCCAAGTTTAAAAGTCATCCACCCTCCACTAACAACTACATCTTTTGTTATATCTTCATATTCTTGAACTTCTTTATAATATTTTCTATCATATCTGTCGTCTGAATTTTTATAAAATTCTAGCTCTTCTTTACTAATTTCTCCTTTTAAATATTCATCTTCTATAAATTCATATTTTCCAGTATCATACTTCATTTGCAATATAATTCTTGTTAGCAAACCTCTTTTCTTAGGCTCTGTTAATCTATTTGGATCTTCTATAGTATTTGCTTTTTTTATTGTTCTTTTTTCTTCCCTAGCTATAACTTCTTTTTTCGTTTTTTTAGGTTTTAGTTCTTTTTCTTTTTTTGCTCTAGGCTGTTTTGCTTTTTCTGGCTTAGGTTCTTTTTCTTTTTTAGTTCTAGACTGTTTTACTTTTTCTGCTTTAGGCTCTTCTTCTTTTTTAGCTCTAGGCTGTTTTACTTTTTCTGGTTTAGGTTCTTTTTCTTTTTTAGCTCTAGGCTGTTTTGCTTTTTCTGGCTTAGGTTCTTTTTCTTTTTTAGCTCTAGGCTGTTTTACTTTTTCTGGTTTAGGTT
>CANEHB010000010.1 GCA_947427205.1 uncultured Clostridium sp.
GATATTATTTCTGAAGAACCTGTTGTAGAACAAAATTCTAACGAAGATATTTTAGAAGATATTATTTCTGAAGAACCTGTTGTAGAACAAAATTCTAACGAAGATATTTTAGAAGATATTATTTCTGAAGAACCTGTTGTAGAACAAAATTCTAACGAAGATATTTTAGGAGATATTATTTCTGAAGAATCTGTTGTAGAAGAAAATTCTAACGAAGATATTTTAAATGATATTATTTCTGAAGAATCTATTATAGAAGAATTTTCTAGTGAACAATTCTATGATGATATTCAAGAAGAACCTATTATTGAAGGCATTTCTACAGAAAGTGAAGAACTTGTTATAGAAAATGTTATTACTGATAAAGTTCAAGAACCTGCTGTAGAAGATGTTATTGCAAATGAAGTTCAAGATCTTGTCGAATATATTAATAAATTAGATACATCTATCCCTTCTTTTGAAGACAATTCAGATGAACTTTCAAATATCGAAAACATTTTAGTTGATAAGTTCTCTTCAAAAAATTACATTATAGATGATAAAATGAAAGAAGAATTATTAACAGAAGTTTTAACAGTTGAAAACTCAACTCCTGAAGACTTATATAATGAAGAAATTGATAATTCTCAAAATTACTCTTATGAATTTGAAGAATATGTTAATGATAACAATAATCTTGAATTAGAAGAATCACAAGATATTATTGAAAAAGAAAGTATTTTTGATACTTTACTAGAAGATAACAATAATGATGATGAGGATATAATAGATGATCCTACAGCTGATTTATTTAAAATGATGGACTCCCTATCTGATATAATTTCTGATTTAGAAAATGATATTGAAAATGAAAATTCTAATGTTAAAGAACAAGATTTAGTTAATAATTATCAAGAAGAATTAAATGAAGAAGATAATTCAATATTTGAAAATAGAACTCTTCTAATATCAGAAGAAACACAAAAAGTTTACCTACCTTATTCATTAGGAGAAATATTAGAAATACTTAATACAAGTACACAATATAAATCTATTGAAGAAGTTATTGAAAATGAATATATTCTTCCACTTTCAACTTTCAAAAATCCTGTAATATCTCGTTTTAAAGAAGCTTACAGTTTAATGAGAGTAAAAGAAAATTCTTCTGTATATGCTGCTATTGATTTATCTTTAGAATTAATGTTTAATTCTAGTTTAAATCCAGCTATTATAAGAGCTTGTTCAAATTTGGATGAACTTAATTCATATTTAGATTGTTTATATAATAATCAACCAGAAAATTTCAATGCATTTAAAGTAGTATATAAACTTTTACCAAAACAATAATAAATATCAAAAAAAGAAAAGCTTTAGCTTTTCTTTTTTTGATATTTATATAAATTTATTACAAATTTCAAATACTTCATTTAATAATTCATTATGCTTTTTTCTCAAAACAAAATTGCCACTTTTAAAGTTATCAAATATTTCAAATATATTTTCTTTGTTCTATACATATAACTTATCTGTAGTCCACTAAGTTTCATATAGATAAGAAATGTGTAAAATTGAGTGAAACTTTTATATTATATGAAATTGCTCTGTAATTTCTATAATATAAAAAAATAATGTGAACTTTTTTATCATTCACATTATTTTTTTATTATTCATATTCTTGAGTATCTTGAAGTGTATTTTCTTTATTTTGATTTACACTTTCATCTATTACTACTTTAGGTCTAATATTTAAACCTTCTATTCTTTTATCATAGTATACTTCTATTTTTTCCCCTTCTCCAACTTCATTTGCTATCATTTTTTTAGCTAAAAGTGTTTCAACTTGTGATTGTACTATTCTTTTTAAAGGCCTAGCGCCAAATTCCATGTCATATCCTTCTTCAACTAACCATCTTATTGAATTCTTTGTGAAAGATAACTCTATTCCCTTTTCTTTTAATCTATTAATAACACCTTTTAAAATAAGTGAAACTATATTATATACAGCTTCTTTATCTAAAGCTTTAAAGCATATTATTTCATCTAATCTATTTAAAAATTCTGGTCTGAAATGTTGTTTTAATATTTTATCAATAGCTTCTTTGGTTTCTTCTGTTATTTCTTCATGTTCAGCTATACTTTTTAATATATATTGTGAGCCTAAATTAGAAGTTAATATTATTACTGTATTTTTAAAGTCTATTAATCTTCCTTGTGAATCTGTTACTCTTCCATCATCTAATATTTGTAAAAATATATTAAATACATCTGGATGTGCTTTTTCAACTTCATCAAATAAAACAACTGAATATGGTTTTCTTCTAACAGCTTCTGTTAATTGTCCACCTTCTTCATATCCAACATATCCTGGAGGTGCACCTATTAATCTTGTAACACTAAATTTCTCCATATACTCAGACATATCTATTCTTATCATATTTTTTTCATCATCAAAAAGTGTTGCTGCTAAAGTTTTACCAAGTTCTGTTTTTCCAACACCTGTTGGTCCTAAAAATAAGAATGAACCTATTGGTCTATTTGGATTTGCAATTCCAGCTCTAGCTCTTATTATTGCTTCACTAACTTTTTTTACTGCTTCTTCTTGTCCTACTACTCTTTCATGTAAAATATTTTCTAAATTAAGTAATTTTGCTTTTTCTGCCTCTGCTAATTTTGATACTGGTATACCTGTCCACTTTGAAACAACTGTAGCAATTTCTTCTTCAGTAACTTTATTTCTTAATAAAGTATTTTTACCTTGTGTTTTTTCAACTTCTTTTTCTTCTTGCTCTAATACCTTTTTTAAATTTGGTAAAGTTGAATATTTTAATTCTGCTGCTTTATTCAAATCATAATTTCTTTCTGCTTTTTCTATTTCAGCATTTACATCATCAATTTTTTCTTTTAATTTCTGAATTCTCGAAATATTTTTCTTTTCATTTTCCCATTTTGCCTTCATGTCTTGAAAATTATCTCTTAATTTTGAAAGTTCTGATCTTATAATAGCAAGTTGTTTTTGAACTCTTGCATCCTCTTTATCTTCTCTTTCCAAAGACTTCTCTTCAATTTCATACTGCATTATTTTTCTTGAAATAACATCAAGCTCTGTTGGCATAGACTCCACTTCGCTTCTTATCATAGCGCATGCTTCATCAATTAAATCTATCGCTTTATCAGGTAAATACCTATCTGTTATATATCTATTAGATAAATTAGCTGCTGCTATTAATGCTGAATCTTGTATTTTAACACCATGAAATATTTCAAACTTTTCTTGTATTCCACGTAAGATAGTAATTGCATCTTCTACTGTTGGTTCTAAAACTAATACTTGTTGAAAACGTCTAGTTAAAGCTGGATCTTTTTCAATATATTCTCTATATTCGTCTAATGTTGTAGCACCAACACAATGTAGCTCTCCTCTTGCTAAACGTGGCTTTAAAAGATTACTTGCATCCATTGCACCATCAGATTTTCCAGCACCTACTAGATTGTGAATTTCATCAATAAATAATATTATATTTCCTTCACTTTTATCTATTTCTTTTAAAACACTTGTTAATCTTTCTTCAAATTCTCCTTTATATTTTGCACCAGCGACCAATAAACCTAAATCTAATTCAAAAATTGTTTTTCCTTTTAAGCTTGTAGGAACATCTCCTCTAATAATTCTTTGAGCTAGTCCTTCTACTATAGCTGTTTTTCCAACACCTGGTTCTCCTATAAGAACTGGATTATTTTTTGTTTTACGTGATAATATTCTTATTACATTTCTTATTTCATCATCTCTACCTATAACAGGATTTAGTTTGTTTTGCTTTGCTAAATCTGTTACATTCTTACCAAATCTTGATAATACATCATATGAATTTTCAGGAGTATCACTATTTACAGAAACATTACCTCTTATATCTTTTAATGCTACTAAAAATTTATGTTTATCTATTTTATAAGATTTAAAAATTCTTTTTAAATCATCTGTTGCACACTCTAAAATACCTAGCATTAAATGCTCTACAGATATGAACTCATCTTTCATTGTTCGTGCTTGTTTCTCTGCTTCATCTAAAGCTTTTTCTACTTCTTGTGAAAATCTTAATGCAACTGTTCCAGTAACTTTAGGCATTCTATCAATTTCAGATTGAATTACTGATTTTAATGAATTAACATCAACATCCATTTTCTTTAATAATAAAGTTATTAAGCTTTCTCTATCTTCTAAAAAAGCACTTATCATATGAAAATCTGTTATTTCTGGGTTATTATTACTTGTAGTTATATTACTAGCAATAGTTATAGCTTCTTTTGATTTTTCTGTAAAATTTGAAACATTCATATCTTACTCTCCTTTGTACTAATCTATTATTTTTGTGTAATTAAAATACATAATAACATACTTATGTATTGCAATATTCCTGCACCTTTTATTATTGCTCTAAGCTTATTTTGAGTTTTTATATCATTTTTATCATTTTTCTTAATTAATTCTTGCCATACTAGTATACTCACTATTATCATTGAAAATTCAAAAAATATCATTGTTCTCTCTCCAGAAATAAATACCGTTGGCGAAAATCCCATAATTATTCTTGAAGCTAGTCCAGCTAAAAAAACAATTATTGCTACATTATTTTTTAAATTTTTAAATATTAGTAATATTGATATTCCTAAACTTATAAAATTAACAAAGGCAAAAATTACTGGAATTACATATAATAAATTATTACAGTTTGCTGCAGTTAACATTACTTGTTCTTTAGCTAATAATTCATTAAAAAATCCTAAAAACGGAAAGAATCTAACAGTTGTCTCTAACGTAAAATAACACAATACTACTGATAGTAATGGTATTACACTAACTATTTTATATATCTTTTCTTTATAATTTGTACAAACATATACAGCAACTAATAAACTTAACATTGCATATATTATATTTCCCTTACCTATTAAAAGACCTATTGTAGATGTTAATCCTAAAGATATTTTATCTAATATACTTAACATCCCTAAATCTTTAAAATGTCTTTCAATTTCAACATCATTTCTAGCATGATTTCCTGGACATGTTAATATAAATACAAAACTTGCTATTATGATTAAGTTTTGTATAATCATATATGGATGTATTTTTTTGTTTTTTAGTATCATTAAAATAGAAAATAACACATATACACCTACTAATATTGCACAAGATTGTTCTGCATTACCAGAAAATAATAAAGCAAGTGTATATAATGGATATTCATAAAATTTTATTTTTTCTCCATCCCACATTTTTCTTATAGGTATTAATGCGAATAATCCTGTAGCTAAAGGCCACATATAATTTACTGTTGTAGCAGCCCATCCAGCACTAGCCATAACATCCAATGGGTATATTAATATCATGAATATTAACATCATTGTATTTTCATTTTTATTATCTTTTATAAATACTTTTGATATAGAATATCCTGCTAGTGCCACCATTAAGGCTTCTATTAAAATCCATGCATATTTTGATATTTTTAAAACCAAACATAATGCATATTCTATTATAATTCTTGAACTCCACCAATAATATCTAGGTCCAACAAATGACCAAATACTTTTATTTGTAACTTGTTCTATAAAATATTCGTCATCATATTTATTTGGTGTTACAAATATCATTAAAAATATTTCTAATATAAATAAAATAAAAATTGCAAGTCTTCCATTTTCATTTAAAAATTTCTTTATTTTCTCTTTCATTTTAGCTCCATTCCTTATTACTCAAATTCTACAGATATTAATGTAGATGCTAATATATCTTCTGAATCATTTTTATATAATACATATATATCATACCAACCTTTTGGCATTCCTATTGTTAAACATTGTGCATGAAGACCTGCCAATTTATGCTCTTCTTCTGTTATGTTTATATTTTCTTCCATCTGTGTTCTCATTAAATACATTTTCCCTGTATCTTGATGTTTTAAAACATAATTGCAATTAACTGTTCCTATTTTCTCTCCTTCTTTAAAAGCCCATCCTGCTATTTCTACTTTTTTACTTACCTTTTTAGGCTCTAATAAATCAATATGAGTATTTATTCCTTCATTAGTTACAGTTGTATTTGGACCTAGTGTATATGATTTAAAAACTAAAAGTGAACTCATTGTTAAAGCCAAATATAAAACAACTAAAATTATAGATACTATTATTATTATTTTATATATTCGCTCATTAATTTCTATATCTAAAAAATCCATTTTATTACTCCCTAAATGCTATTTTATACTTGGTATTCTATCACAGAATTAACTATAATTCAATAAATTATCTCTCGAATTCATCTATATTTTTAAACTCATATCCCATATTTTTTATATCTTTTATTACATCTGATAATATATTACTATTATCACTTGAAGTTGCATGTAATAGTAAAACACATCCATTATGCATATTATCTACAATTTTCTTTTTTCCATATTCTTCTCTACCTTGTTTTTCTTTATCCCAATCATCATATGCTGATGACCACATAACTGTTGTATATCCTAAATCTTTTACTACACTTATAACTCTTTCGCTAAATTCTCCTTTTGGTGGTCTAAAATATGTCATTTCATATCCAAATTTTTCATATACACTATTATGTAAATTCATAACTTCTTTTCTTATTTCTTCATCACTAATATCTGGTAAGCATTTATGATTTACTGTATGATTTCCTACAATATGTCCTTCTTCTATCATTCTTTTTACAATATCACTTGCAGTATTTAAATAATGTGCTGTTATAAAAAAGCTAGCTTTAACATTATTTTCTGCTAATGCATCTAATATTGCTTCTGTATATCCTGCCTCATATCCACAATCAAATGTTAAATATACTTTATTACTTTTTTCATTTCCCATAGAAATTCCATCAAATTCTCTTATAACTTTTTCACTTGCTGTGTCTAAAGTTGCTTGTTTATGATCTTCTCCTCTTCTAAATCCCCATGCTAGCATTTCATTACTAAGTGTACTTGCATTTGAAGACAATGCAAACTGTAAAATACAAACTATTAATAGTCCAATAACAAAACTACATCTCATAATTTTATCTTTCATATATCCCTCCAAAAATAAATTCAATACTAAAACTTATTCCTCGCATAAAAAAAAAGAACCTTAATTTTTTTCAAAACTAAGGTCAAATTTTATTTTGTTTTACTTATATTTATTATTGATATAACAAAATTTATACGATATATAATTTTTTATCTACATATGTCTCCAATTGGACAAAAATGTACATAAGCATCTCCAATAAAACACTGTATTATGCATCTTCTAAAATTTTCCAACTTCCAACTAATTCTGGATAATCTTCAAATTCTAATTTTTCTTTTGTTGTTGGATGTATAAAACTTAAACTATATGCCCAAAGTGCAAGCTGTTTTCCTCTACCTCTAGTTCCATATTTTTGATCTCCTGATAAGCTATGTCCTCTTGATGCAAATTGAACTCTTATTTGATGATGTCTACCTGTATGTAAATCTACTTTTACAACTGATAAATTTATTTCTTCACTATACTTTACTACTTCATAATCTAAAATTGCCTCTTTAGAATTTTTATTTTCTTTTGATGCAACTTTACTTGTATTCGTTCTTTCATTTTTTACAAGATAGTCTTTCATGGTTCCACTACTAGATTCCATTTTCCCATCAACAATACATAAATATTTTTTGTGCATTTGTTTTTCTCTAACTTGCTCACTAAGTCTACTTGCTGCTTTTGAAGTTTTAGCAAAAACCATTACTCCTCCTGTTGGTCTATCTAATCTATGAACTAAACCTAAATACACATCTCCTGGTTTATTATACTTTTCTTTTATATATTTTTTTATAATAGAAAGCATATCTTCATCACCAGTTTTATCCTCTTGTGATGGAATATTTACAGGTTTTTCTACAACAATTATGTGATTATCTTCATATAATATTTTTAAATCCATATTTTCTCCATATTATAATTTATCTTTTACTTTTCTTCAAAGTCCATTAATTTATTTTTTTTAGGTGTTTTATATGCTGTAAAAAATGGTGTTCCAGATACTTCTTCAAAAATTGCCTCTGTACCAACATCTACTACTTTACATCCTTCTAGTCCTAAATCCTCTGCTATTACTACCCCTTTCTTAGTCATTCTATCAGAATCATCATTTTTCTCTTTTAATTTATCTAATTCAAGCTCAACTACAGAATATTCACAAAATTCATCTTTAAACTTATCAAAAGACACATCTCCAAATACACTTTTATATTCAGTTCTGTAAGAATTTATTTCTCTTGTAACAGGTTCTACTGATAATGCATCACTAAAAAATTCTTTAACTTCAGATAAATTAGTTCCTGTAAAGAAAAATTTGATTATATGTTTTTGGTCTCCTTCTAAATTGTTTCCCAAATGCATTGTTGCTTTTACAACATCTTTTTCTTGAGTTAATCTAAATACTATATTATTATTTGCTAAGTCATTATTATTAGTATCTAAATATACCATTGTTCTTAAGTAATTTTCTTTATCTAATTTTCCTTTAAACTTTTCTTTTAGTTTTTCTTCTGCTTGTTTAGTTCTTTCATCAGCATTACTGTCTGTTACTATTATTTTTCTTTCTACTTCCATTAAATCTTCCATAGGAATAGTTAATGGCACATCCTCTAAACCTTCTACTTGAATATTAAATCCTCTTATAAAAAAATTAGTTAAATTAGTTAATTTTGATATAGGTAATACTTCTATCTTTGATGTTAAATTTCCTTCTAAACCTTCCAATCCTAGAAAAAGAGTTTCATCATCATCTCTTAATAAAATCATTTTCTTTTTTGGAGTTGCAAACCTACTATTTTCCGTATTAAAATTATATTTTCCCATCTAAAATCTCCTTTTACTTTTCCCATCTTCCATATATTCCACATGGTAACACTAATTTTGAATCTTTCATAGGTAATCCAATTTCTCCAGAAGATAATTTTCCTTTTTTTATTTTTAATTTTATACTTAAAATATTTTCTAAAACTTTTGATGAAATTCCTGTTGTATAAGAATTTATTAAAAAGAATAATGGATCATCTGATAAAACTTCTGAACATAATTCAACTAAATCTGCTATATTATTTTCAAATTGCCATACTTCACCATTTTTTCCTCTTCCATAAGAAGGTGGGTCCATAATAATTGCATCATATTTATTTTCTCTTCTTATTTCTCTCTGAACAAACTTTGTAACATCATCAATTATAAATCTAACTGGTCTATTTTCTAATCCTGATGATGTAACATTTTCTTTTGCCCAAGCTACCATTCCTTTAGAACTATCAACATGACAAACACTCGCACCTGCATAACTACAAGCAACTGTCGCTCCTCCTGTATATGCAAAAAGATTTAAAACTTTTATATCTTTTCTTCCAGAAGACTTTATTTTATTTATCATCCAATCCCAGTTAACAGCTTGTTCGGGGAATAAGCCTGTATGTTTAAATCCCATTGGTTTGATATTAAAAGTTAAATCTTTATAATGAACTTGCCAAGATTCAGGAATTTTTTTATTATATTTCCAAGCTCCACCACCAGTATTACTCCTTGAATATCTTGCATTTGCTGTTTTCCATTTTTCTGGATATGTTTTTTCTTTCCAAATTATTTGAGGATCTGGTCTTATTAAAACTATATTTCCCCAACTTTCTAATTTTTCTCCATCAGACATATCTAAAATTTGATAATCTTTCCAATCTCTTGCTATTTCCATAATTTTCTTCCTTAAATTTAATTTACATATATAATTTTGGTTTCATTAATTATCCTTTAATATTATACCACTTTATGTATATAAATAGCAATAATAAAGCTACAGGAGTTTTCCTATAGCTACTATTTAAATTATTTATTTTCTAAAAAGCTTTTTACATCTTCAATTAATTCTAATGGTGTTGATGCTCCTGCTGTTATAGCAACTTCTGATACATTAGAAAATTTTTCATTTTCTAATTCTTTTGCAGTCTCTATTCCATAAACATTTTTACATTCTTCTTTAGCTATTTTAATAAGTTCTTTAGTATTTGCACTATTTCTTCCACCTATTACAATCATTACATCTGCTTTTTTTGCAATTTCTCTAGTATCTTTTTGTTTTGTCTCTGTTGCATTACATATTGTTTTATCTACAATAATATCTGCTTCTATAAAATTTGTTTCTATTTCTCCAACTAATTCATCAAATTTGATACTTGAAAAAGTTGTTTGTGATACTACATATACTCTTCCTAAATTAGTTTTCTCATATTCAATATAAGCATCTAATATATCATCTTCATTTTCAATTACATACGAATTATCTCCTGCATATCCTTGTGTTCCTACTATTTCTGGATGATTTTTTTTACCTATAATAATAATAAAAGAATTCTTTTTTTCTCTTTCAACTTTTAAATGTACTGATTTAACATTTCCACATGTTAAATCAATTATTTCTAAATTTTTTTCATTTGCTATATCATATCTAATTTTTGGTTCTCCATGAGACCTAAATATTACTTTTGAATTATTTGGTATTTCATCAATATTTTCTACTGTAATCATACCATTTTTCTCTAGAGTTTGTATAACTTGTTTATTATGTACAATTTCTCCTAAACAATATATTTTATCTTCTATTTTTAATGCTTCTTTTGCTTTTTCTACTGCATTTCTCACACCTGGACAAAAACCAGCAGTTTTGCCAATTGTTATTTTCATATCTTTCTCCCAAATTTTATATATTCTTCTTTTAATTCTTATTGATTTTAGAATTATATAATATTGTTTATAAAAAAGTAAAGTTTTAAAAGAATAATTCACAAACATTTTACAATACAAATAATTTATTAAAAGTAGTAATAAAAATAATTTACATGAATATATATTATAATGACTAATTTTAGTTAAGCTATATTTTTACGAAAGAAGGTATTTTTATGAAAAAAATTTGGTTAGGATTATTATTAATTAGTACAAGTATTAGTTTTATTATTTTAGCTTACTTATTATATAATTTTGTGACAATACTTAATACTCTATAAAATTAATCTCTTAATGTAATTTTGACATTTTATGTAAATTGTACTATAATATTACTATGATAGTATTTGTCTATTGATTATAAAAAAGCGAGGTATATTTATGAGAAATGATACGAATGCAACTACTAAAAACCGGATCGATGCAAAACAGATAAATTTTACAGATGCATCTTCCACATATGATGGATCCCCCCATGACATTACAGTTACTGCCAATCCCCAATCTGTGAAGTGTGGATGAAACTGCTCCTGCAAAGGCGGATGCAAAGATGGCGGACCGTGCTGTGGAGGCAAGTGTCATCATTAATATCAAATAACATTTTTTAGATATTGAAAAAGAGCTTTGCTGGTCTTTCAGCAAAGCTCCTCGCATTTTATATTTTATAATAACTTTATTTTATACTTTAAATGTATTTTTCTAAAGTTCATTTTTTATTTTTTCTGCTAGAGCTTTATTAATTCCTTTAACTTCAGATATTTCTTCAATACTTGCTTCTTTTATATTTTTTATGCTTCCAAACTTTTTAAGCAACTCTGTTCTTTTCTTATCTCCTATTCCTTCAATATAATCTAACTTTGATTTTGTCATTTCTTTATCTCTAACTTTTCTATGATATTCTATAGCAGTTTTATGAACTTCATCTTGAAGTGATGTTATAAAGTTGAAAAGATTTTCTGAAATTCTATATTCATTTTTATCTTCATCTACTAATGCTCTCGTAGAATGTTTATCATCTTTTACCATACCAAATACTGGTATACTAACATTTACATCATTCATGGCATTTTTTATTGCTCTTATTTGCGTAATACCACCATCTGCTAAAATCAAATCTGGCAATGCTCCAAATCCACTACTATTAGAATCTTCTATAGAATGCTTTAATCTTCGTGTTACTACTTCTTGCATACATCTTGGATCATCTTGACCATAAACAGTTTTTATTTTAAATCTTCTTGATAAATTTCTTTTTATTACTCCGTTTTGTGCTACACACATACCTGCAACAATAAACGTTCCAGATATATTTGATATATCAAAACTTTCAATTTTATAAGGAATTTCATCTAAATCTAATACATCTCTTAATTCTATTAAAATATCTGTTTTATCCTTTGTTTTATTTTCTAAAGTTATTCTACTATTAAGTTCTGCCATTTCAACAAATCTTAATTTTTCACCTTTTTGTGGACTCTTTAATTCTACTTTTCTATTTCCTTTATTTGAAAGCCAATTTTCTAAGGCTTCTTTTTCTTCTAATTTATATCTAAGCATTATTTTACTTGGAAAGTCTTTCTTATCCATATAATATTGTTTAATAAATCCAGATACAATTTCACTTTCTTCCATATCTTTTAGTTCATCAAAAAAGTAATGTTCTCTTCCTATCATTTTACTGTTTCGTATAAAGAACATTTCTATACAAACTGTAACTTCATTTTTATATAACCCAATTACATCAATATTATTTTCAGAAATATTAGATACTTTTTGCTTCTCAGATACTCTTTCAATTGCCAAAATTCTATCTCGAACAGTTGCTGCTTTTTCAAATTCTAATTTTTCTGAAAACTCTTCCATTTCCTCTTTTAACTTTTTTATTATACTATCAATTTTTCCATCTAATAATAAACTAATCTGGTCAATTTGATTTTTATATTCTTCTTTACTAACATATCCCATACAAGGTGCTAAACATTTTTTTATATGATAATTCAAACAAGCTCTATCTTGATTTTTAAAGTTTTTACATTGTCTTATTTGAAACTTCTCTTTTATAAAACTTACCATTTCTTTTGCTGCACCTGCATTAGCATAAGGTCCAAAATATTTTGCACCATCATTTTGTATTCTTCTAGTTATAAATACACTAGGATAATCTGATTTCACATCTATTTTTATATATGGATATGTTTTATCATCTTTAAGCAACACATTAAATTTAGGTCTATATTTCTTTATTAAATTACATTCTAAAATTAAAGCTTCATCTTCACTACCAACTACTATATATTCAAAATGGTCTATTAAAGAAACCATCTTTTCTATTCTTGGTGTTTTATTATTTTTTCTAAAATATTGTCTAACTCTATTTTTTAAAACAATAGCTTTACCTACATATATAACATTATCATCTTTATCATGCATTAAATAAACACCTGGTTTTTCAGGAAGCTTTTTTAATTCTTCTTCAATATCAAACATATTCTCACCTTAATTTTCTGCTAACTTTATATAGTTAATCTTAATTATCTATATAACCAACATATGGTATATTTCTTCCCTTTTCATCAACATCAAATCCATATCCTACTACAAATTTATTTGGAATTACAAAACCTGTATAATCTATATCAACATCTACTTGTCTTCTTTCTTTTTTATCCATAAACACAGCTATTTTTACACTTTTTGCCTTTTTTGATATTAGATATTCTTTTAAAAATTTTAAAGTATATCCTGTATCAACAATATCTTCAACTATTAAAACATCTCTACCTTCTATACTGTTATCTAAATCTTTTTTCATATTAATTTTTCCAGTACTTTCTGTTCCTTGATAGCTTGAAACTTGAACTGTCTCTAATTCTATTGGAGTTTTCATTTTCTTTACTAAATCAACAGTAAAAAATATAGCTCCTTTTAAAACTGAAACTACTACTATATCCTTGCCAACATAGTCTTTGTCAATTTCTTCTGCTACCTCTTTAATTCTTTCTTGAATTTCTTTTTCTTCATACATTACTTTTAAATTTTCCATAAAAACTCCATTTCAATTAATATTTTAATTACTTTTTAATTATATTATATTTATTTTTAGGTGTAAATAAGTTTATTCACAAAAGTTTCACCAAAATTTCATTTGACATTTTTTAAACTTTTACATATTATAATATAGAAATAGGTATACTAGAAAATATGAATTCTAGTTTTTGTAAGCTTAAATTTTGAAAGGAGTAAAATTTAAAACAAAGGTTAGCGCCAGAACTATTTATATTTTTTACATAGAATTGTAAATAAATATTTTTTAGGATAAAAGCATAATTATCTTCTGCATAAAGTTCTCATACTATAAATAACTTTCATAGAATATAAAAAATTTCCTATAAAAATAGTTGACGAGGTTTAGAGTTATCGAAATATTCGGCGGATGCTCTAATGGTACAATTACTACCATAGGTTAAATTAAAAAATAGTAGTAATACTTTTAACAGATTTTTAACCAGTAATTTTGCTTACACCCTATTTATAAACTAGATTTTATGGCAATTTTATTGCCTTTTAAAACTATACTATAGTTTATTTAAGAAAGGTGGTTTTTTTATGTGTGGAATAGTTGGTTATATAGGAGAAAAACAAGCAAAACCAATATTAATTAATGGTCTTTTAAGATTAGAATACAGAGGTTATGACTCTGCTGGAATTGCTACTATCGAAAATAGTGGTATTAAAAATATTAAAAATAAAGGTCGTGTTAACGAACTTGAAAAAATTGATGATATAAATTCTTTAACAGGAACAATAGGAATTGGTCATACTAGATGGGCTACTCATGGTAAACCTTCTAGTATCAATTCTCATCCTCATATGGATAATTCAAATAAATTTGCTGTTGTTCATAATGGTATAATTGAAAACTATGCAAATTTAAGAGAGTTTTTAAAATCTCGTAAATATACTTTTTTATCAGAAACAGATACTGAAGTTATACCAAATTTAATTCATTTTAATTATGAAAACTCTAAAGAAAAAGGCAAAAAGCGTCTTTTAGCAGCTGTTATAGATTCTTGTAAAATGCTAAAAGGTAGCTATGCTATTGAAGTTTTATGTTCTGATTTTCCAGACAATATGATTGTAGTTAGAAAAGATAGTCCTTTAGTTATTGGAAAAGGAAATAATGAAAGTTATATCAGCTCTGATATTCCCGCTATTTTATCTTTTACCAAAGACTTTTATCTTTTAAATGATAATGAATTTGCTTTCATTAGTAGAAATAATATTGATTTCTATGATGTAAATTCAAATCCAATAAATAAAGAAATTAAAAATATTACCTGGGATGCTGGAGCTGCTGAAAAAGATGGCTATCCTGATTTTATGTTAAAAGAAATTAATGAACAACCAAAATCAATAAGAGAAACTATTGGTTCTAGACTTCCTGAAAATTCTAGCTCTGTTATTCCAGAATTAGATATAGATAAAAAATTCTTACAAACAATTAATAAAATTTTTATAATTGCTTGTGGTACAGCTATGCATGCAGGTCTCGCTGGAAAAAATATTTTAGAAAGTTTATGTGAAATCCCAACAGAAGTTGAAGCTGCATCAGAATTTAGATATAGAAATCCAATAATAAATAAAAATACTCTTTGTATATTTATTAGTCAATCTGGTGAAACAGCTGATACTATTGCTGCTTTAAAACTTGCAAAATTAAAAGGTTCAAAAACTATTGCTATATCAAATGTAGTTGGATCTTCAATTTCAAGAGAAGCAGATTATACAATTTATACTCATGCTGGTCCTGAAATAGCTGTCGCATCTACAAAAGCTTACACTGCTCAAATTGTTTTACTTGCAATTCTTGCAATTAATTTTGCAGAAAAATTAGAAATAAATAAAGAAAAACATGAAGAACTAAAAAAAGATATACTTCTTCTACCTTCTAGCCTTGAAGAAGTATTAAAAAATACAGAAAAAATAAAATCATTTGCTCAAAGTATCTATAAAGAAAAAGATGTATTCTTTATTGGTAGAGGTATTGATTATACTGTTGCAATGGAAGGATCTTTAAAACTTAAAGAAATTTCATATATACATTCAGAAGCTTATCCTTCTGGTGAATTAAAACATGGACCTATTGCATTAATAGAAAATGGTGTAACTGTTATTTCAGTTTTAACAAATAGGCTTTTAGTAGAAAAATCAATTAGTAATATTCAAGAAGTTGTAACTAGAGGAGCAAAAACTTTTATAGTTACTAACCAAGAATTAAATCATGATTTTGATGAAGTTATAGAAATTCCAAAAACCAATATACTTATCTCTCCTATTCTTTCTGTAGTACCTCTTCAAATTTTAGCATACTACATTTCTAAAGAAAAAGGATTGGATGTTGATAAACCTAGAAACCTTGCAAAATCAGTAACAGTAGAATAAATAATCAAAAGTTTATAATATAACAAAAGAGGAGATTGTATCTCCTCTTTTAATTGCATTATGTCTAAATTACATTTGTAAATTAAGTTCAAATCTTTCTATAAATCCAATCCATTCACCTTTGGAATTTTTTACTCCTTGCATATATACTCTCTGATTTCGAGCAGTTACACATACAAAAACTTCTTTTCCATTTCTTTTTATACCTTCATATCCTTGTTTTATTTTCTCTATTGATTTTTCATTACTATGACAATCAAATAAACTTTTTCCAATTAAATCTTTATATCCTCTTTCTTGATAATAATGATACTTTGCATTTTGATTCATAAATCTAATGATATAATCATTATCTACAAATACTATTGGATATGGATAACTATTTAAAATTCCTTCAAATATTTCTTCCATTTTTTTCTCCACTTTTATATATTAATATTTCTCTTTTTAGCTTGTTTAATAAGATAACCATATTTAGCCTCTTCAGCTTTTATTTGATATGAATAATAATCAATTAAATCGCTATCTGCAAACTGTAAATTATTATACATAGTAGTCAAACTTTCTTTAACAATTTCAATATTTTTTAAAAGCTCGATATTTTTTTCACTATCGTCTTGTTCACTTATCTTTATTTCTCTAACATATTGATTATACATAAATTATCTCCTTGTCCAAAACTAAACCTTAATTAGAAATCTTTTATATTTAAGGTATAATTTAGCATTCTATATATATTTATGCATAATTAAATAATTTATTCATTATTTGGAATAATTTTTTCAATTTCTTTCCATATATCTTCTGTATAAATTTTTCTTTCAGCTGAAAATGGCAATATTGTGCTATATGATATTCCCAAAAATTCTTTTATTCTTTTTACTTCATCAGCTACCTTTGTTATTGCTATTTTATCAGCTTTATTTGTAACAACTATAAATGGTAAATTGCTTCTTAAAATATAATCATACATTAGCATATCATCTTCTGTAGGTTTATGTCTAATATCTAATAAAAATACAATTAAAGAAATATTCTTTCCTTCTTCTAAATATTCTTCAATATACTTTCCTGATATTACTTTTTCTTTTTTAGACATTTTACTAAAACCATATCCAGGTAAATCTACAAAATAAAATTTTTCATCTATATTATAAAAATTTATTTGTCTAGTTTTTCCAGGAACATTACTTGTTCTTGCCAAGCTTTTTCTATTTATCATTGTATTTACAAAAGAAGATTTCCCTACATTAGATTTTCCTACTAATACTATTTCTGGCAAATCTCCTTTTGGATATTGTTTTTTACTTACTGCTGATATTTCAAATTTAGGATTTCTTACTATCATAATTTCTCCATTCATTTGTCCTTTTTTTGACGTTTATCAATAGACAAAAATGTCCAGTAACAAACGTCCATAAACGGACATTAATTTATTTTTTCTTTTCCTCCCATATAACCTTGTAAAACTTTTGGAATTCTTATACTTCCATCTTCTTGATAATTATTTTCTATAACAGCAATTAATCCTCTTGGACTTGCTACTACAGTATTATTTAAAGTAGCTACTAAATAATTACCTTTTTCTCCTTTAGCTCTAATTCCTAATCTTCTTGCTTGTGCATCACCTAATGTAGAGCAACTACCTACTTCAAAATATTTCTTTTGACGTGGGCTCCAAGCTTCAACATCACAAGATTTAACTTTTAAATCTGCTAAATCTCCACTACAACATTCTAAAGTTCTTACAGGTACATCTAAACTTCTAAAAAACTCTACTGTATAACTCCACATTTTATTATACCAATCCATTTGTTCTTCTGGTTTGCAAAGTACAATCATTTCTTGTTTTTCAAATTGGTGAACTCTATATAAACCTCTTTCTTCTAATCCATGAGACCCAACCTCTTTTCTAAAACATGGAGAATATCCTGTTATAGCTATAGGTAATTCTTCTTCTTTCACTATCTGACCTTTAAATTTTCCTATCATAGAATGTTCACTTGTACCTATTAAATAAAGATCTTCACCTTCAATTTTGTACATCATAGCTTCTAATTCTTCAAAACTCATAACACCATTTACAACATCACTTCTTATCATAAAAGGTGGTATACAATAAGTAAACCCTTTATTTATCATAAAGTCTCTAGCATATGCAATCATTGCTTCATGTAATCTTGCTACATCTCCTAATAAATAATAAAATCCATTTCCACTTGTTCTTCCAGCACTTTCTTTATCTAATCCACATAAGCTTTCAATTATATCTGCATGATAAGGTATTTCATAATCTGGAACAGCTGGATCTCCAAACTTTTCATTTTCTACATTTTCGCTATCATCTTTTCCTATAGGAACTGATGCATCCATAATATTAGGAATTTTCATCATTCTACTTTTTATTTCTTCTTTTAAGACATCTTCTCTTCCTTCATTTGCTGCTAATTTATCATTGATTTCTTGTACTTCTTTTTTTTTGCTTTCTGCTTCTTCCTTTTTTCCTTGTCCCATAAGATTTCCAATTTCTTTACTTATAGAATTTCTTTTCATACGAAGATCATCACACATTAATGTTAATTCTCTGCTTTCCTTATCTAATTCTAGCACTTCATCAACTAAATTTAATTTATGATCTTGAAATTTTTTTCTAATATTTTCTTTTACCATTTCTGGATTCTCTCTTAATATTTTTATATCTATCATATTATATCCCCCAATTCTAAAATTTTATAATTTATTCTTCTATTAATTCAAATCTATGTTTTTGACCTGTTGTGTTTCCTTCTTTTTTACTTACATCATCTTCTTCTAAAAACATTTCTTCTGGTCTTGCCCACATATCTCCTGTTCCTAGATGAGTATAAATAACTAAATTTTCTAAAGTTTCGGAGTGTTTAGCTATTCCTAAAACCTCAACAATATGACCTTTAAAATGTCTATACTTTTTACCTACTTCAACTTTTTCCATAACTGTTCCTCCTATTTTAAATTATAATCTTTTAAATTATCTATACGCTCAAATCTATATTTTTGACCTGTTACATTATCAGGCCTTTCTGGTATTTCTTCTAAAAACATTTTTTCAGATCTCACACAAATTATTTGCGAATTATCTAAATGTTTATATACAACCATTCTTTCTCTTGTTTCCGAATCTAGCCCTACACACATTACATAATAAAATGGTCCTTTAAAGTGACGATATACTTCTCCTTCTTTTACTTCTTTCATAATCTTTCCTCCTTTTTATCTTATAATAAGCTCTCTTTAGAGTTATTTAATCATTTTTTATATAATCTTTAGTTAAATCTTCTACTATCTCAAATCTATGTTTTTGTCTTGTTACATTGTCTTTTCTATTTTCATCAATTTCTTCAAAAAACATTTTTGCAGGTCTTGTCCAAAGCATTGAGTCTTCTCTTTCATATAGTGGTCTATACACTATAATATCTTCCTTAGTTTCTGAGTCCATACTTATATTTTCTATAAAATAATAATTTCCTTTAAAATGTCTGACTACTTTTCCTATAAAATCAACATAAATTTTTGATCCTACTGTTCCATCTTCATTTTGATACATTGGAGTTTTCTCATTACTATATATTAAATCATCTGTAATTCCATCTGTTAATTGTTCAAATACTATTTGCCCTATTCTCATTCCTGGTTTTATTTTATAGGTATTTGGAGATAAGTTATACATTGCAATATTTAAAATTCCTTCATATCCTGCATTTATATGTTGAAAATTAATTACTATACCTAATCTACTTAAAGATGTTCTTGGTCTAATATGTGCAACTATATTACTTGGAAGTTTTACTTTTTCATTAAGTATAACAAAAATAACTTCATTAGGCTTAAAATTATAGCTTTCTTTTATTTCTATTTTTTCATACATATTTTCTACCTTTTCAGGCTCTGATAAATCTATTGTTTTAAATGTTTTTTTGATTTTTAAAATTTCATTACTCATTGATATATCACAAGATCCTGAACTAATATATTCTTTACTGCAGTTTTCCAATATATTTTCTTCATCAATTAATTTTCTTATATCATTTCCGTTAAATATCATATTTTCCTCCAAACATATTATTTTAATATTTTTATCTTATGTTCTTAAATATAATATCATTTAAAAGTAATATTCTACATCACTTTTTATACAAATTTTCAATATTTTTTCTTTATAATACAAAAAAATCCTTATGCAAAATTGCATAAGGGCGAATATTTCGCGGTACCACCTTTTTTTAGATTAAAATAAATTAATCTTCTCATTATATTGCTATAACCTGCAACAACTCGGTCTAGTTTACTAGAAACATCTTAAGAGTAGATTTCATAAATACTTTTATCTATTTACACCTGCCATAGACTCTCTTTAAAAAGTTTATTTATTACTTAGTTCTTAATCAATCGTCTTAAATATTATGTAATACATTATAACATATTTTTATAATTTGTAAATACTTGATTTATAAATAGATAAAAATTTATATGTAATTTTCAATTATAATAAATGCTAAACGGGCCTTTTACATCCCGCCTCGCACTTTAAAAACTCCGCTATAATTCCGCTGTTTGCACCTATTCGTAAGCTCTTACCTCAATGCCTGACTTTCCATACATAAGTCTCCCATAGGACAATTTGAGCATCGGCGGTAATACAAGTTCCTCTGCCTCTGTATTTGACCATATTACAGATGTACTTCTGCTTGAAACCCCGATATTTGCAAACGGATTTAAGAGTTGCAATTTGTGGGTTACTGTGTTAAATTCTTGCTGATTCATGTTGTTTTATCTCCTTTTCTCCCACACTAGGCAGTGGGCTCCATAAATAATAATTTAAATTTTTCCACTACCCTATATATAAGAAACAACTATGTGTTCCAATATATTTATTATAACATATTTACAAAAAAAGCTCAAGCTAACATATATTTTAGCTTGAGCAGTCGTCTTACATATTATTTACTCCTGTCATACTGCCTTTTTCTAATTCTAATATTTTTTCAATAAATTATTACATTTCAGGTCCATCACTATAGCTCTTCTTGTCTTCTACTTCTATAAAATCTGGCATACTATAAATCTTCATAACTTCATCTAAAGATTTTGCATATAAAATTTCGCCAAAGTCTGAATATTTTTGTACATCTAAAACATTTGCTGCTGAATATTCATCACAATTTCTAAATCCACTTTTTCTTCTCATTTCATTTCTGTTTTTCCATATTTCTAATAAATCTCTTCTATATTTTTCTATATTAGGAGATGTTTGTATATCTGAAAAACATGGCATTATTGATACAATTCCATTATTATTAAGCATTTTTGTAAAATCATTAAAAAATCTTTCATCAGCATCTAAAGTATATTGTACAACTAAGCCCATTGCTTCTCCTTGCCAGTCTTTACCTTTTTTCATTAAATTACTTAAATAATTCAAATTATTCTGATATGTAGTATAATAGCTTTCTTCTTGTATACTATCTTTTATATTTCCTGTTGCTGGATCTATACTTCCTCTCCTTGTAAGTGGAAACGCTGGATCATCAGGCTTATCTGTAAATCTTGCATAATGTTTACAAGCTTCTATAAATCCTCTATCTTCTGGAATAATTGAATCCCATGAAACAAAAATTCTATCAGTATCATCCTCTGGATATCTTAAGACTTGTGCCAAAAATCTACTATCTCTAATTTTGTAATCATCATGACCATTATTATGTATTCCTGGCATTTCATCGCAAAGTATAAGTAATTTTCCATCCATATTATTACTATTCTCCTTTATTTTTTCATTATTATTTTTAAAGCTTTTTCACGTGGAAGAACTACTACATGCTGACATCCGCAACATTTAAGCTTAAAATCCACACCTATTCTTGTTATTTCCCATTCTTTACTTCCACATGGATGTTGCTTTTTTGTTTTTACTATATCTCCTATATTATATTCCACATTTTACCTCTATATATAAATTTATTAAATTTCATATTTTCTCGCTGTTTCCAGCGAAGCCACATTTAGTGGCCTCTTGAAAAAACAGCAATTAGTCTTCTAATGCTCCACCGCTTCGTAATTGTTACCTTCGCAGTTAGATCATTTCCTTGTTCCGAAATCTTGACAAATGTGATATACCTACTACTGCTAAATTTCTCTTTAACTTTTGTTTTTAGCCTATAGTTTTTAAAAGCTTCAAAAAGTTCTTCAAGTGTTTCTTTTCGGTAATCCATATCTCTCAGTACTCCAGAACTATCTACTACACTAAGTTCGTAGTATTTCTCCTGCATGTAAACCTCCTTCTGTGAGCTTGATATCTCATAGGTTTTCGGTTTTAACAAGTTATTCATTTTTTAACCTCCTAACTTGCTCTCAGGACAACATTGTTACTTTTCTATTATATCATAAAATTATTTATCACTCAAGATTATAAGTATATTCAAATCGCAAGTTTTATGTAAATTAATGTTTTTATAAAAAATTAACATCACTGATAACTTGCCTAAAATATAAAAAGTGATAAGAAAAACAAATATCTATCTTATCACTTAATTTTATGTCTTATAAAAATGTTATAAAATACTTATTAAATATAATCTTCATAAAATTCTATTAACTTATAAATTTATCTAAATACTCATTTATTTAAATTCTGCTTTTTATTTCATTCATTCCTAAAACTTGCATTATTTCATAAAGATCTGGTGTATTGCTTCTTCCAGTTATTTTTACTCTTATAACTGTACTTATGTCACCTACGTGACCTTTATATGCATCTGGATTTGCTTTATACTCTTTTACTTCTCTTGCATATCCAAATTCTTCTGCTAAGTCTTTCATTTTATCAAACCATGTTTGTTTATCATCTGATTCATTATAATATTTTTCAAAATATGTTTTTACTATTTTTTCTATTTCGTCTTTATCAGTTATTTTTTGATATTCAAATTCTATATTTTTAGCAAACTTTTCTGGATACATATAATAAATAATATTTTTTACATCAGACCATTTTGCTATATCTTTTCTAGGTTTTGCATTTCCTCTTTCAATTCCTAAAACTTTTAAAGAATATTCTTTATTTGATAACATCTCTGCAAGTTCTTTATCATATTCTTTTGCCCATTCTAAAGATTCATTATAAACTTTCTCAGCTGAATATCTTGAAATAACATTTTTAGATACATCAAGCATCTTTACCATATCAAAAAGTGCACCACTTACACTCATTTTCTTTAAATCAAATGGAAATTCATACATTGATTTATCTGGATTTTGTTTTCTCCAAATTTCAAAATTTGAATTTGCAATATTCATTAAATATTCTAAAACTGAATCTTTAGGAATTCCCTCTTCTTTATAATAACTTACAGCAGATTCTGGATCTTTTCTTTTACTTAATTTACGTTTTCCGTCTCCATCCATTTTCATCATTGGAGCTATATGAGCATATTTTGGAGCTTTAAATCCCATTACGTAGAAAAGTTGTAAATGTAGTGGAACTGAAGCAAGCCATTCATCCGCTCTTATTACCATATTTGTTCCCATTAAATGATCATCAACTAAATGTGCAAAATGATATGTTGGTAATCCATCAGATTTTATTATTACTATATCTTGATCATTTTCAGGAAAATCAACACTTCCTTTAATTGCATCTTTATGTTTTATTTTTTTATCTGGATTTCCTGGTGATTTAAATCTTACTATATATGGATCACCATTTTTTATTTTTTGGGTAGCCATATCTATTGGCATATTTCTACATTTTGTCCATTTTCCATAATATCCTGTTCTTTCTTTTGCTTTTTCTTGATCTCCTCTAATATTTTCTAAATCTTCTGAACTACAAAAGCAAGGATATGCATTTCCTTCTTCAAGTAATTTTTTTGCATAAGATTGGTATATATCTTTTCTTAAAGATTGTTTATATGGTCCATATTCACCATGGTCTACATTATTTTCATCTATATATTCATCAGGTGATAAATCAAAATCTTTTAAGGCTTCTAAAATTTGTTTTGTTCCACCTTCTACTTCTCTTTTTTGGTCTGTATCTTCAATTCTTACAAAAAATACTCCATTGTCTTTTGACATAAGCTTAGCAATTAAACTTTGATAAATTCCACCAATATGAACAAATCCTGTTGGACTTGGTGCAAATCTTGTCACAATAGCTCCTTCTGATAAGTTTCTTGATTTATATTTTTCTTCATAGTATTTGTAATCCCTTACATCTGGAAATATTAAATTTGCTAGATCTTTATTATCCATATAAATTCCTCTTTTCTTTTTTAATCTTTTCAATTATATCAAACTTATTTATTTTTTTCAAGACAGCTGGGCGTAGGTTTTGTCTAAATTATAAAAAACTAATCTGATATTAAATATAGTTATTGTTTAAAAAAATATATTTAAAGTAATTTTATTAGTTTTTAGACAAAACATACGTCCCCATGTCTATAAAATTTCTAATAATTCTTCTATATTTCTTATAACTACATAATTTTCTGCTTCCACTTCTTTATTATCCCTTTTTCCATTGTAATCATAAAGAATAGATTTCATACCTATATTATTTGCTGCTAATATATCTTTTGACTTTGTATCTCCTATTAGCATGCACTCTTCTGGAATAGCACCTATCTCATCTAATATTTTTTGAAAAGCACTTTTAAACGGTTTACTTCCATATACATCAGCACTAAATATCTTTTTGAAATATTTAGAATACCCTATTGTTTCAATTCTTTTAACTTGAGAAGCTTTAAAATAATTTGTATAAATATATAAATTATACTTTTTTGATAATTTTCTAACAATATCTTCTGTTAATATAACTCTTTTGGTCCACTTTGATGATTCTCTAAGTAATTCATCTATAAGGTTATATGAATAATTTTTATTTAATGTTTTATTGATAAAATCTATAATTTCCTTTTTATCATATAAGTTATATTCTTCTGTAAAAATACTTTCATATTTATCTATTGCAACATATATATTTAAATAGTCATCTTCATTATATCCACATTTTCTTAATGCCTTTTTGTAAACTTCAGCATCACTTTTATCATCTTTTATTATTGTATCATCTAAATCAAAAAATAAATTTTTTATCATATTACCTCCAAAATTTTATTTAAATTATTATAACATATATTAAATAAGAATAATACTAAAAAAGTCGAAACTAAAATTTTCTATCAAATATAAATTTTAAGAAAATCTTAGTCTCGACATAATTAAAAAGTTAAACCTCAAATTTTTTATTTTAAAATTTGAGGTTATTTTATATTTAATTTAATATTATTAAATCAAGCTTTTAATAATATTTATATATTTTTAATTAAATCTTTTTAGAAATAATTATATTACTTACTAAAAATATTATTAATTGTATTCCTATTAACCATCCTAAATATACTCCATATTCAAGATTTGCACAAACTAATCCTACTGCTAAAAATGCCTCTAAAAACATACTCAATCTAAAAGAAATAGCCATTGATTTTGTACAAATTGTTACTATTCTTTCATCATTTTCTTCTATTTCTCTTTTTCTCATTTTTTGTGGATTTCTTAAAGCCATTATATTCTTCACTAATAATATAAAACATCCTAAGCCAAAACTTGTTCCAAACCCAGTCATAAATCCACTTTGTACATCACTAAGATTTTCAAGTGTTAGTGCTAAAGCTAAAACTATAATTCCTATTACTACACAAATTGATGATATAACACATTTTATTTTTATTTTTTTTTCCATTTATTTATCCTCCTCATAAATAAAAACTTCCTCGATAGATTTTCCAAAATGATTAGCAATCTTAAAGGCTAGCAAAATAGAAGGATTATACTTTTCTTTTTCTATTGAAATAATCGTTTGTCTTGTTACTCCTAAAATATTTGCTAAGTCTTCTTGTTTTTCATTTAATAATTTTCTAAATTCTTCAACTTTATTTTTCAATCTATCACTCTCCTTATTTTCAAAATGTAAAGTTAACTTTACTTTATTATAGTATTATTATTTTGTAATGTCAAGTAAACTTTACATCTTTTACTTAATATCTTATAAAATTTTAAATTATACTTAAATTTACTCAAATAGACACGGGGGACGTAGATTTTGTCTAAAAAGTTATTTTTAGACAAAATCTACGTCCCCCGTGTCTAACATGTCTATTTTACTATATTTCCATCACTATCGGCAAAATCATAGGGTTTCTCTTTGTTGCTTGGAATATATAATCTTTTAGAGAATCTCTAATTGTTGTTTTTATTGTAGACCAATCTGAAATATGATTATCTACACATTTCATAACTTCTACATTTACCAATGTTTTAACTTCATCCATTAAATTTTCAGATTCTCTTACATATACGAATCCTCTTGAAATTATATCTGGTCCTGCAACAACATTACCTGATTTATCCATAGTTAGAACCACTATTATTAAACCATCTTGTGATAGGTGTTGTCTATCTCTTAATACGATATTTCCTACATCTCCTACACCTAAACCATCAACAAATACTTTTCCAACAGGTACTGTTCCAGTAAATTTAGCTTCATTTTCATTTAATTCTAAAACTTTTCCATTTTTCATTAGTAATACATTGTCTGCTGGTATTCCCATTTGTCTTGCTGTATTTCTATGAGCAATTAATTGTCTATATTCACCATGGACAGGTATAAAATATTTTGGTCTTACTAAAGATAACATTAATTTTTGTTCTTCTTGACAAGCATGACCAGAAACGTGTACATCTGCTAAAGAACTATATACAACTTCTGCGCCGATTTTCATTAAATCATCTATTACTTTTGCAACAAATTTTTCATTTCCTGGAATTGGTGTTGCTGAAATTATAACTAAATCATTAGAATTAATATTTACTTTTCTATGCTCACCATTTGCCATTCTTGTTAATGCTGACATAGGCTCTCCTTGACTACCAGTTGTTATTATTACTAATTGATCATCTGTATAATTTTTTATCATATCAAGTTCTATAAATACTTTTTTTGGAGCATGTATATAACCTAATTCAACAGATGTTTGAATCATATTTATCATACTTCTTCCACATACAGCTATTTTTCTATTATTTGCAACTGCTGAATTTACTATTTGTTGAACTCTATGCATATTAGAAGCAAATGTCGCTACTACAATTCTTTTTTTACAATTCATAAATAGTTTATCAAACACTTCTCCTACTGTGCTTTCTGACATTGTATATCCTTTTCTTTCAGCATTTGTACTATCAGAAAGTAATGCTAATACTCCCCTATTTCCAAGCTCAGCTAAGCGCCCTAAATCAATTTTTTGATCATCAATAGGTGTATAATCTATTTTAAAATCTCCTGTATGAACTACTGTACCAACTGGTGTATGAATAGCTAAGGCTACAGAATCTGGTATACTATGACAACTTCTTATAAATTCAACTCTAATTTTTCCAAGTACAATAGTTTGTCCTTGTTTTACAACATGTAACTTAGCTGTTTTTAATAATCTATGTTCTTCTAATTTATTAGAGATTAATCCTATAGTTAATTTTGTGGCATAAATAGGTACATTAATTTGTTTTAAAAGATATGCTATTGATCCTATATGATCTTCATGACCATGTGTTATAACTAATCCTCTTATTCTATCTTTGTTTCTCTCAAGATAAGTAAAATCTGGAATAACTAAATCAATACCAAGCATATCATCTTCTGGGAATGCAACTCCACAATCTACTAAAACTATATCATTTCCATATTCAAAAACAGTAATATTTTTTCCTATTTCTTCAATTCCTCCTAAAGGAATTATTTTTAAATTGTCTTTTTTAAAAGAAAATTCTTCTTTTACTGCTAAACCTTTTTCTGGTACTTTTGTTATAGAATTTTTTTCTTTTTTTACTGGCATTATTGATTTTGTATTTTCTACATTTTCTTTTTTGTTATTTGCTCTTTTTGTATTTTTTTGAGCATTTGAATTTTTAGGATATCTTTTTGTAATTTTAGTACCCTTTTTTTCTTTTGATATTTTATTTTCCTCCATATTATTTTGTATATTAAACACCGACCATTTAATATACTCTCCTTTCTTAAATACTCTCTTTTCTCGCATACAAAATCTATATACAAATAAATTTAAGACCATTATAAGACAATTACACTTTAACCAATTGTCTTTCATTTATTCACTCTAAATCACATTTTTGTATAAACTCTTATTAAAGCACAAAAAATAGTCTATTTCTAGACTATTAGAAAATATCATAACTACAAATAATTAATAAACGTTATAAAATTCTTTTTATAACTAAACAAAATATTTATTAAAATTCTACACACCAATAAATATTAGAGACTAATCTCGTATCTCTAATAAAAAACACAGAATCAAGATTTTGTATACAGTGCAAACTACTACAAAATCTAATTTCTTCCATATTTATCTTCTAAATAAAGTATCATACTGTGATAAATTTCTTAGAATATAAAAAATTTTAATAATATTTAATTTTATTCCGTACATTTTTATTTTAATATTTTCCGAACACGTCTTTTTTATTTTTATATAAATCTCATTAATACTGTTTAATATTATACTATTATTTTTTAATTTTGTCAAACAAAAAAATACCCACCATAGTGGTGGGAGCCGAAGCCAATCTGCACAAATTATTCTTTCTTCTTAACTTCAGCAAGCTGATTATACTGCTTTTTCGTTCATATTCATCAGACGCATCGTAGTCATGATCACAGGATAATAGTTTTCTCCAGAAGCACTCTTGATATTTTTTGAATAGCTGAGATACTTATGCATCACAATCTCCCAACATGTATCATGACCTTCCAGTGGTCTCACTTCATAAGTGTTCCTTCCAATATCCTCAACCTTTATCTGCTGCTCGGTTTTGTTGAACATGCTTACCATATCCTTAAAATCCTCCAGCAAGTTTTGATCCTTGAATATCAGAGTAAACATTCTTAAATCGTAAATCTCCCGCATCATATTGATTTTCCCTTCGTTCATATAATCAATCCTCCAAACTGTGTTATTAAAACATGCGTTTCAACTTTAATTATACTACTTTATGTAAATTTTGTCAATTTTAAGAGGTCACATCTCTATGACCTCTTTCGACTTTTTATGACGTTTTATACTGTTGCACCTATCATCCCTGCATCATTTTTAAACTCTGCAGTTAGTATTTTGGGTTTTCCTTCATTAAATGTTGAATTGATTTTATTTATCTCTTCTTTTAATTTTTCTAATATTGGATGTCCTTCATAATATGAAAAACTACCTCCTAAGCAAACAACTTCAGGTTCAAATATATCTATTAAATTGCAAATTCCAATTCTTAAGTAATCAATAAATTCATTAATATCTTTTTGTACTTCATCATGATATTTTACCATTATTTCTTCTCTTAAATATTGACCTGATATATCATTTTCATCAATATTTAAAGTTTTTGTTATATTTGTTTTTAATGCTTTTATTGAACAATATCTTTCAAAGCACCCTTTTTTTCCACATGTACATTGTATTCCATTTTTTACAAGCGTCATATGGCCAAACTCAAATCCTGAATATCTTTTAGGTTCTAATAAATTCCCATCAATAAATGCTGCTCCTCCTATTCCTGTCCCTATATTTATAAATATGCAATCTGAATACTCTTTCATCGCCCCATATTTTTTTTCTGCAAGAGCTGCACATTTTCCATCATTTCTAATTACTACTGGTAAATTATATGTTTCTGCTAATTTAGATTGAAGATCAAAATTTTTAAGTCCCAAATTCCACGAAATTATATGACCTTTTGTTACTGTTCCTGGAGATGCCACACCTATTTTATTTATATCCGTTAATTCTAGTTCTTTTTCGTCTAAAATTTTAGTAATAAGATCATTAATATTATTTAATATCGCTTTTTCTATATTTTTTCTGTCTTCTTCCACAAAAAGCTTATCAGCTGATATTATTAAATTATTTTCTTCTACTAGCCCTACTCCAATATGACTTCCACCTAAATCAATTCCTATATCCACCTTATCTCCTCTTTTCTATTATAAAGATACTTTTTCTTATGTTTATTTATCTAAATAAAAATCCTCCTAAATATACCTGCATTACTGGCATTAGAATTGTAATAATAAATATAAGCACTGCAATTCCTACAATAGTATATGAAATCTCAGGTAATATTTTTAATAACTTATTTATTTCACTTTCTATTTCAAAATCAATATATTGGGATACCTTTTCCATTAGCTCTGATAAATTACCAGCAGTTCCTTTCTTTAGCATTTCAATTACTATTGGACTTAATACATTCTCCTTCTCAAATGGCTCTATCCAAGATTTTCCTACATAAATATTATTAATTGATTTATCTATAATATCTAAAATATAAGTATTCTTTATAACATTTTTACTAATATCTAATGCATCTTGCACTCTCATTTTATTTTTCAAATTTATTAGTACACTACCTAATAGTCTCGAAAAATCTAATAAAAAGCTAATTCTACCAAATAATATATTAGTAGTAATAAATTTATCAATTTTATATTTTCCATTAGTAGTATTTATATATCTTATAATAGCTATAATAGATATTACTATTAATATAAATATTATATACCAATATTTTATAACCTTTTCCATAAAAAATGATACTACTAATAAAATTTTAGGTAATCTAATATTAGACTCATTTACTAAAAATATATTTTTTAGTAATGGCACTCCTATTAATATTGACAATATTGTCATAATAATTATTCCTAAAAACATTACTATATTAGGTATTAAAGCTTTTTGAATTCTTGATTTTATTTCTTCCTCGTCCTCTAAATATTTAATTGCATGCTCTAGTGAATCTTCTAACTTTCCTGTTAATTCTCCTGTTTTTATTAAATATATATATTCATATGGAAATATACTTTTATATTCCTCCATAGTTTTATATATAAGTTTTCCACTTTCCAAATTTTTTAACATATCATTTAAAACTTTTTTTAATTGTAAATTTTTAGTACTATTCATAATAGTTTTTATTGCATGATGATTAGTAAATTTCGCTTTTTTTAAAATATAAAAATTATTTGTAAATATCTTTACTTCTTCTATTGATACTTTATCAGATAATTGTATAATCTGGTTTCTTATTTTATTTTCATTTTTTCTTCTTGAAGAATATATTTTAGCTGTTGTTTTCTCATCATTTCTTAATATATTAAAAGAACTTTTTATACTTATTGGTGTCATTCCATTTTGTTTTAATTTTCTCAAACATGAAATTTTATCATTGCCATTTATTTTAATTTTTACAATTTGTCCTTGTGGTGTAAGTACCTTACATATAAAACTAGCCATATTTCCTCCTTTCTTCAATTTTTTTAATTTTTTAGTGTTTATTTATAGGTGCATATTTAGTAAAATTAAAATTATTATAATATTCATCTTGCTCATCACCTAATTTTCTCCAAACTCCATAAACGCCATTAAAATTACACGTTTCTGATATATCTTCAATTTCTTCTGCAACAGTATTCATATTCAAATATTCATTATTAACATATATTAAATCCATTTTTATACAGTTTTTTCCTGTAGCATATCTAAAATAAGATTTATTATCCTTTATAGAAAAATTTGGAATCCAAACATACATATAATTATTTATATTAATTTCATAACCATTATAGTTTATATTATTTTTTATAATACCATTTTCAGTAATAAACTGACTTTCTAAATCATCACCATCTTTTAGAAATACTAAAACTCTTGCCCATTCTTTTGCTGCATAATTATACCATTCTTTATCACCAATAGTTGTCTTAACATATGAATTTAATTCATTAGAATATTTAATTGGTATAACATTATAATAATCAGTATCTATTCCAATCTTATCAAAATAACTTTCTGAAATAATAGGACTATTACATTCTTGTACTTTCTCGCGCTCTATCACAGTTGATAATTCTTCATGATATTCAAAATTATTAATAAAAAATGTTATATTAATATTTACATTTTTTATTATATTAAAAATGTCATCAGAATTGCTGATTTCTAATTCCACATTATAACCATTTGGAATTTCTGTACCTAAAAACTTGTCTTTGCAAGCATCTCCGTTAATAATAATATTCTGGACATTAGCCTCCATTGTTTTAGAAATTCCTATTATAGATACATCTTCTATATACTTTTCAAAATCTGTATATGTTCTTGAATTTATATTTTCAAGCATACTTGTTATAATTAATGTCGCTTTAGACTTTTCACGTATAGCTTTAAATTCTAAATTCATTCTGATGCAAACAGTTGTAATTATAAATACTATTATAGTTATTACTAAAAAAGCAAAAATAATTTCTATTCCTACAATATTTTTTTTTGAAAATTCTTTTTTTTCCATTTATTTATCCAAATCATAATTTTTATTATACAAATAGGCATACACATTGGTACACAAATGCATATGCCTATTATTTATTTTATTTTTACTAATTAATCTCATTAGTACTTTTATTTTCAATTACTTGATTATTGTTATCATTTGAGAAAAGCTCACTATCCATAACAACATATGTTGCAACACCAGCTATTAATATTAATGCAATCATTAATACTACAAATTGTGTTAATGTTCTTCCATTTTGTGATTTCATATATAATCTCCTTAACTATTTTTATTTTGAATCTTTTTTCTCAAAATATGTTCCTGTCTGCGTTTTGTCAGATGTTCCAACTGTTGTATTAGCACTTTGTGGTTCTTTATTATTATTTTTTACTGTATTAGTTTGATTATCTTTAACAGGAGTAGATGCTACTGTTGTATTTGTTGGTTTTGCAGTACTACTTGTATTTGTATTAGAATTATTATTTGAAGTAAGTGTATTAGATGTTTCAGTAGTTGTATTTTCTGGTTCTTTAGAAACATTTGTAACACTTACAACTTCATCTTCAACTCTTTCTGAATACTCTGCAAAAGGATCCTTTTTTCCACTTTCATAATAATTCTCTGATTGATATCCTGATAAATCATCTTTATTAATACTATAAGATTTTAATAAAGAATTAGTATTATCATTTGAACTATCTACACCTGTATTAGCTTGTATCTCTGCAAGTGTTGCCTTAACATCATCACTTTGTAAATATTCTATTGAACTTAATTTTTCATCATTTGAAGGCATAAATTCATAAAATAAAATTCCTATTGTAAACATTACCACTATAAAAAGTAATATCATAATAAATATCTCTTTTGCAAATTTACTATTCATTTTATTTACCTTTCCTTTCTAAAATTTTAATTTTAGAAATTTAACTTTTTATTAAAGTATTTAAGTTAGTTACTTGAATTATCTGTATCAATAGTGTTATCATAAGTTGGTTCTGGTGAATTTGGTACTTTTGATAAATTTTCACTATTTATTGGAACATCTCTAACTATAAATGTAGCTTGAAGGTTCTCTCCACCTTTTTCCATCGCAAAATCCCTTATTTCAAATCCTAATTGATCATCATCTTCTATGCTATAAACAAAATTTGTTATAGCTATATAGTCACCAGTTATTGTAAAATTCAAATTACACATAACATATTCAGAAGATACTGATGTAGATGTATTGCTTTTTGTTATATCAAGTTGCAAAGTAACACCTTTATTTGTAGCCCAATTTCCTATTGTTATCATCAAGAAATCTACATCATATAGATTAATTGATCCATTAGCTACACCATCTTCTATTTCACCTTTTTTTACTAAATCATTATATTCTTCTTTTTTTTCTTTATATTCCTTAATTGCTGTATTTAATGCTGATTTTTTAGCTTCATATTCTACATTATTTTTTTCATTCAATTCTGCAAATAAACTTTTCTTAATTGCATTCGCAGATTCAATATCACTATAACTATTTATTTTAAAACTACCTATTGTTATTCCAAAAAACATTATCCAAATACAAAGCACACCTGTAATTATTAGCAAAATTGTTAATACAAATTTTCTCATGGTAAATCTCCTTCTATTATAATTGGTACTAACGAGTCACTTTCTGAACCGTTTGTTAGTTGTATATTTTGAAGCATACCATCATTTTTTATTGCAGCTGTAAAATATCCTAATTGTTCATGTTTTTCTGAAACAGCTTCTATTACAATATGCTTATCTTCAGTATTCTTTATTGAAATAATTTGTACTTGTTGTGGAATTATAAACATTATTTTTGTTAATAAATTTGGTATAGCATCTTTTAAAATTATTCTGCTATTTTGTGCATTTGTACTTGCTTCATCTAAAGAATATGCACTATTTATTAAACTTGAATATGTATTTGTTTGACTTTCAATTTGTGATAGTTCATTTTCCATTGTTGAAATCTGAACTAAACTTTCTGCCAATTTATCTTTTACTTCATCTTTTTGTTTATTTATTTGAAATGTAACAATACTTCCAAATACTGAAAAACATACTGATGTCATTAGAAGTGTTGCTACTGCTCTTGTTATCATTTTTTCTTTAATATCAAAAGGTTCTTTAAATGATTTTCCTAAATCCTTTACATTTATATTATCAGCTGTATCTCTTAATGTATCTATATCAAGACTATCAAATCTAGATACTGGAGCAAAATTTAAGTCTTTATTTAAAAATCCTAAACCATCTAAAGCAAGTGCTATAGCTGAATTTACTTCAATATATTCTTTCGCTGGTACTTTCATTAAACTTTGATCAATAAAAAATGGTTTTAATACTTCACATTTTGAATTTTTAAAAAAGTCTTGGAAATATAAATCTATATTATTTATTGTTGCTCCCATACCTGTTATATAAACTTTATCTATTCTTTCTTTAGATGTATTTATTATTTTTTGTGTTTCATTTGCTATTTTAAATAAAACTGGCATTACAACTTCTATATATTCATTCTCATTTTCATCTAAACTTAGAACTTCATGTCCATAAATTGTAATATTTTTAAATACTTCATATGCTTTTTTTCTTGAAAGCTCAATTTTATTTATTTTTTCTACAGCTTCCTCCATTCCTGTATTAAGCACATCTACTCTATTTATTTGACCATCTACAATAGTAGTTATTCTTGTTTCATTTTCTATATTAATAATTGCTATATTTTCATTTTCTACTGGTTCAATAAGATTTGTTATACTTGTTGAAACTGGAGCCATTGAAACCAATTTATAATCAGATAAAATTCTAAGATTTCTATCTATTTCATTTTTATTTGCTGAAATATAAATAGATTTATATTTGTCAAAATTATTTTTGTTTTCCATTAATATATATCTTGATTCAAGTAAATCTTTATTGTAACCTTTTTCATTACATAACATCTCAAATTCGATATCTAATGATTTTGTAATGTCTTTCTTCTCTAATATTGAAAATACTTCAAAGTAATTATATAATTCATCTGATATATTAATGCTTATTGGAATTTTGTAGCTATTTGTTTCACTAATAACCTTTTTTAATCCTTCTTCTAAATTTTCAAAAGGTTCAACATTAAAAGCTTCCATTTTAAAAGAATCTCTATTTTTTCTTACTCTAGCATATTTAATTAAGTTCTTATCTACATAAATTCCCAAACAGCTTAACATTACTTTTCTCCTTTGTTATATCTAAACATATAATATCACATTTTAATTTACTTTTATATGTATATTTATATCTTTTTTTACAATAAATGTCAATATATTTCGAAGGTTAGTAATATAAAAGTAGCACAAAAGTAATGTAATTGTAATATAATTTTAAAATTATAAATTTTCCTTCAAAATTCCCTCTCTATATGCTGTTAACAATTGTTTTAAATCATTAATTTCTTCATTCAATTTTTTACCTATATCAGTGTCTTCTACTCTTTTTCTATTTACTATATTTTCTTTTAAAACTGTTTGAGCTTTAATATCTAATCCTTCTTCTATAGCTTTATTTTTAGATTCAAATGGCTCATTCATTGCTAGAACAAGACCATTAGAATTATAAGTTAATGTATATCCTGCGATTCCTGTTGTTGATTGATAAGCCTTTGCAAAACCACCATCTATAACTATCATTTTTCCATTTGCTTTCACTGGACTTTCTCCATCTTTAGCTTTTACAGGCATATGTCCATTAATTATATGTCCTTCTTCTACATCTGACTCAAAATTCTCTAATATCTTATTGCAAATTTCTTCATCATTTATTAAAGCATAATAAGGATTTTTATGTTCCTTATGAAGTTCTTTTTCTTCTATAAAATATCTTTCAAAAGTTGCTGCTTTATCTTTTCCAAATAATGGTGACTTTGGTCCACACCAAAAATACCACATCAAATCTATTGCTTCTTGATTTATTTCATTTTTCTCTCCAAAATAGGCTTTATGTGCAATATTTTCAATATGATCTAATAGTTCTTTTCCTTTAAGCGCTTTTCCCATAAGTTCCACCTTGTCAAATTCTCCATTTTCTTTCATTGGTATACATCCATGAAATAAAATATTTGAGTTAAAACTTTGGTACATATGACCTTTTGCATACAAAAAATTAACATGTTTGTTTAATTTTTCACTATGCATAAACGAAATTTTTAATCTTTCTATAATCTGTTCTTCTTCTTTTGTTAATTTATATGGATTTTTCATATCTATTGTTGGAAAGTTAGTATCTGTAAGTTTATATTCTTCATTGTTTATTTTTACAACTCCTCTTTCTAAATCCATTTTATCAATTAATAATCTATCTTTCATCTTATATTCAGGATGTTTTTTTATAAGTTTGCCTTCAAGTTTTAATTGAATAACAGATATTGCCTTCTGTATTTTTGATAAAACTATTTTATCTGTATTACTATACTTTGACATTTCTTTATTTTTAGGTAAAAACGATTTACAATTATCATCTTTATAAGTTTCAGTTGCAAAAATAGATAAAGGTCTTATATTTATTCCATATCCATCTTCTAATGTTGATAAATTATCATATCTACTGCATATTCTTATAACATTACTAATGCATGCTTCATTTCCACTTGCAGCACCCATCCAAAGTATATCATGATTTCCCCATTCTATATCCAAACTGTGAAAATCCATTAATTTATCCATTATAATTGGAGCTCCTGGTCCTCTATCATATATGTCTCCTACAATATGTAAATGATCTATCGCCATTCTTTTTATTAATTCAGATATTGCAATAATAAAATTGTCAGCTCTATTTAAATCAATAATACTTTCAATAATTTGTTTATAATATTGTTCTTTATTTGCATCTTCTCCTTGAAGATGCAATAACTCATCAATTATATAATCAAATCCTTCTGGCATTGCTTTTCTAACTTTTGAGCGAGTATATTTTGAACTTACAGCTTTTGTAACTTCAATTAATCTATATAGTGTAATTCTATACCACTCATTCAAATTCTCTTTTTCCTTTTTTACTAAATTTAATTTTTCTTCTGGATAATATATTAAAGTTGCTAAATTTTTTCTATCTTCTTCTGCCAAAGTTTTTTCATAAATATCTTCTATCTTACTTTTTATTATTCCTGAACCATTATTAAGAATATGTATAAAAGCTTCATACTCTCCATGAATATCACTTAAAAATAATTCTGTTCCTTTTGGAAGGTTTAAAATTGCTTGAAGATTTATAATTTCTTCACTCACTTCTTGTATATTTTTATATGTTTTACTTAATAAACTTAAATATTTGTCCATAAATTTATTTTGACTCCTTATATTTTCTCAAAACTTTATTACTAGAATAACAAAAATCACTGGCTAATTCCATAATAAAATTCATTTTTTGATTTTATTAATAATTTATGAATTTTATATGAATAACTAATGTATTTTTTGGAAAATATAACTTTAAATATTTCTATAAAAAGGAGATGATTTTTTGAAACCTATTCAAAGTAAAGAAGAATATCAAACATATGTTGACTATAAAACACCTAATTCTCCAATCTTTAAGAATTGCTTTAATGCATTTTGGGTTGGTGGATTAATTTGTGCAATTGGTCAAATTATATTTGAAATATGTAAAATTCGTGGAATTGATGAAACAAATTCCTATGCTATAGTATCTATGCTTCTAGTTTTTTCTAGTGCATTTCTAACAGCTCTTAACATATTTAACAAAATTGGAAAATTTGCTGGAGCAGGTTCTTTAATTCCAATTACAGGTTTTGCAAACTCAATAGTTTCACCAGCAATGGAATATAAATCAGAGGGATATATAATGGGTGTTGGTGCAAAAATGTTTACTGTGGCAGGTCCTGTACTTGTATATGGAATTTCTTCAAGTGTTATTGTAGGGATAATTTATATTATATTTAATACCCAAAGTTTAATACTTGTTTAATTATTTATAAGGAGAGTGATTTTTATAAAAAAAGTTGGTAATCAAAGTTATATTTTATCTAATCCTGTAAACATTACCTCAACTGCAGCTATAGTAGGACCTAAAGAAAAAGAAGGGCCTCTTCATCAATATTTTGATCAATGTTTAGAGGATGAGTTTTGGGGTGAAAAAAGCTGGGAATCAGCTGAAAGTAAAATCGTTAAAGAAACTGTAAATATGGCTGTTTCAAAATCTGGAATTGCATCAAGTGATATTGATTTTTGTTTTGCAGGAGATTTATTAAATCAATGTATTGCATCATCTTTTGGATTAAGAGAAACTAATATCCCATTTATTGGACTATTTGGTGCATGTTCTACATTTGTTGAATCATTGTTAGTTGGTTCTAGTTTTATAGATGGAGATTTTGCAACTAATGTAATATGCTCTGCATCAAGTCATTTTTGTAGTGCAGAAAAACAATTTAGATTTCCATTGGAGCTTGGAAATCAACGTCCACCATCAAGTCAGTGGACTGTTACAGGTGCTGGTTGTGCTGTTCTTACAAAAAATGGAAATGGTCCATTTATAACAAGTTTTACTCCAGGAAAAATAGTAGATATGGGAATTAAAGACGCAAATAATATGGGGGCTGCAATGGCAGGAGCTGCTGAAGATACATTAATTTCTCATTTTAAAGACACTGGTAGAAATCCAAGTTATTATGATGCTATATTTACTGGTGATTTAGGTCATATTGGAAAAGATATATTAATAGATTTAGCATCTTCAAAAGGTTATAATATAAAATCTAACTATAATGATTGTGGTGTTCTTATTTTTGATAAAGAAAATCAAGATACACATTCTGGAGGCTCTGGATGTGGATGTATAGCAAGTGTATTTTCTGGATATGTTTATAAAATGCTACAAGAAAAGAAATACAAAAAAGTTTTAATGATAGCAACTGGTGCATTAATGAACTCAACAAGTACTCAGCAAGGTGAATCAATTCCTGGAATTGCTCATGCTGTGAGTATTGAACTTTAAGAAAGGAGCAATTTTTATGGATTGGTATATGGTTTTAAAAGCTTTTATTGTTGGAGGTATTATTTGTATTATTGGACAAATTTTAATAGATAAAACTAAACTTACTCCAGCTCGTATTCTAGTAGCCTATGTGACAACTGGTGTTATTTTAGGAGGACTTGGATGGTACAAATATTTAATCGACTTTGCAGGCTGTGGTGCTACTGTTCCACTTACTGGATTTGGAAGTTTACTAGCTAAAGGTACTATAAGTGAAGTTGGTTCATCTGGTTTAATTGGTGCTTTTACAGGTGGAATTAAGGCAGCTGCTGGTGGAATTACTGCAGCAATATTCTTTGGATATATTGCATCTTTAGTTTCAAAACCAAAAATAAAAAAACAGTAATTTTGAAAACAATTCCCATATATGGTATAATTATTTTATAGGGATTCTTAGCTTAACACTTTTACTGGCACTTCGCATTGTATTGTTAAGCTATATGCTTTTGGGATTTATCATTTTTTCTTTTTGAAGGGGGCTCTTAATATGAGTACGAAAATGATTAAATCTATGATGAGTAACACATTAACCTTAGCATTGGCATTAGTTATTTTTATGATGTCCTTTGCCCCATCCATTGCATATGCAGCAGCAGATCATTCTCCATATGGTTTTACCTATGATGATTCTGCAAGTGGAAAAACAGAATATATTTACTATAACTATTCCACCAAAGAAGACTCTTTTATTCAGTCTCGGGAATTTTATAGCAAAGCTACTTCTGTATATACCTTTGATGGAGTTTTTGTATCAAATACACTTGCTTCAGGATCACTGTGTAATGGTTTTGGATTATTAGGTGCGTTTTATATCATCACACCAGAAACTGCTGTCAAGATTGTAACCCTTAATAACGAAGTTTATACTATTGTTGAAAGTGGTGCAATCAAATTTCTGTATAATTCAAACGATCTGGCCATTAGTGTTGTAACCACATCTGGAACTTATGATTTATCTACACTTAAAAAGATTTCAGATACTGATGATGGTACTTCATTAAATCCAATTAAGAAATCGGCAAATCGTGTTGAAATGTATACAAATTCTGCTGGCGAACTCACTTATGATGCTTATAAAAATGGCATTTTAAAAACTCAGCTTGTAGTCAGCAAAAATGGTAAAAAAGTATTAAATGTAACATCTGACGTTATACTTACAGATTATCTGAAAGGCGCGAAATTTGTTGGATTCGATAGATCCTACAATGTTTATTTGTACGAGACCGACACTCTTTATAGGTTCATAAATGGTCAATGGTATTCCGCCGAAAAAATTTCGCTTAGTGGAACTTACAAAACTTTCAGACCTGATGATGATGGCTTTATCGAGTCAATAATCATTAAAGAATCAGATGGTACAGAAAAAACTTTAGGAATAAAACAACTAACTGCTTCTGGCAAATGGAGAGCGAAAAAAACATATGCAGTAGAAAAATCTAATTACGTTACTCTTTATGTTAAAGGCAGTAGTAAATCGAACACACTCATGAAAACTTCAGGGAATTTGCAATTCAACGGAAATGTTATTGCTCTTAAGATTTCAAAATATGGCTTTACAAAATCCAAAAAGATTTTTTATGTAAAAAATGGAACAGCCTATACAGCAAGTCTTAGTGATCCATATAATGCAAAAAAACTTTGTTCAAATGTAAAGTCTGTTAAGAAAAATAAACTTGGACTTATTTGCAAAGTTATTTTGAAAAATGGAAAAAGCAAAACAGTACGTTAGTTGCTACCTGTGATTATATCTGTTAATTAATCCCTATTTACTAATTGACATGATGAATCCTAAGAGCATACAGGAAGTGGTGCATACCACTTCTTTTTTTATATTATAGGAAATTTCTCCACAATTCCTATAATCTAAAGTCTTCAGCAAATTTTGTACATTTCTTAGCTGTGCGAAAATTGGTGAGATATAGCTAAGTTATGCACTCGAACAAACACGAGGACATTTACAAGTAATTTTGTCTTTTGGAATTTTTATAATTTCCTCTTTTGTTCTATTACTACTTAATATTTATTTTTTATTCCTTCTCTTCTTACTCTTGTAAAGCTTTTTCTATTTTTTAAAAAATACCGAACATTTTTTCGAAAAAAGTATTGACATTTTAAATTTTAAAATGTAAAATAAGACAAACAGATTTTTAGCGAACATTTATTTTATAGGAGGAACAAAAAATGAATATTTTTAAAATGGTAAAATCTAGTAATATCAAAAGAAACACATACATTAATAATGATGAATTTATATTAGGAAAAGATGAAACACTATTACCAAAATTCACAAGAATATTTGGTTTAAATTACTCTGTTAATGTATATTATTTAAGAACAGAAAAACCAGAGCTAAATCTTAAAGAAAACTGTATAAATATTCATTTACCTATGAATTATAGAAAAAGAAATAATCAAAAATTATTAAATGCTATTTTATTAAAAATGTATATTCAAATAGCAGAAAATGAATTAGAAAATGTTATGGAAAAAGCAAGACATACATTTGGATTTGCACCAGAAGATTATGAAATACAAAAAATTTCAGGAATGCTTGCTACTTGTGATAAAGACCTACAATCAATATTAATAAATCCATATATTGTAATGTATTCAAAAGAAATTATAGAATACATTGTATTTCATGAATTTTGCCATTTAAAATATAAAACTCACTCAAAAAAATTCTATGAAATGTTAAAACAATATAAACCTAATTATGAAAAAATAGCAAAACAAATACCTAATTTAAAATATTAAAATCTTTTAATAAAAAAATATTTAATGCAAAAACTTTACTAAATCATACATATAATTCAAATTAAAAATAAATCTTAATTTTATTAAATAGTTTACGTTTTTATTTTGATATAAAAAAAGTATTTCCGAAAATTAGAAATACTTTTTTTATTCATAATACATTATTTAACTACTATATTGTAAATCTTTCCTTTTACATATATTTCTTTAATTACATTTTTTCCTTCTAAAACATTTTGAATTGTCTCATTACTATTAACTATAGCTTTTACTTCTTCCTCTGTTGCTTCTTTTTCAGCAGTAATAACAGCTTTTACCTTTCCATTTACTTGCACTGGAATTTCTTGTTTCTCATCAATAGTTTTACTTTCATCATATTTTGGCCAAGGTGTTTCATTAATAGTCTTACTTTCCCCTATTATATTAAATAATTCTTCTGTCATATGTGGTGCAAATGGATTTAATAATTGTAAAAATGTTTTATATTCTGCTTTATTTATTTTTTTATCTTTATAAAATTCATTTGTCATTTTCATAAATTCAGCAACAGATGTATTAAATTTCATTTCTTCTATATCTGATGTAACTTTTTTGATAGCTTTATGCATCATTTTCTCATGTTCTTTAGAGTATTCTTCTCCATCTACTAAAATATCTTGCATATTCCATACCCTATCCAAAAATTTACCACAACCTCTAATACTCTCCATAGACCATGGCGCTGTTTGATCAAAAGGTCCCATAAACATTTCATATACTCTAAATGTATCTGCTCCAAATTCTTTAACTATATCATCTGGATTTATAACATTTCCTTTTGATTTAGACATCTTCTCACCATTTCCACCTAAAATCATACCATGAGAAGTACGTTTTTGATATGGTTCTTTAGTAGGAACTACTCCAATATCATATAAGAATTTGTGCCAAAATCTTGAATATAATAAATGAAGTGTTGTATGTTCCATTCCACCATTATACCAATCTATTGGTGACCAATATTCTAGTGCTTCTTTTGAAGCTAAAGCTTCTTTATTATGTGCATCCATATATCTTAAAAAATACCAAGAAGATCCAGCCCATTGTGGCATAGTATCTGTTTCTCTTTTTGCATCTTTACCACAACATGGACATTTAGTTTTTATCCATTCTGTTTGTTTGGCTAAAGGTGATTCTCCATTTTCTCCTGGTTCATAATCTTCTATATCTGGAAGCACAAGTGGTAACTCTGATTCTGAAATTGGATTCCATCCACAGTCTTCACAATATACCATTGGTATTGGCTCTCCCCAATATCTTTGACGTGAAAATACCCAATCACGTAATTTATAATTTACTTGCTTTTTTCCTAATTTATTTTCTTCTATATAATCTATTGCTTTTTTTATAGCTTCTTTAGATGCTAATCCATTTAAAAATTCTGAATTTACAGCTACACCATTTTCAACATCTGTATATGGTTCTTTCATAAACATACTAGAATTATCATAATTCATTAAATAATCAAACTTAGCTTCTACTTCATTTTGTAGTTTATCCATTTTATTATCAGATTTAGGCATAATAACTGGTTTTATAGGTAACTTAAATTTTTGAGCAAATTCAAAATCTCTCTCATCATGTGCAGGAACTGCCATAATAGCTCCTGTTCCATAAGTAATTAAAACATAATCTGAAATCCAAATAGGAATAGTTTCATTTGTTAAAGGATTTATAGCTTTTATTCCTTTTATTTCAACACCTGTTTTTTCTTTATTAAGTTCAGCCCTTTCAAAATCTGATTTTAAAGCTGCTTTTTGTTTATATTCATTTACTTCATCTAAATTTGTAATTTTATTTTCATATTTTTTTATTAGATCATGTTCTGGAGCAATAACCATATATGTTGCACCAAAAATTGTATCTGGTCTTGTTGTATATATTTTTAAATATTCTCTTTCTAATTTTTCATTTTCAACTTCTTTGTTGTAAAGTTCAACATCATTTTTTAAAACTTGTTCTTCTACTGATAGTGTTTTATATACTTTTAAAGCAGATTTTTCAGGCATTACTTCAAAGTTAACCTCTGCTCCTTCGCTTCTACCAATCCAATTTTTTTGTTGAGCTTTTATTTTATCTAAATAATCTATATCATCTAAATCATCAATTAATCTTTGAGCATATTTTGTTATTTTTAGCATCCATTGTGATTTTTCTTTTTGTACTACTGGACTACCACATCTTTCACAAACTCCATTAACAACTTCTTCATTTGCTAAACCTACTTTACATCCTGTACAAAAGTTGATTGGCATAGTAGCTTTATAAGCTAAACCATGTTTGTATAATTGTATAAAAATCCATTGAGTCCATTTATAGTATTCTGGATCTGTTGTATTTACCTCTCTTGACCAGTCAAAAGAAAAACCTAAAGCCTTTAATTGCTCTCTAAAATGATTTATATTATTTTCTGTTGTAATTTTTGGATGAACATGATTTTTTATCGCATAATTTTCAGCTGGGAGTCCGAAAGCATCAAAACCTATTGGATATAAAACATTATATCCTTCCATTCTTTTCTTTCTTGCAATAATATCAAGAGCAGTATAAGATCTTGGATGACCAACATGTAATCCTTGTCCTGATGGATATGGAAATTCAATTAATCCATACCATTTTTTCTTATTTGTAAAATCTTGCTTTGCATTAAATGTACCTTCTTTGTACCATTTTTTTTGCCATTTTTCTTCTACTTCTTTAAAATTATACGCCATAACTTTCACTCCCTCTTATTTTATGATGTTTCATATTATATATCACTCTAAGATTTTTTGCAATAATATAATAAAAAAAGAGATTAAAAATCTCTTTTTCCATTTATATTTAATATTCCGTTTTTAAGCTTTTTTTGCTATTTCTGCAAGTTCTGCAAATGCTTTACTATCTGAAACAGCTATTTCTGCTAACATTTTTCTATTTATAGTTACATTAGCTTTCTTTAATCCAGCTATCATTTTACTATATGTTAATCCGTTCATTCTAGCTGCTGCATTAATTCTAACTATCCATAATTTTCTAAAATCTGATTTTTTATCTTTTCTTCCTACATATGCATACATTCCAGATTTCATAACTGCTTGTTTAGCATTTCTATATCTATAATGTTTTGCTCCATAGTATCCTTTTGCTTGTTTTAATACTTTTTTATGTCTTGCTCTTGTTGTTCTTGCTGTTTTTACTCTTGCCATTTATTTTCAACTCCTTCTATTCTAAATTTCTTCTACTAATTACCATATGGTAATAATCTTTTAATTCCTGCTACTACAGTTTTATCTGCATACGCATTTTGAACTTTTCCAGTTTTTCTTTGTCTTGCTGTTTTTGTTGCTAAACGGTGTCTTCTATTAGCTTTTGTTCTTTTTACTTTTTCTGTAGCTGTATAAGCATATCTTTTGCTTGCAGCTTTATTTGTTTTTAATTTTGGCATAATCTAAAACTCCCTTCAATTTTTTATATTTTTTTTGTTAAAATTACAAACATTGTTTTACCTTCCAAGAACGGCTTTTTCTCAACCGTTGATATATCAGATAGATCTTCTGCAAATTTATTTAAAACTGTTTCACCAGCTTTAACATTATTTAATTCTCTTCCTCTAAATCTTACAGTAAATTTTACTTTATTTCCAGCTTCTAAAAAAGCTCTAGCATTTTTACTTTTAAATCCAAAGTCATGATCACCAATATTAGGTGTAACTCTTATCTCTTTTAATTCAACAGTTTTCTGATTTTTTCTAGACTCTTTTTCTTTTTTTGCTTGTTCAAATTTATATTTTCCATAGTTCATTAATTTACAAACCACTGGAGTAGCATTTGGAGAAACTAAAACTAAATCTAAATTCTTTTCTTCAGCAATTTCTATTGCTTCATCTATTGAAAGAACCCCTAGTTTTTCTCCATCATCACTAATAACTTGAACTTCTTTTTCTCTTATTTGTCTATTTATAGGCAATTCTTGTTTTATAATAAAACACCTCCAAAAAAAAATTTGACTTATTTTAAAAAGTCAAATCCACATATCAATTCATTATAATTACTATTGTATTATTATTGAATTTTAACCTTATACTCTCATTTAAGATAAGGTGAGAAGTGGATACTTCTTCTTAAAACATAACTATATTACTACTTTTTTCTCATTTTGTCAATACTAAAAAATAAAAACCTTCAATTTTTAAGGTTTTTATTTTAAATTTATATTTTTTCATTTTTCTTAAATATAGAAAAAATCTTTTCTTTTAGCTTTTCCATAAAACTTTTTGCTATTTCACTACTATCAGAAGGTAAATTTTGAACTGCAATGGTTTCTTCTACATGATCTGTGTAATCTTGTATATCGCTATTTTGCTCTGTATACTGACTATATCTTTGAACTACTCTTGGTTTTGAAAAATCTTCTTTTTGTAAGTCATCTTCTGCCTTTACAACTTTTGCAGAAGCATTATCAAATAATTTTTCTACACTATATTTATCTCTCATTTGTTCTTCTAATTTTTCTTGATTACGAAGCATTATTCCATATAATTCTTTTTTTCTTTCTTCATCTTCACACCAATATTTTAAATGTAGCAAAGCTATAATTTCTAAAGTATATCTTTTTAGCCCTTGCTTTTGAAGTGGTATATATGGATTAACTTTAACTTCATAATTTGGATCCTTAAGTTCACTAAAAAAATTTAATATTTTTTTAGGTACTTTTTCTATATATTTCTCATTCATGTGATTAATTATATAGTCAACTTCGGCATATGCACGAATGTCATCAATTGTAATTACAACTCCCATTTGTAATCCCCCACTATCATTGGTATTTATCTTTCTATATTATCTTTATTAACTTCTTGTCCTATTTCTGTTTTTCCATTTTCAATTACATCATTTACAATCTCTTCTACCGTTCTAGAATCCTTTTCTAATGCCTTTGATTGTTCACTTACTTTTTGACCAGCTTCTATTGTAGCATTAAGGTTTGTTTTTTCAGCATTTTCTAGAGAAGCCTGTAATAACGCATTTTCATCTTTTGCTGTAGTAACAGTTTCAGCTGAATATTTTGCAACTAAAATAAGTTTTTCCTGAACAGAAACCATTTTTTCTTCACCTATCCACCCATTAAAAGTATATGTTACTTGATTAATTGGTTCTTTTGATGGAGTTTTTCCTTTATATTTTACAGGTTCTCCACTATTTACAAATTGGTGATCTAAAACAGTTTTTCTATCATCATCCAAAAAAATTACCTCACACTGCTCCAATTAGCTGTACCTCCTATTTATCATTTGCATTTTTACATAATAATTATATTCTTATTGCATTTTTTTTGCAAGTTTTTTTCTTATATATTTAGAAAAAATCTTTATATACTAGAAAACTTAAATTTTTCTCCATCATTATATAAAAAATTCTAAAAGAAAAAAAGAGGACATTATAAAAATTGCAAAATACAAAACTACATGTAAATGTCCTCGTCTTTGTTCGTTGCGCATAACTTAGCTGTAGCTCACTAAGTTTCGCACAGCTAAGAAATGTACAAAATTTGCCGAAGGCTTTATATTATAGGAATTGCGTAACAATTTCCTATAATATAAAAAAGTAGTGCAATTTAACTTACACTACTTTCTATGAATTCATATAAACTTTATATAATTCTATTTTTTATTTACTAAATCTTTTAATGCTTTACCAGCTTTGAATACTGGAGCTTTTGATGCAGGTATTTTGATTTCTTCTTTAGTTTGTGGGTTTCTTCCTTTTCTAGCTGCTCTTTTTCTTACTTCAAAAGATCCAAATCCAACTAATTGAACTTTGTCACCTTTTGTTAAAGCTTCTGTTACAACACTAACAAATGCGTTTACAGATTCTTCTGCAGATTTTTTTGTTTCTCCTGTTTTTGCAGCTATTGCTGCGATTAATTCAGCTTTGTTCATTTTAAATTTACCTCCTAATAGATTTTAGTTGTTATGTAGAATATCTATTAATTTGTTCTACAATATTTTTATTCGCCAAAATGTGCTAAAATCCTTCTTTTTTTTGTATTTTTTTATTTTTTAAGTTTTTCAGCATTTTCACCCTATATTTTTTCAGTAATATCAAGGTTTTGATGTCTTTTCAAAAAAATCATTTTTATTTATAATTTTTATAAAAAAACAACAAAAAACATACACTATCACTGCACAAAAAATAGAAATTATTGTACAAATATTAACATTTAAACTTTTAAAATATAAAAAATTATATATTTTTTCTGAAACAAATATCATAATTATACTTGCCAAAATTGGTTTTATACTATATTTTAAAATATTTAACTTTATTTTTATATTTTTCTTTATAACTATAACTACAATTATAAAAGAAATAATATTAGATAAAATATTTCCTATTATTGCACCTTTTTCATAAATTCCATCTATTGGTATTAATATAATATTGGATAGTATTTTAAAAATCAGACCTATTATTGATGCATAAACTGGTACATTATTTTTACCCAATCCTTGAAGAACTCCATTTAAAGTCTGCACTAATAATGAAAATATTATACTAAATGATGCTAAACTTAAAAGCCTTGCACCTTCATTAGCTCTTGGATACAATAAATCAAATATTCTATCTGCATAAAAATACATTCCAAAAGTACATGGTATTCCTATTATAATAGTAATTAATATAGAAGTTTCTATTTTTTTTATTATTCCATCTAAATCATTAACTGCTCTTTTTCTAGATATTTCTGGTATTAATGCTGTTGAAATAGCAATATTAAATGAAAGTGGTAATGATATTAATATATCCACTTTTGAACTTAATATACCATATTTAGCTATAGCTGTCTCTTCTCCCAAAATTTCTTTTAATATTCTTACTACTGTAACTGAGTCTATATTTTTTCCTAAAGACGATAGAATTGCACTTGTTGTTATTGGAATTGATATTATTAGAACTTTTTTTACTATATTTAAAATTCTTTCTCTTGGGAAATTTACTCTATCTATATAAATATTTTTTCTTTTTATTTTTATGTATTCTTTAATTATAAATATCAAACTGCATAATGTTGCCATTGTTGTTGCAAAATTTGCAACTGCTGCTAATACTTCTTTATTTGATTTTGGAGATTTTGAAGCTATTTCTACAAAAGTAATTGTAAAAATTGACTTCAAAACTTGTTCAAAAAATTGTGATTTAGCTGTTATGTATATCTTATTCTCCCCATTACAATATCCTCTAATAACTGATGAAACTGATACAAAAAAAATTGCTGGAGATAAAACCATCAAACTTAATTTTGTTTCTGGTATTTGCAAAATTTCTTCAGATATAAAATCAGAAAATAAAAATAATGATATGCATCCCAAAAATCCTATTGTAGAAAATAAAAATACAGATATTTTAAAAATTCTTTCAGAATTAGTATAATCTTTTATGGAGATTTTTTCTGAAATAATTTTAGAAATTGCATTTGGAACACCAATCGATGATATTGTAAGAAGCAATGCATATATTTGATATCCACTCATATATATTGCATTACCTTCATCCCCAAATCCACTTTTATTTGTCATATATAAACTGTATATAACGCCAAAAATCTTTATCAGTATTTGTGATATTACAAGTGATAATATACCTTTTAAAAAATCTGTTATCTTCAATTCTTCCTCCACATTTCCTTAGATAGCTTTTTATTTTTCTATTTAAATTTTATTATCAATTTAAACTTATATTCTTTTTTATCAATATATGTTAAAATGAATAAATTTTTCTAAATTTGTATAATTATTATAGATTTTTTTATTCAAGTATAAAATTTTTAATTTTTCTTACGGAAATCAAGGCTTTTTTACCGAAAAGGCTTGATTTTTTTTCGATTTTGTAAGATAATATATATGTATATTTTTGAAAAAAGGATTTTTAAAATTATGATAATGAAATACATTGATAAATTTTTAAAGAAATTAAAAACAGATAGAAATACCTTTGCCACATATGTATTAACACTCATTTCTATATATTTATGTTTAGATAGAATTGTAGAAGTGTTATTCATGATATTCTCAGGTTTATCTGTATCATATTGGGGACCTATAACATATACAATTGCACTAGCATGTCCTGTATTTGCATTTTACTTTTCACCTGCATCAAAATTTGCTGAAAGCAAATACACAAAAACTACATTTTTTTATGTATATGCTTCAGCATTGCATATAATGGTAGTTTCAATGATCGTTCAGTGGATTAACCAAATAGGTTGGTTATTACTTTTCTCAGTTCCTAATTACTCATATATAATCACTACTTTTATGGATCTGATAAAACCTGCTTTTTCAGCATTAGCTTGGTATGTGCCAGTATGCACAATATATCCTTTCTTTAAATGGTTATATCTTAAAGTTCAAGATACTTTATATGTACAAGAATCAATTTGGGATTATGGTGGAATAGATTTATCAGATAAATCTATTGGTATGGGACCATTTACTTGTGAAATGTTCATATGTAAAGATAGAGAAACTAATAAAACAATTAAAACACCTGAAGCTAGAAGATTTGAATCTACTTTAATTGTTGGTGTTTCTGGTTCAGGAAAAACTTCAATGATGTTTGAACCAATGATTGCAAGAGATATTGAAAGAAAATACTTCTTTAAAGAAACTTCAAAAGAATTAGGATATACAGCATTACGTACAAATATTGCAAGTTTAACTTGTCCTTTCTCTAATGAATACATAAACGAGAATTTCACATTAAATATGATTACTCCTGTAGCTGGTAAAGAAAAAGTATATAAAGCATATTTTGCAAAAATGCTTTACAATTATGATGGAGAAAATTCAGTTTATAAAAATCTTGGTATTACATATATGGCTCCAGATTATGAATCAATAACTCATATGAAGGAAGTAGCTAGTAACTTTGGAATTAAATATCATATAATTGATCCAAATGACAATACATCTATTGGATTAAATCCATTTACATATGAGGATCCTATAAAAACATCTATAGCTATTTCATCTATTTTAAAAAGAATGTATGCTTCTGAAGAAGTACCAAACTTTGGAAACCATGATGAAGCTTTTATGGCAAATATTGTTACTCAAGCTATAGAAAACTTAGTATTATTGCTAAAAGAAGTTTACCCTAGAGAGAATGAAGGAGCAATACCAAACTTAGAAGATTTATTAGAATTATTAAACGATTTTGATTTAATAGAAGAAATGTCAGAAAAAATGAAAAAATATCCAGAACTTGTAGAAAAATATAAAATTCAACTTGGATATTTCAAAAAGACTTTCTATAAGACTGCTCATGGTAGAGATGAAACAGAAAAATATTTACAAGCCTCTGCTTCTCAACTTGAAAACTTGTTAAGATATCCTGGCGTTAGAAACATTTTATGTAATAGAGTAAATAATTTAAATTATGATAAAGCTTTATCAAATGGAGATGTTACATTTGTTTGTACACGTCGTGGTGATTTAGGAGCTAGTGCTCATAAAGCCTTTGGTCTATTCTTTATATTACTTATGCAACAATCTGTTTTATCAAGACCTGGAAATGAAAAAACTAGAATCCCCCACTTCTTATACATTGATGAATTTCCACCTTTTGTATGTAAAGCAACAGAAGATATATTTACTTTATATAGAAAATATAGAGTTGGAACAATTATATCTTCACAAAACTTATCACAATTTGGTATAAAAAATGATTATAACTTCAGACAAACACTCCTTGCAAATTGTACTACAAAAGTTGTTTTTGGTAATAATACTCCAGAAGACAACGAATGGTGGGAAAAAGAATTTGGTGATAAGAGACGTTGGATGTTTACACATGATTATAAAACTGATCAAGGTAAATATGATGATACTTATAAGAGTATTAAATGGCAATGGATTCCAAACTTCAAGCAAGGTAAGGTTCAAGCATTAAAATTCAAATTTATAATTTACAAAACAAAGGACTTAAAAGGAAAGAACCTTGTTGGTCAAGCCAAAATTGACTTCTTGGAATCAAGATATAAAGAAAAACAAAAAATCAAAAATTATAACTTTAGTAAATTCACAAGTGGAATTAGCACTAATGAAAGTGATGATTCAAATAAGCATAGATTTGATTTAAGAAATGTAAATTTCCATTCTAATCCAGATAATCCAAATGATATGGATCCAATTCAAAATAATGAATCTAGTCTATCTTATAAATTTGATGATGAAAATGCAATAACATCTTTCAATTCAAATAATGAGTAATAATATATAAAAAACTCACCTAACATAAAGTTAGGTGAGTTTTTTATATATAACATTTTTCATAATCTTACAATACTAAAATAAGTTTTTTATATAAAGTTAGAAGGAAAATTTGATAAATTTTTCGATAATGCTACGATTTATTTTACATAACAAGCAGAGAATTATAATATTATATAATTAATAAAAAAGTGTCTTAAATATAATTCTCATTGCAAATAAACATATTATTATATAATTACCTTATAAATAAAATCTGTATAATAAATTGAAGTGCCCCATTTAGACTTTAACACAATAGTCTTTTTATTGTGTTTGCTAAACAGGGCTTTTCATAAATGGTTCTCTATGTTACTATGACTCTTTTATTTAATCTTCTTTATTGTTATTTTCATCTTTATTAGGAAGCATTATCTCTTCTTTTTTTTCTTCTTTAGAACTATTTTTTACACTATCAATTATATTAATAAATTTTATAGCCTCTCTCTCTTCACTTGATGAAAAACTATTATAATTATTTGATAATTCTTCCATTTTTTCTATTCTTGTTACAGTATCTTTTAAATCTCCATTTACAAAATTGTGTATCTTTTTTATACCTTCATTATTAAACTTTTTAATACCATCTACTAAAGTATTACTTCCTTCTAATAATGTATTTGTTCCGTTTGATAATTCACTTGTTCCATTTTTTAATGCTACTGAACCATCTGATAATTTTCTAGCCCCTTCATCTAATGTTGCTGCTCCAATTGCCAAATCTGAAGCTCCATTTGCTATTGTGTTTGCTGCTTGAGTTAATTGATTATTAGCCTGAGTTAATCCATTTGTTGATGTCTCTAAAGTATTTAATCCTGCTTTCACTTGATTTGCTCCTGATGATAATTGTCCTATAGCAATAGCTGCTTGTGATGTTCCTGCATATAAAGCTTCTGCACCTTGAGCTAATCCTACTGAACTTGTTGCTAAATAGTTTATTGTTCCTTTTAAACTTACTATGCTATTTGTATCTATTCCATTATTAGTATCTACAGTATATGTTACAGGTGTACTTAAACTTGCAATCACACTTGATAAACTATTATTATTTGCTTGTAATGAAGCTATAGCATTTGCGTTTGAAGCTATTTGAGCACCTAAACTAGCTTTTATGCCCTCATCCTCTGAAGTATCTATTGCTATTTGTAAACTTGTATTTGTAGCACTTAAAGTATTTATTACAGCTTCGTTATTTGCTATTACACTTTGTATTTCTGGTATTTTTTCACTATTATTTGGCACACTTACAGTTCTTGATGTAGTAAACATTCCTCCTATCATAGCATCAAGTGTACTATCTACAGAAATTAATCCTGTTGATAATGCTGATAATCCATCACTAACCCCTTTTGCTCCATCTACTAATGCTGTCGAGCTTTGATTTAAAGAAGTTAAACCATTATTAATCCCATCATAACTTGAATTTAATGTGCTAACTCCTGTCTGCACTTGACTCATAGCACTATTAAATTCTTTAGATTTGCTTGTATATTCTGCTGTTCCTGTTTTTAATGAATTTGCTCCATTAGTAATTTTTGAAGTTCCCCCTTTTAATGTATCAATTCCATTATTTAATTCATTTGCACCACTATTTAAACTTTGAGCTCCATTGTTTAAAGTATAAACACCATCATTTAATTTTACTGCTCCATCTTCAATCTGTTTGCTTGCACTTTGTAATTCATTTACTTGATTAAAAAGCTCATCTGTTTTATCTAGTATTTTATCTAAATCGCCTTCTTCAAAAAGTTTAGGACTGCAAAAACTCATAATATTCCCCAATTTAAAATCTTTACTATCCATGGTTATTTCTATACTATTAGGTATTTCTATATCTTCTTTAGAAATATTTAAGTTCTCCTCCATACCTGGCATAGCAAATCCTATTACTATTGTTTTACTACCATCATTTATAACTTTTCCATTTGAAATTTGAATATTTTTATTATTTTCATTATCAATTATTGCTCCAGAAACTACAAAAAATGGAGTATATAAGTTTTCTTTTTTTCCATTTATATCAACTGGATTTAACTCTTTATTTATATATTCTAATACAATTTTTACCTTTCCAGTCTTTCCTGCTAAATCTTTAGCCTCAATAATCTTCCCATCTAATTCATATGTTATTTTACAATCAACTGGTAATTCTTTATCTATTTCATTTTGAATTATCTCATCTGATTCTGAATAAGTACTTACAATTGATTTATATTTTTCACCACTTGAATTTAGTTTTGAATAAATAGTTTCTTCATTAGCAAAAGCAAATATAGGCATTGTATATCCTAACATTGTAACTAATACTGTACCTGAAATAACTTTCTTTTTAAAATTCTTCATAAATTTCCTCCTAATACATTTTTGGTAGTGTAAACTAATTTTATATCTTATTTAGCTACACTCTTGTATTTTCAAG
>CANEHB010000011.1 GCA_947427205.1 uncultured Clostridium sp.
GTGAAATTGTAAAAGGAATGCAAGATTGTATATATTATGATGTAAGTAAAGATCAAATAAATAATTTACAAGCTAATGAAAATGTAGGTTGTGCGATGGAATATAGAAGTGGTTTTGAAAAAGAGACTGGAGATATAAAAATAAAACCAATATATTATGATTATGAAATTCAAGAAATGAGTACATATAAACTTTTAAAAGGAAATTTTCCAAACAAAGAAAATGAAGTTGTTATAGATGTAATAGTAGCAAAAGAACTTGGGATACAGGAAAATATAGGAGAGACTATTGAAATATTAGGAGAAAAATTTATAATATCTGGTTTTATTGATTATGGAAAAGCTATGTATTATCCTACATTTTTTTCAAAAGAATATTCAGAATCAGGAGTATTATTTAAAAACAGTACACTTGATGCTCTAATAAAAGTATCTCCAAATATGAAAATACCAAGCACAACATATATTAAAGATTTTTTTTATGAATTAGGAAAAACAAATGGAATTGAAAGAAAAAATATAAATCCCAATAATAGATTTGTTGATACATTTTCTATAAATATGCAAGAGCTTCAAACATTTATAGGTTTAAGTATTGTAGTTCTTATAATAAGTGGAATTGTAATATATAGTATTTTTTACTTATCAGTATCTTCTAAAGTTAAAGAATATGCTCAATTAAGAACAATTGGAATGTCTAAAAAACAAATTAAAAAACTAATAAAATTTGAAAGTCTTGAGTATTGCAAAATAGCAATACCACTAGGAATTGTAGTAGGTAGTATAATTTCATATTTTGTAAGTTCAAATGGTTGGAATGTTTTAAATGCTTTAAAATTAGCGATTGTATCATGTATTTTAGGTACAATAGCAGTTTTTATATCTGTAACAAAACCTGCCAAAAGAGCAAGTAATGTATCACCAATAGAAGGTTTAAGATATACTGGAAACAATGAAAATATTAAAGGAACAAATAAATTATGTAGAAATTTAACACCAAATTCTTTGGGTAAAATTGAATTCAATAGAAATAGAAAAAAGACTAATATTACACTTATATCTTTAATTATTGGTGGAACATTATTTATTGGAGTATTAACTTTTACAGGTTCAATAAATAGTGAAAAATATGCAAGAAATGGTTATTTTAAAGATTGTGAATATAATTTAACATTTTCAATAGAAAGTTTAAGTGATAGTAAAAATGGTATTTATGATTTAGTAAGTAAAGGTAATACTCTTACCAAAATAAAAGAAGAACTAGAAAAACTAGAAGAGATTGATTATATAACAGATAGGAAAACTTATTTAGTAAAATTAGATACTAAAAATGATGTTATTAATGAAGAAATTGAAGCAATGAGTGAAGAGTTTCAAGAGGCTATGACAAAATCCTTAAAAAGTGGAACAGGAGATATTCATGAATTAACAGAAAAAAGTGAAGTATATCTGGGATATAGTGATGTTTTTGAAGAAGTGTATGGTTATATACCTAAAGTTGGAGATAAAATAACAATTCATTATTTTAATGGTGAAGATAAAACAATAGAATTAACTATTGGTGGAGTTGGAGATTCTGAATTTTCTAAATATGTAAGATTAATTGGATGGGTATTAATACCACAAAACATATATAATCAAATAACAGAAGGTATTGACAGTACATCTTATTTAGAAGTTACAACCAAAAATCATATTTATAATGAAAATATAGATAATAAAGTTAAAAGTATTGTACAAAATTATGAAGATATATCATGTACAACATATTCTGAATGGCATGAAAATGCTCAAAAATCAGCAGAAACTTTTAAAAATGGAATTATAGGAATCTCAGCTTTTATAGTTTTATTTAGTGTAATTAATTTAATAAATACAGTTATTACAAGTATGGTTACACGTAGAAAAGAAATTGCTATATTACAATCAATGGGAATGACAAGAAAGCAAGTAAATAAAATGATTATTTCTGAAAATATATGGCTTGCAGTTCCAAATTGTTTAGCAAGTAGTATTATAGGACCAAGTTTTGCATATGGTGTTATAAAAATATTTGAAGAATTTGGAATGAATTATATGGAGTTTAAATTGCCTGTTTTAGCAATATTTGCATATTTATTAATTTCAATTCTTATTCCATCAATTATCGCAATAGGATGTATAAAAATATTTAATAAAGAATCAATAGTAGACAGATTGAGAGAGAATTAATATTAAAAAATGAAATTTAGGGACGTTTCTTAAATTTCATTTTTTTTATAAAAAAGTATTGACTTTGAGCTAACTCTAAGTGATACTATAATAAAAGTTGGAGGAAAACAATATGAAAAAAATTCCTAAAGTAATTATAGTATTTATATTAATAATTATAGCTTACTTCTTTTTACTCCAAGAAGATAAATACATTATTAATAGTGAAATATCAAATAATTTGGAAAATAATTTAGAAGTTGAAAATCAAACAATAACTGAAATCAAAGAAATGGAGAAGATTATGAAAATTAATATTAGAATAAATGAAAGAAATTTAATAGCAACATTAAATGATAATTCTTCATCAAAAGCACTTATTGAAAGACTTGAAGAAGGTGAACTTACAATAAAAATGCAAGACTACTCTAACTTTGAAAAAGTAGGAAATCTAGGATTTAACTTGCCAAGAAATGATGAACAAATTTCTACTGATTATGGAGATTTAATATTATATCAAGGAAGTCAATTTGTAATTTATTATGATAAAAATAATTGGAATTTTACAAGACTTGGAAAAATAGATAATATAAGTCAAGATGAGTTAAAAGAAATTCTTGGAGATGGAAATGTTATAGTAACACTTTCGATATAATAAAAAACTATTGACTTGGAGTTAACTCCAAATGATATGATAAGAAAAAAATAAGGAGAAGAATATGACTATTTCAGAAGTGAGTAAAAAATATAATTTAACACAAGATACTTTAAGATATTATGAAAAAATTGGTATGCTTTCAAATGTACCAAGAAACGAAAGTGGTATAAGAAACTATGATGAAAATTCTTGTAAAAGAATCGAATTTGTAAAATGTATGAGAGATGCAGGAGTTGAAATTGAAGCTTTATTAGAATATATGAAGTTATTTGAAGAAGGAAAAAGTACTGCTAAAAGAAGAAAAGAAATATTAGAAGAGCAAAGAGAAAAACTATTAGAAAAACAAAAAAACATTACAGCATCACTAGAAAGATTAGATTACAAAATTAAATTATATAATGATATTGTTTCTGGAAAAAAGAAAGATTTTACAGAATCTGTTTAAAAAATATAAAATAATAAAGGAGGAAAGTATGATTTACAAAGAATTTAAAGGTTTAAAATTATCAAATTTAGGATTAGGTACAATGAGATTACCTAACAAAGGTGTAAATGGAGATACACCAATTGATGAAGAAGAAACAGCAAGAATGGTAGAATATGCAATAAATAAAGGCATAAACTATTTTGATACAGCATGGGGGTATCATAATGGAGAATCAGAACTTGTAATAGGTAAAGTTTTACAAAAATATCCAAGAGAAAGTTTCTATTTAGCAACTAAATTTCCAGGTTATGATGTATCTAATATGGACAAAGTAGAAGAAATTTTTGAAAAACAACTAGAAAAAACAGGAATGGAATATTTTGACTTTTACTTAATTCATAATGTTTATGAAAGAAATGTTGATCCATACTTAGATGAAAAATATGGAATATTAGATTACTTATTAAAACAAAAAGAAAATGGAAGAATTAAGCATTTAGGATTTTCAGTACATGGAAGTTTTGATGTTATGAAAAAATTTTTAGATAGTAGATATGGGGAACATATGGAATTCTGTCAAGTTCAATTAAACTACCTAGATTATGAATTCCAAGACGCTAAAGCTAAATTAAAGTTATTAAAAGAACTTAACATTCCAGTTTGGGTTATGGAACCATTAAGAGGTGGAAAGCTTGCAAAACTTTCAGAAGAAAATGAAACTAAACTAAAAGCTCTTAGATCAAATGAAACAGTGCCAGCTTGGGCATTTAGATTTTTACAATCTATACCAGAAGTTACAATGGTACTTTCAGGAATGTCAAATATGGAGCAATTAGAACAAAACATCAAAACTTTTGAAGAGGATAAACCATTAAGTGAAAATGAAATGAAAGAATTAATAGAAATGGCAAGAGAAATGGTAAATGGAAAAACACTACCATGTACTTCTTGTAGATATTGTACAGCACATTGTCCAAAAGGAATTGATATTCCAAAGATTTTAGCATTATATAATGAACATGTATTTACAGGTGGAGGTTTTATTGCTCCAATGGCTATAAGTGCATTACCAGATGATAAAAAACCAAGTGCTTGTATAGGATGTAAATCATGTGAAGCAGTTTGCCCACAACAATTAAAAATAGCAGAAGCAATGTCTAATTTTGTAGACTTATTAAAATAGTTTAAATATATATGTAAGCAAATATATAAGATTACAAACTGTAATAGATAAATTTTAACAGTTTATTAAATATTAGGAGGATTTAAAAATGGAAAAAGTAGAAAGTATTAAAAAGACTAATCGTTTAACAGAAATTTTATCAAATAGAAAGGTCAAATATGCTGTTGGAACAGCTTTATTAAGTGGATTTGGAATTGCTATTCCTAGAATATTTCATCTTTTAGCAGGAGCTAGTGCTGGTGCAACATTTTTACCAATGCATATTTGTGTTCTAATTTCAGCATTAATTTTTGGTACTATGAGTAGTACTATTGTTGCTGGAAGTTCAATTGTATTTAGTTACTTATTAACTGGAATGCCAAGTCTAGCTAGACTTCCATATATGTTAATAGAACTTGCAATATATGGAATTTTACTAAGTTTATTTAACAAAAAGTTTAATTCATATGTATCACTTATCAGTACAATGATTTTAGGAAGAATTTTATATGCAGGAGTTTTATTTTCAGCAGTTAATATTTTAGGCTTATCAAGCTATGGAATTTCAGTAATGGAAAGCGTAAAAATGGGAATACCAGGAATAATTTTACAATTATTATTTGTTCCAGTTTTAGCTAAAATAATAAATAAAGGATTAAATTTGAAAAATGACTAATTTAGAAATTGTAAAGCAAAAATTGTATGAAAAAAATGCAAGTTTAGTAGTTTTATATGCAAATGGAGAATGCAAAGAATATTATCAAAATAGAATTAATGATATAAAAGATATTTTAAGAGAAGATAAATCTGCTTTAAAAGATACTATTATAGCAGATAAAGTAATAGGAAAAGTAGCTGGCTCAATACTAACTGTTGCAGGAGTTAAAGAAATATATGCAGATGTTATAAGTCAATATGCAATTCCAGTTTTACAAGAAAATAATGTAAAATATGAATATAAGACTTTAACTGAATATGTTATAAACAATAGCAAAACTGGAATGTGTCCTATGGAAAATAAGTATAAAGATGAAAAAGATATTTATAAAATTTATGATGAAATGATAAAATAAATATACTAACAAAATAAGTCGAAATTTTTCGGCTTATTTTGTTTCTTTTTATTTATGGTAATGATATAATTTTTTTACTTTTAAAAGTTTGAGAGGTGTAATTTGAAAAAAGAATTTATAAAAACCAGAGATGAATATAATTTAGATGTTCACATATTTGAAGTGGAAAATCCAAGAGCTGTAATACAAGTTATACATGGTATGGAAGAACATCAAGAACGTTATGAAGATATAATAAAAGTTTTAAATAAAAAAGGTTTTTTAGTAGTTAGTTCAGATATGAGAGGTCATGGAAAATCTTGTAAAGAGTTAGGATTTTTTAAAGAAAAAGATGGATATGTAGAACTTATAGAAGACCAAAAGATAATTACTAAATTTATAAAAGAGCATTTTAAGAATATTCCAATTTATATATTAGCACATTCAATGGGGACAATTATAACTCGAGTTTTACTTCAAGAAAATTCTAAAGATTATGAGAAAGTGGCTCTTTCAGGCTATCCAAATTATCAAAGAGGTGCACATATAGGTATACTTTTGGCAAATATAATAAGCAAAATTCATGGTCCAAAATATAAATCAAAATTTATTTCTTATTTAAGTGTAGATACATTTAATAATGAAATAAAAAATCCAAAAACAAAGTATGATTGGATATGTCATAATGAAGAAAATGTAAAGTCATATATTGATGATCCATATTGTGGAATAGGTTTTACATGTTCTGCGTTTAGAGATTTATTTAAGCTTATAATAATGATGCATAAAACTGAATTGTATAATAATGTAAATAAAGACATAGAGTTACTCTTATTAAGAGGACTTGACGATCCATGTATAGGAGGAGATAAAGGAGCAAATGATTCATATAAAGTCTTATCTGATGCTGGATTTAGTAAAATTGAAAAAATTAATTATCCTAATATGAGACATGAGATATTGGCAGAGAAGGATAATAAAAAAGTGTATAATGATTTAATAAAGTTTTATAGTAAAAACTAAATATAAAATAATAAAAGGATAATTCAGAATAGAGCAAATAATGTTAAGATTGCTTTATAAAGAATTATTTTTTTTGAAAAAACTCTTGACTTAGAGTAAGCTCTAAGGTGTATAAAATATATAGATTAGAAAATACGGAGGAAGAATAATGAATGATGTAATGATTTTAACTGGTGCAGGACAAATAGGAATGACATGTGCTAGGCGAATAGAATGGTAAATTAAAGCCAACAAATAGTTAGATGATAAATTGAATTATAAAGGAGGAATTTTTAATGGAAAAGCAAACAGCTGGAAGAGAAAATTTAGGAGAATTAGCGCCTAAGTTTGCACAGTTAAATGATGATGTATTATTTGGAGAGGTGTGGTCAAGAGAAGATAAGTTATCATTAAGAGATAGATCTATGATTACAATATCTGCATTAATGGCACAGGGACTATTTCCACAATTAAAATCACACTTTGTTTTAGGAAAGAAACATGGAGTAACAAAAAAAGAAGCAGTTGAAATTGTAACACAAATTGCTTTTTATGCAGGATGGCCAAAAGCTTGGAGTGCATTTTCATTAATAAATGAAGTATATAGTGATGAAAGTGTAACAGAAATACATGGTGGAGCTTTTGGAATGGGAGCACCAAATGAAGAGTTTGCACAATATTTCAAAGGAAATTCATACTTAAAACCATTAACTCAAAAAGGAGAATCAGCAGTATTTTTAGCAAATGTTACATTTGAGCCTGCATGTAGAAATAATTGGCATATACACCATGCTACATCTGGAGGTGGACAAATATTAATTTGTGTTGAAGGAGAAGGTTGGTATCAAGAAGAAGGAAAAAAAGCACAAAGCTTAAAATTAGGAGATGTAGTTGTTATACCAGCAAATGTTAAACACTGGCATGGAGCAAAAAAAGATTCTTGGTTTAGTCATATAGCTGTTGAAGTGCCTGGAGAAAATACAAAAACAGAATGGTGTGAAGAAGTTTCTGATGAACAATACAATAAACTTTAATGAAATTTATGGATGTTGAAAATTTCACTGCTTTAAATAAAATAAAAAGACGTCTCTAAATTTCAAAATAAATATAGAGGAGAAATAAAATGAATAATACATTAGTTATTTATTATAGTTTTAGTGGAAATTCAAAAAAGGTAGCTGAATATGTAAAAAACAAAATTGGTGCAGATTTATTAGAATTAGAACCAAAAAATCCATTTTCAGATAATTATGATGAAGTAGTTGATGAATGGCAAAATAATGATATAAAAAGAGATGTTGAAATAAAACCAATTAATGTAGATTTATCAAAATATTCAAAAATAGTTCTAATTACAGGTACATGGTGGTATGGAATAACACCTGTTATGAAAAAATTTCTTAAAGAAAACAATTTAGAAGGAAAAGATGTTATTGTAGCTGCTTCAAATGCTGGATGGCTTGGACATTGTTTTAAAGATTATGAGACACTTGTAAAAGGAAATATAAAGAGTGAACTTGATTTAGTGTTCTCAAGCATTGAAGGTGAAAGAGATAGAATGATAACAACAACTAGTGAAGTAGACAATTGGATAGAAAAATTATAAAATCAAAAAGTGAAATAAAAGTTCACAAGCTACAATAAATGAAAAATAGTTTGTGAACTTTTATATTTTTGACAATAAATTTATAAATTTGATTTTTATATATTATGAATGTTCTCATGATTTTTCACATAATTAAATAAATTATTAAATTTTTTATAGTTATCTTTTAAAACTACACAATAATAATCTACTGTTGCTTCTTTATCTAATATTGGTATTAAAGTTTTATAATTAGAAATTGATCTTCTTGAAAGAGATTTATTAGTTGCAAAAGATGGAAAAGATGTAGTATTTATTAGTGTATTAAAAGTATTATCATCATGCTGGATTAATAAATTTGCATTTGGAGCTTTACTTTTTAAAAGTTCATACCAGAAACCTATTTGAGAATACAAAAGAATATCTTTATTATCTAGTTCTGATAAATATATACCATCTTTTTTGGCTAGTGGACTATTTTTTTCTATTACTAAGTATAACTTTTCGTAAGAAGTTTTTACTGAAACTAATTCTTCATCTTCAATTGCGTGATTAAAAATAGCAATATTATATACTTTATTTTTTAAATTATATAGTAAAGTTTCTTCAATGTGATTAAGCTCAGATGAAATAGTGAACCCAGAAAATAAAGTGGTTGCTGCTCCGAGTAATATCTGCAAGAGGCATAGGTGCACATGCTCCAATTGATATTGTACGATTTTTTCTATCAAAAGCACGAATACTAGATATAGCATTTTCTTCATATTTTATAATTTCTTTTGCATATTCACTAGCAAGTTTTCCATTTTCATTTAATGTTAATTTATTCTTACTTCTAGAAAAAATTGTAACTCCAAGCTCTTCTTCTAATCGATTCATAGAACGACTAAGAGCAGGTTGACTAATAAATAATTCTTCTGCTGTTTTTGATAAAGTACCATATTTTTCAAAAACAGCTAATTCTTGCCATAAATTAATATCTATCATAAAATTCTCCTTTTCAGTATGCACAAAAGTTATAGTGTTATAAACTATTTATATTGTACATTTTTTTTTGAATATTGTAAAGTATATATAGAAGTTTATGGAGGTGTTATTATGAGTAGAATAAAATTGAATAATGGAATTGATATGCCAGTTGTTGGAATAGGTACATTTTTACTAAATCCAGATCAAGCTGAAGAGTCAGTATATAATGCTTTAAAGAATGGATATAGATTAATAGATACAGCAAATGCATATGTTAATGAAAAAGGTGTTGGAAGAGGTATAAAAAAATCAAATGTTCCAAGAGAAGAAATTTTCTTAGAGACAAAATTATGGCCAGCATTTTATGAAGAAGAGAATCAAATAGAGAAAACGTTAGAAAGATTAGATACAGATTACATTGATTTATTACTATTACATCAACCATGTGGCAATTATATTAAAGGATATAGAATAATGGAGAAAGCTGTTAAAGAAGGAAAGGTAAAATCAATTGGTTTATCAAATTTTACAGAAGAACAAGTACAAGAAATATTAGATATGTGTGAAATAAAACCAACAGTATTACAGACAGAAGCTCATCCATATTATCCAGAAAATGAGTTAAAAGAATTTTTGGCAAAAAATGATATAAAAATTCAGGCTTGGTATCCATTAGGACACGGAGATAAAAGTTTAATAAATGAACCAATTTTTACAGAATTAGCTGAAAAGTATGGAAAAAGCAATGTTCAAATAATATTAAAATGGCATATTCAATCAGGAAATATTGTAATTCCTGGAGCAACAAATCCAGCTCACATAAAAGCTAATATAGATATATTTGATTTTGAATTATCAGAAGAAGATATGAAGAGTATTGCTAAAATTAATAAGAATGTAAGATATTATGAATCAACACAAGAAAAATTAGCTAGTTATGCTTCATTTAGACCAGATTTAGATGCTCAAAAATAGTTATATAAATACAGAAGTAAGTAATAAAAAATTAGTTATAAGGATTAGGATTTTAGATGAAAAAATTTAAAATATTAATAGATGTTTTACTATTCATAGTTACAATTCTTTTATTTGATATTGAATTAATAGGAAATTTGAATCATGAAATATTAGGAATAACAATTAGTATTCTTATATTGATTCATATAATATTAAATATTAAATGGATTAAGAAAGTAACAAAGAATTTAAAAAAAGTAAATTTAAAAGCAAAAATAATGTATACAATTGATATTTTTACAATGTTAATTTATTTTGGCGCAATTATTTGTGGAATAATGATATCTGATAAAATTTTTAATTTTCATATGGGAAGTAATTTGTATATGATACTTTCACATTTAATATTTGGACGATTAGCAATTATTATAATGTTTACTCATTTAGGATTGCACTTAGATAGAATATTTAGCAAAGTAAAGAATTTAAACGGTAAAAAAATACTTTATATTATTTATATAATAATTATTTTATTAATTGCAATATATCTAATGTATACACTAACACATAGTTTCCAATGGTTATATGCTTTTGGAAATATATGACAGATAGTTTAAATTAAAAAGAAAGGAGGGAAAAATGAGTAAGAAAAAAGTAATAATAATTGTAAGTGCAGTTTTGATATTAGTTATAACAATTCGAACAATATATTTAAATATAGCATATAAAAGTAAAGAACCAAAAGAGCAAACAAAAATAACACAAGAAACTGCCAATACAGAAATAGTTACACAAAATGAAGAAATAGAGAAAACTGAAGAAATAAAAGAATGGAAATGGCAAAAAGATAGTCCTGAGAATCACAATATCAATCCAATTATATTGCAAAATCTTCATAACACTTATGATACAACACAAATTTTTTCTAGCGTAATTGTTAAAGATGGTTACATTATAGATGAATACTACAAAGAAGGCTATAATGAAACAAGTAAATTTATACTTAATTCAGCATCCAAAAGTATTACAAGTAGTTTGATTGGTATTGCAATAGATAAAGGATATATTGAAAATGAAAATGTACCAATATCAAAATATTTTCCAGAAATTCAAAGTTCTAATAGTGAATATGCTAAACAGATTACAATATGGCATTTACTTACTCATACTTCTGGAATTAATATTAGTGATACTGAAAACTGGGATGAATGGAGAAATTCGGAGAATTGGGTTCAATATATATTTGATGCTCCAGTTACTTCAAAACCTGGAACTGTGTTCAATTATTCAACAACAAATACTCACTTACTTTGTGCTATTTTACAAAAAGCAACTGGAATGACTGCTTATGAATTTGGAAAAAAATATTTATTTGATCCTATTGGAATGGAAAGTGTGCAATGTGAAAAAGATGCTCAAGGAATTTCTGATGGTGGCAATGGATTTATTATGAATATTTATGATATGTTAAAATTTGGGCAATTATATTTAAAAGATGGAGTGTGGGAAGAAGAACAAATTATTTCTAATCAATGGGTAAATGCTTCTACAACACTTCAATTTAAAAGGTTATCAGGTAGTGCTAATTATGGTTATCAATGGTGGGTTAGAACTTTTGGGACTCAAAACTATGCTGCTTATTTTGCACAAGGACATGCTGGACAATATATTTTTGTAATACCAAACCTTGAACTTGTAATTGCTTTTACAAGTAATCATACAGGAAGTAGTAGCATGTATTGGCAATTTGTGAATCAGATAGTTTCGGCATATCAAGAATAGAATAGTTTATAAGTTTTTAATAATATCAAATAGTCATTTGGTACAGCAATAAATAAAATTTTAGGAGGTTATTAAAATGAGTAAAGAAGAAGAAAATCAATTTGGTTTAGTTTATGAAGGAGCAATTACAGAAAATATAGTAGGAAAAGTAAATATTAGACCAGTAAACTATATGTTAAATGGTTTAAAAATTTCTGCAAATGTATATGTACCAGAAAATTTTAATGAAAATAATCAATATCCTGCTGTTGTAGTTGCACACCCAAATGGAGGAGTAAAAGAACAAGTTGCAGGACTATATGCTGAAAGATTAGCTAATATGGGATATATAGCAATGGCTTTTGATGCAGCATATCAAGGACAATCTGAAGGAATGCCAAGAAATACAGATAAACCACAAAATAGAGTTGAAGATATACATGGAGCAATTGATTATATTGTAAATTATAAAGGTGTTGATAGAAGTAGAGTTGGAATTTTAGGAATCTGTGGAGGTGGTGGATACACATTAAGAGCTGCTCAAACAGATAAAAGAATTAAAGCAGTTGCAACTCTAAGTGCTTTTAATACAGGTATTGTAAGAAAAAATGGATTTTTAGATTCACAAATAAATACAATAACAGAAAGATTAGAAGATGCTTACAAAGCTAGAGAAGATGAATTGTCAGGAAAAGAAGTTAGATATACACCAAATATGCTAGAAACTATGACACCAGAAGAAGCTAAAAAAATGCCATTTGATTTATATAAAGATGGATATGAATATTATGGAATTACACACAAACATACAGGTTCAAGCTTTGCATATACAGTATCTTCAAATATAGACTTATTTGCATTTGATGCAAGATGTGGAATGGAAATGATTAATCAACCATTACTTATGATGGCTGGAAAGTTAGCAGATACATTGTATATGACAGAAGGATGCTATGAAAAGGCAACAAGAACAAAAAACAAAGAATTGTTTTTAATTGATGGAGCAACACATATAAAAACATATTGGTATCCTGAATATGTTGAAAAAGTAACAGCTAAATTAAAAGAATTTTTTGGAAAAAATTTATAAAATAAAAGGAGAAATTTAAAATGAAAAAAGTAGTAATTGGAATTATTATAGCTATAGTAATTATAGCTGCTGGAGCTGGAGCATATTTTATGCTAAATTCAGACAAGAAAGAAAATACAGATAATGCAAATCAAAATACATTAGCATCAAACAATGAAAGAAATATTGTAAATGAAGAAAATACAACAAATAATTCTGAAGATGAAATATCAAACAATGAAGAATCAGATAATGTAGAACCAGAAAATACAAATAATGGTGGAAAAACATTAGTAGTATATTATTCAGCACAAAGCCATACAAAAGCTGTTTCAGAAAAAATTGCTGATAAATTAGATGCAGATATTTTTGAAATTGTACCAGAAGATGTATACACATCAGATGATTTAGACTGGACTGATAGAAATTCAAGAGTATCTAAAGAACATGATGATGAATCATTAAGAGATATAAAATTAGAAAAAGATACAGTAGATAACTGGGATGAATACGACACTGTATTAATTGGATACCCAATTTGGTGGGGAATTGCAGCATGGCCAGTAGACACTTTTGTAAAAGCAAATGATTTTGATGGAAAAAGAGTAATTCCATTCTGTACTTCAACATCATCAGGTTTAGGCCAAAGTGGAAAATTGCTTGAAAGAGAAGCTAATGGTGGAAATTGGGAAGATGGACATCGTTTCAAATCTAACCCAACAGATAACGATATTAATGATTGGGTTGATAGTATAAAATAATGAATAGGGAGAGATAACAATGAAAGTATTATTGGTAAATGGTGGTCCTCATAAAGAAGGATGTACTTATACAGCTTTATGTGAAATTGCTAAAACTTTGAATGAAGAAGGCGTTGAAACGGAAATATTTTGGGTTCAAAATAAGCCAATAGCAGGGTGTATAGCTTGTAAATCTTGTGCTAAAACAGGAAAATGTGTATTTAATGATGTTGTTAATGAATTTGTAGAAAAAGCAAAAGAAGCTGATGGTTTTATATTTGGAAGTCCAGTACATTATGGAGCTGCAACAGGAGCAATTACATCATTTATGGACAGAGCTTTTTATTCAGCATTCCAAGCTGGAAATGGAGATGCATTTTTATTTAAACCTGCTGCAGTAGCTATTTCAGCAAGAAGAGCAGGAACAACAGCAACATTTGATCAATTAAACAAATATTTTGGAATTACACAAATGCCAATTATTTCATCAAGATATTGGAATATGGTACATGGAGCAACTCCAGATGATGTAAGAAAAGATGAAGAAGGAATGCAAGTAATGAGAATTCTTGGAAGAAATATGGCTTATTACTTAAAATGTATAGAAGCTGGAAAAGAAAAAGGAATTAAACTTCCAGAACAAGAAAAAATTAATTTTACAAACTTTATAAGATAAGTTAAATGCTGATGTTTTGCAGGCTACAGATAACTTATGTAATTTATAAAAAGTATAAAAGGAGAGAAAAAAATGAAAAAAGTAGTAATTGGAATTATTATAGCTATAGTAATTATAGCTGTTGGAGCTGGAGCATATTTTATGCTAAATTCAGACAAAAAAGAAAATACAGATAATGCAAATCAAAATGCTTTATCATCAAATAATGAAAGAAATGTAGTAAGAGAAGATAATTCAGATGAAGTAGATAATAATGTTACAGAAGATACAACAGATGAAAATGAAGTAGCAACTTCAGGAAAAACATTAGTAACATATTTCTCATTACCAGAAACAAGAGGAGATGCTAAAGAAGATAGTACAGTTACTGTTAATGGAGAAAATTTAGGAAATACACAATATGTAGCAAATTTAATTCAAGAACACACAGGAGCTGATATGTTCAGAATTGAAGCTGTAAAACAATATAATACATCAGATCATCAAGCTTTAATAGCTGATGCACAAGAAGAGCAAAGACAAGATGCAAGACCAGAAATTAAAGATACAATTCAAAACTTCGAAGATTATGACACAATATTTATAGGATATCCTATTTGGTGGAGCGACCTTCCACAAATCCTTTACACATTCTTAGAAAGTTATGACTTTACAGGAAAAAATGTATATTTATTTAGTACAAACGGTGGAAGTGGTTTAGCTGGTACTGTTTCAACAATTACTTCAAAATTAGATACAGCAAATGTAAATTCAAATGCCTTTAAACTTCACAGAAATAGTATGGAAGATGCTCCAGAAGAAGTTGAAACATGGTTAAAAGAAATAGATATAATTGATTAAATGGAAATATTTATATGATTTATATGTAAAAAAAGGATTGTCAGAAGATGAGATAAATAGTATATTAGTTTTAGATGTAAAAAACAGAGAATATTTTTCTTCAAAAAGAGTTACAAATCAACATGGAGGAGGAGCACTTTTATTCTCACATGATGAAGAAATTATGGGATGGTCATTTAACAAATAAAAGGAGGAAGTTTAAATGAGAAAAGATTTAAAAATTGTACCAGCAGTATTTCCAATGCCAGTTTTAATGATAGCAACTTATAATGAAGATGGAAGTGTTGATGTTATGAATGCTGCATGGGGAATGGCTTATGATTTTTCACAAATAAAGTTAAATATTAGTGAAGGTCATAAAACAACACAAAATATTAGAAGAACAGGATGTTTTACAGTGTCTTTAGCAACTACTGAAACTTTAACAGAATCAGATTATTTTGGTATTGCTTCAGGAAATAATGTAAAAGATAAATTTGAAAGAACTGGAATGAAAGCAATAAAAAGCGAACATGTAAATGCTCCAATAGTAACAGATTATCCAGTTTGCATGGAATGTAAAGCAGTAGAAGTAGATGGAGAATATGGAGTTTTGGGTGAAATAGTAAATTTATCTATTGACGAAAAGTATTTAGATGAAAACGGAAATCCAGATTTTGCAAAAATGAATACTATTGCTTATGATCCATTTACTCATGGATATTATGAGGTTACTAAAAAAGTTGGTCAAGCATTTAGTGATGGAAAAAAATTGCTTTAAAAAATTTAATATTTCACATAGAAACTTTATAAAACATATAATTTTATAGAGGTGATATAATGGGGTCAAGTGAATTTGTAATTTTTATTTCAATCTTAGCATCTAATATTGCAAAGGGAAAATCAGAAGATGAGATTAATATTTTATCAACGTTCTTTTCTCAACTTGGAGATACTTTAGCTACTATATCTGCACTTGATTCTGGTTGCAATAATTAATATATAATGTATGAAGATAAACTATTTGATTTTTCTTAAATTTTTAGAAAATAAAAATCTGTTCTTGACAAATTATGGAAAAATTTTGTATAATGTAAAAGTCATGGACAGCAAAACAAAGCGTAGAAATCCGACAAGAGATTTCTATGCTATTTTTTTTGTCCGAAATTTAAGGAGGTATTCAATTTATGAATGAATCAAGTGAAAATTTTTATTTAACAACTGCGCCAATAAAAAAATTACTAATCAAATTTTCAATTCCTTGTGTACTTGCAATGCTTGTAAGTGCTCTTTACAATATAGTTGATCAAATATTTATAGGAAATAGTGGTGCAGGAACAGCAGGTATAATGGCAACAACATTAGTATTTCCATTTACTGTTGTAGCACTAGCTATTGCTCAACTTATTGGAGATGGATGTGCAACATTATTTAGTATCTCTCTTGGAGCAAAAGATGAAAAAACAAGCAATAAAAGTGTTGGAAATGCAATTATTGCAGTAATTATATTTAGTATCATTTTAATAGCTATTGGTTTTGTTTTTATGAAACCAATACTTGGTGTACTAGGTGTAAATGGATATGATGAAAGATGTAAATTATTTACAGAACAATATTACATAATAATTCTATGTGGTACACCTTTTTATATGTTTGCTTCAAGTATGGCATCAATAATTCGTGCAAGTGGAGCACCTAGTTATTCAATGATTTCAACAATAGTTGGTGCAATTATTAATTTAATTTTGGATCCAATTCTTATTTTTGTATTTGATTTAGGAGTTCAAGGAGCAGCATTAGCAACAATAACAGGACAAATTTTATCAGCTATTTTATGTGCTATATATTTTAGAAAACCAAAATTAATGAAACTAAGTAAAGAAAGTTTTAAGATTAATACAGAAGTATTAGGAAAGCTTTTAAAACTTGGTATTTCAAGTTTTATTACACAAGTATCGATTGCCATTATTACTGTTGTAGCAAATAATGTTGTAGGAACTATAGGCAAAGAAAATGCAACAGATGCAGGAGGTGCTTTGGGAATTGTATTTAAAATATTTGCAATAGTATTAGCATTTAGTTTAGGTGTTGCAGTAGGTGGTCAACCAATTATAGGTTTTAATTATGGAGCAAAACAATATAAAAGAGTATTAGAAACTTATAAATTAATTATTATTGCAAATGTTATAATTGGTATAGTATCAATGTTACTATTTGAATTTGCTCCAAATATGATAGTAAGTCTATTTGGAGGACATGCAAACAATTTAGAATTCTATCAAGAATATGCTTGCTTAGCTTTTAGAATTTATTTAGGAGGAATATTACTTTGCTGTATTCAAAAAGCAAGTTGTATATATTTACAATCAATAGATAAACCATATAAAGCAATGACTTTGTCTTTAATGAGAGATGTTATATTACTTGTTCCTGGAGTATGTATTTTTGGATTATGTGGAAATTTATATACAATGTTATGGGCTGGTCCTGTATCAGACATTGGAGCATTTATCGTTACAGTTGTTTTTGCTACAATAGAATGTAGAAAAATTAGTAAATTAGCAAAAGAAAATATTGAAGAAGATAGTATTACTGATAATAAAATAGTAGAAAATAAGAGTAACAATTTTGTTATATCTATTGGTAGAGAGTTTGGTAGTGGTGGAAAATATATTGGTCAAGAATTAGCAAAAAGGTTAAATATAAAATGTTATGATAATGAATTATTAACAAAAGTTTCAGAAGATCATAATATTGATATGGCAATGCTAGAAAAAGTTGATGAAAAACAAAAATCAAGTTTTTGGTATAGTTTTGCTACAAATTATGTATTTTCAAATGATAATGAGGTTTCACCAATTAGTGCTGAGGATAATCTATTCTTAAAACAAGCAAAAGTTATAGAGGATTTATATAATGGCAAAGAAAGTTCTATTATCATTGGCAGATGTTCTGATTATATTTTAAAAGATAATCAAAATGTGATAAAAATATTTATTTATTCATCTGATAAGGAATTTAAAGTTAATAGAAAGATAAAATTTGAAAATCTTGATGTAGCTACTGCTGAAAAGAAAATTAAACAAGTAGATAAGCAGAGAGCAGAATATTATAAACATTTTACATCTCAAATTTGGGGAGATAGAAACAACTATGATTTATGTATTGATACATCTAAATTAGGAGTTGTTCAAACGATTGATATATTAGAAAACTATATTAGAAGAAGAATAAATTAAATTTTATGATATTCAAACTAGAGGAATATATGTAAAGCATAATGTTATTTGTGATATTATGTTTGAAATTTTAGAATAATAGTTTATTATAAAAACAGAAAAAATTAAACAGGTAGCATTGAATTCTACTTGTTTTTATGTTAAGATTTATTTACAAATTTAATTATGGAGAAATTAAAATGAACAATTTTGTAGTTTCAATGATATGGTATTGGATAGCGTATTTTATTGTTACAAGTATAGGAATATTGCATACTATTTTTAATATTGTAGTATTGCATATGAAATCGATGAAAAATAGTCCAGGGATGGGAGAAGGATATGAAAAAACGAAACCTTGGCATCCATTATACAATATAATTATATTTCCAATATTTGCATATTTGTACTTAAATGGATTAGAAGCAATAACTTTATCAAATGTTATTTATACATCATTTATTTGGGGAACAACAACAGTAGTATTTGATGTAATAGGATGGGTGTTAATAAAACATCCATGGTCTTTAACTTTTAAAGAATTTTATATAGATTATCAACCATGGATAACATTAATATATATGGCTATATATGCAAGTCCATTTATTTCTTATGCACTAATGAATTTATAGTAAGAAATATATTTTTAATATCAATTTATTATATGTTAATAATTAAAAATAGTAATTTTTAAATGAAAACTGTGAAAAGGTATGAAAAAAATAATAACCATCTATTTGGATGGTTATTATTTTTATACAAGTTATTATATTCTGTAAAAAACTATAATTATTAAGATATTTCTATTCCAGCACTTGCATATCCAACTACTGTATTTATTAGAGAAAGACCAGTAGATTGAGCAGAATACACCATTAATAAACGTGATTGAGCAGTAACAGGAATTGATAAGCCTGTTGTTATTCCACTACTAATAGTACCAATAGATATTGCTCCAGAAAGTGCAGGAGTAAGATTTACAATAGCTCCTGGTATTGGAGTAAATACATTATTAGGTGTGTTTGATACATATAATTGAGCTCTTATTGTAATGCTAGAACCAAGAAGTGATAAAGCAGCAGTAGTACTAAAATAAGCACTTAAAGATGTGATTGTTCCTGCTCTAGGCATTGAAAAAGCAAAGTTAGATAAAGTTCCAGATGGGTTAGTAAGATCAATACTAGAACCTAGAATTGTAAGTCCAGGAGCAGAAGAACCAAATCCTATAAATGCAGGTATACCAGCTAGACCACCAGCAATTGTTGTAAGTGATATTGGTAATCCTGATGCTAAAGGTATAATACTAGTACTTCCATTTGCACCAGTTATACCAGTAGCGCCCGTTGCACCAGTAGGACCAGTAGCACCTGTTGCACCAGTAGGACCAGTAGCACCATCTAAGCCAGTCGCACCAGTAGGGCCAGTAGTTCCTGTACTACCAGTAGGTCCAGTAGGACCTACATCACCAGTAGCACCTGTAGCTCCAGTAACACCATCTAAGCCAGTTGCACCAGTAGGGCCAGTAGCTCCAGTAGCTCCAGTGGTACCAGTAATACCAGTAGGACCAGTAGCTCCAGTTGCACCAGTAGAACCAGTAGCTCCAGTAATGCCAGTAGGACCTGTATCTCCAATAGGACCAGTTGCACCAGTAACGCCAGTTGCACCAGTTTCGCCAGTAGGACCTGTTACACCAGTAGCTCCTGTGCTTCCAGTAGCCCCTGTTATGCCAGGACAACAACAGCCTCTAGGACCAGTGGCACCTGTTGCACCAGTAGCGCCAGTGGCTCCAGTACGACCATTACAACCTTTAGGTCCAGTAGGACCAGTGGCTCCAGTAGGACCAGTAACGCCTATAGGATTACAGCAACAACAATCATCATTACAATCATCATTACAATTATCATTAGTACTACAATAATAAACTTGATAGTTATCATTTTCATCATTTTTTTTATTTTTATTAAAATGTTTAAAAAAATTCATTCATATACCTCCTTTATATAGAGTAAGAGAAAATTACTCTATATAGTATATGCTTGTATTTTTTATTGGTTAGCAACAGCTTTACTTTGAAAATAATTCTTATTATATAGAAAAGCTCTGTCATTAGGTTTTAACTCACCAGCTTTATTATTATAAAAAATTGCTTTTTTTGTGTTACCAATTTTATCATAACATACACAAAGTTGAATATATGGTATATATCCGAAGTAATCTTCATTATGGAATCCACCATTTTTAATATCTGGCTTATTTGAAATAGCTAATTCATACCAGAAAATGGCGATTTCTACATTATTATTTTCTAAAAAATGATTTCCCAGCTTGCAGCATATTTCTGGTCGTGGTTTATCAAATTCAAAACTTTTAACTAATGCTAAAAAAGCGTTATTACTATCATTTATTTTTTTGTAGCAATCAGATAAATCAATACAAGCACTAATACAATTTTCAATCCAACCTTGTTTTGAATCTAAAAATTGATTGAAATTATCAATTGCTTTTTCGTATTGACCATGGTAATATAATTCTCTAGAATAATAAAACTGTTGTCTTGGATCAAGTTCTAAACCTTCCATAAGCATTTTATTAAAAATTTTTAAATTCCTATTTTTGTCACTAGGATGTAATTTTTTGTGTGCAATTGCAATATCAGAATATATAATATTGCCACTAGGAGGAATTACCTCATGAATTGGGCTAACCCATTGATAATTCCTTTTACGAGACATCAATCTTTCTCTATAATAAGAAAGTGTTGGATTATCATGTTCATCAAATGCAACATTATATTTCATCATTACCATATCAATTGATGTATCTAAATTATTTTTTAATTGCTTTAAATTAGTAAGGTCATTTTCTAAAATAATATCATCTGCATCTAGCCACATAATATAATCTTTACTAGCTTTTGAAAAAGCATAGTTTCTAGCTTTTGAAAAATCATCTACCCAATTAAAATGATATATTTGATTGGTATATTTTTTTACGATTTCTATTGTAGAATCAGTAGAACCAGTATCTACTACTATTATTTCATCAACAATATCTTTAACACATGCTAGACAACGTCCAATGACATCTTCTTCATTTTTTACAATCATACATAAACTAATACTAATCATATAATATCTCCTTTTATGTCATAGTATGAAGTTAAAAATTATTTTGTTAATTACATAAAAAATAATTGAATTCAAATGAATTAGGATGATTTTTTATTGTAATAAGAAATATAATTAGTTTAATGAGAATAGTAACTTTTATATACAAATAGTCTAAGCGATATGAAGAATTTTAGATAGAATAAAAAGAAAAAATGTGGTATTATTAGATTACACTAATAAATGATGTTAGATATATATATATATATATAATAAAGTGATTTTGTTTAATTAAGATACAAATAAAATAATAAAAGATTTAAGGAAGTAGATAAAAATGATAATAAATACAGGTTGTAGAACAGATATACCAGCATTTTATTCAAAATGGTTAATGAATAGAATAAAAGAAGGATATGTATTAGTTAGAAATCCATATAATAATATACAGGTAACAAAGTATAGATTGTCTCCAGATGTTATAGACTGTTTAGCTTTTTGTACTAAAAATCCAGAACCAATGCTTAAATATTTAGGTGAATTAGATAAATATAAGCAATATTGGTTTGTAACAATTACACCTTATGGAAAGGATATAGAGCCAGCAGTTCCAAACAAAGAAAAAGTGATTGAAAGTTTTAAAAAGTTATCAGAACATATTGGAATAGATTCTATAGGGTGGAGATATGATCCTATATTTATTGGAAATGGATTTGATGTAAAAAAACATATTGAATCTTTTGAGAAAATGGCAAAGCAATTAAAGGGATATACTAATAATTGTACTATTAGTTTTTTAGATTTATATGAAAAAGTAAAAAGAAATGCGAAGGATTTACAAGCACCTACAAAAGAACAAGAAGTAGAATTAGCAAAAGCCTTTAGTATAATAGGAAAAGAAAATAATATGATAATACATAGTTGTTGTGAGAAAACTTGTTTATCAGAATATGGATTAAAATCTAATGGTTGTATGAGTCAGGAAATTGTTGAAAAGGCTATAGGATACAGTTTAAATCCTCCTAGAAGAAAAAATATAAGAGAAGCGTGCAATTGTTTAATGGGAAATGATATAGGAGCATATGATACATGTGGACATTTGTGTAAGTACTGCTATGCAAATACTAATAAAGCTTTAGTTATTGAAAATATGAAAAAACATAATGAAAATTCTCCATTTTTAATTGGAGAAATAGAAAATGGAGATAAAATAACAGATGCAAAACAAATGAGTTGGATAATAAATGAAAATGAACAAATTAGTTTTATATAGACTATTTTATATGTTATAATCATACAGATAAATATGATTTTGCAGTAGAAAAAATATCAATGAAATAGAAAATAGTTATTTTCTATAAAATATAATTTGGAGATATTTAAAGATTATGTTATTAGAATTGCAAATAAGTTAAAAACTAAAAGTTTTTAAAGGAAGAATGATATAAATAGAAGTTTTAATGGAATGCAACTAAAAGTTTGCAATAAAAATTTATATTTATAATGATAATTTGCAACTGAAAGTTGCTAGAAAAGAAGTAAAAAAAATCCTAAAATTAACTACAAGGAGGGAGTAATCTAATGAAATTTGGAGATAATTTACAAAATTTAAGAAAATTAAAAAAGATGTCACAAGAAAAATTAGCTGAAAAAGTTGATGTATCAAGACAAAGTATATCAAAATGGGAGAGAGGTGAAAGCTATCCTACAATGAATAATATTATGACTTTATGTGAAATATTTAATTGTAATATTAATGAATTGGTACAGGAAAGTTTAACAGATATAAATTCATTAGATGAAGAAATAAAGATGAATGTAGTTAAATTTAAAGCTGAAAAGCAAAAGAAAATGAAGGGAATTAGCAAGGCTATTTATGTAATTGCAAGAGTAGGGAAAATAATAGTATCACTTTCTGTTATTATTTTAGGATTGCTTATGATTTTACTTCCAATACTTACTAATGGTATAGAAATTACAGAAAATAATATTAAATTTTTTGGAGAAAATTACAAATATGAAACTAATGAAAAAAATGTAATAATTACAGAAGAAAATACAGGAAGAAGTGCATCATTTTATGTTGATACAAATTCAGATTTACAAGAGTATTTCACAAGTCATTCAAAAAGCTTTTTTATAATAAGTGCAGAAATTATAGTGATCTGTCTAATTGCTTTTTTATGTTTAATATTTTGTATGCTAAAATGTATTGAAAAATTATTTGTAAATATTCATAATGAAGATACGCCATTTACTTTGGAAAATGTAAAATATATAAGAAAAATAGCAACGTTTTTAATTATAACAATAATTGCTCCAACAATTTGTGGAATGTTATTTCAAACAATTGCTAGAGTGGACATGAATGTTGGAATAGAACTTATGGATTTTATACTTGTTTTAATTATATTTAGTATGGCATATGTTTTTGAATATGGATATGAAATTCAATTAGATTCGAGAGGTAAAATGTATGGAAATGAAAATGAATAAGGAGAAAATTGTAAATAAGTTAATAGAAAAATCTCATAAAAGTATAGATGAATGCAATGCTATTTATGATGTTTTGATGAAAAATTTTATTGTTGGAAGAAAAAACAAAGAAAAAATAAAAGCAGATTTTATTAAAAATTTAAATATGTCTGAAGTCGAAGCTGATAAAATTTACAATATATCTATGGAAATAATTTTAAAAAATTTTTTTATTTCTAAATAAAAATATATCTCAAAAGAGAAGCTAAAAAAGATGATTCAAGAGAATCATCTTTTAATTTTCTGAATTAATTTCATTTTGTAATTCTTCTAAAAACTTTTGAGTAGCTTTAGAGAATACTTGATATTTTTTCTATACCATTACTAAATTTGCTTTTAAGTTACACATTTGCAAAAAGTGTGGCATAATGACATTTATAAGATTTTAATAATACAATAGGCGTTACATTAAATAATTTATAAATATGACAGACATATGCTATATTTATATGATATAATTTTCAAAAGGAGAAAATTATGCAAGTAAATAATAGATTATTTGAAATATTGTATATATTACTTCAAAAGAAGAAGGTTACAGCAAAAGAACTTGCAGAGAAATTTGAAGTATCTACAAGAACTATATATCGAGATATTGAAGCATTAAGCATGGCAAATATACCAGTTTATATGTCTAAAGGAAAAGATGGAGGAATCGGGTTTTAGAAGAATATGTACTTAATAAATCTATTCTTTCAGAAGAAGAACAAAATCAAATTCTATATGCACTTCAAAGTTTAGAGAAAATGAATGGCCAAACTGAAAAAGATGTTTTAGAAAAAATGAGTGTAATTTTTAATAAAAAAGTAAATGATTGGATAAAAATTGATTTTTCTGATTGGTCACCTACAAAAGAAAACTCATTTCAAATTATTAAATCTGCAATATTAAATAAACAATTAATAGAATTTACATATTATAATTCTTCTAGTGAGAAAACTTTAAGAATAGTTGAACCATTACAAATTTGGTTTAAAGATAAGTCATGGTATTTAATAAGTTATTGTAGATTAAAAAAAGATTATAGATTTTTCAAACTAACAAGAATAAAGGAAATTAAATTACTAGAAGAACACTTTGAAAGAGAAATACCAAAGCAAAATGAAGAAGAAAAAAATTTAAAAAATATTTTACTAGAATTAGAAATTTCAAAAGAAATGGCTTTTAGAGTATATGATGAATTTGATACTAATCAAATAACTAAAAAGGCAGATGGTAATTTTATTGTTAAAGTTGATTTCCCTGAAAATGATTGGGTATATAGTTTTATATTATCATTTGGAGAATATGTAAAAGTGTTAAGTCCAGAATATGCAAAAAATATAGTAAAAGAAAAGCTACAAAAAACATTGGAAAATTATTTATAAAAATATGACATACAGATGTCATATTTCATATTATATAATTCTATCTAGGAGGTAAGAATTATGAAATATGAAATTGTAGAATTAGAAGAAAAAATTGTTGAAGGGATTGCAATTAAAACAACAAATCAAGATGGAAAATCAATACAAGATATTGGAAAAACTTGGCAAGAATTATTTACAAATGGAATTTATGAAAAAATAGGAAATAAAGTAAATAATAAAACAATAGGTTTATATACAGATTATGAAGCTGACTACACAAAACCATATATATTTATTGCTGGTGTAGAAGTAAGCAAAAAAACAGATAATAAATTAATAACTAATAAAATTATTGAAAAAGGAAAATATGCTAAGTTTGTTATAACTGGAGATGTTCAAAATTCAGTAGGACAAGCTTGGCAAGAAATATGGAATATGAATTTAAAAAGAAAATACACTTGTGACTTTGAAGAGTATCAGAACAATAAAGAAGATATGCAAAATCAAGAAATTCATATTTTTATTGCATTGGAGGATTAAATATGGCTTTTGATTATAAAAAAGAATATAAAGAATTTTACATGCCTAAGAATAAACCCAATATAATAGAAATTCCAAAAATGAATTATATTGCAGTAAGAGGAAAGGGAAATCCCAATGAAGAAAATAGTGAGTACAAACAAACCATAGGTTTATTGTATTCAGTTGCTTTTACTATAAAAATGAGCTATAAAACCTCACATAAAATTGAAGGATATTTTGAATATGTAGTTCCACCACTTGAAGGTTTTTGGTGGCAAAATGGTATAGAAGGATTAGATTATAATAGAAAAGAAGATATGGAATTTATATCTATGATTAGATTACCAGATTTTGTTACAAAAGAGGAATTTAATTGGGCGATTAATGAAGCAACAAATAAGAAAAAACAAGATTTCTCAAAAGTAGAATTCTTGAGCTATGATGAAGGTTTATGTGTACAATGTATGCATATTGGTTCTTATGATAATGAGCCTGCTACAATTGAAACAATGAAAACATATGTAGAAGAAAATGGTTATGAAATTGATATAAATAATAATAGATTTCATCATGAAATTTATTTAAGTGATCCTAGAAAATGTGATGAAAGCAGACTAAAAACAGTTATAAGGCATCCAATTAAGAAAAAGGAATAACTATGGAATTTATAGAAGCGAAAACAATACTTCAAAAAGCTACACATGGTGAAGAATGGTTTGGGATTGATTATAATATGAATTTGTATAAAGGATGTCCACATAAATGCATTTATTGTGATAGTAGAAGTAATTGTTACCAAGTAGAGGATTTTGATAGAGTAAGAGCGAAAAAGGATGAAATAGAAATATTAAATCAAGAATTAAAGTCAAAAAGAAAAAAAGGTGTAATTGGAATAGGATCAATGTCAGATACTTATAATCATTTTGAAAAGGAATATAAAATAACAAGAAAAGCATTAGAGCTAATTTCTTACTACAACTTTGGAGTATCAATAGAAACAAAAAGTAATTTAATAATTAGAGATATAGATATATTTAAGGAAATAAACAAAAAAGCAAATCTTATACTAAAGTTTACAATTACATCAGCAGATGATACTCTATCAAGAAAAATAGAGCCAAATGTATGCGTTGCTTCTGAAAGATTCAAAGCAATGAAACAATTATCAAACCATGGATTATTTGTTGGAACATTGTTAACACCAATTATTCCATTTATAACAGATTCAGAAGAAAATATTAGAAATGTGATAAAACTATCTTATGAAAGTGGAGCAAAATTTGTATTTAGTATGGGTGGAGTTACATTAAGAGAAAATCAAAGAGACTATTTTTTTAAACAGCTAGATAAAAACTTTCCAAAATTAAAACAAATGTATATTAAGACTTATGGAAATAACTTTTTTTGCTATCCACTAAATAAAAATTTAGCCAAAATATTTAAAGAGGAATGTGAAAAATATGGATTATTTTATAAAATGAGTGATATAGTAAAAGCATATAAAAAAGAAATTAAACAAGAAGAACAATTATCTTTTTTATAGAAAAGAGGAAAATATGAATGAATATATAAATTTGACATTAGAAAATATCGAAAAAGAACATTTATGTTGTGCTATAGGTGATCCTAAACATCAAAATGGTGTTAATAATAAAAAAGAATGGATTAAACTTAAATTAAATGAAGGTCATGTGTTTAGAAAATTAAATACTAGAGGAAAAATATTTATTGAATATGAACCAATTGAAACAGCATGGGTTCCTATTAGTGGTAAAAATTATGAATATATTTATTGTTTATGGGTAGCTGGTAGTTTTAAAGGAAAAGGTATTGCAAAAGAATTATTAGAATATGCAATAAATGATTCAAAAGAAAAAGGAATGAGTGGAATTTGTACTATAACTTCTAAAAAGAAGAAACCATTTTTAGGAGAAAAAAATTTTTTTATACACTATGGATTTAAAGTTGTAGATGAAATAGGAGAATATGAATTATTAGCATTACAATTTAATGAAAGCGATACACCAAAATTCAATGAAACAGCTAGAAAAATGAAAATTGATGAAAAAGATTTTACAATATATTATACTCCAGAATGTCCTTATACAATAAATTGTATAAATGAAATTGAGGAATATGCTAAAGAAAATAATATTAAAACTAATTTTATAAAAATAGATTCACTAGAAAAAGCCAAAAATGCACCATGTATATTTAATAATTGGGCTAATTTTTATAATGGTAAATTTATTTCAAACACTCTATTAAATAAAAATAGTTTTGCAAAATTAATTAAGTAGGAGTAAACTTATGTACTATCCAAAACAAGTACCATATTTACTAAATAAAAAGTTTAAAGATAAAGTTAATTATGAAGAGTTCATATTAGAGGAATTAAATGAATATTGTATGTGTATTTGGAAAATGCAATCAAAAGAAGATTTAGTAGAAACAATATATAATAACATTTTGCCAGATGCATGCATAGATATTGTAATTGATTTTACTTGTAAAACAATATGTATTGCAGGCTTTAGTAAAGAGACTATGCCACTTGAATTAAAAGGAAAAGTTGATTATATGGGAGTTAGATTAAAACCAAGTGGTTTTTATTCACTTTTTCATATTGAAGCATATAAGGTTATGGATAAGCAAGTTCCATTGCTTGAAATAGAAAAAGAATTTAATATACTAGAAATATTGTTATTAAAAGACACAAATAAAAGAATAGATGTATTAAAAAACTATTTGTTGAAAAAAATTGAAAAAGCTTCTAAAAAAGATTTTATTAAACTGGTAGATGAATTATATGAAAAACCAAAAGAACAAACTGTAATTGATATAGCAGAAAAATTGGGATATAATCAAAGACACTTGTTTAGGATATTTAAAATTAATTATGGATTATCTCCTAAAGTATTATTAAATATTTTAAGATTGCATTTGTGCTTAACATTATTATTAGAAAAGAATATGGATTTAACTAGTATTGCAATTTTATGTGGTTTTTATGATCAATCACATTTCATAAGAGATATAAAAAAATATACAGGAGTTTCACCATTAAAATTATTAGAAAATTATAAAATGTAAAATGTCTTTTTTTTACAATACAAATTTAAATAATCTATATATAATAATTTCAAATATTTAGTAATTTTAGATTATAATAAGGAGAAGTTATGTCAACATCAATAGATTTTATAAATTATATTTGTGAACAAATAAATGGTGTAGGAGAAATTAGATATATAAAAATGTTTGGAGAATATTTAATATATGTAAATGAAAAGCCACTTATTACAGTATGTGATAATATGGCTTTTATAAAAAAATTAGATGTTATTTCAGAATTAATGAAAGATGCAGAAGTTGGTTTTCCATATAAAGGTGCAAAAGAACATTATATTTTAGATATAGACAATAGGGAGTTAAGTAAAACTGTTATAGAAAAAGTAGAAAAAGTTACTCCTATTCCAAAAAAGAAAAATAAAAAATAATATGAAAAAGACAGATAATATTTCAATCTATCTGTCTTTTATGTTATACTTTATTAAAAACATCTAGGAGGTGATAAAATGTCTTTAATAAGTGTAAATAATTTGACATTTGGTTATGAAGGAAGTATAAGTAATGTTTTTGAAAATGTATCTTTTAATATAGATACAGATTGGAAACTTGGATTAATTGGTAGAAATGGAAAAGGGAAAACTACTTTCTTAAAATTATTGTTAGGAAAGTATGAATATAAAGGGACAATTTCAAAAAATATAGATTTTGATTATTTTCCTTTTGAAGTAAAAAATAAAGAAGCAATGGCAATAAACATAGTAAATGAAGTAGCGCCAAATGTAGAAGATTGGGAGATTATAAAAGAATTAAATTTGTTGAATACTGATCCTGAAATTCTTTATAAAAATTTTAACATTTTAAGTGGTGGAGAACAAATAAAAATCCTTTTGATAAGTTTGTTTTTAAAAGAAAATAACTTTTTGCTTATTGATGAACCAACAAACCATTTAGATGTTGAAACAAAAGTAAATTTAGTAGAATATTTAAAAAAGAAAAAAAGTTTTATTTTAGTATCTCATGATAGAACTTTTTTAGATAAAGTTGTAGACCATATAATTTCTATAAATAATACAAATATTGATATACAAAAAGGAAATTTTTCATCATGGCAAGAAAATAAAGATGCCAAAGATAATTATGAATTAACACAAAATGAAAAATTGAAAAAAGATATAAATAGATTAGAAGCGACTGCAAGAAATACAAATGATTGGTCAAATAAAATCGAAAATACAAAATATAACCATACAGGATCTAAAGAAATGATTGATAGAGGGTATGTAGGACATCAATCAGCAAAAATGATGAAAAAAGCTAAAGCAATTGAAAGAAGAATAGAAAGTGCTATTGAAGAAAAATCAAGCTTACTAAGTAATATTGATAGAAATGATCCTTTGAAAATTATACCTTTGGAAAGTAGAAAAAATCCATTAATTACAGCAGATAATTTTCAGATAAAATATAACAATAGAACAATTTTTAATAATGTATCTTTTGAAGTAAAAAATGGAGATAGAATTGCAATTATAGGAAAGAATGGAGCTGGAAAATCTAGTATATTAAAATTGATTTTAGGAAATAAACTTGAGTATAATGGAAATATTAATGTTGCAAATGATTTAAAAATATCTTATGTGTCACAAAGTACAGAAAGTTTAAGTGGAACACTTAAAGATTTTGTAATTCAAAATCAAATAGATGAGAGTATTTTTAAGGCAATGCTTTCTAAAATGGGATTTTCAAATTTGGAATTTAGTAAAAATATAGAAGAAATGAGCGAGGGACAAAAAAAGAAAGTATTAATTGCTAAAAGTATTTCAGAATCTGCCAATATTTATATTTGGGATGAACCTCTTAATTACATAGATATTTTAACTAGAATACAAATTGAAGATGCTATACTGAAATACAAACCTACAATTATATTTGTAGAACATGATGATACTTTTATTAAAAACATAGCAACAAAACAAATATATTTAAATAATAATGATTGCTAAAATAGCTATTATGTAATAAAATTATTATTAATTAAAATTATTGGAGGAGAAATAATGAAGATATCTACAAAAGGAAGATATGCATTAAGAATAATGATGGATTTAGCAATAAATAGCAATGGAAAATATATATCCTTAACAGATATTTCAAAAAGACAAGAAATATCGAATAAGTATTTAGAACAAATAATTGCATTATTAAATAGAGCAGGCTTTTTAGATACAGCACGAGGGCAGACAGGAGGATATAAATTAGTAAAGCTGCCAAAAGAATATGTGATTGGAGATATTTTAAGAGCGACAGAAGGTGATTTAGCACCAATTTATTGTTTAACAGAAGATGGTGAATGTAACAGACAAGAAGGATGCAAGACATATTCATTTTGGAAAGGCTTAGATGAGGTAATAAGTGACTATGTTAATAGTAAAACTTTAGAAGATTTGATAAAATAGAAGTTCATTATGAATTTCTATTTTTTTGTATATTTTTAATTCCCATTGACATACTAGGAAATAAGATATATAATTCCTACTATAATAGTATGAAAAAAGGAGAGTAATATGAAAAATATATATTTTGATAATGCAGCAACAACTAGATTAGATGAAGAAGTATTAAACGAAATGATACCTTATTTGAAAGAAAATTATGGAAATGCCTCTTCGATATATAAATTGGGGAGAGACTCAAAAAAGGCTGTTGAAGATTCAAGAGAAAAGATAGCACAAGTATTAAATTGTAAATCTAATGAAATTTATTTTACTGCAGGTGGAAGTGAAAGTGATAATACAGCGATTAAAGGTATAGCAAGAGCAAATAAATTAAAAGGAAATCACATAATAACTTCTAAAATAGAACATCCAGCTGTTTTAGAAACATGCAAAAATTTAGAAAAAGAAGGATTTGAAGTAACCTATATTTCAGTAGATGAAAATGGAATAATTAATTTAGAAGAATTAAAGAAATCTGTTAAAGATACTACTGTTTTAATAACAATAATGTTTGCAAATAATGAAATAGGAACAGTACAACCAATAGAAGAAATAGGAAAGATTGCTAAAGAAAAAAATATTTATTTTCATACAGATGCAGTCCAAGCTGTTGGAAGCATAAAAATTGATGTTCAAAAATTAAATATTGATAGTTTATCTTTATCAGGACACAAACTTTATGGTCCTAAAGGAATTGGAGCTTTATATGTAAAATCAGGAATAAAATTTGAAAAGTTTGTTGATGGAGGGCATCAAGAGAGAAATAAAAGAGCTGGAACAGAAAATGTTGCTGGGATTGTTGGTATAGGGAAAGCTATTGAAATTGCATATAGCGATTTAGAAGAGCATAATAAAAAAATTAAAGAATTAAGAGATTATTATGTAGCTCAAGTAACATCTAAAATACCATATGTGAAAGTAAATGGTGATATGAAAAAAAGACTTCCTGGAAATAGTAATATTTCATTTAGATTTATAGAAGGAGAAGGATTATTATTAAATCTTGATTTAAAGGGAGTTTGTGCATCAAGTGGCAGTGCATGTACATCAGGTTCACTTGATCCATCACATGTATTACTTGCAATAGGGCTTCCACATGAAATTGCACATGGATCTTTAAGAATTACAATAGGAAAATATAATACTAAAAAAGAGATTGATTATCTTGTAGAAAATTTAATAGAAATAGTTAATAGATTAAGAGACATGTCACCATTATATGAAAAATTTTTAGAGGAGGAAAATAAATAATGGAATATTCAGAAAAAGTAGTAGATCATTATACAAGTCCAAGAAATGTTGGGAAGATTGAAGATGCTTCAGGTATTGGAGAAGTTGGAAATCCAGTGTGTGGAGATATTATGAAAATGTTTATAAAAGTTGAAAATAATATAATAGTAGATGTAAAATTTAAAACTTTTGGCTGTGGAGCTGCTATAGCAACAAGTAGTATATCAACAGAAATGATAAAAGGAAAAAGTATTGAAGAAGCATTAGAATTAAAAAATACAGATGTAGTAGAGTCATTAGGTGGGCTTCCACCAGTTAAATTACATTGTTCAGTTTTAGCCGAAGAAGCTATACATGAAGCTATTGCAGATTACTATAGAAAAGAAGGAAAATTATCTGAAGATCAAATAAAAGAAAAATGTAACTTGAAAGAACATGATTGTGAAAACTGTCATAAAAATTAATTTTAGATGAAAAATTATTTAGATTTAAGAATAGATAAAAATAAAATAAATGGACAATACATAGCTATTGTCTATTTTTATTCTTTTATGGTATTATAAGAACAAAAGAGGACATTATGAAAATTGAAAAAGACAAAATTACATGCAAATCTTCTCGTTTTTGTTCGAGTGCATAACTTATCTGCAGCTCAGATTTGCATACTCTAGCTGTAACAAGCAAAGCCTTAACAGCTAGAGTAACTAAGTTTCGCACATCTAAGAAATGTACAAAATTTGCTGAAGGCTTTATATTATATGAATTACGGAGAAATTTCCTATAATATAAAAAAGAAACCTTACGAAAACGTAAGGTTTTTGTAACTTAAATCAATGTTACAAAAAATGAAATTACTCTATAATAAAGCTATAAGATGAAAGGAGTATTTTATATGGAAAATGTATTAGAAGTAAAAAATATTGAGAAATACTATGGAAATAAATCAAATTTAACCAAAGCCATAGACAATATTAGTTTTAATGTAGAACAAGGAGAATTTGTAGGAATAATGGGAGCTAGTGGCTCTGGAAAGACTACATTATTAAATTGTATATCTACTATTGATAAAGTAACATCAGGGCATATTATGATTAATAGGGAAGATATTACAAAATTAAAAGGAAATAATTTAAATAAATTTAGAAGAGAAGAATTAGGATTTATATTTCAAGATTTTAATTTATTAGATACTTTAACAGCATATGAGAATATAGCTTTAGCTTTAACTATTCAAAAAGTTAAACCAGAAATAATTGATAAAAAAGTAAGAGCAATAGCAAAAGATTTAGACATTTCAGAAATTTTAAATAAATATCCATATCAAGTATCAGGAGGACAAAAACAAAGAGTAGCCGCAGCCAGAGCAATTATAACTAATCCAAAATTGATACTTGCAGATGAACCAACTGGTGCTTTAGATTCAAAATCTAGCCGTCAATTACTTGGAACTTTTGAATATTTAAATCGAAAATTAGATGCAACTATTCTTATGGTTACACATGATGCATTTACAGCTAGTTATGCAGAAAGAATTATATTTATAAAAGATGGAAGAATATTTAATGAATTAATAAAAGGAAATGATACACGAAAACAATTTTTTGAAAAGATAATTGAGGTACAAACACTTCTTGGAGGTGAGCTAAATGATGTTATTTAAATTATCATTTGAAAATATAAAAAAAAGTTTTAAAGATTATGCAATTTATTTTTTAACATTGGTTTTAGGTGTTGCAATTTTTTATATGTTTAATTCGCTAGATAGCCAACAAGCAATGCTTGAAGTTTCAAAATCTCAAAAAACAATTATACAGCTTATGATACAAATGCTTGGAATGGTATCTGTATTTGTAGCTGTTATATTAGGATTATTAATTGTTTATGCAAATAATTTTTTGATAAATAGGCGTAAAAAAGAATTTGGTATATATATGACACTTGGAATGGGGAAAAGGCAAATATCAAAAATTATATTATTAGAAACAGTATTTGTAGGAATAATATCGCTTATAATAGGACTTATTTTAGGAATATTTGCATCTCAATTTATGACAATATTAGTAGGAAAAATGTTTGAATCAGATATGAGTAAATTTGAATTTGTATTTTCTCAGGATGCATGCATAAAGACTTGTATATATTTTGCAGTAATGTATTTAGCAGTAATGGTATTCAATACAATGAATATTTCAAGATATAAACTAATTAATCTCTTGAATGCTACAAAGAAAAATGAAAAAGTAAAAATGAAAAATCCTGTTATTTCTATATTAGTATTTATAGTAGCTTGTGTGATATTAGGATATGCATATTGGAAAGTAACAGCAGATATAGCTTCATTAGATGCAGCAGATAAACTTTTGCGACCTATTTTAATGGGAATCATAAGTACAATATTAATATTCTGGTCTTTATCAGGTTTTACATTAAGTATTATAAAATCTATTAAAAGTGTTTATTTTAAAAATACAAATATGTTTGTTTTAAGACAAATTAATAATAAAATTAATACAACAGTAATCAGTATTAGTGTTATTTGTTTAATGCTATTTATGACTATTTCTATTTTATCTTCAAGTTTAGCTTTAAGAAATACAATGCAAAGAGAGTTAATAGAAATGACACCAGTAGATTTAAATTTATATAAAATAGCAAATTTACCTGAAAAATCTGTAGATAGATGGGGAAAAGAAAAAGTATATACAGAAGAACAAAGAAAAGATTCACAAGTTCCTATTAGTGAAACTTTAATAAATAATGGATTTGATATGAACTTACTAAAAGATGTTATAGAAATATCTATATATGAAACTAATAATTTAACATGGGGAGATTTCTTTGGAGACCGTATAGAGGAAGTAAAAAAAAGATTTCCAAGGTTAGCTTATGATACAGTAGAGGAAATAATCAAAGTATCTGATTATAATGAGATAGCAAGACTATATGGAATTGATGAATATGAATTAAATGAAGACGAATTTATTATGTTATGTGACTTTACAAGTATGACAGAACTAAGAAATACAATATTAAACGATGGAAAATGTATTATAGAAGTCGCAGGAAAACAATACAAATCAAAATACAATGAGTGTAAAAGTGGGTTTGTTATAATGTCAACAAGTCATACAAATACAGGTATAATACTAGTACCAGATAGTTGTGATTTAACAGAAGATATGAAAGAAAACTGGCTATTAGTTTCAAATTATAATGCAAATAATGATGAAGAAAAAGAAAGAATTGAAAAATATTTTTCAAGTACTGGAGAAGAAAATGATGAAGCAACTGCATTTATACAAAATTTATCAAATAAAGGTTTAGAAATTGATGGAATGAGTAAAATATCTATTATAGAAGCTAGTTTAGGATTAACAACAATAGTAACATTTATAGCAATTTATCTAGGAATAATATTCTTAATAGCAAGTAGTGCAATTCTAGCTTTAAAGCAATTAACTGAAAGTTCTGACAACAAACAAAGATATACTATTTTAAGAAAAATTGGTTGTGATGAAAGAATGATTAATAAAACTTTGTTTATTCAAATAGGAATATTCTTTATAACACCATTAGTACTTGCAATAATTCATTCAATATTTGGAGTAAAATTTGCACTTGGAGTTCTATCTGGAATAGCATCAGAAAGTGATTTGTTGCCTTCTATTATAGTTACAGTGATAATTATGGGGGGAATATATGGAGCATATTTCTTTGCTACATATTTGGGCAGTAAAAATATAATTAAAGAAGAATAAATTAATAAAATTCATTTTGATTTTATTAAAGTTAGTATAATAATATATAATGTATATAACGCAGTAAGTATTGCAACAGTAAATATGATAGATACAAAAGTAATAAAATACTAAACAGCAATATAGAACGTAACATATGTTATTTGTATAGATAAAAGCTACTATATTTTTAATATAGTAGCTTTTTATGAAATAATAAAATAAAGTTTTTATAATTTTTTTAAAATAAGATGATAGAAATTTAGCTATCACTCTTTTTGTTAACATAACATATAAACCAGAAGTCTGTAAGTAAAAAGTAAAATAAAAGTAAACCAAAAGTAAAAAAATAAGTATTTTGTAATGAAAAAGCAAATAAAACAATAGATATTTTATTGACTATATTGGAAAAATGTGCTAAAATATATATTGTCTACGGGGTAAAAAAATAAACCAAAGTAGATATAATAAAATTAAAAGAAGGAGATCTATTTTATGAAGTTAAAAAAATTAATAGTTGTTTTTTTACTTATGTCACTTTTTGTATCTCAAATTAGTTGGATTACATTAAGTGGGTTTGTTTATGGAGCAGAAAATCAAGCTGAAGGTAATTTTCATTATGATCAACTTGATGCTGATTCAAAAGTAATATATAATGCATTATTAGAAATGTATAATAAAGATATATTACAAACTGGAAATCAAAGTTATGACCTTGTTGAAAATGGTCAAATAACTCAAGAAAAAGCTAAAGAATATGAAAATGGAAGTTCTAAATTAACTTCAGCAATGAATGCTGCAAGATATGCATTTTATGCAGATTATCCAGAAATCTTTTATGTAAATTTTCAAAAAATATCAATAAGAATAACTAAAGATGCAAGTAATAATTATCATGCATATTTAGGTTCTGGAAGATTTGAAAATTATTATGTAGTAGGTTTTAATAATCAAGATGAAGTTAAAGTGGCTATTGACGAATTTAATGTAAGAGTAAATGAAATAGTTGAAAAAGTTAGTGATGAAAATAAAGTAGTAGAGCAAATAAAATTAGTGCATAATGAAATAATTAATAGTACTAGTTATAGATTAGAAACTGACTGTATAGAAGGAGTTGAAGGATTTTTAGGAACACCTTATGGAGCTCTTGTAAAAAATCAAGCTGTATGTGAAGGATATGCAAGATCTTTAAAAGTTGTTTTAGACAAATTAGGAATTAATTCGATTTTAGTACAAGGAACACATCAATCAGAAGGTTCAGCAGCAGTTCCTCATATGTGGAATTATGTAGAAATAGAAAAGGAAACACTTGCAAGAAGCACAGAAAAAGTTTGGTATGCAATAGATGCAACATTAGATGATCCATTTTTACGTGATACTACTATGGATCCTACACATCCAGATTTTGTACCAGGAAGCGATATACAAGAAGGTTTTGAAAATACAAGATTTTGTATGGTTGGAACAGAAACTATGAATAAAGAACATACTGTTTTAGAAACAGTAGAAGCAGCAGGAAACTATACTTTTAAATATCCTGAATTAAATGCAGAAGATTATGGTATTGATACAGTAATAAATAATAATGGATTATTAGTAAAATTCAAACAAGAAGGTACAGAAACAGAAGAATATCGTGCAGGAGATTTCTATATTAGTTATAATAATAAAGGATATGAAGAATCAACAAAAGATGGAAAATATATATTAATGAAATATCATGAATATAGACCAGGTGATGATAAATGGATTGAAGGTAAATGGGGATATTTCTTACCAGATGTATATGCAGGTGGATTTGTTGATTATGAAGATCATATTTATGTAAGTGTACCAAATTCAGAATATGTTGAATTTGCAGTAACAACTTTAGCACCAGGAGATTACAAAAACGATCTTAAATATTTATCATATCAAGGTGATGGCTCTGATTTTGTAGCACAATCAGGAAAATTATATAATCCAAACGGAACATATAAAGCTCCTCCATATATAAAACATCAAACACCTGTAGCAACAGCAACACTTACAGTAGGACCTACTTATCATGTTGATGTTACTTATGATGATGATTTAATATTAGCTAATGGAGCAACAGAAGCTGGTTATAGAATGGAATCAACAGGTGCAACAGGTGTTGCTGAATCAAAAATAGAAAACTTCACTTTTGATGGAAAAAATAGAATAACATTTGATTTAACATTTAGTAAAATGTTTGCAGATGACGATGCTATGTATAGAATTTATATAACAGGTTTAGTAGGAAAAAATAGTTATAAAGAACCAAACTACATCTCTTATGGAGCCTCTAATTTAATAGCATGTTCTTTCAGTATGAATGCAGCAAAAAGTTGGGATGTATTTGCTAGACCAACACTTCTTGAAAATTCTGACTTATCAATGAATGGTTGGCAAACAAGTGATGGAGAATTAGTATCAGAAAAACTAAAAAGCAGAATAGCATTAGTAACAACAAGAACTACTCAAACAGAAAAAGATGCAATGAATGATTTAATGGAAGAACAATTAGGAGAACAAGAATTAATTACAAGTGAAACATATAATATTTCATTAAATGTATGTAAAAAATATGTTGTAAAAACAGGACATAAACTAAGATTATCTCTTGGATTCCCAGCAGGATATGGTCCAGATGACGCTGGAGTTACATTTAAAGCATATCATTTTAAAAGAGATGCGGAAGGTAATGTTACAGGAGTAGAAGAAATTCCTTGTGTAGTAACACAATATGGATTAATAGTAACATGCGATTCATTTAGTCCATTTGCAATTGCTGTAACTGAAAATGATGGAACAGCAGTTCAAGAAACAGCAGTTATAGTATCTGATACAGATGGTGGTCAAATAAATGGAGCAAATAGAGAAGAAGGAAACATAATTACATTAGCTGAAGGAGAGTCAGCTACACTTAATGTAGTTCCAGATGAAGGTTATGAAATTGAATCAATAAATGTTTGTGGTAACTCAATAGAGGTAACAAACAAAGATGCAATGGATATTATAGTAAATTATGCTGATGTAAAAGATGGTAACTGTATAGTTGATGTTAAATTTGTTGCAAAAACAGTTGTACAATTTGAAGAAGAAAAAGGAGAAACAGTAGTTGTACCTAAAGCAGTACCAGCAGAAATAACAATGCCAGAATCAAAAAATATAGTAGTAGGTTCAACATTAAAAATAACACCAAATGTTACAGAAACAACAGGAATTCAAACATATCAATGGTATAAAAATGATGAAAAATTAGAAGGAAAAACAAATAAAGTATTAGAAATATCAGATGTTACAACTGAAGATGCAGGAAATTATATATTAAAAGTTACATCAACAGTAGAAACATCAAGTGAAGAAGTAACAAGTACAGAATGTAATGTAACAGTTATTAATTGTACTTTTACAACAACAGTTGAAAGAGAAGAAGAAACTGAAATTTACCCAGGTGATGAATTTACTGTAAATGTAAATATAAAAGATTTCCAAAATATTGATAAAGGATTAATAGCATTAGGAGGACAATTAGAATATGACTCTAATTTATTAGAAAAAGTTGAATTAAAAGGTTCTAATGATTGGAGTGAACATCCAACTTATAATGAAGAAAACTTTAAATTCGTAATAGATAATAATAATTTTGTTGTTGATGGTGGAACTATATTTACAATTAAATTTAAAGTAAAAGATACAATAGATGAAGCAACAACTACTACAATTAAAGTTAAAAATATAGAAGCAAGTAATGGTGAATATGATATAAAATCAAATGATGCACAATTTGATTTAAATATAACAATGGAGGAAGAATTACAAGATTCTATAATATCTGAAGTATATAGTGTAGATAATGCAGATAACGTTATTTCTCAAATACCAAATAATACATCAGTTAGTACATTTAAAGCAAATGTTGAAGCATATCCTGGAGTAGAAATTGTTGACAAAGATGGAAATACACTTGAAGATAATGATATTATAGGAACAGGTATGACTGTAAAAGTAGGTTCATTAACATTTACAACTATTGTAATAGGAGATATTGATGGAAATGGTATTATAACTGTAACAGATATAGCTGCTATAAAATTACACTATATAGATTTAGAATTATTATCTGGAATTCAATTTGTAGCTGGTGATTTAAATAATGATGGAAAGATATCTACAACAGATATAGCACAAATAAAACTTATATATATAGCAAATCAAAATAATAATTAAAATTTAGGAGATAATAATAACTAATCAGATAAAAGATTTTTAATAAGCAAAGGAGAAAAAAATGAAAAAAACAATAGTTTTTAGTTTAAGTTTGATTTTGGGAATAATGTTATTAGTAAATAATGTATATGCAGCTTCTTCTTATAAAATAGACTTAAATACAGTAAAAAATGAATTTGATAAAAAAGAGGAATTTGTAGTTAATGTTGCAATTTCTAATATTCAAGTAGAAAAAGGATTAATAGCATTTGGCGCAGTTTTAGATTATGATAAAGATAGCCTAGAATTAGTAAAAACTAGTGGTAGTGAAAATTGGGCCAATCCATCTTATAATGAAAATAATGGTAAATTAACAACAGATAGAAATAATTTATCTAAAAATGATGAAGTTGTATTTAGTATAACTTTTAGAGTAAAAGAAGGTAGTAAAGCAAATCCAACAATTACTTTAAAAAATATTGAAGCATCAGGAGGAACAGAAACTGGTGATCTAAAAACAAATGATGTAACTAAAACTATTACTGTAAAAGGTGCTACAAGTAACCCTAATCCAGATGATACAAATAAACCTGGAGATGATAATAAGCCAGGAACTAACCCGGGAGATAACAATAATAATCAAGGTGGAAACAACAACAATCAGGGAGGAAATAACCAAGGTAATAATAATCAAGGTGGTAGCAACTCAGGAAATAATAACCAAGGTAGCAACAATCAAGGAAATAACAACCAAGGTAATAGCAATTCTGGAAATAATAATCAAGGAACAACTAATAAAAATACTAATACTAATAAAAATATTATTGCAAATACAAGTAATCCAAATAACAAGAAGGATGGCTCTTTGCCAAAGGCAGGCACAACTTCTATAGTATTAGGAATAGTAATAGTTGCAATTGCTGTGGCACTTATATTCTATGCTAAAATTAGAATCTTAGATAAAAATAATAAACATTAATAATATTATTAGAATAAAATAAAAAGTATATAAAAAAACTAGAAATTAGAAAAAATCTTAATTTCTAGTTTTTTCTATTATATAAAGTTGTTTTACAATTTCTATTTTATATAAGCAGATTTTATCAAAAGCTTTATATTATAAAAATTTTCTAAAATATATGAATACTATATATATTGAAATTTAAATATTAGCTTTTATACTATATATTGATTTTATTACCTTTTTATGATATTTTATTATAGTATAATTTAACTTATTTATCAGACATAAAGGAGATAAAAAGATAATGATTGATTTACATATTCATTCAACATATTCTGATGGTACTAAAAATGTATTAGAAATACTAAAGCAAGCACAAAATTTAAAATTAGATACAATTTCTATAACAGATCATGAAAATTGTGATGCTTATAAAGAATTAAGTAAAATGAATTTAAAAGAGATTTATTCTGGAAAAATTATAAATGGAATAGAATTAAAATCACAATATAAAGATAGAATAATAGATATATTAGGTTACAACATCAATTGTGACAAAATGAATTCATATGTAAAAGAATGTTATAAAGAAAACAGTAGAGAAAAAATACAAGAAAAGCAATTAGAAGAATTTTATAAATATGGAATAAAATATGGGTTAACTTTAAAACCAATAAACGACTTAGAATGGGATAAGAAAAAAGATTGGGGAAGTATGGTATTTTATAGAGAATTGAAATCACATGAAGAAAATAGATTGAAAGTACCAGAAGACTTATGGGAATCAGTTAAAAATTTTAAAAGAAATTATTATCATATAAAAGGTAAAATGTTTTATACAAATATATCAAAATATTATCCTAAATTAGATAAAATTTTAGAAATAATTCATAATTCAGATGGAATAGCTTGTATAGCACATATTCATGAATATACTTGGATGGAAGATAAAATCTCAGAATTAAATGCAATAACAAAAGAATTTAATATAGATGGAATAGAATGTTATTATAGTAACTTTACAGAAGAACAGACAAATGAATTGATAAACTACTGTAATCAAAATAATTTATTAATAAGTGGCGGATCAGATTATCATGGAAATAATAAACCAGAAATATCACTTGGAATTGGTAAAGGAAACTTACAAGTTCCAAGTAATATTATTGATAATTGGAATAAAGTAAAACAATTGAATTATGTTTAGTTCTGAAAGTAGAATTTTTAAATGATATTTATATTAGCACAATTTTGTGGAATAACAGCATTAGTACTTACTGTAATTGCAGTTCAATTTAAAACTAAAGAAAGTATAGTAATGTGCTCTATATTTGCTAATATTGTAGTTGCAATACAATTCTTTTTATTAAATGCTATTACAGGAGCAGGATGGACTATATATGATATTATTGTTAAAGTCTATGTTGGAGTAATTCAAGAAAGTTCACAACTTATATCAGCAATAATTGCATTAATTAGAGATAAAAAAGGAGTTAAAAATGTTTAAAATTCATTCAGAATATGAGCCAACTGGTGATCAACCACAGGCAATAGATTACTTAGTAAATGGAATAAATGAAGGCAAGAAATTCCAGACGCTTCTAGGGGTTACAGGTTCAGGAAAAACTTTCACAATGGCAAATATAATTGAAAAAACACAAAGACCAACACTTGTTTTAGCACATAATAAAACTTTGGCTGGACAACTTTACTCGGAATTCAAAGAGTTCTTCCCTGAGAATCGAGTAGAGTATTTTGTTTCTTATTATGATTATTACCAACCAGAAGCATATATAGCCTCTTCAGACACATATATAGAAAAAGATGCATCAATAAATGATGAAATAGACAAATTACGTCATTCAGCAACAGCATCACTTTTTGAAACAAGGGATGTAATAGTAGTAGCATCTGTATCTTGTATATATGGTTTAGGAGATCCTATTGACTATGAAAACATGATAGTATCATTACGTCCCAGAATGGAAATAGACAGAAATAAAGTAATGAAAAAACTAATAAATATGCAATATACAAGAAATGAAATGGATTTTAAAAGAGGAACTTTTAGGGCTAAAGGTGATATTTTGGAAATTTTTCCTTCAAATCAAGAAGAAACTGCAATAAGAGTTGAATTTTGGGGAGAAGAAATTGATAAAATATCTGAAATAAATCCGTTAACAGGAAAGGCAACTGCAACAAGAGAACATGTTATGGTATATCCAAATTCTCACTATGTAACAAGCAAAGAAAAACTTGAAAAAGCAATAGAAACAATAGATAAAGAGATGGAAGAAAGAGTGGAATACTTTAAACAAAACAAAAAATTAATAGAGGCGCAACGTATTGAAGAAAGAACTAACTTTGATATAGAAATGTTAAAAGAAACAGGATTTTGCCAAGGAATCGAAAATTATTCAAGACATATAAGTGGCAGGGAAGCTGGTAGTCCACCATACACATTATTTGATTATTTTCCTGATGATTTTTTATTATTAATAGATGAATCACACGCAACAATTCCTCAAGTAAGAGCAATGTATAATGGTGATAGAGCAAGAAAAGAATCTTTAGTAAATTATGGATTTAGACTTCCATCTGCTTTTGATAATAGACCATTAAAGTTTGAAGAATTTGAAGAAAGAGTAAATCAATGTGTTTTTGTTAGTGCAACACCAGCAGATTATGAAAGAGAACATAGCAAAAAAAATGTTGTAGAACAGATTATTCGTCCAACAGGATTATTAGATCCCAAAATAGAAGTAAAACCTACTGAAAATCAAATAGATGATTTAATGGATCAAATAGATATGCAAGTAAAAAAAGGGGATAGGGTATTAGTAACAACTCTTACTAAAAAAATGGCCGAAGACTTAACAGCATATTTAAGAAATGCAGGAATTAAGGTTCGCTATATGCATTCTGAAATAAAAGCTTTAGAGAGAATGGAAATAATCAGAGATTTACGTATAGGAGAATTTGATGTATTAGTTGGAATAAATCTTTTAAGAGAAGGTTTAGATATCCCTGAAGTTTCTTTAGTTGCAATTTTAGATGCAGATAAAGAAGGATTTTTACGTTCTGAACGTTCATTAATACAAACAATTGGTCGTGCTGCCAGAAATACAGAAGGACGAGTAATTATGTATGCAGATGAACTTACAGAATCTATGGAAAAAGCTATAACTGAAACAAATAGAAGAAGGTCTATTCAAGAAAACTATAATGAAGCTCATGGAATAACACCACAAACAATTAAAAAGTCAGTTAGAGATGTTATAAAAGCAACTATAGTTGAAGATATACAAAGCAAATATAATATTGATAAAGATGAAAGTATTGAAGATATCATATCTAAACTTACAGATGAGATGCTTAAATATGCTAAAAATATGGAATTTGAAAAAGCGGCTGAATTACGAGATAAAATAAAAGAACTAGAAAATATGAGTTAATTTACAATAATATAAATATTATAAATTTAAAATCAAGTAAAAATGTTAGTATTTAGCACTTTTCTTGATTTTTTTAAAAAAGTATGTTAAAATAATAAAGTAGTTTTTAATTTTACGTAAACTATTTAGGAGAAATATATGTCTGAAAAAGTAAAAAGTTTAAAAGAAGTAAGTGAAGAAATCGGAGAGAAAATCGGTGAGTTTAAGCAATTTAATGCTGACAACGGTTTCTTTAAAATGAGCTTAAGAGGAGAAAAAGATATCAAATTATACGAATCTAAAATTAGAGCAAATCTATCTTTTAAAGGAACAAAACAACCAATTTCTTTTGGATATTTTAAATCAAAGACTGGATATAATAAAAAATATAAAAATACAAAAGAATATGCAAATCATTATGGAGAATATATAGCTTATATTATACTAAAACAACTTGGAAAAAAAGCTTGTAAAGTTGATATAGGAGAACTTGAAATAAAAAATCCATACAATTCAAAACCTATACAAGTTGAAGGTATATTAAGTCATTTTCAATTAACTCAAGAAGAAATATTTCAACCAATCAGTGTAATTATAGAGCAATATAAAGAGGTACATCCTAAAAAATATCGAGATATGACTTCAAGAGGAAATACTCATAGTGATAAAAATTATACAAACGTTGAATTAATATTGAATGCAATTGAAGAAGCCTTTAGGAAGAATGGACAAGAACATAAAATTTCAGAGGCAAGAAAAAAATTTTTTGATATGTGCATTTTTGATATAAAGTTTGCTAATAGAGATAGACATGATGAGAATTTTGGATTGAAAATTAATCAGGTAACCAACGAAATTGATTTCTATCATTTATTTGATAATGAGCAAATTCTAGGGTTTCAAGAGAATAGACCTGATATTGTAAAATATTTAGATTTATCAGATTCTACTCAATATAAAAAATTTAAAGATAGAGAATTAACTTCTTGTATAGGAATACCAGAAAATATACAAAGAATTAACTCACAAGAATTTCTTATGTATTTATTAGAGCATTACCCAGAAGAAACTATAGATTCTTTAAAAGATATAAGCAGATACAAATTAGAAGATTTAAAGGAATTAATGAGTTTTTGCTCTAGATTATCCAAAGAGCATAAGGATTTTGCAGAAAAAATATTTATTGATAGGGAACAAGAAGTTGCAGTAACAATAAAAGCTTTTAGAGAAAAACAAAGTTCTAGAATAAAACATAGTCCAGATGAGGAAGTGAAGTAATCATGGAGTATTTATATTTAAAATGGATAGATTATAAAACTAATAAAAAGTATTTAATAGGAGCTTTATTTAAAGAAAATGGAAAATATTATTTCAAATTAAGTAAACTTCATATAGAGAAAGCATTAGAAGAAAAAGCAATTTCTAAAGCAATTCTTCCATTTTCAGATTATGATAAAATATATGAAAGTGATGAATTATTTGCAATTTTTAAAATAAGATTACCTAAAATTGAACAGTATACTAATGAAGAATTAGATGATTTATTAAAAGATTTAAACATGGAAAAATATGATGAATTTGAATATTTAAAGAAAACTAAAGGAATATTAATGACGGATAAATTTATAGTAGAAGAGGAGAAATAGGAATGTTTAGTTTTACAAATATTGATAGATATATACCAGAAAGATTTGAAAGAATGGGTATGCTAAAAGGAAAAAGGTGGTATCATGACTTATCTAAAAACAAACGAGGATTATTTAAACCCAAAAGATTTGAGCATGGTAATAGAAAAGTTTTTTGTGCAAATCATTATGGAGAATTTTTAGGATATGTTTTAGCATTAGAATCAGATGTTCCAGCTTGTGAAGTAAATCTTGCACATTTATCAAAATACTATCCTAATATTCATAAAGAAAGAAATGGTGGGACTCCTATTGAAAAGGATGGATGTATTACTTATAAAACTTTAGAAGATAGTGAAAATTTAGATCATGGAAAAAGTGTAATAGAATCTTTTATAATGGAAAATCCAGATTTATATCATAAACTAACAGAAAATGAATCAAGAAGAGTTTATGAAAGTGATAATATTGAAATAGTTTTAGCTGCAATAGAAGCAAGAATAAGAAAGTTTTATAAGTTGAATTCTGATACAATAGATTGTTCACAAGAACATATTGAAGAAAAAATAAAATCTTCTAAATTTGATGCAATTAGAATGATGGTGTATGATTGTTTATATGGTAATAATGACAGACATGATGAAAATTGGGCAATGAAAGTTGGAGATGATATAGGAATGTATCCATTATATGACAACGAAAGAGTTTTGGGACTTTATGAAAATCAAAATTTTATTGAAAATGCTGTAAAAAGTGCAGATATAGAAGAAATATCAGAAAAACAATTATTTTCAAGAATGAGAGTTCCTGGAGAGAAAAAAGAATATTCAAGTTATAAAGATGTATTGCAATATTTAATAGAAAAATATCCAAAAGAAACAATATTAGCATTACAAAAACCATTAGCTATAAACACACCTAAAAGAATAAATAGCTATTTAAAAAACTGTGAAAGATTACCTCAATGTTATGTTGATTTTGGAACAACAATGTATAAATTAAGATATAATTTTGCTAAAGAGCTTTATATGAATAAAAATCTTGAAGGTATTGTACATAAAAATGATAGTGTATTTTCAGAAGATGGAAGATAAAAAATAAATATATAGATTTAGTCCTATTTTTATAACAAATTTTATAATATGAAAAGTGATCGGCAAAAAACTAGCCGACCACTTTTCTTTTTGGATTCATAAACTAATAAATCTCCTCCTGTGTATACAAATTATGTTCTCCGTAACCCTGTGATTTAGATAGCCATAAGCTCCTTTTCAGCTCTGCTCCATTGCCATGCGATATCAGTGCTTAATTTCACAACGGATTCATCAAAGAGCCTCTGGTATATGTCTGCATAGATCTCTGACACAGTGTTCCTTATAGATTCACACACAATCGGAGGTGTTGATTCGCCGTCCCATTTTAGCTCTGTGTAAACGTGCCTCCGCAAAAATTGCTTATCCATGCTTTGCTGTGCTTTGCCTACATCATAAGTTGACTCATCCCAATATCTACTGCTGTCTGGCGTGAAGCACTCATCAATAAGGACAATATGCCAATCACCATTATCCTTCAAAATACCGAACTCAAGTTTTGTATCGGCAAGGATAATCCCCTTTTTGATCACACGTTCATGCACAGCACGGTAAGCTTTAAGGGATACATTTCTGATATCATCAGCGATTGTATATGCCAATACATTTATATCAGTTCCTTCTTCAAGTTCAAAATGCTTCGGCAGAAAATTTTTGATGATTTCAACACTTGTATCAAAATCAATGTTTTCGTCATGTTCACCTGCACCAGCTTTTGTTGAAGGGGTGTAGATTGGAGAGGGGAGAATCTGCGATTCTTTCAGTCCCTCAGGGAGTTTATTCCCGTACAACATTCCTGTTTTCTTGTAAGGATCCCAACTCTTAGATTCGGGAATGTAATAGCCTCGAACTATACATTCAATCGGGATAGGAATGCATTTTTTGGCTGCCACTACACAGCCTGCCCATTCAGGATCTACGCCATAGGAAAGAAGAGTCTTGGCATCATATGTCATAATGTGATTACGCACAATCTCTTCCTGCTCAAGAAATTCCATCCATTTCAGACTCATTTCGTTCAAAATGAGACCTTTATAGAGAATTTCTCCGGGGAAAACCCGATCTCCTACAGAGAAGCGGTTGGTCCGATGAAAAAACATCAAATCCTTAAAATCCGGATTCTGATAGATATCACAGACTTTACCTTGGTTGATAAGTTGCATTTTACTACTCATTTTCATAAAATCACCTCTCTACTATGAATTCTACCTTGTTACTAGTTAATCCAAAACTTTTTAACATTCATTAATTAATGCTTTGCTAAAATGCTATAAAGCTTTGAACAGAAAAATTATAGCACATTTTTGACAAAAAGTAAAGCAAGTGCAAATACTTGTTTTTATTAGATTTAATTAATAAAAAGAAATACATAAAAATGATAACTATTTTATGAAATAATTTTAAATAATAAACAAATTTAGAAATTATAAAAAAATCTAAAATTAAAAAAAATAAATAAATTGTATATACAAACTTTTGTTTTTATGTTATAATATAAAGGCTTTATGAAAAGACATATATATTTTGATATATAATATAATATATTTTAAATTAATGAGGGGTAGGAATGAACGATAAAATAATTATAAAAGGTGCAAAAGAACACAATTTAAAAAATATTAGTTTAGATATACCAAAAAATAAATTGGTAGTTGTAACAGGACTTTCAGGCTCTGGGAAATCTTCACTTGCTTTTGATACAATATATGCTGAAGGTCAAAGAAGATATGTTGAAAGTTTATCTTCATATGCAAGACAATTTTTAGGATTAATGGAAAAACCAGATGTTGAAAGCATAGAAGGGCTTTCTCCAGCAATTTCAATAGATCAAAAAACTACATCAAAAAATCCTCGTTCAACAGTTGGAACCGTTACAGAAATATATGATTTTTTACGTTTATTATATGCAAGAATTGGAGTACCATATTGTCCTAAATGTGGTAAAAAAATAGAAAAACAAACAGTTGATCAAATAGTTGATACTGTATTTGAATTGGAAGAAGGTACAAAAATTCAAATTTTAAGTCCAATAGTTAGAGGTAAAAAAGGAGAGTTTACGAAACTATTAGAAAGTAAACAAAAAGAAGGATTTGTAAGAGTAAAAGTTGATGGAGAAGTTTATGAACTTACAGATGACATTGATTTAGATAGAAATAAAAAACACAATATAGATATTATTGTAGATAGATTAGTAGTAAAAGAAGAAATTAGAAATAGATTAGCAGAATCTATAGAAACAGCTATGAATCATTCAAATAGTTTAGTAAAAATTGATATACCAGGAAAAGGCGAAAAGCTATTTAGTGGAAATTATGCTTGTCCAGATTGTAATATCAGCTTCGAAGAATTAACACCAAGAATGTTTTCATTTAATAATCCATTTGGAGCGTGTCCAGAGTGTACAGGTATAGGATATCTTATGAAAATGGATGAAGACTTAATAATTCCAGATAAAAGTAAAACTTTATATGATGGAGTTAAAGCTTTTGGTTCTAGTACATTGAAAAAAGGAGATACAATGGCTAGAATGTATTTTGAAAGTATTGGAAAACACTATGGCATAGATATACAAAATAAGCCAATAAAAAAATTACCTAGAGAGTTCTTAGAAAAAATACTATATGGTACAGGTGACGAAGAGATTGATTTTGAATATTCTTCTTCAGCAGGAGTAAGAAAATTTACACAAGCTTTTGAAGGTGTTTTACCAACACTTGATAGAAGATATAGAGAAACTAAATCACAAGGAATGATAGCGTTTTATGAAATGTATATGAGTAATAGTCCATGTTATTCATGTAATGGATCAAGATTAAAAAAAGAAGTTTTAGCAGTAAGAGTAGGAGATAAAAACATTAGTGAGATTACAGACTTACCTATTAATAAATTAAAAGATTATCTAAATTCATTAGAATTAAATAAAAAAGATAGAATGATAGCAGATGTAATTTTAAAAGAATTAAATGCTAGACTTCAATTTTTAATGGATGTTGGGCTTGAATATTTAACATTATCAAGAAGTGCAGGAACTTTATCAGGAGGAGAAGCACAACGTATTAGATTAGCAACACAAATTGGTTCAGGTCTTTCAGGGGTATTATATATATTAGATGAACCAAGTATAGGACTACATCAAAGAGATAATGATAAACTTCTAGCAACACTAAAAAAATTAAGAGATTTAGGAAATACATTAGTGGTTGTTGAACATGATGAAGATACTATGTATGCAGCAGATCAAATTATAGATATAGGACCAGGCGCTGGTGTTCATGGTGGTAATGTTATAGCACAAGGAACAGCAGAAGAAATAAAAAAAGTTGAGGGTTCTATAACTGGAAAATATCTAAGTGGAAGAGAAAAAATTAAAGTTCCTAAAAAAAGAAGAAAATCTAATGGTAAATCTATAGAGATAGTAAAAGCTTGTGAAAATAACTTAAAAGATGTAACTGTAAAAATCCCACTAGGAGTATTTAACTGTGTTACAGGTGTATCTGGTTCTGGAAAATCTAGCTTGGTAAATGAAGTATTATATAAATATCTAGCTAAAGAAATAAATAGAGCTACAGAAAAACCTGGTAAATGTGAGAAAATTAAAGGAATAGAAAATATAGATAAAATAATTAATATAGATCAATCACCAATAGGAAGAACTCCACGTTCAAATCCAGCAACATATACAGGAGTATTTGATATTATTCGTGATATTTTTGCAGGAACTAATGAAGCTAAAATGAGAGGATATCAAAAAGGAAGATTTAGTTTTAATGTTGAAGGTGGTAGATGTGAAGCTTGTCAAGGAGATGGAGTTCTAAAAATAGAAATGAACTTTTTACCAGATATATATGTTCCTTGTGAAATATGTAAAGGAAAAAGATATAATAGAGAAACATTAGAAGTAAAGTATAAAGGAAAGAGCATATCAGACGTGCTTGATATGACAGTAGAAGAAGCAGTAGAATTTTTTAAGAATATACCTCGTATTAAACAAAAAATACAAACATTGTTGGATGTTGGACTAGGGTATATAAAACTTGGACAACCTTCAACTACTTTATCAGGAGGAGAAGCACAGAGAGTAAAACTTGCAACAGAACTTTCAAAAAGAGCAACTGGAAAGACTTTATATATATTAGATGAGCCTACAACAGGTCTTCATATAGCCGATGTCCATAGACTAGTAGATATACTTCAAAGATTAGTAGATACAGGAAATACAATTTTAGTAATAGAACATAATTTAGATTTAATAAAAACAGCAGATCACATAATAGATTTAGGACAAGAAGGTGGAGATAATGGAGGAGAAGTAATAGCAGTAGGAACTCCAGAGCAGATTTGTAAAAATGAAAGATCTTATACAGGAAAATTTTTGAAAAAATATTTAGATTAGTTTTGTAAATAGATTAATATAAAAATGACGTTAAGAAATAATTGCTTAACGTCATTTTTATTTAGGTATTTTGTTAAGTTTATTATATAAAAAAAGAGAATATCCTATAAAAGAACACTCTCTTTTTTCTTAAAAAGTATCTATTTAAACAATACAATATCAAATTTTACTTAAAATAAGTATAATAAGATTAAATATGTTTGAAAAATTCAAAAATATTATTTGTAAAGCTTAAAAAGTCACTATTTAAAAACTAATTTTTTGATGTTGTGTCATCACCATTGTTTGAATTTTTTGATTTATTTTTCTTTGACATCTTAAGAAAGCACCTCCTTTTGATTAAAAATAGTATTTGTCAAAATTTTGAAAATATACATATTATTTTATTAATAATGATTAAATTTTTAAATTTAAAATTTATTACTAATATAAAATAAATTTATGGAATTATTGAAGAAAAGTACTTTATCTGATATAATGGCAAATATAAATAGCATAAATTTGAAAGGATTATACAAATGGCAAATCTAGTAATAGGAATTGAAGGATTAGTAGGTGCTGGAAAAACAAGTATATGCAGAGAACTAAAAAATATAATTCCAGACACAATTTTATTTAATGGTGGAAATTTATATAGAGCAGTAGTTTATGCAATGATGCAAAATGGTAGAGAGCTTGAAGAATTAAAAAACAAAGGAAAAAGTCTTGATATAAAAGAAATGATGGATTTATTCAAAATTGAATTAAAAATTGAAAATAATGAAACAATAGTATATATAGATGGAATAAAAGTTGATGAAGATTCTATTCAATCAAAAGAAGCTTCACTGGCAGTTTCAACTGTTGGTGGAAGTGCAGATAATAAAGCATTATTTGAGTTTTCTAAAAATTTAATAAATTCGTATAAAGAAAAATTTAATATAATAGTTTCAGGAAGAAGTTTAATGAAAATATATCCAGAATGCAATTATCATTTTTTTATTACAGCAAGTTTAGATGAAAGAGTTAGAAGAAAACTTATTCAATATAATGAAAAAGAATCACCAAAAGATATAAGAGATAATATTGTAAAAAGAGATATTCTTCAAGAAAAAGCAGGATTTTATGAATACAGTCCAATTACTATAGAAATAGATGTAACAGATTGTAAATCAGTAGAAGAATCTACAAAAAAGGTATTAAGCAAAATTAAGTTGCCAGAGATGGCAAAAATATAGGAGGTAAGATGGCTTACATAAATGAAAAATTGTTAGAATTTAATAGATATTTAAAAGGAAGAAAAGTAGCTATAATTGGTATTGGAGTTAGTAATGTACCTTTACTTGAATATTTATATAATTTAAATTCTGTTGTAACAGTTTTTGATAATAAATCTATAGATGATATTGACCAAAAAATTATGGATAAGATTTTAGATTATGGAATGACATATTCTTTTGGAGAAGATTGTTTAAAGAACTTAATAGGATTTGATATAATTTTTCGTTCTCCAAGTTGTTTACCTATAGTTCCAGAACTTAGAAAGGAAGCTGAAAGAGGTGCAATTATTACAACAGAAGTTGAAATGGTAATAGAACTTGCACCAGGATTAGTAATAGGAGTAACAGGAAGTGATGGGAAAACAACAACAACAACTTTAATATATGAAATTTTAAAACAAGATGGATATAATTGTTATATAGGAGGAAATATCGGAAAGCCTCTATTTACAAAAATAAAAGATATGGATCCAGAAGATATTGTTGTTTTAGAATTAAGTAGTTTTCAATTAATGAATATGAAAATAAGCCCTAAAATTTCTGTAATAACTAATATAACACCTAATCATTTAAATATCCATACTGATATGGATGAATATATAGAAGCTAAAAAGAGTATTTTTAAGTATCAAGACAAAGATGGTCTTTTAATATTAAATTATGATAATGAAATAACAAGAAATTGTGCAAAAGAAGCAAAAGGAAAAGTTGAATTTTTTAGTAGTAAAAATAAAATTCGCGAAGGATATTTAGTAGATGTAGAAGATGGAAAAATAAAAATTTGTGAAAATGGACTTAGAAGGCATGCATTTGATACTAGAAATATGAAACTTCGTGGAGTTCATAATTTTGAAAATGCATGTTGTGCAATAATAGCAACAAAGGGATTAGTAAAAAAAGAGTCAGTAGAAACTGTTTTAACAGAATTTAATGGGGTAGAACATAGGCTTGAATTAATAAAAGAAACAAAAACAAGAATAAAATGGTATAATGATTCTGTTAGTTCTAGTCCTACTAGAACTATTGCTGGACTAAATGCATTTGCTTTAAAAAATATAAATCTTATAGCAGGTGGATATGATAAAAATTTAGATTATAATGTACTTGCAAAACCGATAGTAGATAATTGTAAATCATTAATATTATTAGGGCAAACAGCTGAAAAAATTGAAAAAGCAGTTAGATTAGAATTAAAAAAGCAAAAAAAGGATTTACCAATTTATAAATGTGAATCTTTAGGAGAAACAGTGCAAACAGCATATAACATTGCTGCAAGAGGTGATATTGTATTATTTTCTCCAGCAAGTGCAAGTTTTGATATGTTTAAAAACTTTGCTGAAAGAGGAGATTTATTTAAATCGTATGTAAATGAAATCGTAAAATAAATTTTAATGCACTATTTATAGTGCATTTTTTATATATTACCTCATATAATTTTATGGTAGTGTAAAGTAATCTATGAAAAAGTAGATTATGAAAAAATTATCTAA
>CANEHB010000012.1 GCA_947427205.1 uncultured Clostridium sp.
TCCATTCCTGGTAACATTCCGTCATCTTCGTCATCTACATCTTCGAAATCATCTAACCCTGGTAACATTCCGTCATCTTCGTCATCTGCATCTTCGAAATCATCTAACCCTGGTAACATTCCATCATCTTCGTCATCTGCATCTTCGAAATCATCTAACCCTGGTAACATTCCGTCATCTTCGTCATCTGCATCTTCGAAATCATCTAACCCTGGTAACATTCCATCATCTTCGTTATCTGCATCTTCGAAATCATCTAATCCTGGTAATATTTCATCATCAAAATTATCCATTCCTGGTAACATTACTTCTTCTTCAAAATCATTATTCATACCAGGTAATATTACTTCATCATTTTCTTCTACTTCTTCTAATTGTTTTTTTGGTCTTCCTCTTTTTCCTTTTGGTTTAACTTGTGCATCAGCAGAAGGTTCCTTTCTTGGTCTTCCTCTACCTTTTTTCTTTTCTTCCATTGAAACAGCAATTTCTTCATTTTCTTCTTTTGATACTCTCATTTTAGGTGTTGTATCCTTTCTATCTTCATTAGTAATATTAACACCTGCTACTATATCATCAAGAGATGATGATTTTGCTTTTTTCAAAGAATCAGGTTGTTGTTTATTTACAATATTTTCTCTTCTTGCTTCTGATTTTGCTGTATTGCCTTGTGGTCTTACTGGTCTTGTAGATTCAATTTGTTTTGGTTCTTCTACTCTTTTTACAACTTTTTTAATCTTAGAAGCATCTTTATTTTCAGATTTTATTTCTATATCATTTCCCATTGGTCTAACTGGTGCTGGACCTTTATTCTTAGAAGTTCTTACTGAAGCTGGTATAACAATTGGTCCAGACATCTTTGCTTGATTCATTTTGTTTTCTATAATATCTATTTTTATTCCTGTTTGCTTTTGAGCTTCTTTCGTTTTCATAGATTCTTTATTTACTCTTTGCATCATACCATTAACTGACATTATTTCTTGATATTTTGGACAATCTTCTTCTAATACAGCTTTTACATTTATTGGTAAACAATTAATTATTATTTTTAATTGTTCATCTGTGTATTGTGAAGCTATACTGTTAAAACTATCAGCAAATTTATCAGTATTTTTTCCCAATTTTTTGAAATGAGTTAATATATTTTGAATCTCTAATTCACTTACTTCTTTTTCACTTTTATTACTATAATTAACATCATCAGCATCAATTTTATAATAGCTTTTAGCTTCTTTTTTTACTCTAGGTTTATTTATTAATCTGCACACTTGTTCCATACTTCTGTCATTACCTAAAAGTGCATTATAAATTCCTATACCAAAAAGTTTAACTAAAAAAGAACTTCCTTTAGTATGTCTATCTGTACATATTAAAATTATGGAAGTTTCATTTCCATCAATATCTTGAGCTTCGTCGCTAATATTATCAAGTTTTTCAAAGATAAATTTATCTATTGCTTCATAATTATTATTTGAAAATGGTTCTAAATCTTCACTTATAACTATCCTATCATAAGTTTTATCTTTTTGTATCTCTTTTAATATTGCGTTGAAGTAATAAACATTTTTATAAGAAAGAATTTCCTTATATTCCCTTTGATACTTTTTGATTATAGCATCTGAAATGCTTTCACTACTAACCGCAAATAAAACTTTCATTTGTTTAACCCCTCCAACCATTTACTACTATAGCAAAAATTAATGGTAGTACCTGGCATATTAATAAGATTGTTACGAATGTCATAATAAGTAAAAGTCCTCTATCCCTAACATCTAATTTTCTTATACCCAATACATATTGAAATATAGATCCAATTGCTATACCTATAAAACAAAATGGTATACTATAAATTCTTACTATATTTAGTATATATGCTGCTACTCCATATGGAGTAGAACCATATTTTTCAACATATTCAGCTAACTTATCTTTTGTTGATTCTTTTATTTTTACTAATTCTGTTGCTTGTTCTGAATTTAAAACTTCTTCTCCTGTAACAGCCATTACACTCATAAAAGATCCAAGTATTATTACTAATGTTACAAACATTATTGCCATTATTGATACTTTTTTTATCATAATTTATAAAAAACCTCCTTTAGGTAGTATTCTTTAATATTGTACATATAATATAATACAATATATTCCATAAAATATCAACCTAAATTAGCAAATTTATCATTTTTTTTGTTATATTTTTTTAATATTTCTCACAAAATATATCACAATAATTTTAATCTTAATATATTTTTTTGTCAAACTTAATTTTATATTTAAAATTAACTTATATCCCTTGTATTTCTAGGAATTTTAATCTTATTAAATAAAAAAAATTATTTTTATTTTTTTATTCTACAAAATTTTACATAAAAATTATTTTTATTATAATAAATATTTTAATTTCTATAATATCAAATTATTCTTTAAAACAAACGAGAGCATTCTGAAAATTGTAAAAGACAAAATTGCTTACAAATATCCTCGTATTCGTTTTTCGTACATAACTTATCTGTAGCTCACTATTTTTCACACAAATAAATTATGTACAATATTTGAGAAGGCTTTATATTATAAGAATTATGTGGCAAGTTCTTATAATATAAAATACCCCCGAATTGTTATTTTTATCTAACAATTCAAGGGTACTTTTATAATTAAATATTTTATTTTTATATAACCTCTGCAACGGCTAACACTAATATTCCAGCTATTACACTTATAATTGCTAAATATTGTTTTCTAGTCAATTTTTCTTTTAAAAATATTCTAGAAAGTATTACTGAAACTACACAAACTGATGAAATCATTGGAGCCGCAATTATTGCATTTCCACTCATTGCATATACATATGTAAATTGCCCTATTGTTTCACATATAGCAGCAAGCATTTTATCTTTTTGATTGACTATATCTATCTTTTCTTTCCTTAAAATAATATATAACACAAGTATAATTGCTGAAATTGCAAATGTTAATTCATATGATGTATTTGCAACTAACTCAATTGTATCTTCTGTGACCATTAATAATGGTGAAGTTTCTAATTCTAAAAAATATACATCTAAAAAACTTCCTAAAGCATCAAAAATTGCATACAGGAATGGCATTGTAAAAGCAATTATTGCCATCTTCTTACCCAATCTTTTTTTTCTTTCATTATCACTTCTCATCTCTAAAAAACCTATAATTAAAATACCTATAACAATTAATATTATTCCAAGTATAGATAATTTACCAATTGCTTGACCTAAGATAACAAAACACAATATTGATGTAATAGCACCTGATGTATTTTCTATTGGATCAGATATAGACTCTTCTATATATTTCATACCAAAAAAAGATAAGGCCATTGAAAAAATATAACAAAATGATACTGGTAAATATATAATTATATTTTTAAAATCATATTGTATATCTGTGGTTAATAATACATAAATTGCATGTATTCCCATAACTAATCCAACACATATACATGTTTTTAAATGACTATACTTTTCATTTTCTACTGCACTTTTTTTATAAAATAATTCTGCTAATCCCCATATTAATGTTGTAAGCAAAGCACATATAAACCACATCTTCTATTCCTCATTTCTTAGCATATTTTCTATCGCAATTAATATTCCTAATTTTCCATATTCATAAGTTAAACCACCTTGCATATATGCTGTGTATGGCTCACAAAGTGGTCCATCGCAACTAAGTTCAATTGTTGCACCTGGTGTAAAACTTCCTCCAGCCATAATTTCCTTATGAGGGTAACCTGGCATTTCATCAGGCACTGGTTTTACATATGCCTCTATAGGAGAACCTTTTTGAACCCCTTGACAAAATTTAACTAATTTTTCTTCTGATTTTAATTCTATTGTTTGAATTATATCAGCTCTTTTTTCATCAAATCTTGGACTTACTCCTTCAAATCCAAATTTTTCTAAGATTCTACTTGCAAAAGTCATTGTTTTTAAAACTGATTTTACAACTGATGGTGCCATAAAAATACCTTTATAATATGAAAGCATTTGATTAAAGTTTGCACCTAAATCTTTCCCTATACAAGGTGCTGTAAGTCTTTCTGCTACTTGATATATTAAATCTTTTCTTCCTACTATATATCCACCACTTGTTGCTATTCCTGCTCCTAAATTTTTCATCAATGAACTTACAAAAATATCAGCTCCAACTTCTGTTGGTTCTTTATCTTCAACAAATTCTCCATAACAGTTATCTACCATTAATATTATTTTAGAATCCAGTCTCCTTATAAGTTTTATTACTTTTTCTATTTTATCTATATTTAAACTTTTTCTTTGTGAATATCCTCTAGAACGTTGAATTTCAATTAGTTTAATACTACCTTTTTTTACTCTTTCTTCAATTTTTTCATAATCAAAATCATTGTTTACAAGTTCTATTTGTTCATATTTTATCCCATGTTTTATTAAAGAGTTTTCACTGTCTCCTGAAAGTCCTATAACACTTTTTAAAGTATCATAAGGTTCTCCCGAAATACTTATCATTGTATCACCATACTTTAATAATCCAAATAAAGTAAGAGTTAATGCATGTGTTCCAGACATTATTTGTGGTCTAACAATTGCATCTTCTGCTTTAAAAATCTCAGCATATATTTTTTCTAATTTTTCTCTACCACCATCATAATATCCATATCCAGTTACTTCATTAAAATCTGTTGTTGATACTTTATTATTTTGGAAAGCTTTTAAAACTCTACTGCTAGTTTTCATACAATTAATTTCATATTGATTAAAAATTGGTTCTAATTCTTTTTCAACTTCTTTTGCTATATCAAGTACTTTATCACTTATTCCAAATTCGTTACTCATTTTTATATCTCCTATTTCTTATAAGTTGTTACTTCAATACTTTCGATAATTACATCTTCTACTGGTTTGCTTTTTTCACCACTATCTGACATTGTTGTTTCTACTTGTGCTATTTTATCAACAACTTCTATACCTTCATAAACTTGACCAAATACTGTATATTCCATAAATAAACTTAAATATCCACCATATTTTCTATATTGCTCTATTAATTGTGTAGGAAATCCTTTAAAATATACTTCCATTTGGCTTGAATAATGTGCTTGTGTAATAAAGAATTGACTTCCTATACTATTTGGTAACATAGACATTGCCATACATAATGAACCTCTATATGGTACTAATCTAGAATCTACTTCTGTTCCAAATCCTTCTCCCCATATACTTTCTCCACCTGTTCCATTACCTTCTGGATCTCCACCTTGTATCATAAATTCATCAACTACCCTATGAAAAGTTAATCCGTTATAATATCCATTTTTAGCATGAGTTACAAAGTTTTCAACAGCTTTTGGAGCTATATCTTCAAAAAATTTAACTTTAACATCTCCAAAATTTTTTATATGCAATATCGCTACCATCTCTCCTACTTCTGGCATTGACATTTGTTTTTCAGCACTTGCAACATAGTCTGCATTATCATATTTTGAGCTTTCTGAATTTACTTTTGAAGTATTTGATACACTATTTTGTTTTGAAGCATTTTTTGTAGATGTTGTATTTGCTTTGTTCTCGCTCTTTGAGCTACATCCTGTTAATGTAAACATTAATATTACTAAAATAATTAAACTACATACTTTTTTCATTATTTCCTCCTTAATTTTAAGCAGATTGTATTTCAGATTTTTCTTCTGTATTAAATACTCTGTTTATTCTTTCTTTTATCCAATCAATTATGCTATCTACTTTTTCAGTAGTTTCTCCATCTACTGAAGCTGATACTGAATTGTCAGTAGTCTCTACTTTTAATGTACAACCAGTGAATAAGAAAATTGTTCCTAATAAAATTAAAAATAATACTACATATACTATTACTTTTTTCATATTCTAATCCCCCAATATTTATTTACAATATAATATACTATAATTTTATAAAAATAAAGTTTTATTTAATCAAAATAAGAACTTATTTCTTCTAAGTTTTCAAAATTTGCCTGCCTAAATATTTCATATGCTACAATAGCAACAGAATTAGATAGATTTAATGAGCGTAAAGTCTTTCTCATTGGTATTCTTATTGTTTTATCTAAATATTTCATTAAAATATCTTCTGGTAAACCTTTTGTTTCTTTTCCAAACAAAGCAAATACCTCATCCATTTCTGAATATTTAACATCTGAATAAACATGTTTTCCTTTTGTTGTTACAAAAAACATATTGTTTTCTTCTGGTTTATATTTTTCTAAAAATCTAAAAAAACTTGTATGTTCTTCTATATCTAATTTATCCCAATAATCTAATCCTGCTCTTTTTACTTCTCTTTCAGAAATTGAAAATCCAAGTGGATAAACTAAATGTAGTTTTGCACCTATTGCAGCACATGTTCTTGCTATATTTCCTGTATTCTGAGGTATTTCTGGTTCTACTAAAACTATATTTAATTTCATTTCTTTCTAAATATAATCAGTTAAATATTTTAAATTATAAAATTTCACAATAATCTATTTATATAATATAAAAACTCTTCAACCGATTCCTTTCTATAATTTTCATATTTTTTATATTATAAGTTTTTAGTATCTGAATTATATCACATCTTCTTTAAAATTAAAATCTATATTTTTTTATAAATGAATTTGTTGTATTTATTATTGAAAATACTAAATGTAATTTATCATAATTTTTATAAAAGATAAAAAAGATAAAACGAATTAAAAAATTTGAATAAAATGTTGAAAAAAAATTATATTATTGATAAGATATTTTATATTGTATTATTATAGGAGCGTGAAAATTTAATGAGAGTCGTCTTTCCTTGTAAAGGGTCGTTAGTTTTATTAAAGCAAGATTTAGAAACTTTAAAAGCTTTTTATAACACCTCTCTTTTAACTTCAAAAATGGCTGAATATTATAAAACTTCTAATGCTATGGTTCAAGTAGGAAATTTTAATTATATTCCAGAAACAAGTGCATTAGTTTTATATAAAGCAAATCTTCTAACTATTGAGGAAATGCGTAAAATATTAGGAATCTTTAAAGAATCTAATTCTCAAAATGATGGAAATGTGGTTTCACAAAATAATGATAATTCTAATCCAATATCAGATGATGATTTATTATCAAACCCATTTTTCCAGACTTTAAAACCAATTAATTAGTTGATAGTGTGAGGTACAAATGAAAGATATTAGAATTTTTAATATAGATAAAGAACGTTTAGATATGGACTTAATTTTTTCTTTTACTTGTCAAGAAACGGGAAAAAATTATGTAGCTATAAATAATAATGATGATATTTTTGAACAAAATAGTAGATATGCAAATCTAGATATTTTAGAAATAATAAAAGAAAAAGGTAATACAGTTTATGTTTCAGATATACCTGATGATGAATGGGACTTAGTAAAAAAAGCTCTTCAATTCAAAGTATTTGCAAAAATGAATAAATAATTTTTTTAATGATTTCTACTTTTAAAGAAATCATTTTTTTTCGATTTTAATTTTTTTCGACTCTTGTTCAACTTTTATTTATATAAGTCCTTCATCTAAAAATTTACTATTAATATTTTTGCATTTTAATTCATTTTTATTATATCTTTTAGAAACTTATATCAACTAAAAAAATGTTTTAATCTGCTCATTACTGTATAAAAAACTTATTATAATACTTCATTTTCTTTTAAAATTTCATAGACTCTATTAATAGGAAGACCTACAATTGCCATATAATTTCCATTTATTTTTTCTATATATTTACTAAAACAACTTTGAATTGCGTATGCTCCTGCCTTATCATATGGTCTTTCTTCATCAACATATTCGATTATTTCATCTTCTGTCATTTCTCCAACTGTTATAGTACTTATAGAAACTTCTTTATATTCTTTATACTCTCCTTGATCTTCAATTAAAATTGCTAAACTTGTATAAATTTCATGGTCATCTCCTTGAAGTTCTGTTAACATTCTTATAGCTTCCTCTCTGCTTTTTGGTTTTCCATATATTCTATTATTTTTCACAACAATAGTATCTGCACCTATAATCGCTCTATCTCCTTGAGTATTATTAAACACATCTAATGCTTTTCCAAAAGCTAATTCTTTTGATTGTTCTTCTATATCAAGTCCATTTGCTATTTTTTCTTCATAATTACTTGGTAATACCTCAAAATCAATTTTTGCCAAATCTAATATTGCTGCTCTTCTTGGTGATTGTGATGCTAATATTACTTTCATATTTAACGCCCCTTTTATATTTTTTATAATTATATATTTTAAAAAAATTAATGTCAATTCCTAAATATATTGAAAACAAATATTAAATTACTATGAAATTTAATATTTATTGTTTGATTATCTATTCCATCATCTATAAATATATTACTAATAAATTTCCCTTGAAAATTATTATCCAATATGTTAAAATTTGTACTTGAGAAAATTACTTTAAATTAGAATATAATATAAAAATAAGGTAAAAATAAAAATACCATTTAAGGAGGAAAATATGAAATTTGATCAATGGAAAAATTTTGCATCAGGTGCTTGGCAAGAAGAAGTAAATGTTAGAGATTTTATTCAAAAAAATTATACACCATATGAAGGTGATGCTTCTTTTTTAACAAACGCCACTGAAAACACTAATAAACTTTGGAATGAAGTATTAGATTTATATAAAAAAGAAAGAGAAGCTGGTGGTGTTTTAGCAATTTCTAATGACATTGCTTCTACAATTTCAAGTCATGATGCTGGATATATAGATAAAAATTTAGAACAAATCGTAGGACTTCAAACTGATAGTCCATTAAAAAGAGCGATTATGCCAAATGGTGGTATAAGAATTGTTGAAAAATCTTGTGAAGCATATAATACAAAAGTTTCTGATAAATTGGAAGACATTTATCATAATTATAGAAGAACTCACAATGATGGTGTTTTTACAGCATATACTCCTGAAATAAGAGCAGCTAGAAGTTCTCATCTTATTACTGGTCTTCCAGATGGATATGGTCGTGGAAGAATAATCGGTGATTATAGAAGAATTGCTCTTTATGGTGTTGATTTTCTAATAGAAGAAAAGAAAAAAGATTTTGCTAATTTACAAGAATTTAATATTTCAGAAGAAATTATTAGACAAAGAGAAGAACATTTTGACCAAATCTCTGCATTAGAAGAACTAAAAATAATGGCTGAAAAATATGGTTTTGATATTTCTAAACCAGCATCAAATGCAAAAGAAGCAGTTCAATGGACTTATTTTGGTTACTTAGGAGCTATAAAAGAACAAAATGGTGCTGCTATGAGTATTGGTAGAACATCTACATTTTTAGATATATACTTTGAACAAGATATTAAAGCAGGTATATTAACAGAAGAAGAAGCTCAAGAAATTATGGATCATTTTGTTATGAAATTAAGAATGGTTAGATTTTTAAGAACACCTGAATATGATGAATTATTTAGTGGTGATCCTGTTTGGGTTACTGAAAGTATTGGTGGTATGGGAATTGATGGTAGAACTTTAGTTACTAAAAATTCTTTTAGAGTATTGCACACATTAGAAACATTAGGACCTGCTCCAGAACCAAACTTAACTGTTTTATGGTCTACAAGACTTCCAAAAGGATTTAAAGACTATTGTTCAAAATTATCAATAAAAACAAGTTCTATTCAATATGAAAATGACGACTTAATGAGAGAATACTGGGGTGATGATTATGGAATAGCTTGTTGTGTATCTGCAATGAGAATAGGTAAACAAATGCAATTCTTTGGAGCTAGAGCTAATTTAGCTAAAACATTATTATACGCTATTAATGGTGGAAGAGACGAAAAGTCTGGAAAACAAATTACAAGTAGACGTGAGCCTGTTACATCAGAATATCTAGATTTTGATGAAGTTTGGGAAAAATTTGATAGAATGTGTGATTGGGTTGCTAGAGTCTATATGAATGCTTTAAATATAATTCATTACATGCATGATAAATATGCTTACGAAAAATTAGAAATGGCACTACATGATAAAGAAATTTTAAGAACTATGGCATGTGGTATTGCTGGATTATCTATAGTTGCTGATTCTTTCTCTGCAATGAAATATGCTAAAGTTAAAGTTATTAGAGATGAAACTGGTTTAGCAGTCGACTATAAAATCGAAGGTGATTTTCCTAAATATGGTAATGATGATGATAGAGTCGATTCAATAGCAGTAGATATTGTAAAAATGTTTATGAATAAATTGAAACAACAACCAACATACAGAAATTCAAAACCTACAATGTCAATATTAACTATAACTTCTAATGTTGTATATGGAAAAGCTACTGGAAATACTCCTGATGGTAGAGAAGATGGAGCTCCATTTGGACCAGGTGCAAATCCAATTCATGGTAGAGATACTCATGGCGCTTTAGCTGTTTTAAATACTATGACAAAGTTACCTTACAAATATGCTGAAGATGGCATTTCTTATACTTTTGCAATAGTTCCTAACGCTTTAGGTAAAGATGATAATTCTAGAATTACAAATTTAACAGCTTTACTTGATGGATATTTTGCTAAATTTAGTCATCATATAAATGTTAATGTTTTTGATAGAGCATTATTAGAAGATGCTATGGAACATCCTGAAAAATATCCTCAACTTACAATTAGAGTTTCTGGATATGCAGTAAACTTTATTAAATTAACTAAAGAACAACAATTAGATGTTATTAATAGAACAATTCATGAAAATATAAAATAAAATATGAAACTAATATTTATAGAAATATTAGTTAAACGGACATTTTTTAAGTAATCTTTAATTATAAAATGTCCGTTTTTATAATATTAATCAATTCGATATACATATAAATTAGGAGATTTATTATGATAGGAAAAATTCATTCAATAGAAACTTTTGGAACAGTTGATGGACCTGGTATACGTTTTGTTATATTTATGCAAGGCTGTACTTTAAAATGTAAGTATTGTCATAACCGTGATACTTGGAATTTAAATTCAGGCACGCCTACTTCAGTAAATGAATTAGTAAAAGAAATACTAAACTATAAATCTTATATGGATAATTCTGGTGGAGGTGTCACTGTATCAGGAGGTGAGCCTTTACTTCAAGTAGAATTCGTTACAGAACTTTTTAAAGAATTAAAAGCTCGTAAAATTCATACTGCACTCGATACAGCTGGAAGTATTCCTATATCAAATAAAATAAAGGAATTATTAAAATATACAGATTTAGTCATTTTAGATATTAAACATATTGATGACCAAAAATCAATAAATCTTACAGGAGTTTCAAACAAAAATAATCTTGAATTTGCAAAATATTTGAGTAATATAAATACTCCTGTTTGGATAAGACAAGTATTAGTACCTGGATATACTGACGATAAATTTGATTTACAAAACTTAAAAAAATTTATTGATACTCTTAAAAATGTTGAAAAAGTCGAAATTTTACCTTATCATAACTTAGGGAAATTCAAATGGGAAGAAATTGGAGATACTTATGAACTTGAAAGTATTGTTCCTCCTTCTCAAGAAGATATTAATAAAGCTAAACATTTATTAGAAATATAAAAATATGAAAGGCTTTTAATTTCAGAAACATATAGTATTTTATTTTTAGATTATATATTTTATCTAAAGTAATTTCTTTACTGGTCGCTTTAAAAAGCTCCCAAGTCTGCGCAGAAATTATTTATCTAAAATATATAATCTAAAAATTGTTAATATTTAATGTTTAAAATTAAAAGTCTTTCATATTTTTTAATATCCTGTAACTGGTAATTTTTTATTATAAATACTAGTTTTATTTTCAGTATTACTTATACTTTCTAAATTATCTTCTGTTACAGTATTTTTTATAGTAGATACTGTATTTTCACTATATTCTAGTTTCTCAAATTTTGAAGAAACTTCTATGATCTCTTCTCCTTTATCTACTATAGTACTTTTTATTGGAATATTATTAACTGTAACTTTAATTTCTTCATTTAATTCTAAATTTATTTCAATTAAATCTGTATACAAATTATATCCTGAAAGAGTTTCAATTTCTTGAATATAATATTTTCCTGGTATCATATTCTCAAGTACAATCTCTCCCCTATCATTTGTAGTTAAATTTTCATGTATAATATTTTTATTTGAATCTAATATATTAAATCTTACACCTTGTAACTTATTTTCTGTTTCTCCGTCTTGTTTTACTATGTTGATTTTTGTAATATTTTTCAAATACCCATCTACATACGAAATTTCACCATCTTCATATACATAACCTGATATTGCATAATTTTGTGTTCCTGGTATTGCTGTTTTTCCATATAATACTGGTTTTGTTTCAAAAGTAGCTTTTGCTTTTATTCTAAAGCTTTCGCTTTCTAATAGTTTCGTAATTGGTATTATTATTTTAAATTTTTCATTAATATTAAAAGTTGTTTTTTCATTATTATTTATATCTGTTATTTTAAATCCTTCTGGTAATTTTCCGTCAATATTTACTGTATAAGTTCCTTTACTTACATGAGAATTAAAATTATAAATCTTACTTACCGATTCTTTATTAATATTATCAATTTTCCATTTTTCACTTTCTGGAGTAATTGACACTTGCAAATTATCTTCTATTGTTTCTGTACAATTTTTTCCTGCTTGTACTATTTTTCTATATACTTCTAAAGTTCTTCTACCTGCTTCTGTATCCACAGCAGTATAATCATTTGGATTTCTATTATATAATGCTGTATAAACAGCAAATTTTGTAGCAGTATATGCTTCTTTATCATTTGCTGCACCTAATTCAGCTGGAGTTTTATAGGGAAATCCATTTATAATCATTCTCCACACAGCCAAATTATTAACTCTACTATTTACAGTAACACTGTAATTTCCTACACCAGATGTTCCAATTCCATCACGATCTGCATTTAAGCAATATGCTGGATAAGTTTTTCCATCTTTCTGATAAACAACATATGGTGCCTTTTTTTCGCTTCCTTGGTACTTAAGATATCCTTCACATTGTTCTATTAAAACTAAATCTTTTTCACCTATTTCAAAAGCAAAACTGTTATAACATACACTTGCAATTAAAATAAATAATAATGTTATACTAATAATTTTTTTCATTTATTTTTTGAGTATTAAAAAATACTCTCTCCTTTCTTATTTTAAATCTCTATAGCCTGCACACATCTTCTATATTCAGGCTCATTTTCTACACAAGTTATTAGTGTTATTCTATTTTCTTCCGTATTTTTCAAATTTTCCCAATCTGTATCTTTAATAATTGTTTTATAGTTAATTACATATATTCTTCTATTACCATTATATGTGTAAATAACTTCATCTCCTATTTCAAGTTCTTTTAATTTCTCAAAATAATTTACTTTATACCCTCTGTTATGTGCAGCAAGTACAATATTTCCATTATATTTTGAAGTTTCTTCAAAATGACCTACATACTCATCTAATGTTTTTTTATTAGTACCTTCACTAATTCTTGCTATTAAATTTATCTTAGGAATTTCTAACTGCCAGATACTTTTATCTTCTATAACATTTTGAGAAATTATATTATTATCTTCAAACTCAGAAATAGAACTAATTTCATTTGTATTTTCATGATATTCTTCTATTTTTGTATTTATATTTACCTCATCATATGAATTAATAATTACTCCTCCCATAATAGTAATAACTATACTAAAAACAAAAGAAATCATATTAAGATTTAATTTCGTATAACTAAAACAAAACCTCACCTCTTTTCTTATTAAATTTTTAAAAGTTTGATTTTTTGGTCAAGAAAAAATGACCTTAAGATTTTTAAATTTACTTTGAAATAAATTTTAATTATAATACTACGATTTTTTTATTTTGTAAATAGTTTTTCTAAAAAAAATATTTTTATCTAGATTTAATTATAATTCATAATTTAATATATATATTATTAAGAACAATAGTAAAAGATAAAAGTTGCAAAAGACAAAATTACTTGCAAATATCCTCGTGTCTTTGTTCGATACACATAGCTTATCTGTAACTCACTAAGTTTCGCACAGCTAAAAAATGTACAAAATTAGCAAAGTTTTATATTATAGAAATTACAAAGCATTTTCCTATAATATAAAAATAGTTCTAAATATAATATATATTAAATTTTGAAACACTGTATAAGCAACTAAACAAACGAAGTGAGTGCGAAATTGAGCAACCTACATAAAAATTTATTTATAGATTGCGACAACAAAGTGTGAAAAAAATTAATATATATTATATTTTAGAACAAATTTATAATAACTCTTAAATTCCAATTTATTTCTCTTTAGAAATTTCAAAATAAAATTCTACTCCATCTTTTTTATTAGTAACACCATACTGACTTTGATACTTAGTCATTATTGCTCTAACTAAAGCAAGTCCAATACCAGTTCCACCTTTAGAACGTGTACGTGATTCATCTACTTTATAAAATCTTGTCCAAATTCTATTTAAGTTTTCCTCATCTATATTCTTTCCTGTATTAAATACTGTAATCCTTAATTTTCCAAGTTCTTTTCCATTTTTTATTGCTATTTTTATTTTCTTTTTTCCATCTACTTCTAATACATTTTTTATTGCATTTGTAAAATAATTACTTATTACTTGCTCAATATAGAAATCATCTGCATATACATATATAGATTCTTTTTCTTTAAATTCTACTTCAATGTTTTGTTCATTTAAAACAACTTGTGAATTTCTTATTACTTCATTTATTAATTCTACTATATCAAATTTAGTATCATTAAACTTTCTATCTTCATATTCTAATTTCATAAGCTCTAAAAGACGTTTTACTAATTTATCCATTTTATTAGCTTCATCTAAAATTACTTCTGCATAAAACTTTTTGCTTTCTTCATCAGTAGTTACATTTTCTACTAAACCTTCTGCATATCCTTGAATTAAAGAAATTGGAGTTTTTAACTCGTGTGATACATCTGAAATAAATTGTTTTCTCATTTCATCAATTTTAGATTTTGCTTCAATATCTTTTTCTAGTTCACTATTGTTTATTTTTAATTTATTAATTGTTTCTTCTAGCTTATCAGAAAGAGTATTTATACTTTTACCAAGTTCATCAATTTCATCTTCATTATCATTAATTCTATATTTTCTTTTAAAATTCAAATTACTCATTTCATTTGCAATATCATTCAATTCTTCAATTGGTTTAGTAAATCTTTGAGTAATAAAAGTAATTGCAACTGCTCCAAGTCCAACAGTTACAACACCTATAATATAAATAAATCTATTTGAAATATCTACACTATCTTGTATAGGTGTAATTGGTAATCTTATATAAATCTCATTTCCATTTTCTAAAGAACCTTTTAGTAATATATAACTTATACCAGTTTTTTTGTCTTTAATTCTTCTTATATCTACTCTATCTTGTGAGTACATAATATCTGATTTATTAAAAATACTATATTTTACATCAGATTTTATTTCATTAATTGTTCCAAATTCTGGTAAAAAATTTTTATTAGTAGTATAAACTATTTCTTTACCATTTAAAATCAAAATTTCGAAATTATTATTTACTGAAATCTTCTCAAGTTCTAATTCATATTTTTCTTTTTCTTCATCACTTAAAACTTTAGGAATATTAGTATCTATGTAATTATAAGTATTTAATGTAGCTTCTTTTTTAGAGTAATAATATAATGCTTCTAAAACAGAATTATTTATTATTACAAAAAATGCAATTATCATAAAAATAACTACACATAAGGTAAGGAACAATTTAGCACGCACAGATTTAAATATTTTCTTTTTTATCATGTTTATAATCCCCTATTTTATTTCAAATTTGTATCCAATACCTCTTATTGTTTGAATATGTTTACCTTTTTTTCCTAGTTTGTGTCTAATTTTTTTAATATGACTATCTATAGTTCTTGAATCTCCATAATAATCATAATTCCAAACAGTATTTAATATTTTATCCCTAGATAATGCTATATTTTCATTATCTAATAAATATTTTAAAAGCTCATATTCTCTAAAACTTAACTCAACTTGTTTTCCATCTACTGTAACTGTTCTTCCTTCATTATCAATAACAATTCCATCATAGCTTTTTAATTCTTTTGATTCTGGTTTGGTTCTTTTTAATATAGCCTCTACTCTAGCTACTAATATTTTAGGACTAAATGGTTTGGTAATGTATTCATCTACTCCAAGTTCAAATCCAAATAATTCATCCTGTTCCTCTGCTCTTGCTGTAAGCATTACAATTGGTAAGGCTTTATTTGACTGACGAATTTGACGAAGTACAGACCAACCATCTAGTTTTGGCATCATAACATCTAGTAAAATTAAATTTATTTTTTCCTTATTTTCTTCATAAAGCTTTAGTGCTTTTTCACCATCTTCTGCTTCTAATATATTATAATCCTTTTGTACTAAAAAATCTTTAATTAATTTTCTCATTCTAGATTCATCATCTACTACTAAAACTGTTACATCTGCCATAATCTTTGTCCTCCAATATTTTAATATTTATTAGTCTTTTTAATAAACTCATTTTATTTATGTTATTAAAATTTCTCGTATTATTTATTTGTTTATATAACATTATTATGTTTTTTGTGTGAAAATTAATCTTCTATTAAATGTTTTAGTTCTTCTAATTTATTTTCAAAGTACTTAAAAGCTTCTTCATAAGTTTCTTCTTTTTCTAAATCAACATCTACACTTTTTAGTAAACTTAAAGAATCTTTTGATCCACCCATGCTTAACATTTTTATATATTTTTCAACATATTCAGGCTCTCCTGACAAAATTTTATTTGCGATTACTATTGCTGAAGTTATACCTGTTGAATATTTATATACATAAAAACATCTATAAAAATGAGGTATTCTAGCCCATTCATATTTTATTTCTTCATCAATTATACTTACTTCTCCAAAATATTTTTTTACTAATTCAAAATAAATATTATTTAAGTTTTCTGATGTTAAGCTTTCTCCAGCTTCAATTTTTGAATGTACATCTTTCTCAAATTCTGCAAACATTGCCTGTCTTATTAATGTTGCTCTAATCATGTCTAACTGTTCATTTATTAAAGCTGCTTTTTTACTTTTATCAGTTTCTTTATTTATTAAATAATTTGCAAGTATTATTTCATTTACTGTGGATGCAACTTCTGCTACCATTATAGTATAATTTGCATTAATAATATTTTGATTCTTACTTGCATAATAACTATGCATTGAGTGACCTAATTCATGCGCTATTGTTGATACATCTCTTGAAGAATTTATATAATTTAATAAAACATATGGATGAACAGAATGAACTCCCATACTATATGCTCCACTCATTTTATTATCTTTTTCATAAACATCTAACCAACTATTTTCAAAAGCATGTTTTAATACTGATATATATTCTTCTCCCATTATAGATAATGCATCTAATACTGTTTTTTTAGCATCTTCATATTCAATATGAGCATCTTCTACATCAAGTGTATTTACATATACATCATACATATGCACTTTATCTTTTCCTAAAAGTTTTGCTTTTAATTTAAGATATTCATGATTTAAATATAAATTTTTATTAACTTCTTTTAATAAAGTTTCATAAACTGCTACATTAGAATCATCATTATTAGTTGCTGCATCTAAAGAAGATTCATATTTTCTAAGCTTACTTGAAATTACTCTTGTTTTTACTCTTGTTAAATATAATTCTGTTATTGTATTTATATGTTTTTTATACAAAGAATACATAGATTCAAAAGCTTGTTTTCTAACTCCTTCGTTCCTATTCATTAAATGTTTTGAAAATAATGCAGAACTCATTTTTAGCTCATTTCCATTTTCATCTTTTATACTTGGAAATTCAAATTCTGTATTTGTAAAAATGTCATATGCGTTTTCTGAACTAGAAAAAACTTCTGAATATTTAGCAAGTACTTCTTCAAGTTCTCCACTTAAAATATGTTTCTTTTCTTTCATAATATCTCTTATTGTTTTTTCATATTCTTTAACTCTACTATCTTTTAAATATTCTTCCAATTTTTCATCTGAAATTTTGCTCATCTCAGGTGATATAAAGCTTTCTGCTTCTGAAAATTCTGTAGTTAAAGCTTCTATTCTTTTATATAACTTCATACTTTCTTGATTACTCATATCTTGATGATATTTAAGCATTCCATATGCAAATATTCTTTCATGCAATTCTAATGCATTTTCAAGATTTTTATAGCATTTTGCTACCTCATCTACACTACTATTAAGTTTGCCTTTGCTTTTCTTTATTTCTTCTAATAAAATATATAAATCATTTATGGCTTTTTCTAAAGCTTCTTCATTTTCAAAAATCTCTCTTAAATTCCAATCAAATTTACTTTCCATTTTTTCATGTATAATTAAGCAATCTTAAATCTCTTAATTATACTCTCCTTTCTATTAAAATTTCTATATAATATTAATAATCATTTTATTAAAGATTAGTCAAACATATATCACATTTTATTTAATAATAAAACACTATGATTTCTCTATTAATGAGAAAAATCTTCATCATCAAAATCTTTTGAATTAATCTTTTTTAATAAATAGTTCATTATAACATCATCTAAAAGTCCATCTTCATAATCTGGATCATCTTTTGCATAAAGCATATCTAAATCACATATTACAATATCTCCTTTTTTCAAAACTTTATGTTCGTTTGTAGGAAATCTTGAATCTTTTAAAAATCCAAAAAGATTAAAGTCTTTACTTTCTTCTCTTATATAGTCTGGTAATACATTATCTTCTAATAATTCTAATACGTTATCCTTTCTTGCATCTGTCCATTTTATACCACTTTTTTCCAATTCTTTATACATTTCTAAAAGTTTTTCATCTGTTATTTTAGCTGATTTTACATTACCAAAATTAAACACTTCTAATACGCTATCATCACTATATGCTTTCCTAAAATAAGGCATCATAATTAATGGATGATAAGGAATTTCAAATTTTCTTTTTTTAGCACCTAATTTTACAACTTGGTCTCCTGCTTGTATAATAAAACTTTGTGTTCCACAGCTTTTATATTTATATTTATTTCCATTTGCAACTTTTTGTAATATAAGTTTCTTTTCTTCTCTATCTTTAGAATACATCATTATAGCAAATTCCTGTTTTTTTATATCTTTTGCTATAAAGTCCCCATGTAACTTTGCTGCTTCATTTTTTCCTGCTTTTAAGATTTCATCTAAAGTTGGTTTTTTAGGCTCTGGAACTTCTATTTGATCATATAAATCAGCCCAAAAGCTATAATCTTCGTATATTTCTTTAAAATCATCTATTCCTTTTAAAGCTCTAACAAGCTTAAAAAAATCATCTAAATTCGATCTGTCTACATTTGGAAAAAATTTATCTTTAATATATCCAAAATTTTCTTTAACCTTTTTTCTTCCAATTTCAGTTTCTAAAGCTGGTATAGCAATACAATCTGCATTATCATCACATAAATTCAATAATTTTTCAAAATTATTTGAAATAGCCTCATTACCACCTTCAACTTTTGATATCTCTCTTGCTAAATTTCCAGTATTATCAACTTCTCCATAATTAATTAAATAATTCATATCAGATAGCATATCTTTTCTTATATCATCATCTTGTGTTAATATACCAATTAATTCTAAAGGAATCTTTGAATTGTTATATATAATTCTCCATTTATCTTTTAATACTTCTACTCCATCTGAAAATCTTATAAATCTCGAAAGTAATTCCTTAAATTCCTCTGGATCTGATATTAAAGATAAACCAGCTATTTCATTTCCTACTTCTTTTCTTACTTCTTCTCTATCAATTAATCCAGTCATTTTACGTATCATATTTGATATTTCTATTTCATCTTTCAATTTTATCTTTTAATAATATAATTATTATATTATTCCTTTCATATTTTAATTTTATATTTGTTAAATATTCTCTACTTTTGTTCTTTAAATATATTTATCACCTATATAATATCAAAAATATTTTATCATAGTTTATGAGGCTTAAGCAATAAATTTATTTACTTTTTGCAATTCTGTGATATAATATGGATATTCATAAATTAAGGAGGTTTACGTTTTGAAACTAAACTCAGATGACCAAACACTTGCTGAAAGTAAAATCTTACTTTTATACATTTTAAGTAAAGTCGGAAAATCAATATCTCATAATGAATTATTAGAATTAGTTACATCTATTGTTGATATGAATTATTTTTATTTTGAGCAATTTTTATTAGATTTATTAGAAGATAATTATATTTTTAAATATAAAAAAGAAAATACTGATATTTATGAAATAACTGAAGATGGAAAAAACGCTATTAATCTTACTATTGATATTATTCCTGGAATTTTGAAGTTACAAGTTGATAGTAAATTCAAGGAAAATTTAGATACTGTAAAAGATAAATTTTCAATTTCTGCTGAATATACACCAATTACAAAAAAAGAATTTTCTGTAAGATGTAAAATAGTAGAAAATAATATAACAATTTTTGATCTTCAAGCACATGCAGGATCTCGAGAACAAGCAAAGCAAATAGTGGAAAATTGGAATAATAAAGCAACCGAAATGTATCCAAAACTTTTAGAAATATTAGTTAATGATTAATTAAATTCTATAAAATTTATTATAATTTCATAATACAAATTTGGGGAAATCCTTTATTTAATAGAATGTCCAAAGGACTTTCCTACTAAATAAAAAAATACCAATTCTATTTTTTAGAATTGGTATTTCTTATTTTTGATTTTATTATTGATTCATTGAAGATGATAATTCATCAACCATACTACTGAAGTTAGGTAATACTGCATTAACAAATGCATCAACATTTTCATCATCTTCTGCAACTTTCCATTCTGTACCATCTTTTTCTAATCTAAGTGTTATAGTATTTGTAACTGTTTCAATTTCTTCTGAAGTAATTTGTTCTTGTAAATATTCTTTTAATTGATTTTCTAAATCTTCTTCTGAGAAACTACTTGAAAGCGCATTTGAAAATGCTATTTCGTAAATTTTTGTAAAATAGTTTTGGAAAATCTTTCCAGTATCTTTTGTGCTTACTTCAACTTCAACACTTGCATTTGTAAAATTAGCTTCTACTTTTTTAATATCATAATTTAAAGGTTGGAAAAATAACATAAATGTATCATCTTCATCTGCTAAACTTTCTTCTTCACCACTTAAATATCTACTAGCTATTTCTGCATCTCCTGATTTTAAACTTTCAAATATTCCTTCAACTGTTTTTCTTGCACTACTTTCTTCACTTTTTAACATTGCAAAATATGTAGCTGCTCCTACTAAAGCAATTACTACTAATAGCACTACAATTCCTAATATTATTTTGCTTCCACCTTTTTTTTCTTTTGAATCTGATGGTGTAAATGCATCATCATTTAAATTTTCTTCTTCCATTTTTTTACCCCCAATTTTTTTATCTATTTTATCAAATAATTCTTTTTTCTACAACAATTTATTAAATAATTTTAAAATAATTTATTATTTTAAAATTATTTGTTTATAAATAACAGCTGAGATTTTATTTAATATGAAATATAAAGTACTTTCTTAAATTAAATATAAGCAATCATAAAATATGATTGCTTATATTTTTATTTTATTTTTCCAGTACTTCTAAAAGTTTCATATAGAATAATACTTGTAGCTACAGCAGCATTCAAGCTCTCTGTTTTTCCTAACATAGGTATTTTTATTCTTTGACTTGCTTCTTCTAAAACTTCCTTTGATACTCCGTTCGCTTCATTTCCAATTACTATAGCTGATTTTTCATAATCTACATCATATATACTTTTATCTGTTTGTAAATCAGTAGCATATACTTTTATCTTGTGTTTTTTCATTTCTTTTACAATTTTATTTAAACTTTGAACTTCTATGATTTTTACTCTAAATATAGCTCCCATTGTTGACCTAACAACTTTTAAATTATATGCATCTGCAGTACCTTTTGATACTATTATTTGTTTCATATCTAAACTATCTGCTGTTCTTAAAATAGTCCCTAAATTTCCAGGATCTTGAATGTTATCAAGCAATAAAAAATTTGACTCACTGTAATTTATTTCTTCTAGTTTAGGCTTTTCTACAATAGCCATTATTCCTTGAGGATTTATTACATCTGTTATTGTATTAAACACTTTTTCAGCAACATATATACAATTAAGTTTTGCAATTTCATACATTAATTCATTTGGTATAGCACCTTGGGATTTACAATCATCACAAATAATGATAGATTTTATTTTTACGTTTTCACTAATTGCCTCTTCTATCATTTTTATCCCCTCAATAATAAATTCATTATATTCTTCTCTATATTTCTTTTCTTTTAATTTTTTAATATGTTTTATTTGCTCATTATCTTTACTTGTTATTGTCATAATATCACCTTTTTTATAAATTTCTTAAAATTATTATTTATATTTTATCCGAAAATTATTCTACTTACATTTTTTTACTAAATGCTATAATTTTTTTAAATGTCTTTAATAAATTTTATAGGATATTTTTTAATAAACTCATGTCCCAAAATTGACAAAAATGTCTATCAACAAACGTCCCTAAAAGGACAAAAATTCTTTACATTCTCCTAAAGTATTTTTTAAATCCGATAATTTAAAAGTAATATATGGGTCCTTTGATGGAGAAAATTTTATTCTATTTCTGTAAGTTTTCATTAATTTATCAACAATATCAAAATTAAATTTGTTATTATCAAAATAAAAAATTATATTTTCCCTTTTCTGACTTATTTTAGTAATATACTTTTGTTTTGACATTATTTTTATTCTTGCTATATCTAATAAATTCTCAATTTCATAAGGTATTTGTCCATATCTGTCTATAATTTCATCAGTTACATTTTGAATATCAGCTTCACTTTTACATAAAGCTATGTTTTGATAAATTTCTATTTTTTGACTAGAATTTTGGATAAAATCGTCTGGTATATAACTTGTAACATCTAAATCAATTTGAACGTCTATTTCTTGCATTATTTCTTCACCTTTTAACTCTTTTACCACTTGATCAAGTAAACTACAATACATATCATATCCAATTTGTTCCATATGTCCATGTTGAATTTCTCCCATTAGACTGCCTGCTCCACGAATTTCTAAGTCTCTCATTGCAATTTTAAAGCCTGATCCAAATTCTGTAAATTCTTTAATTGCTTTTAATCTTTTATCTGATACTTCTGTTAATTCTTTATCTCTTCTATAAGTTATATATGCATATGCTTGTTTATCTGAACGTCCTACTCTTCCCCTAATCTGATACAGTTGTGCTAATCCTAATCTATCTGCATTTTCAACAATAATTGTATTTGCATTTGGAATATCTATTCCAGATTCTAAAATTGTTGTACATACTAAAACATTACTTTTTCCATCAACAAAATCTTGCATAATGTTTTCAAGTTCATTTCCTGTCATTTTTCCATGTGCAAATTCAACCTTAGCTTCATCTACAAGATTATTTATTTCTAATGCTTTTTTCTCAATTCCTTCAACATTATTAAATAAATAAAATACCTGGCCCCCTTTTTCTAGTTCTCGTGTTATAGCTTCTTTTATTACTTCTGGATCATATTCTAGCACATAGGTTTGAACTGGTTTTCTGTTTTGTGGTGGTTCATATATAACTGACATATCTCTCATTCCAACAATTGACATGTGCAAAGTTCTTGGAATTGGAGTTGCTGTCATTGTTAAAACATCTACACTATTTTTTAATTCTTTAATTTTCTCTTTAGCTTTTACACCAAATCTGTGTTCTTCATCTATTATCAATAAACCTAAATTTTTAAACTTTACATCTTTACTTAAAACTCTATGAGTTCCAACTAAAATATCTGTCTCACCAAGTTCAAGTCTTTTTAAAGTTTCTTGTTGTTCTTTTTTAGTTCTAAATCTATTTAAAAGCTCTACTCTTATTGGATACTCTTTCATTCTTTCTTTAAATTCTTCATATTGCTGAGTAGCAAGTACTGTTGTAGGAACTAAATATACTACCTGTTTTTGATCCATACATGCTTTAAATGCTGCACGTATTGCTACCTCTGTTTTTCCATATCCAACATCTCCACAAAGTAATCTATCCATTGGTTTGGATTTTTCCATATCTTTTTTTACTTCTTCAATGCATCTTAATTGATCATCAGTTTCTACATATTTAAAATTATCTTCAAATTCTCTTTGCCATGCAGTATCTTTTGAAAAAGCAAAACCTTCCATTTTCTGTCTTTTAGCATATAACTGTATTAGTTCTTCTGCAACTTCTCTTAAATTATTTTTTACACGTTCTTTAGTTTTATCCCATTCTTTAGAACCTAATCTGTTTAATCTAGGACCAACCTTTTCTGGACCTACATATTTTCTAATATTATCTAAATCATTTGTTGGAATATATAAAATATCATCATCTTTATATTTTAATTTGATATAATCTTTTGTTACTCCGTCTGCTTTTATAGTATTTACACCAACATATTGACCTATTCCATGTGTTTTATGGACAATATAATCTCCTTCTTTTAAATCTGCAAATACTATTACTTCACCATCTTTAAACATTGAAGGTGTTTTCTTTCTTTTTGCATTTTTAGTTTCAAATAATTCTTCTGTTGATATTACTAGAAGATTTGCGTCAAAAAATTCAAATCCAGTAGAAAAAGCTCCTGGTGTTATATTAACTACACCAAGAGTTATATCATCTTCTAAAAAATCTGTGTATATATTAGGTATTTCTTTTTCTAATAAAATATTAGATAATTTTTTACAATTTTCTATGCTTCCACCTAGAATTACTGTTTGTTTTCCTCTTTTAATTGCTTCTTGTAGTTCCTGAAACAGTAAATCCATTGAACTACGAAAAAAGTTGACCTCCCTATAGCTAAAGCTATATCCGTTTCTTTTTGCATGCATACTTTGTTTATCTACAAATCCAACATCTTGTTTTTCTAAATATATTGCTTGTTTAGATTGTAGAGAATTTGAAAATTTAATATAGTCCTTCATTTCTGTTAAAATTCCAGGCACTATTTTATTTTTTTCAGTTAAATCTTTTATTAAATTAGTATTATCTTTTGTTATATTTTCTGCTCTTGCTTTTATTTTTGAAATTTCGTCTATAAAAATAATACATTCATCTTCTAAATAATCTAAAAGTGTATCTGTTTCTTCATAAAAGCAATCAAAGTATTTATCTATCTTAGTTAAAAATTCACCATTTCTAATTTGAATTACATCTTCATTTACTTTTTCTTTAACAGATTTTGTATATGTTTTTGCTTCAATTCTTTCGCAAACCTTATCAACTGGATCTGCAAGCAAAAATTCATATGCTGGAAAAACTTCAATTTCTTCTAACATACTAACTGTTCTTTGTGTTGCTAAACTAAATTTTCTAATTGAATCTATTTCATCTCCCCAAAATTCAATTCTAACCCCACTATTTACAGAAGTGGCTATATCAACAATTCCACCTCTTACACTAAATTGTCCCTTTCCTTCTATTAAATCATATCTTTCATATCCTAGTAAAACTAATTTTTCTTTTAGCTGTTCTAAATCAAAAGTATCTCCTACTTTTAAATTCATAACATTTTTATATAAATTTTCTTTTGTTATCATTTTTTGCATTGCAGCTTCAATTGTAGTAACTATTATTTTTCTATCTTTTTTTACTAATTTATTTAGTACTGATATTCTTTTAAATAAAGTATCTTTACTTTCAGCAACATAATCAAAACTTATTACATCTCTTTTGGGAAATAATTTTACTTTTTCACCAAAAAAAGCTAAGTCTTTTACAATTTTTTTAGCTTGCATTTCATTATAAGTAATTATACAAATTGGCTTTTCTGAATAAAATTTTGTGCTATACGCCATATGAATCTTGCCTACATCAGTTAATCCAGAAAGCATTATAGGATTTGTACCTTTTTTTACTTCAAATAAATAATCATTAAATTTTTTAACGTTTGGAACTGTTTTAATTAATGAATTCATTTTATCTTCCTTTCCTATCAAAATGTATTTGTATTAATTTTATAAAATTATATTTATTATGTATAAATATATTCATCTAATACTTTATATATAATTTTCATATTATTACAATGTGCTTTATATAATAGAAAGTTAGCATGACTTTCTATTATATAAAAAATGCTTTAATATTATATAATATTTTTTCACAATTTTCAAGGATTCACAGTAATTCTATGAAATTTTTATCTTCTTTTTTTATTATTAACTCAAATTTTATGTTAATATTTTACTTTTTTAATAATATGTGTTATAATATTTTATGTTAACATTAATTATGCACATTGACAAATAGGCCTATTGCCTCATAGTAAGCTTATAGCCATATTTGTTTTGTGCGCCTTTTTTCTTTGTAAAGGAGAGATTTTAATGAAACATTCAATCAAAAAAAATGGACAGAAGTTAATCATCTATGGATGGTTAAATACTAAAACTGTCTATACAGAAGCTGCACGCAAGCTTCTATCACATCTGCCTCTTACCCCTTACGAAAAAGATTGCTTTATGGAATGTGTAAGTGACAACTTCATTAAAGGATCTAAACCGTATATAATGGGCACAGTTTCTACTTATCCTGATTTTTTTCACGCAAATCCTAAAAAGTATATCGCCATGGTCAAGCGGGTAATGAAAACACGCGTAAAAAATCAGATACAAAAACTGGCAGATGATTTTTTAAAAAGAAAAAATCCTGAAGAAATTGTAGCAGAAGTCTCAGATAATTTTGTTATTAATATTAATCAGACATCTGCTACACGGAACGACAAAGTGGCTCTCCAGCAATTTTTGAAGACATATACTGGGGATAAACGTGTAAAAGTAACAGCTAAAGAGATTAAGCAATATGCACTTAACAATCAACGCATTTTAAAGCTCTTTAGGTACACAATCATTCGGCATGGAGCAATTTGCCGTCCACACAAAACAGCGTAAGCTTACTGTCATGAAAGGAGATTTATTATGGAATTTACCAAGGAACAAATGGACTTTTTCAAGGAGGAAGAAAAGAAACTCCTTGAACGGTTTACAGAACCGGAATATGCAGCATATGAAATTGTAACCACAGAGGACCTATCTCTTGCTGATTTAAAAGTGTCCCCCGATAGTAATATATTTGATTATATTGCTATTGGCGTTGTGTGTCTTTTCAAACAAATAACTGGATGTACTGACAAAAAAGTATATGTCTGGAATTTTAAAAACTACTCACCCAACAGCGGCATCTCTGCATTCTGTAATGGAAAAACAAGGACAATGCTACCTAACGCTCTCTCAGATTTTGTTGGGAAGGGCACTTGCGAGTATATCCTCAGAAAATGTTTTCAGGAAGATAAAATGTACAATGTACACTTGGCAGATCTTTTCCTGTATACAGATATCACTGCAATCCACATGGGAATGCAGGAATTTGACGGAATAACCCTTGAGTTTAAAGATTTTAACGATACTCTCACTGCACAGCAGTTCGCATTTAGCACTTTAAGAACACTTATGATAAGCCATTGGCTTGGTGCTATTCAGGCGTATATGATGGGCGATTAAAAAAAATCTTTATACTACAAATTACACATAATTTAAGTAGAATCTCCAAAAAAGCCCCCACTGATATGTTATTTCATCAGTGAGGGCTTTTGAATTTTAAAATATTATTATATATCTCAATTTTATAATTTTTATTCTATATAAATTATATATATTTTTGTCATAATATATTTTCTAATGCATATATAATTTAGTAGTAATACAATAATTTGGAGGAGTTTATGAATTTCATTGTGATTTCTTTAAAAAAATATTTTTTTATGATCATTTTTTTAGCATTCATGATTAGTCTTATACTATTTTCAAATAATAATTTAATTGCTGCTCAAAATGGACTTGTTCTATGGGCAACTTCTGTACTACCTACTTTATTTCCATTTTTTGTTGCAACAGAACTTCTATGCCAAACTAATTTCACTTATGTTTTAGGAAAATTACTTAATAAATTTGTTAAACCTATTTTTAATGTACCTGGAGAAAGCTTTGCAGCAATACTTTTAGGAACAATTAGTGGATACCCTGTTGGTGCTAAAGTAGTATGTAATTTAAAAAATCAAAAAGTCATTTCAAAGACTGAAGCAGAAAGATTAATTTCATTTACTAATAATTCTGGTCCACTATTTATACTAGGAACTGTTGGAATAGCTTTATTTAAAGATAAAAGAATTGGTATTATTTTACTCATTTCGCATATTTTAGCTTCACTTACTGTAGGCTATTGTTTCCGATTTTGGAAAAAAGATAAATTAGATGTAAATTTTAGAGAAACAAAATTCAACTCAAAACTTGCTCCTTTAAAAATATCTGATATAGGAGAAATTCTTGGAACTAGCATAAAAAAATCTATTTCTTCTATTCTTTCTATTGGTGGATTTATTGTTCTATTTTCTGTAATCTTATCTATTTTAGAAAATTCTGGAATATTTGATATTATAGCTTTATTTTTCTATAGATTAGGTATTCCAAGAGATATTTCAACTAGTATAATTACTGGATTTATTGAACTTACAAATGGTGTAAATCTCTCTTCTGGATTATATCAATATTTTCCACTTTTTAGTTTATTACTTACATCATTTCTGTTAGGATTTGGTGGAATTTCTGTAATGCTTCAAGTTTATAGCATAATAGCCAAAGAAGGAATTTCTATAAAACCATATATATATGGTAAGCTTCTTCAGGGAATTTTTGCAAGTTTATTTACTTTTATATTAATTTAATAATATTATTTTATATCAATTTTTTACAAACTATAAATGGTGCCTACCTTTTAGGTAGGCACCACTTTTTCTATATATCTAGATGATAATGTATTGTAATTTCATTTCCATCTTTGTCTTTAGTTTTCTTGGATTTTGCTACTGGTTTCCATGGATACATACATTTTACTATTGCAAGTAAAATTAGTAATCCGATAATTAACCAAATCCAAAATGGATCTACGCCGATAAGTAAAGAAATCTCCATTATTCTTTCAAGCATAGACATCCTCCAAATTGAAATTTCAATAAAATTATAACATTTGTTTTAAATTATGTCAACTTAAGTTGATGTATACTAAATTTCTTTAATACTATATCTATTTTATTGATCTAATTTATATTTATCTCTTGCTGTATATGTTGTATGTAATAATTCGTGTGCTTTGTGCCCACCAGGCTCTCCAAGATATTCTTCATAAATTTTTTGAATTACTGGATTTTCATGTGATTTTCTTATAGTACTTTTTTCATCTATTGTATATAATGCATTTGCTCTTTTGGCTCTTATATCAATACTAGCTCTTTCTTTTGATGTTCTAATTGGTTGACCACCACCCATTACACATCCACCTGGACATGCCATAATTTCAACAAATTGATAATCAGCCTTTCCTTCTCTTATTTCATCCATGATGACTTGAGCATTTTTTAATCCTGATGCAACTACTACTTTAACTTCTGTTCCATTCATATTTAAACTTGCTCTTTTTATTCCACTTTGTCCTCTTATTTCTTCATATTCTAATTTTTCAAAATGATTTCCTGTTACTTTTTCGTGAACAGTTCTTAAAGCAGCTTCCATAACTCCACCTGTTGTTCCAAAAATTGCAGCTGCACCTGTTGCTTCTCCCATTGGATCATCAAATTCTGAATCTTCTAATCCTACAAAATCTATATGAGCTTGTTTAATCATTCTTGCAAGTTCTCTTGTTGTTACTACGCTATCTACATCATCATATCCTGCTCCTTGCATATCATCTCTTGTTCTTTCAAACTTTTTAGCTATACAAGGCATAACTGATACAACATATATTTTTGCAGGATCAATTCCCATCTTTTCTGCATAATATGATTTTATAAGTGCACCAAACATTTGATGTGGTGATTTACAACTAGATAAATTTGGTGTTAATTCTGGATAGTTCATTTCCATGTATCTAACCCATCCTGGACTACAAGAAGTAATCATTGGTAATGTTCCACCATTTTGAAATCTCTCTAAAAATTCTGTACCTTCTTCCATAATAGTAAAATCAGCACCTGTATTTGTATCAAATACTTTATCAAATCCCATATGTTTTAAAGCTGATACCATTTTTCCTTGTACATTAGTTCCTATCTCCATTCCAAATTCTTCACCTAAAGCTACTCTTACTGCTGGAGCTGTTTGAACAACAACATATTTATCTTCATCTCTTAAAGCTTTCCAAACATCTTGTGTACTATCTTTTTCTTTTAATGCTCCTACTGGACAAGCCTCAATACATTGTCCACAAAATGTACAATTTACATCATTTAAACTTTTATTTTTATATGTAGATACTGTTGATGCAAATCCTCTTTCAGTACAATCAATAGCACCTATTCCTTGAACTTTCTTACAAGTGGCTACACATCTTCTACATAATATACATTTATTAAAATCTCTAACTATAGATGGTGATATATCATCTATTTCATGTTTATTTCTATCACCTTTATATTTTATTTCATCCACATAAAATTCTTCTGCAAGTTTTTGAAGTTCACAAGTACCATTTCTTGTACATGTTAAACATTCTCTATCATGATTTGAAAGTATTAAATCTAAAACTATTCTTCTAGCTTCAATAACTGCTGGTGTATTAGTTTTTACAACCATACCTTCTTCAACTTTTTGTATACATGATGTTGCAAAACCACGTCTTCCTTCAACTTCAACAACGCACATTCTGCAATCACCAATTTCATTTACGTCTTTTAAAAAGCACAATGTTGGAATATCTATATTTATTTTTTTAGCTGCTTCTAGTATTGTCGTTCCCTCTGGGACTTTAACATTTCTTCCATTTATAGTTAAATTAACCATATTTACCTCCTATTTTATATATAGTTTGGAAAATAAACACGTATTGCTAGGCGTGTAAATTTATAATTAAGGAGACATACTACTTGTACGTTGACTTGATTATAAATTTGCAACAACAACGCAAGACAAAGTTTATTTTTCAAACTAACTTTTGATTGCGTGGAATGGGCACTTATTAATACAAGTTCCACACTTAATACATTTTTCTTCATCTATTACGTGAGTTTGTTTTACATCACCTGAAATTGCATCTACAGGACAATTTCTTTTACATAATCCACAACCTTTACAAGCTTCAGGATCTATATGCAATTTCATTAAAGCTTTACATTCTCCTGCTCTACATTGTTTATGGTCAATATGTTCTCTATATTCTTCTCTAAAATATTTTATTGTGCTCATAACAGGGTTTGGAGCAGTTTGACCAAGTCCACATACTGAAGCTTTTTGTATATTACTACATAATCTTTCTAGTTTTTCAATATCTCCGTCTTCACCTTTTCCATCTGTTATTTTCTCAAGCATTTCTAATAATCTTTTTGTACCAATTCTGCATGGAGTACATTTTCCACATGATTCATCAACTGTAAATCCTAAATAAAATTTTGCTAAATTTACCATACATTTTGAATCATCCATAACAATTAGTCCACCTGACCCCATCATTGATCCTATTGCTTGTAATGATTCATAATCAATTGGTGTATCTAAGTGTTCTTCTGTTATACAACCACCAGAAGGCCCACCAGTTTGAGCAGCTTTAAACTTTTTACCATTTGGAATTCCACCACCAATATCAAATACTATCTCTCTTAAAGTTACTCCCATAGGAACTTCAACTAATCCTATGTTGTTTACATTTCCTCCTAAAGCAAATACTTTAGTTCCTTTTGATTTTTCTGTTCCTATACTTGCATACCACTCTGCGCCATTTAAAATAATTTTAGTTATATTAGCATATGTTTCAACATTATTAATTAATGTTGGTTTTCCGAATAATCCTTCATTCGCTGGGAATGGTGGTTTTAATCTTGGTTGGCCACGTCTTCCTTCTATAGATTCTAAAAGTGCTGTCTCTTCTCCACAAACAAAAGCTCCTGCTCCAAGTCTAATTTCTAAGTCAAAATCAAATCCTGAATTCCATATATTTTTTCCTAATATTCCATACTCTCTTGCACTATCTATTGCTTTTTGAAAACGTTCTACTGCTATTGGATATTCTGCTCTTACATATATATATCCTTTATTTGCTCCTATTGCATATCCTGCTATCATCATTGCTTCAACTACACAATGTGGATCCCCTTCTAATATACTTCTGTCCATGAATGCTCCTGGGTCTCCCTCATCTGCATTACAAACAACATATTTTTGATCACCTTTTGCCATTTTTGTAAAAGACCATTTCTTTCCTGTTGGAAATCCTGCTCCTCCACGACCTCTTAATCCAGAGTTTGTTACTGTTTCTATAACTTCATCTGGTGTCATATTAAATAACACTTTTTCTAATGCTTTATATCCATCAAAAGCTATATATTCATCTATATTTTCAGGGTCTATTACACCACAATTTTTTAATGCAATTCTTTTTTGCTTTTTATAAAAATTTAATTCATCTAATTGTTTAACTACTTTATTATCAATATCTTTGCAAAGTAATCTTTCAACTATTTCTCCATTTTGAATATGTTTTTCTACTATTTCTGCACAATCATCAGGTGTAACCATAGCATAAAAAACATCTTCTGGTCTTATTATAACTATTGGACCTTTTGCACATAATCCAAAACACCCTGTTTGAATTACTCTAACATTTTCTATATTTTTTTCCTCTAATATTTTTCTAAAATTCTCTATAATTTTAGGAGATTTAGAAGAAGTACAACCAGTACCATGACAAACTAAAATATGTTTCTCACGAGTATCAGCTGATATATTAACTCTTAAGTCTAAATCTTTTCTTTTTTCTTCTCTTATTTTATTAATTTCTTCTAAAGATTTCATAGTATTAGCTCCTTCCTATTTATTACTTTCCATATATTTATCTAGTACTTCATCCATCATTTTTACAGTAGCTTTACCATAAACTTCATCATTTACTGTAAAAACAGGAGCTAAACCACAAGCACCTACACATCTAGTTGCTTCTAAAGAAAATTTTCCGTCTTTAGTTGTTTCTCCAACATCTATTCCTAATCTTTCTTTTGCTCTGTCTAAAACTTTTTCTGATCCTTTAACAAAACATGCTGTTCCTAAGCAAACTGCTATATGATATTTTCCTTTAGGTTTTAGTGTGAATCTTGAATAAAAAGTAACTACTCCATAAATTTCAGCCATTGGCATTGATAAATATTCTGAAATTGAAACCTGTGCTTTTTCTGGTATATAACCATAATACTCTTGTACCTCATTTAAAATTTGAATTAAATTATTTTTGTCTTTTTCGTACTTTGATAGTATTTCTTGCATTTTAGGATCATTTCCGCATACAACCTTCGCATCTAGTATTCTCCATTTCACCTGTCTATGTTAGCTTAAATACTAACATATCTCCTTTCCTATTTAAATTTTATTTAATATAGCTTAAAATATGAACATTATTGGAATAGAATGCTATATTTATTAATCATTTTTATTTAATATTTTATTAAATAAATTCAAATTGATTATAACACTCTCTATATTTTTTTTCCACAAAAAACGACAATTTTTATATATGAAATTTTTTGAATTTCTGTAAAAAAATTTTTTTATATAAAAACAAAATTATTTTCTGCCAAATTTTCTGTGATAGCTTTCCTAGAATATAAAAAACAAACCTAAGAATTTCTATTAAATACAAATTTTAAGAAAATCTTAGGCTTGTTATAATTATCTAGTATAAAAAATTATTTTATTTTCATATCAAAAAACTTTTTAAAACTTTCCATTATATTATCACTTCCATAATATTGTATATACAAAAAAACAAAAGCTAAAGCTCCAAGTATAATTACTGCTGATGAAATTTTTTCAAATGTTTTTAACTTAAATCTTACTGCTACAAATCTTACTATTAATGCAATTAAAATAATTGGTATAGGAATTAAAAAATACATAAATTTCTCTCCTCTTTTCTTTAATACATAACTATTATAGCATCTTTTCCAAATTATGTAAAGTACTGTTTTAACATTTTGTTTTTGATATAATTTTTGTAAGAAAAATAGATAAATTGAAGTGAAACTCTTTTCAATTTATCTATTCTTTTTTAATATTAAATTTCATATTCTAATGTATCTACTGCTATATCTGTTTCTCCAAATTCATCATATATCTCACTAATAAGTTGTACTTCTGCCATTAAATTAGACATTAAAAGAATTTGATTTGGATCTTCTAATTTATTACTTGGTGAATATCCGTAATCCAAGATAATAATTTTTTGATGTAGTAATAAGTCCTGTTGATGTAATTGGTACAGTGCCAGTTCCATAATTTTCAACAGTTCCTATAGATGTAGCAAATGCAGCTAGAGATACTGTAGAAGTGATAACAATTAAAGTAATAAATAATATAATTGCAATACTTATTTTGTAATTTTTTTTCATAACAAATCCTCTCTTAATTTTATTATTAATACTCTAATCCTTTTCCAAAAAAGTTGTATCTAATATTTTAGCCATAAAGTATGGTTTATCTTTATTATTTTCTTTTATAAAAATCACAAAAGGACTATTAAATTCATAATATTCTGTTTTTGTAGGTAATGCTGATAAAGTATCAGTCATTATTATAGCTTCTGAATCCACCTTACCTCCAGATTGAGTTAACGAAAAATCAACATTTTGTATTGCATTTGATATATATATCCCATTTGTTCCTCGTATTTCTTTATTACACAACTCATCATAATTTACTATAAAATTCAAATTAATATATGGTACTAATAAAACATCATCTTTTTCTAATTCTTTTTTTCCTTCATAACTATTTGATAAATTTATAACATTATCATACAATTCATCAAGCGAATATTTTTCTATATCTTCTGTCTTATACAATATTACTTCTTCATTTTCTTTAGTTTTTAATTTTAATATAAAAGAATAATAATTTTTAAAATATAAAATTTCAACATTTTGATTTAACTTTTCTTCACTTTTCTCATTTATTCCAAAAAAATTTACTCTATTTTCTTTTCCATTTATGTCTATAAAAATATTTTGATTCAAATTATCAAAATCTTCTAAAAAATGGAACTGCTTTTTTATCATAGTATAAATAAAAATTCCATTTTGACTTGATATATCAATATTATCTAAAAAGTTGCTTTGATTAACTTTAAATTTATTCTTTAATTCTTTATAAATATCATTTTTTAAATCTTTAATTGTTTTGTCATTTAATTTTGATACTTTTGTATAGTAATCATTATGTGATATGATATTTTTTGAAAAATTTCTTTGATTTAATTTTTGGACCAATTCTGGAGTACCATCATTAAATTCAATATCATTTCCAATGTAATTTTTTAATTCATCCCATGCTAATGTAAAAGTTTCACACCAAACAACATTAAAATCTGTTTTTCCTTGAGAAGAGTAAAATACTTCTGGTTTAATGAAAGTTTTTTCAGTATCTATATTGAAATTATAAATAATTATATTTCCTATTAATAATATTATTACTATGCTAATTAATATAAGAAATTTTTTCATATAGTTGCTCCATTCTTGTTATTAATCTATTACGAAGTTAAAAATATTTTATTTCTGAATCAATACTTAGAGTATCTTTATCTACAAATTATATGACCTATTTTCTTGCGTTTTACTTCTAAAATGCTCATTTTATATAGTTTCCAAAGTAAAACAAATCTCTTCAGTAACATATAAGTAATTGGTAAAACATGTTATAAGAAAATATAAGTATGTACCTAAATCAATTACTAAAATATATTATAACTAAAAATATTGTACTTCCTTTATTCATAATCAATATGTACTACTTTTTATATATTGCAAGGTGGTTGATATGTCTCCCCACCTCGCCATTTGTAGTTAACTTATTATTAAATATTATAATTATATTATATATTATAGTTTTTTCTGTCAATATAGAAAAATGTAACTTTTTGTAACTTTTTTAGAAACTGACAAAAATTGAATATCTTTTTGCATATATCTTCTAAAAAGAATAAAAAATCCCATTCATTTTTATCTGAATGAGATTTTATATTTTTTAAGGTAAATATGGCATTGGATTTACTGGAGAACCTTTTATACGTACCTCAAAATGTAAGTGATCTCCTGATGATTTTCCTGTACTCCCTACTTTTCCTATAACTTGACCTTGTGTAACTTTATCGCCTGGTGAAACCGTTCTTGAACCTGATAGCATATGTGCATATAAAGTCATTGTTCCATCATGATGATTTATTACTATATATTCTCCATAACTTTTATATTGACCTTTTGAATTTCTCATTGCAGTTGATGTTACTACTGTTCCATCTTTTACTGCTATTACATTCTTTCCTTTAACATTTATATTTATATCTATACCTGTATGCGTTGCATATGAAGGATAATTAGGATTGTTGATATTAGCTCTTGTGCACCCTAAAACTGGAAATATATACCCACATGCACTAGGTGCTGTAACTGTTTGATTATTATTTTTTTTCGCCTCTTCTGCTGCTATTTTAGCTAATTCTGCTTGAATTATTCTTTTATCTTCTTCAAATTCTTCTAATTGCTCTTGTAATTCTTTTTCTTCTTCTGTTAAATTTGAAACTAAAGATTGTTTTTGACTAACAGATGAAGCAAGTGAATTCTCTTTTGCCTTAAGACTTTTTTTATTTTCTTCAATTTCTGATTTTGCATTTACTAAATAATCTTTTTCTGCTTTAATTTTTTCTTGTGTATTAGCTATTCTATCAAGTAATTCCTCATCAGCTTCTGCTAATTCTTCAATTAAATAATATTTAGAAATCAAATCAGATAGATTTTCACATGATAATAGCATATCTAAATAAGATGTACTGCCACTTTCATATAGTGCAATTAGTCTTTTATCAAGTAATTCTTTTTGAGTTTTATATTTTTCTTCTTGAACAGTAAGATCATCTTCTTTTATTTTAATCTGAGCTTCTACCTCGTTTATTCTTCCTTGTAATTGATTAATTTCTCCTTTATATGTTGTAATCTCTGCATTTAATTTATCAATTTGATTTAAAGCAGCAGTCATTTTTTCTTTAGTTCCTGCTATTTCTGATTTTATCCCATCAATTTTACTATCTAATTCATTTTGCTTACTATTAAGTTCTGAACTTGTTACAGCATATAGATATGTACAATTAGATATTGAGCAGAAAAGAATACAAATAATGATTAATATTTTTACATATTTCTTTAGTATATTCATTTTTTTCTCCCTTTATTTTTATATATATTTTATTATATAAACTCTGCATGTCTCATATTACTTATATCTTTACAAATATATATTACCATAAATTGTAAAAAGGTTTCAACAATTTTAGATATAATAATCTAAAATATGACTTTTACACAAAAACATTCATTATCTGAAATAATACAGGTAATTGCATTAATATAACTCCTGTAATTAAATGTTTTTCATTTGTTTCTAATTTTGTTTTATTTAAAATAAAAATAGATAATGCAATAACTGGTATAAAATATCTTCCTTGTATTCCAAGTATAATTTCATTTCCAATTTTTCCAATTCCAGCAAGTGATGTCCATTGAATATATATTGCAGATACAATTAATATGCTTGTACCAAACATTATTAAACCTATCCAAACTTTTCTTAAAGTATTTATTTGTAGCTTTTGTTTTTCTTCATTTACAAATAATGACATTAATAAACAAATGCTAATAATATAAGAAATTATTGGATACACTGTAGTTTTTGCATGACACATTAATTCATCCCCTGTACAAAGTTGATAAATATACTGTGCTCCTTTCTGAGTTAAGGTTCTCATAATTATCATACAATATTCAAATGGATTATTTAAAATAAATTTTAATTGATCTCCAGAAGCAGAATTTGAATTTACTAAGTTCATACTTCCTATAACAAGCCAAGATAGACCAACTATAACACTTAAAGTAATTGTTACAATAATAAAATTTTTAAAAGATTTTTTATTTCCAAAATTCTCTTCTTTTAGGAGTAAAACAATAGCTACAAATGGTAAATAAACAATTTTGCATAATGCTATCATACAGCATAATATTAATAATATAATTTTTTCTTTTTTATTTATATTTTCTTTTAAGTATACTTTTCTATATATTAAACTAATAAATAATATACATACTGCATTTGTAACTGTATCTCCTGATATACATATTGCAGAAAATATATTTACAGGAAGAATACAAAGTATTAAGAAAAATGTTTTTTTATTCGGAACAAGTTTTATAGAAATTGCACATAAAACTATCCAAAAAATATATCCAGTAAGTCTTCCACACATTCCTATTACTACAATATTATCACTTAGAATTCTACCAATCGTTACTCCTATTACTTGTGGTATATATTGGATTGGAGAATATAATTTTATATTCCAATATTCGTTTATTAAATCTCTTCTCTCTTCTGAATTCATGCTAAATGCATCAAATTCATTTATGTAATTTTCATATTTTATTAATATAGAATTTTTATAATCTACTAACTTTGAAAAAGCTGGTGGAAATGTAGTATCTTCTTGTATATGTATATTAGTATATTTTCTAGATATCTCAAAAACTCTTAAAAAGTGCGATACTTCATCTGTCCCATTTCCAAAAGGAGTTACTATAAAATAAAAAATTCCTAAAATACTCGCTAAAATAATAAATTGCTTATATACTTCTAATTTAACTTTTTTAAATAATATAAGTATTCCGTCTATAGAGATTGCAATTAGTATCATTGTTATTTGCAATATATTTTTAATATTTTCTTCTGCTTTAAACACTATATTTCTAAAGTACATCATCATAATTATTGCAAATAACCAATAAAAAATCTGAAAAGAAATTAATTTTATTTTTCTATTGCTTTTTATTTCTTGTATTTGTGTATTACTCTCTTCCATGTATTTTTCTCCTTTTAGTATTTATATTTATCTCCATATAAGAGTGTAAAAACTACAAAAAGGTTTCACACTTTTTATATATAGTTGTTATAAATACAAAAAAGGTTACAATTTTTTACATAATAAAAACATATAGAATAAAAGTTACAAAAAGTTACGTTTTTCTACATTGACAAAACTTAGCACTAACAATAAAATAACTATAACATTTCTTTATTCTTTATATAGAAGTGTTGAATTAATCTATTTTATGAGAATATCATAATTATTGTTTATCTCAATAAAATAGCAAACTTATTTACTGTTGTATTTATTTTAGTGAATGTCTCATTTGAAAGGAGCTTTTATATGAAAAAAGCATTCACAAAAAAAATTGTAACTTTATTAACAGCATTCGTAATGGCATTTTGCTCAAATACTATGGCATTTGCAACAGAGTTGCATTTATCTGAAACCTCAATCGAAAATGCAGTTCCAGCTAACTCTGATAGAGACATTTCTTCGCAAAGTAACAGCTATGAAGGTTCAGGGGTCAGTGTCAATTCAAGCAACTGGACAACAATTGCAACTTCCACAAATGGTTTTGGATGTACAGTACAGGTCAACGCACATGGTACTGGCAAAGTAAGTATCAGAATGCTTGACAGAAGTGGAAACACATTATGGTCTGAAACGGGTGCACTTGGATTAGCTGGATCACGTGACTTTTACTGTGGCACAGATGTATACAAAATCCAGGTAAAGTGCGTTTCAGGTTTTTCAAACGTTTCATGCTGGCCAATAAACTAGCAACTTGTTATAATTAACTATTAATCATAATTTATTAAAATTTATAGTAAAGAACTGTTAACTTAATTCATTAAAATAATTCAATGGTAAATTGTAGGATATTCTCTCTGGAGAATGTCCTGTAATTGAAAATATTATTAACATTGATTATATTTAAATAAATTAAAGAAAGGAGAAAATGTTATGAATAAATTAAGTAAAATATTTTTAGCTATAATAATTTTATTAATTGCTTTAGGTACATCTTTATATTTTCTTAAAACATGGTTTAACCATTACTTATATGTTACTGAAGATCTTTATTTTACAATGGAAGCTATAGAAAATGAAAATCTTAGACGTCAAATGCAAGAAGATGGAACATATAAATTAGTAGACAAAGATACACCTAGTAGCGATTCAGAAATAGAATATGCTAAAAAATATTATGAACTTCGTAATAAATAATAGACTAATTAAAAAACTAAAGTTTACGTAGTGAAAAAATGAAGAAGTTTTTTAAATTTTATTAGGATATATTTTACATATACTAATTGCACCTGTTTTATATTATTATATTTTAAAAATTATAGAAAAAAGTAAATAATATTTAACTTGTTATAAATTTTAAATACAAACTAACACCTTACCTACTAAAAGCAGGTAAGGTGTTCTTCTTAAATCAATAAAAGACATTACTATCTATATAATAATGCCTTTTTATATTAATTATTGCATTCTTTATATCATTCTAATCTTGATAAAATGCTGTATATCCTTTGTAAGCTTGGTAAATGTCAAATTTACTTGTTACTTCATAAGGTGAATGCATACCCATAACTGGAACACCTATATCTAAAACATCCATTCCTCTATTTGCAAGTGTTAAGGCTATTGTACCTCCACCACCTTTATCAACTTTTCCAAGTTCACATGATTGATGTCTAGCTCCTACACTATCAAATATTCTTCTAATTTCAGCAACAAATTCAACTGGTGCTTCAGATGCTCCTGATTTTCCTCTTGAACCTGTATATTTTACCATTGATACACCTTTTCCAAAAAATCCTGTATTTTTCTTTTCAAAAGTTCCTGAAAAATTTGGGTTATATGCTGCATCAACATCTGCTGATATAGCTTTTGAATTTGAAAAAGTTTTTTGTAATGAGCTTGCTTTTTCATTTCCTGTTTTTTCAAGAATTTCTAATATGAATGTATCAAATATTTTTGATTCCATTCCACTAACTCCATTAAATCCAACCTCTTCTTTATCAGTTATTATACATACTGCTGTTTTCTTTGGCATATCTACATTTAATAATGCTCTTAATGATGTATAACAGCATACTTTATCATCTTGACCATATCCTGCTACCATACTATAGTCAAATCCCATACTTTTTGCTTTAAATGCTGGTACTAGTTCAATTTCTGAACTTGTAAAATCTATTTCTGTTATTCCATATGATTCATTTAATAATTTTAATATATTTAATTTTACTTTTTCTGATACATCATCACAATTATATGGAATACTTCCAACTAAAACATTTAATTCTTCACCTTGAACTCCATCTTTTAGTTTTCTTTCCATTTGTTCCTGTGCTAAATGTGGTAATAAATCACAAATAGTAAATATAGGATCTTCTTCTTTTTCTCCTATACAAATATTTATTTTTTCTCCATCTGGTTTTACTACAATTCCATGCATACTAAGAGGGATATTAGTCCATTGATATTTTTTTATTCCTCCATAATAATGTGTTTTTAACATTCCAAGTTCTGTATCTTCATATAACGGATTTTGTTTTAAATCTATTCTTGGAGAATCACAATGTGCTGCAATTACTTTTAATCCACTTTCTACATTCTCTTTACCTATTACAGCTGCATATAAACATCTTCCTCTATTTACATAGAATACTTTGTCTCCTGGTACCAAGTTCTCTTTTTCTGAGATATCTACATATCCGTTTTTAAGTAAAATTTCTTTTGAATTTTGTACTATTTCTTTTTCTGTTTTTGATGTATTTAAGTAATACATATATTCATCAGCAAATTGAAATATATTTTTTAATTCATCATCACTTTGGTTATACCAACCATTTTTTCTTGTATCAAATAATTTCTCTTTTAAATTTTTTCCTTCTGTATTTTCCATGTATTTGTTTACCACCTTTCATTTTCTTATGTATATTATTCACTTTTATATAATTTCTATTATATTTTTCTTTTTAATTTTTTTATTTCCAAATTTATATGCTTTTCTTATTTCTTCTACACATTTATCTACTTTTTCTGGAGAATTACCATGTACATAAGCTAGAACTTCTCCTTTTTTTACTTCATCACCTATCTTCTTTTCAAAAGTAATTCCAACTCTTGAATCTATGGCATCTTCTTTACTAATTCTACCTATTCCTAAATCTACACCAGCTTTTCCTATTTTTCCTGCATCTAGCTTTTCTACTAAGCCATCATCTTCTGATAATACTGGAGCAATAATTGGTGCTTTCTCAAACTTTTCTAAATCTTCTATAAAACTTACATCTCCATTTTGTTTTATAACTAGTTCTTTAAATTTTTCTAAAGCTTTTCCATTTTCAATTACTTCCATAATTTTAGCTTTATTTTCATTCATATTTGGATATTTTCCTGAAAGCTTCATCATTTGCATTGCTAAATTTAATATAACCTCTTTTACATCATCAGCCATATTTCCTTTTAATGCATTTACTGCTTCAATTACCTCTAAACTATTTCCGACTACATAACCTAAAGGCTCATCCATATTTGTAAGTACACATACAGTTTCTCTTCCTGCATTTTTCCCTATAAGAGACATTAATTTTGCAAGCTTTCTTGCTTCTTCTTTATCTGGCATAAAAGCTCCACTACCACAAGTTACATCTAAAACTATTGCATTAGCTCCTGCTGCTATTTTCTTACTCATTATACTAGATGCAATAAGTGGTATACTATTTGTGCAACTAATAGTATCTCTTAAAGCATATATTTTTTTATCTGCTGGAGCTAAATTTAATGTTTGCCCCATCAAACTTATACCTATATCTTTTACATTTTGTTTGAATTCTTTTATATCTATATTAACATTATATCCAGGTATTGATTCTAATTTATCAATTGTTCCTCCTGTTATTCCTAATCCTCTACCACTCATTTTAGCAACAGGAATTCCAAGTGCTGCTACTATTGGCATTACAATTAGAGTTACTTTATCTCCAACCCCACCTGTTGAATGTTTATCAACAATATGATCTGATATATCACTTAAATCTAACATATCTCCTGAATTTGCCATTGATACTGTTAAATCTAATATTTCATTTTGTGTCATACCATTTATACATATTGCCATTATTAAAGCTGCTGCTTGGTAATCTGTTATTTCATCTTTAGTATATTTTTCGACAAAATATTCAATTTCTTCTTTTGATAATTCATATCCGTTTTTCTTATTTTCAATAATATCTAAAATATTCATATATATCCTTTATTTTACAATTTCTAGTATTCTTGAATTAAAGTTTATTCTTTTATTTGTTATTTTGAAAGCTTCTTTTAGATTTTGTGTTGTTCCATTTATTTTTGTATCTTCATCAGTATGAATATAAGCTAAAGTTTCTCCAACTGTAACTTGATCACCAATTTTTTTATTTAAAGTTATTCCAGCTGTTCTATTAATTTTTCCTTCATCTTTCATTCTTCCAGCACCTAAATAAACAGCTATACTTCCAACAATATCAGCATCTATTTCTTCTACTGTACCTGTTTCTGTTGATAAAACGGGCATTATATATTTTGATCTTTCAAATAATTCTGGATCTTCAATATATTCTGTATCTCCACCTTGAGTTGCAATCATTTCTTTAAATTTTTCAAAAGCAGCTCCACTTCTTATCGCTTCTTTAATCATTTTAGCATTTGCATCTAAATCTTTATTATCTGTTGCTAGTGCAATCATTATACTTCCTAAAGCTTCAACAACATTTCCTAAATCTTCTGATATTATTCCTCTCAATGCCATTATTGTTTCTTTCATTTCAAGATTATGTCCTACAGAGGTTCCTAATGGCTGATTCATAGTAGTTATTACACAAGCTACTTCTTTATCTAAATCTTTTCCAAGTTTAACTAATAATTTTGAAAGTCTTTTAGCTTCATCTTTTGTTTCAATGTAAGTTCCTTTTCCTGAAGTTATATCAAAAACTATTTTATTACTTCCTGTTGCAAGTTTTAAACTCATTAAACTAGCAGCAATAATTGGTAAACTGTTTTCACAAGCTACTTCATTTCTAAGTTTATACATTTTTCCTTCTGCTGGTGCTAAATTAAGTCCTTGATTCATAATACAAACATTATTATCTTTTATATTTTGTTTAAATTCTTCTGTTGATAAATCAGCTCTAAATCCTGGTATTGATTCTAATTTATCAATAGTCCCCCCTGATATACCATATCCTCTACTAGATATTTTAGCAACTGGTATCCCTAATGAAGCAAGAATTGGCATTAATAAAATTGTTGCTTTATCTCCAATTCCTCCTGTACTATGCTTATCAACTATATTAGCTGAGATATCTGATAAATCAATCATATCACCTGATTCAGCCATAGATACACTTAAATTTAAAATTTCTTCTTCTGTAAGTCCATTAATATAAATGTAACTCATTAATGCTGCTGCTTGTGCTTCTGTTATTTCTCCTTTGTTTAATTTTCCGACGAAATATTTAATCTCATCTTTGGTTAATTCTTCTTTTAACCTCTTTTTGCGAATAATACTTTTGATATCCATTATTTTCATCCTTTCTTATGTATATTATTTATTTATCAAACAAAATTTTTAATAAACGTTTTCCTATGTAATACGCATGGTCCATTTTCTTTTATTATGCGTATATGTTCTGCTGTTCCATACCCTTTGTGTTTAGAAAATCCATATATTGGATATACTTCATCCCATTGTCTCATTATTCTATCCCTTGTAACTTTAGCAATTATTGATGATGCTGCTATACAATAATTTTTGGCATCTCCTTTTACTACTGATATATAAGGAATGCCTAATGTATCTATGTTATTTAAAGCATCTACCATTATTACTTCTGGCTTTTGTTTTAATCCTTCTAATGCCAATTTTACACCTAATTTTGTTGCATTTAAAATATTTATTTCGTCAATAGTTTTCTGATCAACAATTCCAACGCTATATGCTATCGCTTCTTCAGTTATTATATCATAAAGTTTTTCTCTTTTCTTTTCTGAAATTTTTTTTGAATCATTAACTCCTTCAATAAAAGAATCTTCTGGAAGAATAACTGCTCCGACAACAACAGGTCCTGCGAGTGGCCCTCTTCCTGCTTCATCAATTCCACATATATATTTTATATTTTTTTCATATAATTTCTTTTCTTCTTCTTTTAAAATAGTTAATCTTTCAATTTCTTTTTCTTTCATTTTTTCTCTTTCTACTCTTAAATCTTTAATTTTTGTCAAGTAAATATCCAAAAAACAAATATAATATTATAAAACCTAAAAAAATAAAAATATCTTACATCTGTCTGGATTTCACTTATAAAATTAGATTTCGCATATCATAAATTAAGAATAATTTTTCCTATATTTTGTTAAAATATATTAAATTTTTAAGATTATTTTAATTATATAACGATATTATATCTATATGAAGAAAATATTTCAACAAATAAATTAAAATTTTCTCATATATTTCTATTGTAACTGAATATTTTTTGAGTTATCATGTATTCAGACACAATTTATGTGGAGGTAATAAAAAATGGATAATGAAAATGATTTTAATCTTAGTACTGATAATTCTTTTAAGAAGAGTAAAGTAAAATATTCTTCTGGAGGAGGTTTTGGAAAAACAGTATTTGTACCTTTTATTTCAGGAATTGCTGGTGCAACATTAGTAATAGGTACATGTTTTGGAGTTCCATCAGTAAAATCAAAACTTTTACAAACTTCAAATCAAGGCACCTTTCCAGTTTCTGCAAGTTCATCTGATTCTGAAAAAACTACAAATCTAATTAATATAGCTAATTACTCAGATACATCAACTGCAGTTGCTGAAAAAGTTTTACCATCTGTTGTTGGTATAACAGTTAACTATCAAATTAGTTCAATTTTTGGTGGTAGCTCAAAAGGAGAAGCTACTGGATCAGGAATTATAATTTCAGAAGATGGTTATATTTTAACTAATAACCATGTAATATCTAGTGAAAGTTCTAATTATTATGCAATTCAAGAAGCTACTGGAATTAAAATAAATTTATATAATGACGAAACATCTTATGATGCTACAGTTATTGGAACTGATAGCTACACAGATTTAGCTGTACTAAAAATAGAAAAAGACGGATTAACTCCTGCTACTTTAGGCGACTCTTCTCAAGTAAAAGTTGGAGAATTTGTTATGGCAATTGGAAATCCTCTAGGAATGGACTATTCTGTAACTGGTGGAATTGTAAGTGCTGTAAATAGAGAAGTTGAAAGTGATGGTAGTGTTTATTATGCAATACAAACAGATGCTGCTATAAACTCTGGCAACAGTGGTGGAGCTTTAGTAAATAGTAGTGGTGAAGTAATAGGAATTAATACTTTAAAACTTGCTGGAACAGGAATTGAAGGTGTTGGATTTGCTATTCCTATATCTTCTACAACATCTATTGTTAATCAATTAATCGAATTTAAAACTGTAAAAAGACCTTTTATAGGTATAAGTGGTACATCAGTTGATAAAACTACTTCTGAAAGATATAATGTACCATTAGGTATTTATGTTGAACAAGTTGAAAAAGATTCTCCAGCAGAAAAAGCTGGATTACAAAAAGCTGATATCATAACAAAAATTGAAGGTAAAGAAGTAAAATCAGTTAATGAGTTGAATAAAATTAAATATACTTATAATATTGGAGATACTGTAAAATTAACAGTAGTAAGAAATAATGAAGAAATGGAGGTTTCAATACTTTTAGCTGAAACTCCTGAAGAAAATGAAACACAAAATAATACAAATCAAACTCCTACTCAAGTTCCTAATGGTAGTTCTTCAATATTTGATCTATTCAGATAAATTTTTTAAATATATAGAAGATAAAATAAAATTTAACTTTTATATAATTTAATGTTTAAGTTTAAATTAAATTTAATATATAAAATAAAACATGTGAGTTCATATCTGAACTCACATGTTTTACTTTATATAAGTTTCTACAAATTTAAATAATTACTATTTATTAATTTATATTTTTAAACTTCTTTTTCCATCTAATTTATTTTCAGAACTCTTTTTATAAACTAATTTATCTCTATTTAATATAGCATATATAAATGATGTTATTGGTACTGTATAAACAACACCCATACTTCCTGCAATAGCTGAAACTATTTGTTCTGCTATTGTTTCTTTATTTAATATTTCTATTATATTCATATCACATGCCATAAATAGTAATATTAATGTTAATGATCCACCAACATAAGCTAATATTAAAGTATTGGTCATTGTTCCAATTACATCTCTACCAATATTCATACCACTTTTTAATAATTCAATCCATGTAATATCTGGATTTTTCATTTTAATTTCATCTAAACTTGATGCTATAGACATTCCTACGTCCATACAAGCTCCTAATGCTGAAACTATAATTCCTGCAAATAATAAATCTCTAAAATCAAAGTTTATTGTAGACATATTTATACTTAATTGAATTGCATCTTCACAAGCACCAGACATTTTTGCAATATTATTAAATATTAAAGCCATAAGACCTGCTGAAACTACTCCCCCTAATGTACCAATTGCTGCTGTCATTATTTTTTTGTTAAGTCCACCAATTACTATAAATGTTCCAACTATAACTAACATTGATGTTAATATTGAAGTAAATATTGCATTATCCCCTTTAAATATTCCTTTTATTAAAATAAAGTAAATAAGTGTTATTGTTAATAATAAACCTATTATAGCTTTTACTCCTCTCTTCCCACCTATCACAACAATACTTAATAAAAATACTGCAAACATTCCAAATATATAATCAGCTCTAGCTACATCTTGCACTGTTGCAACAATGTGTCCATCTGGGCTTTCTGCTATTTGAACTATTACTTTATCTCCAACATCTAATTCATATGCTAAAATTTTTCCATCTATATCATATGATAAAGTATAATCTGTAGTAAATTCTTCTCCAATGTATGGTCCTTCTATTATTTCAATAGTTACCTCTTGAACTTTATCTGTAACAGTCCCAGTTACAACTTCTCTAACTTCTTTTGTATCAATAACTTTTGCTGTTGTATCTGTTATTTTTTCTTCTCTTTCAATTAAATGTGCTTCTTGATCTGTGTTATCTTGTGGTGTTTCTTGTGGTGCTTCAGTTTGAGTAGTTGCATCTTGTGGTGTTTCATCTGGTGCAGTTGCAAAAACATTAATAAAAGCACTTGTAATTAAAAGAAATATAATAAATATTATGCTAATTCTTTTCAATCTTGAACCTCCTACTACCTCTTTTATTAGAAAATTATAATATCCATTTCATTTGTGTAATCACTATTTCCATATGCATATACAATATATACATAACCATCTTGTGTTAAGAAATATGTTGTAGTATTTTCTACTTTATACATATCACTTGATAAATCTCTTTCATACAAAGTTCCATATTGATCTGCTATTATTTTCGCATTAGTATATGCTTTTTTTACATCATTTGTAATTGTTGTTTGAACTGCTTCTGTTGTTGTTTCTTTTTCTCTTATTAAATCTGCTAATGTTACCATTTGATTGTCTGCTATACTATAGTTATATGTTTTTACAGTAACCTTTTCAGCCTTTCCTTCTTCTTTCAATGATGATTTAACTACTATTGACAAAACATTTCCATTAACAAATGAAGCATATGTTACTGTATATATAGTTTTTCCATCTTTTTTTCTCATTACACTATTTGCTTTATCATAAAATTCTGATTTTATATCAGCATTAATAGCTTTTGCTTTTTCATGATTTATATTTAAAATTGGAATCTGTGCATTAACTGTAAAATAATTTTCATCTTCATCAGCAAAATTATATCCTGTATAAACTAATTCTTTAGATGGTTCCATTTTATCTGTTCTAACATTTTCACTATTAATAATTATTGTATTTGTAAATAAATTATTAAAGTTAGATTTTAAAATATCAATTTCTTCTGCTGTTTTTTTACTTCCAATATTTATACCTAGCATAAGTACATCAGTATCAGAATATTTATAGAAAAATTGTGCATATATTCCCAAACATAATGCAACTATACAAACTAGTATTAAAACCACAAAAAAAAGATATTTTTTAGGACCTGTTAGCGAACCTACTAATCTTCGTATAGCTCTTTTCATTTGACTCTCCTTTTACCATAAATTGAATTTATTATAACACTGATATATAAATTTATCAATTATTTTTTAATTCTTTACTATAATTATCCCCCAGTATAACTGGGGGATTTTCATATAGGCCTATAAGGCCT
>CANEHB010000013.1 GCA_947427205.1 uncultured Clostridium sp.
ACATCTGTATAAGATATCTGTATTTCGCTTCGCTTCAAACAGCTATCTTAACTCAAATCTATCACTTATCTTAACATATAATTTTTATATTGTCTATATTTTAATTAATTTTTATATTACTTAAATATAGACAATACAAAATTAAATATATATATTCTTTTTATAAATACTTTCATAGTTTTAAATTATCTCATTTTTAAAGCTTGTTCCATTTTCTAATTTTTCTATTCCAAACATATCTAATATTGTTGCTGATATATCTGAATAAGTACTACGTATTCCTAAGTCTACATTTTGTTTTAATTTTTTTCCATATATAAGTATTGGTATATATTCCCTATCATGATCTGTACTTGGGGTACTTGGATCATTTCCATGATCTGCTGTTAAAATTAATATATCCTCTTCTTTTAAGTTATTCATTATTTCTGGTAATTTACTATCAAATTCTTCTAATGCTCTTGCATATCCTTCTATATTATTTCTATGTCCATATAACATGTCAAAATCTACTAGATTGACAAATATTAAATCTTCTTCTGCATTTTTTATTGCATCTATTGTCTTTTCTATTCCATCTGTATTTCCTGTTGTGTGTATGCTTCTATTTATTCCTCTTCCACTAAACAAATCTTCAATCTTTCCTATTGCTAATACCTTTTTATGGCTTTCTTGAAAGGAATCTAGCATCGTTTTTCCAAAGTCTTCTGCTTCATAATCTTTCCTATTATAAGTTCTTGTAAAGTCTTCACTACATGTTCCTATGAATGGTCTTGCAATTACTGTTCCTATCCCATAACCTTTTTCATCTATTACATCTCTTGCTGTTTTGCATAATTTATATAATTCTGCTATTGGAAATATATCTTCATGTGCAGCAATTTGAAATACACTATCTGCTGATGTATATACAATAGGTTTTTTAGATTTTATACTTTCTTCTCCATATTGTTTTAAAAAATCTGTTCCTGAGCCCTTTTTATTACATATAAATCCTTCAATACCATATCTATTAGCTATTTCATCTAATAATTCTTTAGGAAATCCCTCATAATATGTTTTAAATGGTTCATCTTTTATAAATCCAGCTATTTCCCAATGTCCAACTGGGCTGTTCTTTCCTTTGGTTTTTTCAGCAGCTTTTCCATATATTCCTATTGGATTTTCTTCTTTTTCTTTTATTGTAAGTCCTTTTATATTGTATAATCCTAATTTTTTCATATTAGGAATACTTAAAGTACTATTATAGTATATTCCTTCTAAAGTATTACTTCCTTCATCTCCATATTCTGCTGCATCTGGAAGTGCTCCTACTCCAAAACTATCTAAAACTATAATAATCGCTCTATTAATCATTCTTCTCATTTCCTTTTTTATATATTTTTCGCATATAATTGTTATATAAGTTAATTAATTAATCACTTTATTTTCATACTAAATGTAGTAATTATATATAAACTTTAATATTTATAATAAATTTATATCTTATTTTCTTATATCTACATCATATTCATATACAAAAACGTTCTTTGATTTTGGTAATATTAAGTTGTTACTCTCTGTAAAATATTTATTTGTTCTAAATTTATTTTTAGCTACTAATCTAAATTTTAATTTTTTAGTATCTAATAAAACACTAGATGATAAATCCATACCTATTGGTAATGTTTGATTATTATTATCATAATAAATAATATTAGAATAATATAATAATGGTAAGCCTTCTTTATAATTTAATTTAATTAAATTTAATGCACCTTCTCCATCATCTTCATATTCCTCTAAAGCCTTCTCAACATTTATATTATATACTTCAAATGCTCTTTCTTTTACTTTTTCTGTTATTTGACATACTTTATACAATGAAAAATCATATTCTGCTTTCCCTTTTGGTATAGCTCTATCTATAAATCCTATTATGCTTTGTAGTCTTTCAGTTAAGTCAAATACATCAATCTTTTTATTTATATTTAATATTTTAAATTTACTTTTTTCATTTTCTCTATGACTTCTGTTTCCGATGTATTTTAGTTTTCTAGTATCGTCTTCAACATTTCCAAATATATCAAATGTTTCACTTTCAATAGCAAGCTTGTTATTAGCAAATTCTTCTTTTAATTTATTTAATATTTCTTGTGCTACTGATGTTTCTAAATTATTTTCTCTTAATAAGTTTAATGCTTCTAAAACTTCACTTTTAGCTACAAATACACTATCCATCTCTTCTTTAGATAGTTTTTTTCTTTGAATCGTATCTACTTTTGCTCCTAAATCTTCAAAATCTGATTCAAAATCAAAAGCTTTTTTCATTACTGTTTTGTTTTCATCGTTTTCCTTGTCTGCCCCCATCTCTAGGCTAAGTTTTTCATCTTTATTTGAAAATTTCCAAAAATCAAAAATACTTTTTCTATGTTTATCTATTTCTTCAATGTATAAATTAGCATTTTTCACTTTTGATATTATATTTTCTAATTTTAATTCTTGAGCTTTTAAATCTTGATTTAAGTTTTTATAATTTTTCTCTGCTCTTTCAAGTAAAGAATATATTGTGACTAAATCTTCTATTGTATAAAATCTTTTTCCTCTTAAAGATGCATCTAATGCTACAGTACTTACACTATTATTTTCTTCTTTCTCTGGTACTTTTTCTTGTGGCTCTACTTTTAGCTTTTTATTTGATTTTGAAGATTTAAAAAAATACTTTACTTTTCCTATAAAAGTCTTTTTACATTCCAAATATGTTGATATTTCTCTTTGTTTTACTAAATATTCATCTTCTTTTTCTTTAACCGAAACTTTTATATCAGCTAATTTTTCTTCTATATCTTTAATATTTAAATTTTGTTTTAATATTGATTCTTCAGCTAATTTAAATTCATTTTTTATAAATTCTGGTAACATTTCGTATGTTAATCGTACTTGTCCCATATATAACTCTAGACCATTATTGCTATCTATTTTAGTAATAAATTCAAAATGATTTTTTATTTCTGTTTGCATAATAAATAAAGCTTTTAATAATTTATAAAATTTAACAGCTTCTTCTCTGTTTGTTAATTTAATTTTATAACTGCTTTTTACGTTATCATATACTACTGTTTCTCCAACAATTTGTAATGATAATGCATTTGTTCTACTATACACTTCAAATGTTAATGCCCAATTTTTTGTAAATAACCATAAATAGTTTTCTAAATCAGCTATCTCATTTCTATCTAAATACTCTTCTGAATAATTCATGGCATTAATTGGTATATAGATTTTTGGCGCTACTTTACTTTCACTATTTGCAAAATCAATTTTCTTTTTTATTAAATAGAAAAATTCTGCATATGTCTGCTCTTTTGAACATACTAACATAAAATATCTACCTGTTGCTGGTGAAAAATAAATTTGCCACATATGTGCTTTAGGATATTTTACCTTAAATGGTTCTTTTTTTTCTAGTTCCTTTTGAATACTTACTATGCTTTCTATTTCTGGTATTGAAACTTTATCTAGCATCTTTAAAAATGTTGTATATCTTTCAAGTTCTTCTTCATCTTGATCATTTTGCAAAATATACTTAAATAATGGTAATGCTTTTGCATATTTATCTTTCAAAGGGTCTGTTCTTAGGCATGGTGTGACTAATATATCAATTTTATCAATTGGAACAAAACGAAATACTCTATGATCCTTATCATTGTTTAATCTTGATACATTAAAATTAAGTGGTTTATAATCAATTAAATCATTTGGAATATCATCTAAATCTAAGTTTAAATATTTTAACTTTTTTTGTAATTCACTTTTTGTTACACTTTCCACGTCTTTTCTCCCTTTCATATTATAACTTTAATTAATCACTTGATATTATATTATATCAAATTGATTTGTTCAACATTTATTTTAAAAAAACTTAAGACGCTAGAACATGAATTTATAAAATTCACGTCTAGCTATCTATTTATTGAAATAATGTAATATTTTCTATATTGGCTGCAAAATATGGTAATTCTTTTTCACTTTCTTTTAAGAATATAACATATTTATCATCAAAATTAAATTCTCTTTTTTCATCTTCAGTAGTTATATTAGCAGCAAACGTCATTTTTAAATCTAAAGCTGCTTCACTTTTTATTTCTCCACCTTTATTATTTAACTTCATTTTTATTGTTTGCATAGCTGCCATTATTTCTCCTGTATCGCCATTAGATAATACAAATTCTTGATTTTCTAATTCATTATATTGTTTGAATAAGTCAATATCTATATCTGGTACTTTTAAAGTATCTTTTTCTGCAAGTGTACGATTCCCTTCAAAGTTGTCTGCTTTTTCATTAGCTGTTTCATATATCTCTTCAAAAGTTTTTCCTTCAGGATTTCTAACTAATATTACTTGTTCAAATTCTTTTGTATTTAATATTACAGCAAAATCTTTATCTGAATTATAATATAATACTTCTACTTGATTTTTTACTATTTCTTCAGTATTTTCATCAATTCCAAAATATTTTACATTTTCATATTTACCTGCAAAGCTTCCTTTATCTAATTTCTTAAATTCATTTTCAAATTCAAATTTCTTTTTAAGCATTGCATAAAATAAATATCTTTTTACATCAGGATTATCGTCATCATTTAAACCTGATTCTGACCAATCTAATCCATCTAATATATCACTATTTTCATTAAATTTTTCTTTTATGCCATTTTCTATTTCTTCTTTTAATTCTAAATTTTTAAGTCCCCATTTTTTATAATAAGAATCTTCTGAAATATCATTCTCTGTGAAGCTTTGTTTATTTAAATTTTTGACAATATCTAATTGTGGTGTAAAAATAATATCCTCTTTTACTACTTCATTTTGCATATCATTCCATACTAATTGGAATGTTCCACACCAAGTACTATTTTCTTTTAATTCGTCTTGCATTGTAGCTAAAACTTTTATTTCTGTTTTATCATTTTTGTTTTCTTGATTACTATTACTTACCTGATTTACTACATTTTTACTTAAGTTTTCTTTTTTATCAATTATAATTATTCCTAAAATAATAGCTAAAATAATGATTATTATAAGCAAAATCATTGTTTTTTTATTAAATATTTCTTCCATATTTTTGTTTTAAGATATTATCTTAAAATCCCCTTTCTTTACATTTTGATATTAAATGTTAATAAATCCTTATTTAAGTAGGAAGTTAAATAAACATGCTCCTAAAATAAACTCGTTTCTATCTTGTGAAGTTATTTATTTCTTCTTTTATTTTATTTACAAATTCGTCTGCTTCCATTGCTCCTATATCTCCATCTTTTCTTGAACGTACTCCTACTGATTTAGATTCTACTTCTTTTTCTCCTAAAATAAGCATATATGGTACTTTTTGAAGTTGTGCTTCACGAATTTTATATCCGATTTTTTCTTGCCTATCGTCTATTTCAACTCTTAGACCTTCTTTAGATAGTTTTTCTACTATTTTTTCTGCATATTCTTTTTGACTATCTGAAATTGGTAATACTTTTACTTGTACTGGTGCAAGCCATACTGGAAAAGCTCCTGCAAAATGTTCTGTAATTATTCCTATAAATCTTTCAAATGATCCAAATAATGCCCTATGAATTAATATTGGCGTTTTCTTTTCTCCATTTGAATCAATATAAGATAAATTAAATCTAAGTGGTAATTGGAAATCAACTTGTACTGTTCCCATTTGCCATTCTCTTCCTAAACAGTCTTTCATTTTAATATCTATTTTAGGTCCGTAGAAAGCTCCATCTCCTTCATTAATTCTATATTGATCTTTTCCACATAACTCATCTAAAACTTCTCTTAAATTTGCTTCTGCTTTATTCCATAATTCTATATCACCCATATAATCTTCTGGTCTTGTTGATAATGTTAATTCAAAATCTAATCCAAATATTCCATATAAATATTTTGCTATTTCTATAATATCTTTAATTTCAGAACCAATTTGATCTTCTGTAATAAAGTTATGTGCATCATCTTGACGGAACATTCTAACTCTAAATAAACCATTTAATTGTCCTGATTTTTCATTTCTATGAATTACATCTATATCATTAAATCTTAATGGTAAGTCTTTATAACTTCTTAATTTTGAAGCAAATATTTTTATTGCATTTGGACAATTCATTGGTTTTAACGCTTGTTCTTTTCCATCTGAATCTGTTAAAACAAACATATCTTCTTTGTAATGATCCCAGTGTCCTGATATTTTCCAAAGTTCACTACTATTTAATTGAGGTCCAGAAAATTCCATATATCCTCTTTTTTCATGTTCTTTTCTCCAAAGATCTATTAAAATATTCATCATTTTAAATCCCTTTGGCATCCAATATGCCATACCTGGTGCTGTTTCATCAAAAAAGAATAAATCTAATTCTTTTCCAAGTTTTCTATGATCTCTTTTTTTAGCTTCTTCTATCATATTTAAATATTCTTCAAGTTCACTCATCTTTGGAAATGATATTCCATAAATTCTTTGTAACATTTTGTTATGTTCATCACCTCTCCAATAAGCTCCTGAAGATGTCAATAATTTTACAGCTTTAACAGCTCCTGTTGTTGGTAAGTGTGGTCCTCTACATAAATCTGTAAATTCTCCTTGTTTATAAAAAGAAATTACTTCTCCTTCTGGTAATTCTTTAATTAATTCTACTTTGTAAGGCTCATTTTTTTCTTCCATAAATTTAATAGCCTCTTCTCTTGGAAGTTCAAATCTTTCAATCTCTAAATCCTCTTTAATGATTTTTTTCATTTCTTCTTCGATTGCTCTTAAATCTTCCTCTGAAAATGGTTTTTCTACATCAAAATCATAATAAAAACCGTTTTCAATTGATGGTCCTATTGTAACCTTTGCTTCTGGAAATAATCTTTTTACAGCTTGAGCCATAATATGAGAAGTTGTATGCCAATACATACTCTCCTCAACATCCATTGTTCTTCCTCCATGTAATTTTACTTTAAACATAATAAATTCCTCCTTGCCATTTTTGGCTTTAAAATTTATTTAAGCTTTATACCTATAGGGGCTTTTAATATTAATTCAAATACAAAAAGCCCCTATAAACTATATAAATATAGCTTATAGGGGTAAGTTTATTTCTTACGGTTCCACCCTACTGTTTAACTCTTAATAGATTTTTAACGCTATCTTTGCGCCACCTTTTCAAGTGGAAACTCCGAGGTAGTTTTTCAAATATGTTTTCCTAGATTAGCTTTCAGCTAATAACTAATCCTCTCTGTAAGTAACCTTTATTCTACTTTTCCTCTTCACAGTTCATATATACTATGGTAATATTTTACTACTTTTATGGAATTATGTCAATCATAATTTTATAAAATTTATTAATAATAATGTTGTAATTCTAAAACATTTAATTTTATATAATAAAATTAGATTTATACCATTATAGGCTTAGATTATGTATTATCACATAAGCACCTGCTGTATAATTATAAAAGGTCATTATAGCAACCACCACAATCCACATGGCACGAAGGACCTTAAACCGTATGAACTATTCCTAATTTAATATAACAATATTTATTTAATTTCTTTATTATTATTTAAATTTTCATCTTCTTTTAATAATCTTAACTTTCCTTTTATATTTAAAGGATTTAAGTTAAATAATAAAATAATAGCTGCAATTGATAGCAAAAACGCTTTTAATATTTCTTTTATCATTTCTGGTTTATTATTAAATAAATCTATAAAAGCTGGTATTCTCCAAATTGGTGCTAATATAAAAATTATAAAAATTATAAATTCTAAGATTTCTCCTATTTTAAGAGTTACTTGTTTATTATGTTCTCTTGTAATAGAATTGTAATCTCTTAAGTTTCTTTTTATATAAAATATATAATTAATTAAACTTACAGATATAATTAATATTCCTGTTAAAATATATAAAATAACTTCATTTCTATCATAACTAGATTGTTTAGCAACTACAAAGCATTGCACTCCAAGTATAATTAGAAGTGTAGAAATTATTGATAATGAATAATATGTTGTAAGTAAACTTATTAATTCATTAAATTCTACTTTATTTCTTTTATGATGTTTATTAAATATAACATAATACATAATTCCCAATAATATTAAATATATCCCTATGCCTACCATACTTATATTAAAACTCAACTTAAAATCAAGCATTTATTTTTCTCTCTTTCTTCTGTTTCTTTCATGCCCTAGCTTATTTATTTTGTATCATTAATATAAATAAAATATTAATGATTTATGTAATATTTCTTATCTAGTGGTTTCTCAAAACTTATAACTGGAACATTTGATATTTCAATATTATAAAATTTTCTGAAAACACCTTGAACATCAATAGATGTAACTTTGCTTTCATCTACTTCTAAAAGTTTTATCATATCTTTAACTGATTTTTCGTCTTTTCCTTCTATTTCAAGATATGTTGGTATATATGGCCAAGAATCAATATCTAATTCTACATTATTTAAAACATATCTTGTTCTTTTATTTTCTTGATATGTATGTGCAGTATATCCAAGTTCATTTAATATGTTATTTGTTTCTTCAAAATCAGAAACTTCTACTTCCATTTCCTTTGTTCCATTAATTTCTAAGTTTTCTAATTTCTTAATCGTTAATGTAGTATTTTTTCCATCAGTTCTTAATCTAATCCATTTATTATCATCTTTTGGAATAAAATTATAAATTTTTCTTTTATAATTAAAATCTGCTATTTTCTCTGCTCCTAGACTTTCCAACTTTTTTATTAAATTTTCTTTATCTATTTCTAATACTCTTACTTCATATTCTGTATGCATATTATTTCTCCTTCATATCTTATAATATATAAAGTATATCAAACTTCTTTGTTTTATACAAGTAATCTAATTTTGTATATAAATTTCTTGATTTTTTATTTCTTTAAATATATAATAATTTCATGCTTATATAGCTCAGTTGGTAGAGCAACAGATTCGTAACCTGTAGGTCGGCGGTTCGATTCCGCCTATAAGCTCCATAATTCGTTTTAGTCAAACTACTTGTAATTATTGATGCAAGTAAGTTTGAAAAAACAAAAGTGAATATCATTTCACAATGTAAAAGTCGATTTAGTCGGCTTATTTTTATCCATAAAATTTAGCTAATACATACTCACTCTCCAAATTAAGAAATTTTATCAGTGGTAACTAATACTAGAAGTTTTCTTTATTTTTTCAGCACGTAATATAATTTTTTCAACAGTTTCTACAAAATACTACATTTTTTTCTTTTAATCTAGTGTATATTTAATTTGAATAAACTATTTTATTAAGTGCATTTCTATTTTTCCTTTTAACGTGCAAAAAAAGGGTATATAAAATATTAGAAAATGCATATATAATTTTTATAATTTTATAGGAGGTATATAAATATGTTTAAAATCCAAAAAGCTGAAACAATAAACAAAACTTTTCGTATGCCAATAGAACTTGTATCCAAGCTTCAAATAGTAGCTCAAGAACAAGAAATTTCTATGAATAATCTAATTGTCCAATGTTGTGAATATGCACTTGATCACTTAGATACAAAAAAGTAAAGTTTACATATTTTACTTAAATCTTAAGAGTATAAGATTAATATTTCCTATTAAAATTGAAATACAAAAAAATAAATCACTATTACTAGTGATTTATTTTTATATAACTTTAGAATAATTACTCAGTTATACTGAGATTTTAAATTCATGTATAATATAAATTTTCGCTTTAACTTTTAATACTTTCTTTAACAGTTTTTAATTTAGTTTCTTTTTCCTTTATCATACTACAAATTAAATCTGCTGATTTTTCAACTCCTAATGTATCACTATTAATACATATATCATAATTTGAATGATCATCCCATTCTTTTTCTGTATAATACTTATAATGATTTGCTCTTAATTTATCAATTCTTTTTATTTCCTTTTCAGCTTTGCTTTCATCAAATCCATAGATTTCAATTGCTCTTTTAATTTTATCTTCCATATCACTATATACAAATACTTTAATAACATTTTCTCTATCTTTTAATATAAAATCAGAACATCTGCCTATGATTACACAAGATTCTTTTTCTGCTACTTCTTTTATCATTTCAGACTCTTTTATAAATAGTTCATCACTATTATCTAATCCAAAATAATATCCATTATTTAATCCCGATAATATATCTCTTTTTTGTTCATTATTTTCTATGTATTCTTCTGATAATCCTGTCTCTAGCGCTAATTTTGTAATAAATTCTTTATCATAAAATTTAATTCCTAATTTATCAGCAATTAATCGTCCTACATATCTACCACCAGAACCGTATTCTCTTGATACAGTAATTACAATTTGCTTATTTAGTTTATTATCTGTACTTGTATCATCTATTAAAGCTTCACTTACTTTGTTTGTTTTTCCTAAATTTTTAACTTCTAAAATAAGTAATATTGATGCTATGCAAAATGCTGTTCCATCTGCAAATGGTCCTGCATATAACATTCCTTGTATTCCAAATATTTTTCCTAATATAGCAAATGCTGGTATTAATATTATAATTTGTCTTGATAATGATAAAATTGCACTTTTTAAGCTCTTTCCTATTGCTTGGAAGAATATACCTGATGGTATTTGTATACCATTACAAATACATAACATTAAATATATTCTAAATGATAAGCAAGCAAATTCCATGTAAAGTTCATCACCACTACCAAATATTGAAATTAATTGTCTTGGAATTGCTTGAAATAAAACAAATGCTATTGTACTAACAATTAAGCTTAATCCTAAAACTAATTTTAAAGTTTGTTTTACTCTATCATATTTTCCTGCTCCATAATTATAACCAACTATTGGTTGTGCTCCTGATGCAATTCCTATAATTATACTATTTAATATTTGACTAATTTTCATAACTATACCAAGTACAGTAATTGGTATTTCTGAACCATATTTTGAGTCTGCACCATATTTTGCAAGTAAATTATTTTCTACTGCCATAACAACTACAAAACTCATTTGTGTTATAAAACTACTTATTCCAAGTAAAGCAACTTTTTTTATTATATTTATTTGTAGTTTAAAATCTTTTCTCTCTAAAGAAATTGATTTAAACTTCTTTATATACATTATATTTATGGCAAAAGTTAAAAATTGACTTATTATTGTTGCTATAGCAGCACCTTGTACTCCCATTTTTAATACAAAAATAAATATTGGATCTAAAATTACATTTAATATAGCTCCTGATACCATAGAAGTCATTGCATATTTCGGATTTCCATCTGCTCTAATAATTGAATTTAATGATATACCAATCATCATAAAAGGTAATCCTATAACAATAATATAACCATAATTTAAAGCATATTCTCTTAAATTATCTGTACACCCAAAAAGATTTAATAATTGTGGTAAAAATGTTATTGAAATTATAAAGAAAATAATAGCAAGTGTTACTGCTGTTCCTATACCATTTGCAACACCTTTTCCTGCTTCTTTTTTCTTTTTTTCTCCTAATTTCAAACTTAAGTATGCTGATGAACCATCACCTAGCATTAAAGCAAATGCTAAACATACTATAACTAAAGGAAACACAACATTAGTAGCTCCATTTCCTAAATATCCAACTCCCCATCCAATAAATATCTGATCAACAATATTGTATAAAGAGTTTACCAATAATGATATTATGCATGGTATAGAAAATTTCTTCATCAATTTTCCGATTTTCTCATGTCCTAAAATATTCTCTTCGTTTTCCATCTTTTTCCCCTTTCTATATCCATTTTTGTTAACATTATGTAAAAAGTCTAATTTAATTGTTTTTGTCAACTTATATATTTTATCATAAAAAAAGTCCTATTGTCAACATAACATCTGCTATAGTTACAACAAGCCTAAGACTTTCCATTTAATCGAAAATCTTAGGCTTGCTTCATCCATACTCTTATTTAATTTATTGTACTGTATTTTCTACTGGTATTTCATTAGTATCTACTGTGTTAGCGTTTTCATTTGCTATAGTATTAGTATCAACAGTATTTGTGTCTATATTATTTGTATCTCCCTCATTTTCAGCTGGTTGAGTTTGTTCCGTATTTTCTGGTTGTGAATTCTCTTCTGGATTTTCATTTGTTACTACATCTTGATTTCCTTCACCAATTTGTTGTTCATAACTTAAAGAAAATAATTCTTCTTCTTGGCTTCCATCAACTTTTACCATTTTAATGTATGCTGATTCATCTGTGCTATCTAGGTAAACAACCCAATTTCCAACAACATCTATAAATGATGAATATGTTTCTAATGTTTTTACTTTTTCTGGTTCTTGTGAAGATCCATCTGTTTTTATTCTAAAAATACATACTGTTAAATTTTCATTTTCAAAATCAAGATAATTTAAGTAATATAAATAATCATCTTTTAAATTTAAATTATATGCTGTTGTATCTAAAATTAATTCTTCATTACCTGAATCAATTTTTGTTTTGTAAATTTGTTTATTTTCATTTGTGTAATATATATAATCATCCTTAACATTTACACTATATAGTCTTTTTCCTGCTAATATAGGTCTTTCATTAGATCCATCAATATTCATTATATAAGTAATATAGTCACTTGAATTTTCTTCCATCTTATTATAAATGATATAATCTTTTGTTATTCCTAAATATCCTGTTCCATTCTCAGTTACAACTGATTTATCTGAACCATCTAATTTCATTTTATATATATTAGCATCTACACCAATATAATAAACTGAATTATTTATTACATAAATTTCATAGCAATTATTATTGAATTCATTATCATTGATTACTTGTAAATCTGAACCATCTAATTTCATTTTATATATTTTGTTATCAATTTCATCTTCTTCACTAAAAGATTCTGCCCCTACTCCAATAAAATATAAATAATTTCCACAAACATTTAATGATAATATATCTGCATCATTCATATATAATTCTTTTTTACCTGAACCATTTGTTTTTACTTTATAAATTCCAATTTTTGAACTGTCTTCACTTGGTGCTACATAATAAATCCAATTTCCTTGTAAGGTTGCATATCCATAATTTCTTATATTTCCTATTGAATTTCCTACTTTATTGTTTCTTCCAAATATAAAATATCCTACTACTAATAATACTAATATTGCTATAACAACAATTGCTATAATTATAATATTATTTTTTTTACCTTCTCCACTTTTTTCTTTTTTTGTTTCTTTCTTTTGGCATTTTTCACAAAGTGTATTTTCGCCATTAGGAATTTCTTTTCCACATTTTGTACAATTCACTTTTTTTCCTCCTTAAAATTAATAATTATTTATTTGTTGTAATAAAAGGGCTTTTTAAGCCCTTCTAATATTATAGACTTAGAGTTGTTTCACCTTTTATGTAATTTAATAATGTTACTACATCTGTTACATAAAATTCTGAATCATTTTTTATACAAGCTGCTTCTTTTACTTCACTATATAGAGTTCTTTCACCTCTAATTGCATTTAACATTATAACCGCATCAACAACAGTTACTAATCCATCTCCATCTACATCACCTTTTTTTACTGCTATTAATGTCTGACCTCCTGTTACAATTTTACTTCCTGTTCCTATGTTGCCAGAATTCATAACATTAACTCCTGAGGCATCTTTTACAACTGCATCTGGGAATTTTGCTTTTACATTTTCAACTGTCATGTTTGGTAACATTTTTACATAGTTTCCAGAAATTTTCATTTCATTATCAGTTGGTACTGGTGATGATGGGTTTGATGGTGTACTTCCAGTGTTTGGTCCTGCTGGTGCACTTGATGATGTATTACCACCACTTGTTGATACTAATACTTCTTTTCCATCAATATTTCTAGCTGCATATCCATAAGTTCCATCTTGATTTGAAACAATTAAATCCCAATAATATCCACCAACTTGAGTTGTTGCTCTTTTTATTATTTTAATTGATTCATTATTATTTAATGCTCCTATTGCTGTTCCATTAGCTGATGCTCTAACTTTTAATGATGTTGAAATATTCTGAACAACCCCTTCTTCATAGCTAATAGTATTTGCAATTGCTGGATTTGGTCTTGGTGAATTTGATTTTGGCATATTTTTGTATAATGGTATTATAAAAGTATATGTACTTGGAGTTGAAGAAGAACCATAATATGATTTTAAACTACTTCCTTGACTTTGAGCTGCCATTATGTTTTGTTGATATTGGTGTGAACCTAAAGCTGATTTACCAGATACATTAAATTTTTGATAATATAATGTATTTTGGCTATATCTTGTAATAAAACTATTTTTTACAATAGCTGTTCCACCAATAATAGAATTTCTAATTGAAGTCCATCCATTATTTTGAGCATATGATAAACCACTATTTATAATATTTGCAGTTCCATTTCCAGTTGATCCTATATTAAAATAGTTATAGCATCCTACATAATTTCCATTATATCCATTTCCATTACTTAGTGTTGAACCATTTTTTCCATGTTCATTAATTATTTTAGCTACTAAAAAGTAACCATTTACATTATATTGATTACTTGCATCTACTATTGCTTGTATTGCCTCTGGATTATTAATAAACGTTCCATATCCTGAAACAGCTCTTGCTATATCATCATATGTTACATCAGAACCTTCTAAATCTTTAAATTGGAATATGTCACTATCATTTATAGAATTTCTAGGATCCATCATATATGCTAACGCTTCTAATGATGCACAACACCATGAACCATTATCATATTTTTGACTTCCACAAAGTGGACATATCCACATACCATTATAATTATTTGATACTTGTACTAAGTTATTAGGAGAACGTCCATGACCTTTATATTCTGTTACTAAAACTTCATCCCAACTTAATCCTGTATAATATAATAAAAATGTATAATTTGAATGTTTTGATTGCATATCTTTTATTAAGCTTTTATAACCAGGATATATTGAATCATCTATAGCATCAACATCTCTTGATAAACTTCCTGGAGCTAAGTCTGCTGCATATGATTTATTATTAACTATTGGGGTAAACGCTAATAATATATATAAAATTAAAGTTATTATTACTACTAATAATATTATGCTTTTATTTTTCACTTTTATTTATCACCTCTTATGTATAAAATTGGCAATTTTATCGCCATTTTCCACTAAAATTATATAAATAAATTCTTTAAAAGTCAATATTTGCAATATTACAATTATGTTAAAAATACGTCTATTTTTTATTATTTAAATACTCATATAACATAAAAAGAAACCATCCAATGAGCACATTTTTATGCTTCATATCATAGTTTCTTTTAATTTTATGTATTTTTTTGTTTTATATAAAAACATTTTCTAAGCTAATTTAATTATTTGTTCCCATGGTAAATCTTTTTTTCCAAAGTGACCATAATTTGTAGTTTTCTTATATATAGGTTGTCTTAAATTTAAACTTTCAATAATTCCTCTTGGAGTCAATTTAAATGTATTTTTTATCTTTTTAACAATTTCATTATCAGAAATCTTCCCTGTTCCAAATGTTTCTACATAAATTGACACAGGTTTAGCAACTCCTATAGCATAAGATAGTTGAATTTCACATTTTTTAGCTAATTCATTTGCAACTATGTTTTTTGCAATAAATCTTGCCATATATGCTGCTGATCTATCTACTTTTGTTGGATCTTTTCCTGAAAAAGCTCCTCCTCCATGTCGACTATATCCACCATATGTATCTACTATAATCTTTCTACCTGTTAATCCACTATCTCCTAAAGGTCCTCCTATTACAAATCTTCCTGTTGGATTTATGTAATATTTTGTATCTTTATCTAATAATTCTTCTGGCACAACTGGTTTTATAACCTTTTCTATTATATCTTGTTTTAATATATCTAAAGATGCTTTTTCATTATGTTGTGTTGATACTACTATTGTATAAATTCTTTTAGGCTCTCCTTTTTCATATTCAACTGTAACTTGTACTTTTCCATCTGGTCTTATATAATCAATTATTTTTTCTTTTCTAACTTGTGTTAACCTTTTAGCTAATTTATGTGCTAGATATATTGGCATTGGCATATACTCATCTGTTTCATCTGTTGCAAAGCCAAACATCATTCCTTGATCTCCTGCTCCTTCTGATTCATCTTTTGAACCCTCTTTTTGTTCTAAAGACTTGTCTACTCCAAGTGCGATATCTGATGATTGTTTAGATATATTAAGTAATACTTTACATGTTTTATAGTCAATATCAGTCTCACTATTATCAAAACCAACTTCTTTTATTGTTTCTCTTACTATTTTTTCAATATCTACTTCTGCATTTGATGTTATTTCTCCTGTTATTAATATTTGACCTTTTCCAGCTACAGTTTCACAAGCCACTCTAGAATAAGGATCTTTTTCAAGATAACTATCTAAAATGCTATCTGATATGTAATCACAAAGTTTATCTGGATGTCCTTCTGTTACACTTTCTGATGTGAATAATCTTCTCATAATAAATTCCTCCTATTTTTAGTTTTAATGATTTTGATAATTATTATATTTCCTTATATATCAAAAAAGCTCTACACACGTAGAGCTTTTGAATAATCTTATTATCATAATCATCATTCAAAGCAAGCTTTTAACGTGCTCTGTCGGTATTAGCACCTAAATAAATAGGTTGCTGTGGAGTCATAAAGCCGATTCTCTCGTCCACTCTTGATAATATTTAACTTACATTATTCTACATCCTTTTTATTATTTTGTCAACATAATTTCTTATTTATTATTTAATACATTGATATATAATATAATTTTATGCTTATATATCATTATTTTTACTTTTCTTCATAACAGGAATAAATTGTTCAGCAAATTTATAATCTTCTTTATTTTTTATATACAATAATCCTATTATCGAAAATGCAACTGCTCCAACAAAATTTACAATCAAATCTTTCATTGTATCTGAAAGTCCAATATCCAAATATCCACCTTCAATCACAGTTTGAATTAAATTTCCATCTTTATCTTTGCTTTGAATTATTGTTTTTTCTATATCATTTATTACAACTGGTATATTTTTCCCATTAGGCTCTAGATTTACAGTAGATATAGATGCTATTATATCATCTTTTTGCATATCTGTTCTAAAAATAGAATCCATACCATATTCAAAAAATTCCCACATTACTCCCACTGTCATTGAAAAACAAAACGCTACAAGTGCTACAAAAATTGGTGACATTTTTGTATGAAAAACTTCTTTACGATTCAAAATATCAATTGTTGAAAATCCTATTGCTGCACATAGAAAACCATTTAATGTATGAAGTATTGTATCCCAATGTTCAAAATGTATATAAAATTCATTTATTTCTCCTAAAATTTCTGCTGAAAAAATAAATAATAATATAATAGTTTCTAAAGTATTTGGCAGACTTATATTAAATTTTCTATCTATAAAAATTGGTATTAAAAATAGAATTAATGTAAATATACACAAAAAAACATTATTCCAATTTCCAATAAAAATCTGCCTTATCATTACTATAATTACTAAAGCCCTTAATATAAAATATATAGACAAATCTTTTTTATTGTTATAATCCAACTTTTTATCCATAGATAATCCCTCCATAATATTATTTTGCCTGATACCAATTTTTTCCTTCTTCTACCTCAACTTTTAAAGGCACTGATAATTTTGCTGCATTTTCCATAGATGTTTTTAAAATTTCTTTAACTTCTTCTTTTTCTTCTAAAAGAGTTTCGATTAAAAGCTCATCATGAATTTGTAATACTATCTTAGATTTCAAATTTCTATTTTTTAATTCATTATATACTTTTATCATAGCAATTTTCATAATATCAGCTGCTGTCCCTTGTATCGGAGTATTCATTGCTGCTCTATCACCAAATTTTCTAACCATATAGTTTTTAGAATTTAGTTCTTGAATATATCTTCTTCTTCCAAATAATGTTGATACATAACCTTTTTGTTTAGTTTCTTCTACGATATTCTTCATATAATCTCTTATACCATGATATGTTTCAAGATACTTTTCAATATATTCCTTAGCTTCCTTTCTATTTATGTCAATTTGTTCTGCTAAACCAAATTCACTTATTCCATATACTATTCCAAAATTTACTGCTTTTGCTTTACTTCTTAATTGTTTAGATACTTCTTCCACTGGAACTTTAAAAACTTGTGAAGCACTAATTGTATGAATATCTGCATCTGAATTAAATGCTTCTATCATAACTTCATCTTTTGCCATATGCGCTAAAATTCTAAGTTCAACTTGTGAATAGTCAGCATCTATAAAAACTTTTCCATCTTCTGCTTTAAATACTTTTCTAAGTTTTTTTCCAAGTTCTGTTCTTGTAGGAATATTTTGCAGATTAGGATCTGTACTACTTAGTCTACCTGTGCTTGTGACTGTTTGATGAAAAAATGTGTGTATCCTTCCTGTTTGCAAATTTATATATGGAATCATTCCTTCTACATAAGTTGAGTTCAATTTAACTAATTGTCTATATTCTAAAATCTTATCAATTATAGGATGTGAATCTTTAATTTTTTCTAAAGCTTCAACATCTGTAGAATATCCACTTTTCGTTTTTTTAGAAGGTGTTAAATTTAATTTCTCAAAAAGTATAACTCCTAATTGTTTTGTTGAATTAATATTAAACTCTTCTCCAGCTAAATTATATATATCAATAGTTAATTCTTCTATATTTTGTTTTAAGTTTTCACCAAATTTTATAATTTCTTTTTCATCAACATATATTCCAACATATTGCATTTCTGCTAAAACTTCTGCTATTGGCATTTCTATTTCATTAAATAATTCTAAAGATTCAATTTTTATTAACTCATCTATTAATTTTTGCTTTGTTTTTCCAATAACATATGCATATAATGCACACATATAATTAGCTTTTGATATATTTTCTTCTACTATATCAAATAAACTTGTTTGATGTTCTTCTTGCTCTTCTTTAATGTAATCTGAAATATCTATTTCTAAATATTGTCTTGCAAGTTCTTCTATAGAATATGAATTCGAAGTTGCATTTAATATATACATTGCTATTTCTGCATCAAACATCATATTTTGTGGATTTATTCCTAATTGTTTTAAAATAGTATAATCTTCTTTAATTTTATGTCCACATTTCAAAATTTCTTTATTCTCAAATATTAACTTGAAGTTTTTTGCTGAGAATTCTATATTATATACTATATTCTCTTTTTCACTAAATATATTAATATATTTAATTTCTTTTTTTATTATTAATGTATTATCATTTTTCTTATCTATTTTTTCAAAATAATAATACAAATTTTTTGAATCTTCTATACTTTTTACAATTTTTAAAATTTGATCTTCATCTTTTATTACTTTATATTCAAATAAATCTTCTATATTAGTATCCACAGTTTCTTCTAATTTTTCTGAAATTTTGTCTAAATTAAATCTTTCAATATATCTACTAAATCTTAATCTTTTAAAAATTTCTAAAACTTCTTGATTATTCCATTCTACAATTTTAAAATCTGATAATTCCTTATCAATAGGCGCATTTACATCAATTCTTCCAAGTTCTCTAGAAAGAATTGCTAAATCTTTATTATTTTCCAAATTTTCTTTTAATTTTCCTTTAGCTACTGGCTCTCCACTTTCTAGTTTTTCATATAAATTATCTATTGAATTATACTCTTTAATTAAATTTAATGCTGTTTTTTCTCCAATTCCTGGAACACCTGGTATATTGTCTGAAGTATCTCCCATTAATCCTTTTACTTCTATTAATTGTTTTGGCTCTACTCCATACACTTCTAAAATTTTATTTTTATCAAAATTTTCTGTTTCTGTTTTTCCACCTTTTGTTCTAGGAATTCTTATTATAATATTATCTGATGCAAGTTGAAAAGAGTCTCTATCGCCTGTTAGTAATGTCACTTCCATTTCTTTTTTTTCTGCATATTTAGCAAGTGTTCCTAAAATATCATCTGCTTCATAACCTTCTTTTTCAATTATTTTTATGTTCATAGCTTTCAAAACTTCTTTTATAATAGGCATTTGACTTGCAAGTTCATCTGGCATTCCTTTCCTTGTACCTTTATAATCTTTATACATTTCATGTCTTTTAGTTGGATGCTTTACATCAAATGCAACTACCATATAATCTGGATTTATATCATCTAATAATTTAAATAAAATTGCTAAAAATCCATATACAGCATTTGTATATGTTCCATCTGCTGTTTGAAGCATTTTACTACTCATTATTCCATAAAATGCTCTATTTAAAATACTATTCCCATCAATAACAACTAACTTTTCCACACTTACCTCCTCAAAAACATTCTATCTTTCTTTATACTCTTTTATCTGTTCTATTTTATCTACTTTTCTAAATAATTTCAAACCATCATCTAATACATAAATCTCTTTATTTCCATCTACTTTGCTATCACTTACTTCAATTGCAATTTTTCTTGGAAGATTTATTACATCTTCATAAATAAAACTATATACTTTTATGGATTCTTTAAATTCTTTTTCTTTTGCTTTTGATATCATAAATTTAATAATTGATTCAAAATCATATGTAGATGGTCTACCTATTGATTTAACATTTTTTATTCTTTCTAAAAAATTTATTGTCTTTTCATAATTATTATTTCCTTCAAGGTCATTTGCAAGATTACTTATATAATCATCTGTATATTCTCCACCAAATTCATCTAAATATCCTATGCTTTTATCCAATTTTTTTAGTTCTTCATTATCAATAATATCAAATTCATAATCATCAACTTCTGCTTCTATTAAATTATGATCATTTTTTATAAATTCTTCTTTAGATATACCAAAATTTCTTGTTTTCATACCAAATTTTAATGCAACTGAATCAAACGTTGGATCTGCTAGAAAATCCTCTGAGTCTTTATTTGTTATCATTACATAATCATGTTCATCTTCTGATAATATTGTACTTTCCCTTTCAGCTCTATAACACAAATAATCATACATTGCTGCAAAAGAAGCACATATTCCCCAATTTTTTGATATAGCTGTAAAAATATTTCTAGAATATTTTTCATGAAATTTGCTATGTTCTATATGTGATAAAAGACTTAAATCATAAGATAACATACAACCAGTTTGATTATATAGGTATCTATATATTTGCATTTCCGACCAATTCGGATTTATACCATTTAAAATTTCATCAAAAATTTTTTCTCCTTCTAAAAATTCTTTAGAACTTATTGGAATAATTTTATCACTTCCTGGCTTTTCTGTTTTAAATCTAACTTTAAATTCTGGTGCTAATTCATTTAATATTTCCATTGTTTCTTTAGTTGGAATATATTGACTTGTAACTATTGGAGAAATATAACTTTTTAAATAAGTAAATACATATCTTAAATCTTCTTGTGAACAAGTATCTATATCTTCCAAAATCGAATTTTTAACTATTAATTTTCCATTTCTTTTTACATCTACTTGTCCATAAAATGCTGTTAATTTAGGTAAAGTATTTTCTTTATCTAAATCTATAAAAACTCTATTATCTATAATATTTATCCTCCTAATACATCAATTATTAAGCAAACTATATAATTAAAATCACCAACATTAAATGCTGAAAATGATTATCCAGATAATTCATCAATATATCTATGTTTTTCCATTAGAATTTTTATTGCATATCCATTATCTGGATGTAATTTTATAGATAGATTGTAATTTGCATCTATAAATTTAATGATATCTGTTAATACATCTTTAAGATACTGTCTATTATAATTCTTGTCATTTCTTTTTCATGTCCATTATAATCATGTGTTGAATTAGGAATAGTATAAAACTGAAATTTTGCATTTGAAAATCTATTTTTTAGTCTATCCTCAACATAAGAAATATCCCATCCCTTATAAACATGTTCATTTGTTCCAACAATTATTGCAATATTCCCATTATAATTTAATGGTTTACTTATATCTCTATCTTCTTCTAGTTTGAATAAATCTGCTTTGCAGCCTTTTGCCATTGTAGAAGCTATTTTTAAAGCTGAAAATTCATCTGTTATCATTTCATATTGTTTTCCTTCTTCAACTAGTTTTTTACTCTTTTCAATTAATTCGTCATATTTATCTTTTACTCTTGAACGAAATCTACTTATCATATCAACTGGACTTAATAATATAACTTTTTTTATATCTCCAACTTGTTCACAATAATATTGTACTTTTAGTGTTCCAAGGCTTTGACCTAATAATATAATATCTGTATAGCCTTCTTCTTTAGCATAATTTACAGCTGCCTCAATATCAAAAATCGATTCATCAAAATTTTCATACATATTACCTGCTTTAATAGTCTCAGTTTCTCCTGCTTTTTTTCTATGTAGTCTTGCAAACTGTTCAGCTCCCCTATTATTTGCAATCATAAAATCATATCCTTGATAATTAAATTCTTCAAACATATCATTATAATATTCTGATTTAAAGAAGTTTCCACCACTACCATGAATAAAAATAATTATAGACTTAGTTTCTTTTTCAGATTTTTGAATTAATCCTGGTAAAAAGCATCCATCAGATGTATTTAATATTATAAATTCCTTTTTGCTATTTTTATGAATAGTATTATTATGTTTTATGATTTTTGATAGCTCTCCAAAAATATTAATATATGCTGGAGTTGCTTTAAAAACTACCTCTTCACTATTTGTTAGCATAAGCTCTTGTAATTCATAAAAATCGAACCATTTTTTCTCTATTGCCAAATAAGTATTTAATTTTATGTCTTCATCTTTTATATTCGTTTTTATATAATAAAAATATGTAAATCTCTGTTCTCTTTCCTCTTTTCTTTTTAACATTGTTAAATATCTAATATCATTTGGATTAATTTCATATCCTATTTCCTCTCTTGCTTTTTGTAATATAGCATCCACTAAAGATTGATTTGCCCCAACATGATTTGCAATCATTCCATATTTTCCATTATTATAGTGTACATTATTACTACGTTTTTGTAATAGAATTTTACCTTCATTATTTATAATAAAAATTGCTACTTCTTGATGCCATAAATGCTTTTCATGTACTTCTTGTTTTGTTGCTTCTAAATCTGTAACATTTCCATTATCGTCTAAAACCTTTAATAGCATTTTATCTTTTTCCTGATATGATTCATAATGGACCGTTTCCATATCTTTAATCTCCTTCCAAATTAGTCTTCAATTTTCTCTATAGAGTCTTCATAATCGATTCTTAATCCATCTTTTGTGTAATATACTGTTCTAGTAGCTTTTACTTTATCTCCTACATTAAATTCATCATATTTATTTTTTCCTACATTTACTGCAACATTGTCTTTTAATTCTTCATTATAATACATTACATTGTATGTTGTTCTAGTTATTTTTTGTCCTTGTGGTTTATGCTTTTTTATATATTTTTTTATTATAGTAGTTTCTTCAATTACTAATTCTTCTTTATAACCATGTTCTGTTTTTATTAAATTTGGATTATTAATATCCATATGATACATATTGTTTTTATCAAGTAATGCATAAATAGTTATTGCTAAAAATATTATAATTGTAATTAAAAAGGCTGCTTTTAGTATTTTCGCATTTCTTTCTTCTTTGATTTGCTCTTTACTTTTTTCTTTGCTTTGTTCCTCCATTACTTTTTCTCCATTCATAATAATCAAACTATTTTATACATTTTATTTAAGTCTTTTTGCAATCATAATAGCAAGAATATGAGCTCTATTACTGTAACTTATTCCATGTATACCTCTTGATATTATTTTACTTTTATCTAATTCAATATTTTTTTGTCTAAAATATTCTCCTACTTCACTTGAAATTATTTCATTATAAATTATATATTTTAAATCCATCATCTTCTACTGAAATATTAGATATCTCTAGTTTTATTAGTTCTTCACGAGTTTCATCTTTCACATGTGTTGTAAAAATTTGTTTTTTATATTTTTCTGTAAGATATTTCAAATTATCTATTCCCATGTGAGATATATCACCATTAATACGTGAACAATCTGCAATTATAATTTTACTATTTTGCATTATATATTCTACTCCTTCGCATAAGCTTGTATCTCCTGTAATTCCTAGATTTTCATTCACTATATAACCATATGCAGGCTTTTCATTGCCATGTAATACTGAAACTGCTTGAATTTTGTAATTAATTTCAGAATCTTCTATAATTTCATTTGGACTTAACTCTATAAATTTTATATACTCACTTATCTTACTTAAAAGATGATAATCATACACTTCAAATAATTGCTCAACTTTATTTTTTATTCCAATCGGACCAATAATACTTGTTTTTCTATTTATTTCTTTTGCTTTATACATATACATTAATAAAAATGGTATATCAGCTATATGATCACCATGCATATGTGTAATTAATATTTTATCTATTTTTTCTGGAATACAATTAAGATTTAATAATTGTTTTAATACTCCATTTGGCACATCCACAATCATATCTTCATTTATTAATGTACAAGCATTATTATATTTGGAGTATATTGCTCCAGTTCCAATTAATTCTATATCCATATTTTCTCCTAATTAATATTTTTCATTATCTTACAAATATTTTATTCATACACAAATTATTATTGATATCTTTTTCTACCTTTAAAATAAAATCAAATTTATCTATTTCAGTACATAAATAAAAATCTTTTTCTGGGAAAATTTCTTTTAGTGTTTCATCAAAAAATTTAGCTCCACTTGCATTTTTTAACTCATTAATTTTTTCTTGCAAATTACTAAATATCTTATTCTCTAGCAATGCTTTTATATATTCTGCAAATAATTGATCTTCTAAGGAAGGCTTTTCTCCTGGTCTTGCCAAACTGACTAAAGATATATCATTGTATCTGCTTTGTTTTATATATTTCACTATTGCTGAAGCATTTACAAAACTTCCAGTTATTATTTCATTTGCATTAATTGCATTTACTATTCCTTGTGTTCCACAACTTGTAGTATGAATTACAACTTTACCAGAAAAATCAACATTTTCAATTTGAGTTGGAGAGTTACCATAATCAAATCCAGGTAATTTTATTCCATTTCTCTCTCCAATCAGAATATAATCTTTATTTTTTTCTTTCAGATCATATGCAATTTCTTTATCTCCAACTGAAATCAGTTTTTTCGCTCCATTACTAATTATATATGGTTCTACAGTAAAAGCTCTAAACACATCTATAATAACTGCAATTCCTATTGCTTCTTTAGGATTGTGTATTATTTTAACATTCATAATATTAATTTAATTCATTAAAAATATAATTTATCACTATTATAAAAAAATAGTATCTTCAAAATTTTTAATTGAACGTTCTCCTTTATTAATTATCATTTTAAATTCATCTATTGAAACAAATTTAGCATCCATGACCTCTCCATTATAAATATTCATAAATTCAAAACTGTCATCAATTCTAGCTTCCTTACTAGTTGTTCAATTTGCTTTTTTCATAATATAATGTGTTTCTATTTCATATTCCTTTTCAAAACCCATTTTTTCATATAACTTAATTGCTTTTTCATTTATTTTAAATACTTGTAACTTTATATTTTGTCCTTTATGTTCAAATAAAATTTCTTTTAATACTGCTGTTCCAATTCCTTTATTTTGATATTCTGATTTTACACAAATATTTCCTATTTCAAAAATATTATCATCTTTGTCTTTTCCATTGTAAAATCCTACTAGCTCATCTTTTAAATATATAAGTTCTATATTCTTTGAATTTTCTTTCATAAATCTAGCAAACAGCTTTTGCTGATTTTCTTCATTCCACTCTTTAAAATATTTTTCCACATATTCTTTATATACTTTCTTTTTTAAATCATATATAAAATGAATTTCAATTGGATTTCCATTTTTATGTGGTCTTAATTCTAAATTTGGAACTAATCTGCCTAATCTGATTTTTCTTTCTGTAATTTTATTTTGAATTTGGACTTTATCTGCAAAACTTTTGTGGTCATAATTGGCTGATGCTTCTGAAAATACACAGCCACAATATTTTTGCATATATAGTCCTAACTCTCTTGCTTTTGCTTGTCCTTCTCTAAAACCTGATCTGAAATCTCTATATAAAAATTCTATATCATATTTTTTTGCCATTTCTTCACACACATTTTTTAGTACTTCATGATTTTGATATGGACTAACAAAAAGTGTACTTGTAAAAGCATCATAGCCTTGCTCTTTTGCATACTTTGCTGTTTCTTCTAGTCTAACTCTATAACAATAATTGCTACATCTATTTTCAATATCATCTGATACATTTTTGCAAAATTCTTTTAACCCATAATCTTCATTTATAATTAACTCTAAATTAATCATTCTTGAATATTCTATTAATGTATCTCTTCTGGTTTTATATTCTATATATGGATGTATGTTTGGATTAAACCAATATAATACTGGCTCTATTCCTTCATTTCTTAAAGAGTCTATACAATATACGCTACACGGTGCACAACAAGTATGCATTAATAATTTCATTTTATTTTTTTCCTTTCTCACTTCATTAAAAGACTATATAGTTATTAAAAAATCACATTTCTTTCAATCTATTGTCTATTCCCAAAAACATATTGTATATTTGGTTTTATAAAATTCTTCTGGCGAATAATTTTGCATATAGCTTTTTTCTGATACTATTCCACTAGCTATTCCAATTAAAAATGTATAAACTGTAATAACAGCTAAAAATTTACTTAAAATTCCTTTTGCTTCTTCAGTTTTTAATGAATTGTAAATACTCATAAAAATTAATATTCCTGATAAAATTATCATCCATGCATAGTCTATAATATATCTTTGATTACTTCCTGCCATCATAATACTTAATACAGCTATTACTAAGCCCACTATTACTAAAGTATTTATTAATATTTTTAAATTCTTATTTTCTATTTTCTTATTTGCTTTTATTATAAAAAAGTTCATAAAACATATTGGCACTAAAACAAATAATCCACCTATCATATTTTCTATATAATAATATCCATAGAAAATAGTTAAATCATTATGATTGGTTAAAAATGGGAAATCTAATATAAAATTTGGTATGCTAAACAAATTAGTTATTATTCCTGTTGGAACTGCCCATATTCTACTTCCAAGTGTAGTCATATTTGTGATAGTTAATTGATATTTTGCTCCAAATTCAAATATACTTTCAAATCTTGCATAGTTATACCACATAAGTGCAATTCCTATAAATAAATAAGGTATTGCTACTGATATTATTAATTTTATTAATGGTAATTTTGAAGTTTTAACACTCTTTATATTTTTTATAAGCAAATATAATAGATATGGCACTATTAAAAAGCTTGCTATTAAATCTGTTGGTCTACATGCAACAGATAATGCTAGAAATAGTGAACCTAAAAATATATTTATGTATTTGTTTTTTTCTTGTTCTGAAGATTTTAATATAAAATATATTCCTTGTAATACAAAGTATATTCCTACGATAATTACTAATTCATATACTCTTGACATTCCATTTGCATACAACACCAAGGACCCTGAACAAAAAATTGTTAAAAAATACAAAACAAATCTAAAAGGAATTTTCTTATAAAATTTATTCAAAATTTTTAATAAAATTGCTTTTAATAAAATAAAAATTAATATTGAGAAAACAAATACTACTACTGGAATTTTGAGATATTTTTTTGTAATTAAATAATATGGTAAAAAACTTATTAATAATGGTAATATTCCAAAATATACATAATGTTTTCCATTATATAATGCTGTATCCCAAATATAGTCAACATCTCTTTCTACATCATGTCTTGCTAAAGCATCATATGGATTTTCTAATTCTAAAAATTTCTCACTTGGATCTTTTAATAAAGAAAAACTACCATTTGTTATAGCTTCCACAAAGTCTTTATTATAAACTGTGCCTTCTCCAGGATTTTGTGAATAATTATTAATCCAAGAAAGTAGCACAAAAAATATTGCCAAAACTCCAAGTAATATAAATTCTTGATTTAAATTTTTATTTGAATATTCCTCATTTAGTATTTTTGAATTCTTAATAAAATACAATAATGAGAAAATAAAGAATATAACAAAAAATCTTATAAAATTAAATTCAAAAGGTATTTTTTCATTAATTATAACTCTTTGTAATTTTCCATCATCATATATTGGTTTATCAATAGAAATTAATAAACTTTTTGTATTACCAGATAAATATAAAGGCATATATTTTGATTTTTCATAATTTTGAATATATCTTTTGGAATTTAACCCCTGATATTCTTTACTTGTATCATCTGAAAAAAACACTTTATACTCTGAAACATCTTCTATATCTTTTAATTCTAATTTTATAGTTGCTGTTTTTAAATTTATATTCTCCAATTCCAAAAATACTTTATTATCATCTTCACTATAATAAGTAATTTCTTGGCTTTCATATGATTTCTTTTCAAACTTTCCAAAAAAAGTGCGATAAGAAGTAATGTTAAAAACAATTACTTCTAAAAATAACGCAACTATTAAAATCTTTAAAAACTTAGAATAATTTTCTTTCATATTTATTCCTTTATAAAATACAGAAATTTATAAATTGTTTATTTATATTAACATTTTTTATATTAATATTTATATATAAAACAGTTTCAATAAAAAATCTATACTAATTTGATTTTTCTTCGTGGTACTCTTTTTCTGTATTTACATTCCAAATATTATCTTTTGCTGTAACTCCTTGTTTTATATTTTTTACAGCTTCAAACGCTGTTGCCATTGAATGATCCATGTTATTATATCTATGTTGGCCATTTCTACCTATACAATAAAGGTTTCCAAATGTATTTAAGTATGTAACAAGTTTGTCTATGTGTTCATAAGTATCAAAATAAGCTGGATATGCTTTTTTTACTTTTTCTCTATGACTATCTAATACATCTTCTTTATCAATAATATTCATACTAGCAAGTTCATTAATAGCAAATTCTGAAAAATCCTTATCAGACATATTCCAATATTTGTCATTTTCTTGACAAGTATATTCAAGTCCAATCCAAACAGTATTTTCTGCATCTTTTACTAAATATGGTGACCAGTTATTAAATACTTGTAATCTTAACATTTTTACTTCTGGTTCTTGTACATAAATCCAACAATCTGGAACAATATTTCCTAATGTTTTCATTTTTGTTTTATTAGCTAATTTCATTTTCTTAACTAAAACTCCAACTGTTTGAAAATCAACATATGGAAGTCCTAAAGCAATATCTTTCATATCTTGTGGAATATCTATTCCTGTAAATCCTGCAACTAAATCTTTTACAGGCATAGTTGATATAAAAATATCTCCTTCTAATATTACTTCTGTACCATTTACTTCACATATTACACTTTTTATAGTTTTATCTTCTATTTTTAGTTTTTTAACAGAGTAACCTTTTAAAATTTTTCCTCCATTTTCTTCTATTTTTTCTGCTAATGTTTCCCACAATTGTCCTGGTCCAAATTTTGGATACCAGAATTGTTCAATTAATGAAGTTTCTACTTCTTGTTTCTTTTTCTTTGATTTAAATATTTTTGAAAATGCATCTTTTATTACCGCTGTTATAGAAACTCCTTTAACTCTCTGAGCTCCCCAATCTGCAGAAATTTCTTTTGGATGTCTTCCCCAAAGTTTTTCTGTATATTTTTCAAAAAACATACTATACAAAACTTTTCCAAAACGATTAATATAAAAATTTTCTAATGAATCTTCTGGTTTCTTTACAAATATTGTTTTTAAATAACTAAAGCCAGCTTTTATAGTACGGAAAAGTCCCATATTAGTAAATGTTTGTAATTTTAAACTTATAGGATAATCAAAAAACTTTTTTAGATAATAAATTCTTGATACTCTTGTTCTTACAAGCATAACTTTATCTTCTTTTTCTGGATTAGGACCACCTTCATTTAATGGTTTTTCTCTTTTTAGTTTTTCATCGTCAAAAGAGTTAACACCTTGAATTGGCATTAATTCCTCCCAAAAATTCATAACTTCTTGGTCTTTTGAGAAAAATCTATGTCCTCCTATATCCATTCTATTTCCATTATATCTAACCGTTCTTGAAATTCCACCTATTTCTTCTGTTTCTTCTAATATAACTACTTCATAATCTTCTTTTCCATCTTTTAATAGTTCATATCCTGCTGTTAAACCTGCAGGTCCAGCTCCAATTATTATAACTTTTTTCATTATCTTTTTAGTAAATCTCCTTTACATTTTATAGAATTTTATAGAACAAATCTTAAAATCAAAGATTTTTCAGTAAATTTGTTCGAGTGCTAAATTTATTAATATTTTATATTTAATTACATAAAATTTTAGTTAATATATTTAATCCAAAATTTATATCTACTTTTTATTAATTATAACTTTACTCATATTTTATTCCTAAGTGCTCATATCCATTTGCTGTAACAATTCTTCCTTTAGGTGTTCTTGCTAAAAAACCTATTTGCAATAAATATGGTTCATAAACATCTTCTATTGTTTCAACTTCTTCATTTAAAGTAGCTGCTAATGTTTCAGCACCGACAGGTCTTCCAGAATATTTATAAATTATTGTTTCTAATATTTTTCTATCTGTGTTATCTAATCCTAAATCATCTATATCAAGTTTTTCTAATGCTAATTTTGTTATTTCTAAACTTAAGTTTCCGTCACCTAAAACAAGTGCATAATCTCTTACTCTTTTTAATAATCTATTTGCAATTCTTGGTGTTCCTCTTGAACGTTTTGCAAGCTCAACTGCTGCTTCTTTATCTATTTTTATATTTAAAAGATCACTTGATCTTTCTATAATTACTGCTAAATCTGCTACAGAATATAGCTCAAGTTTTTCTACAATTCCAAATCTATCTCTAAGTGGTGTTGATAGCGAACCAGCTCTTGTTGTAGCTCCTACTAAAGTAAATTTTGGAAGATCTAATCTTATTGATTTTGCTGTTGAGCCTTTTCCAATTATTATATCTAAACAAAAATCTTCTAATGCTGGATATAATATCTCTTCTATATTTTTATTTAATCTATGTATCTCATCAATAAATAAAACATCATTTTCTGCTAAATTTGTAAGTAAAGCTGCTAAATCTCCTGGTCTTTCTATTGCTGGACCTGTTGTTACTTTTATATTAGCTCCCATTTCATTTGCTATAATATTAGAAAGTGTTGTTTTTCCAAGTCCTGGAGGCCCATAAAGTAAAACATGATCTAAGGCATCTCCTCTTTTTTTAGCTGCTTCTATGTAAACTTTCATATTTTCTTTTACTTTTTTTTGTCCGATATATTCACTTAATTTTTGTGGTCTTAATGATATTTCTGAAAATTCTTCTTCATCATTTACTTTTGGATCTAAAATATTATCATAAAAATTTTCCAATTAGACTCCTCCTAAACTGTTTTACCTATTATTTCATAGATTAAATTAACCTATAGTTTAATCTAATTTAATCCTGTATCATATTCAATCTCCTCCATAAAAGGGAAGATTTCTTTAACTCTTTTCAATGTATATATAGCATTTTTTTGATGTGGGCATTTTTCAGGAGCTTGTACTAATTCATTTTTATAACAATTCTTTGTTAATTTGTAAATCAAATATCTACAATTTAAATAATTATAAAAAATTCTATATCCATTATCTAAATCTTCCCAAAACATCTCAAAAGTATAGTTCTTTTCTCCCACCTTATGTACTTCCTTTCAAAAATTCATACTATAATGATAAAATTGTTATCATCATACCTAAACCAGTCATAAAGAAACTTGCTCCAAAAATATATATAATCATTAATGAAGCTTTTGATGCTTCTATATAAACATCTTCTGGTTTTTTCTCATTTATTTTAAATTCAATTTTTTCACCTATATTAGGAATTCCTGTTTTCTTATATTTTTCTGTACATTTTGTATATACATTTTCGTTATAAGTATATTGATATACTGGTGCATAAGCTACTGTTTTGTCTGATAATGTTGTTGATTTCAAATCAACACATTCTGCTTTAATAGATATTTTGCATCTTCTCTCTGCCATATTTTCTAATACTCCAGGAACTATAAGCATTGCAAGTCCCACTAAAGTTATTCCTGTTGAAAGTAATATAGGTAGAAACACATTTGCTTGATAATCCTTACCAATTAAATATCCCCATTCATTTACTGCTGGAAGAATTATACATCCTAAACCTGTTATAGTAAGAACAACTCCTGCTAATTGTTTTCTACATATTGATATAATTCCAAATACTAAAAATAATTGTCCACAAGTCATTATAGCAAAAGTTACTTGATTTAATCCTGAAAAGTAACTCATAAGCGCTATAGAAGCTACAGCCCAAATAATACATGCCCATGATATTATTAAATCATGTACTCTAAATTTTTCATTAGTTTCTTCTTTCATTTTACATTAATTCCTTCCTTCATTTGACTTTTATATAATTTACTTTATTATATACTATTTTAAAATTTGCGCAAACTTTTATTTTATCATTTCTATAAATTCTTGTTCATTTATAACCGTAACTCCAAGTTCTTGTGCTTTAGCAAGCTTACTTCCACTATCTTCTCCTGCTAAAACATATGTTGTTTTTTTAGATACTGACGAAGATGTTTTTCCACCAAAATTTTCTATAATTTCTTCTGCTTCTTTTCTTGAATAATTATCTAACCCTCCAGTTAAAACAAATATCATTCCACCAAATCTATTATCTATACTTTCATTTTCATCTACTTTCATGTTAACTCCAAAATCTTTTAATTTTTGAATTAAATCTTTAGTTTGTTCTTGTGAGAAAAATTCATAAACACTTTGTGCCATTATTTCTCCCATATCATCTATCATAACTAAACTTTCATATGTTGCATTTTGAAGTTCATCAATATTTTTATATATTTTTACAAGTTGTTTGGCAGCTTTTACTCCTATATGTCTAATACCAAAACCATTTATCACTCTATAAAATTCATTGCTTTTACTTTCATTTATGCTTTCCATTAAATTACTAGCAAATTTTTTCCCATTTTTCTTTAATGAAGCTATATCTTCTAATTTTAGATTATATATGTCTGAAATATTTTTAATTAGCCCTCTATTTAAAAATTCTTCAATTATATTATCTCCCAATCCCTTTATATTCATAGCCTCTCGTGATGCAAAATGAAGTATATTTCTGTATTGTTTTGCTGGACATTCTATTCCTATACAACGTACAGCTGATTCTCCTTCTTCTCTTATTGCATCTGCTCCACAAACAGGACATTTAGTAGGCATTTCAAAATTTTTTTCATTTCCTGTTCTTTTTTCTTTTAAAGATTTTACTACTTCTGGAATTACATCTCCTGCTTTTTGGATTAATACTCTATCACCAATTTTCAAATCTTTTTCTTTAATAAAATCTTCATTATGAAGCGTTGTTTTAGAAATTGTAGAGCCTGCAACTTTTACTGGCTCTAATATTGCCATTGGAGTTATTGCTCCTGTTCTGCCTACTTGAAATATTATATCTTTTAAAGTTGTTTCTTTTTGTTCTGGGGGATATTTATATGCAATAGCCCATTTAGGAGTTTTAAACGTTGTTCCTAAAATTTCTCTAAAATTTAAATCATCAACTTTTATGACTGCTCCATCAATCCCAAAACTTAAATCTTCTCTTTTATCTCCAATATTTTTTATTTCATCTATAACTTTTTGTATTGTATTACATTCTACTTTTATTGGATTAACATTAAATCCTAACTTTTCCAAATATTTAAGTGATTCAATATGTGAGTTAAATTTTATTGTGTCTGATTTTTGAACATTGAAAATATAAATATCTAAAGGTCTTTCAGCAGCAATTTTCGAATCTAACTGTCTAAGCGACCCTGCTGCTGCATTTCTAGCATTAGCAAAAAGTGATTCTTCATTTGCTTCTCTTTCTTCATTCATTTCTTCAAATTCTTTTTTACCAATAAAAACTTCTCCTCTTACTGTAATATCTATTTTTTCTTTTAATTTATTTGGAATATTTTTTATTGTTTTTAAATTTTCCGTTATATCTTCTCCAACTAGCCCATTCCCCCTAGTAGCTCCTCTTACAAAAATACCATCTTTATATTCTAAGCTCACAGATAACCCATCAATTTTTGTTTCAACAATATATTTTAAATTTTTATTATTTTGTGAATTTAGTAAGTCTACTTGTTCATTTTCTTCTGATAATTCTAAAGCTTTTCTTACTCTTTCATCAAAAGCATATAATTCTTCAAAATCAAATATATCTTGTAAACTTTGAAGTGGTACTTCATGTTCAACTTTTTCAAATCCTTCTTTTACATTTCCTCCAACATGTTGTGTAAGAGAATCACTTGTAATTAAATCTGGATATTCTTTTTCTAAATTTTTAAGTTCAAGCATTAACATATCATACTCAAAATCACTTATTTCTGGATTGTCATCATCATAATATCTTTTAGCATGATATGCTGTAATTTCTTTAAGCTCTCCAATTCTTTTTTTAGCATCACTTTTATTCATTAGTTTTCCTCTTTAAATTTTATAATAAAAAATTATTATTTTAAATAGTAAAGCATTCTTGACTACTATTTTTCTTCTTTAAATAAATCTTTTCCATTTTTTAAATAATCATAACCTGAGAAAATTGTTGCAATTACAGACACAAGCATAACTACAGAAGTTATAACATTAAATACTAATTCTCCTTGAGTCATATAAATTTGAAAACTACTAGCAGTTGCTTGCATTTTGTCTGTGTTTGCTCTAATAAAATCAAAGAAATTATATCTATCTATAAACACTAAAATTATAGCTATCATCTGAGTAACAGTTTTTAATTTTCCCCAAATTGATGCTGCTATTACCTTGCCACCTTTTTCTACAGCTATTAATCTATAACCAGATACTATAAATTCTCTAGCAAGTACAATAACTGGTATCCAAGCTGGAATTTTTCCAAATTCTACTAGCATTACAAGTGCAGATAAAACTAAAATTTTATCTGCTAATGGATCTAAAAATTTTCCGAAAGTAGTTACTTGATTCCTTGAACGTGCAATATAACCATCTAACTTATCTGTTATTGAAGCAATTATAAAAATCAAATTCATTATCCAAAAACATATTGGTATTTGCATGAATTCTCCCTGTATTACTCCTAAAGTTCCTAAATAACCACATATAACAAATATTGGTACTAATATCATTCTAAAAACAGTTAGTTTATTTGCTAAATTCATTTTTATTCCTCTTTTCTAGAAAATTTTAATTACAATTAATATTTAATTATAATGCCTTTACTTAACTCATAATTGGCAACTACTGTTCATACACTTGTAATTTATTATTGATTTATAGTATTTGTTTGATTGCCATTTACTACATTTTCAGTATTTATTATATTATTACTATCTATATTGTTTATATTATCATCACTAGTTGTGTTATCTATATTACTATTTTCAATATCTTTTGATATTTCTGCTTTATTTTCTTCTTTTTGCTTTTCAAGTTCATTATTTCTTGCTGTTTCAAGTTGAGTAATTATTGCTTGAAGTCTTGTAATATCTTTACCTATCATTTCAAAATTATTTGCATTTAAAGATTCTTGAAGATTATTATTAGCTTTTATAACAGAATCTATAATAGCTTCCATATCATCAGTATTGAAGAATTCTAAGTCAACTGCATATTCATCATTAAACAAATTAGCAATTGCACTAGTTAAGTTATCTCCTATTGCTACTGTATTTCCTGATGCTACTATAACTTTCTTTAATACTGGTATTTCACTTTTATCATTTACCATAACTTGATATACTGGCTCTACATATAATAAGGATTTATTTATAGGTACAATTATCATATCTTTTATTAATTTCGTTCCAGTAGTATTTAAAGTTTCTAATTCTTCTGAAATTGTTGCATCTTGTTCTATTTGATTATTAAGTTGCATAATTCCAACTACATTACTTTCAGAACTAAATTTATATAAAGATAATTCTGATTTACCATTATTTACTGTTCCTACTAAATAAGATATTATATTTTGCTTTCCATATTTATTGTATGTTAATACCAAACCTAATTCTGGATTTTGATTATCAATTGTTTTTAAGCATGTATAATATGGTTCCATTTCAGAACCTGCAACAGTTGAATTTGCTGTTGATGCTTTTGTTGTTATTTGCCATATATCATCTGCTCTATATAATGTATCTTCACTTATATCATGATATAAATTAATCATTTCTGCTTGAATTTTATATAAAAATTCAGGATATATAAAATGCTCTGATATATCTTTTGGTAATTCTTCTTCTGTAAATAGATCTGGATACATTTTTTGATAAGTCATTATGATAGGATCAGATTTATCTGTTATATAAAATGTTGTTGTTCCATCATAAGCATCTATTAAAACTTTTACAGAATTTCTTATATAATTTATTTTTTCTTTATATCCTTTTATATTAATTACTGTTGTTTGTGAATAAGGATATGATGCTGATCTTGTATATCCATCTAATACCCATACTAATTTACCTTCATCTGTTATTACTAAATATGGATCTTCATCATATAATACATCTGAAAAGATTGTTTTTGCTCTTTGCAGTACATTTCTATTTGGAATTATTTTTGTATCTTCTGTTACTCCACCAGAAAAAGCAAGTTTAAAATTCTTTTCATTAATTCCTAATATTAATCTATCTAAAAATCCTAATTTAAGTCCAGCTTTACCATCATAAACATTTTCTGCATAAGTAGATGGTGTTATTGGATAATCATATTCTTTTCCTAATGAAGTATTTACTTTTATTGTACTACCTGTTTCTAAACCGAAATAAATTCTTGGCTGTTTAATATTTAATGTACTTTCTCCACTTATAAAATCAGATAAAATATACTCTGCATATCCATCATTATCAGAATCATTTGCTGAGCTTACAACTGCTGAATATCCATGTGTATATTTCAAGGTTCTATTATTATAGCTTACACTTGAATCTGTTAATATTTCACGTGGTGTAATATAAATTAATTTATTTTCTTTATCTATTTTATACATTGCTAAAAATGTATTTTCATAATCATAATATACACTATTTTCTTGATGTTCTTTTACAGCTGTTTTTGTTACACTCTCAGTTATTAAAGGTATATTATTAATAACATTTTGATTACTATTTACTTGTTCTAAAGTTATTGCTTTATAATTATCTATGTTTTGTTGATCAATATCAATTCCATATGCTATTTTTGTATTTTTTATATTATGTCCTATATATTCTTTTTCGTTATCTAATTCATTGTTTCCTACATGAATAGTTTGGAAATAAATCATAGCAATAAATAAACATACTAAATATCCTGGTACTAATGCAGCAGAAATTATTGCTTGCTTAAAATTCTGTTTTTTAACATATTTTAATAATCTTAAAACAGCAATTACAATAACAAAGCTTAATATTCTATATCCCCATAATTTTATAGTTACATCTGTTTTTCCTGCTCCTACAAGTTCTATAGAATTCTCATCAGGAAGTGATACCATATTTCCTGTTAAAATATTTTGTGCATTAATAAATATATAAGTACAAAATACAAGTGTTATTAATATAACTATAAATAATTCTTGTTTAACAAATGTATTTTTCTTTAATGTTTCTCCATCTACTCCATCAAAGTAATAATTTAAACTTATAACATAATACATTGCTATATAAATAATTGTAACTACTAAAATTTCAATTATAAAAATTAATAATGTTTGGATAAATGGTAATGAAAACATATAATATCCAATATCTGCTCCAAAAATAGGATCTGTTTTTGCAAATTGTGCAGCATTATTAAAAATTGCAAATTTGTCAGCTAAAATATTTGCTCCCATTCCTCCTCCAATTAAAGCAAATATTATACTTAAGCTTTTATTGGGAAGTTTAGGCATATCTTTTTTTTCTTCTTCAAAAAATTTTTTTAATCCTCTTTTTGTAAATTTATTTATTATATAAATAAAAATATATATTGTAATAAAAGCTATTCCAAATATTATATATTTATTTTGAATTTTTTGATAAAAAATGTTTTCATATTCAGCACCAATTTCAATTATATGTAAATGTTGTGCTCTTAAAGATATAGCAGTAGAAATTAAAAAAATTGCTAATACTACTAAGACAGCTATTGTTCTTATTGCAAAAATATTCTTTTTTTTCTCTTTTGTTTGCTCTTTTTTTAAGTCTTTACTATCTTTCATTTTTCTATTTCCTTTCTAAATTATTGCATTTAAAAATTCTTCTGCATTAAATACTTGCATATCATCTATTTGCTCTCCAACTCCAATAAATTTAACTGGAATTTGGTTTTCTGATACTATTCCTAAAACAACTCCACCTTTTGCTGTTCCATCTAATTTTGTAAGAACAATTCCTGTTATATCAGTTGTTTCCTTAAAAGCTTTTACTTGCGAAATTGCATTTTGTCCAGTTTCTGCATCAAGAACTAATAATACTTCTTTGCTTGACTCTGGCATTTCTTTTTCTATTACTTTTTTTATTTTAAAAAGTTCATCCATTAAATATTTTTTATTATGAAGTCTTCCTGCTGTATCAACTATTAAAATATCTGAATTCGTTTCTTTAGTTTTTTGAATTGCATCAAAAACAACAGAAGCAGGATCAGCACCTTCTTCTTTTTTTACAATCATACTTCCTGATCTTCCTGCCCATACTTCAAGTTGTTCTACTGCTGCTGCTCTAAATGTATCTGCTGCTGCAACAATAACCTTTTTTCCTGATTTCACAAGGTTATTTGCAATTTTTCCAATTGATGTAGTTTTTCCTACTCCATTTACCCCTACTACTAATATTACAGATGGCTTAGTTTCTAAGTTTAATTCTGGAGTTGCTACATTCAAAATATTTTTCATTATATCTTTTAAAGCTGTTTTTACAGCTTCTTCATCTTCTATTTTTTCTCTTTTTATTCTATTTCTTAATTCATCTATAATTTTAACTGATGTTTCCATTCCTATATCAGACATTACTAAAACTTCTTCTAATTCTTCTAAAAGTTCTTCATCAACTTTTCTGAATACACTAAAAACATTGTTAATCTTTTCATCTATAGAACTTTTGGTTTTTCCTAACCCTTGTTTTAATTTGTCAAAAAAGCCCATAATACCTCCTTTTATATAATCGACTATATATAAAATTAATCGTTTACACTATCTTTTATTTTATATCATTAAAACATAAAAAAATCAATACTTTTTAAGCTTTTTTGTACAAGTTTAAGAATTAAAAATAGCATATGCTACACTTTTATAAAAATTCAATTGAACACTTATAATAAATATTAAAAATATTTTTTCACATGTAGTATTTCAAAAAAAATTATGCTATTATGATATATAATTTAATAGGAGAAATATATGAAAAGTAAAGTTAAATTATTGATAGACGAAAAAGATATAATATTTAAATGTACAAAAGATAATATAATTAATATTACAGGAATGATTGGTTCTGGAAAAACTACCTATGCAGATAAATATAGAAAAGATAATAACTATATTGTTATTTCACTAGATTGTTTATATAGGGGACAAGATAAAGAAAATATGAATGAAGAAACACAAAACATAAATCAAATCTTACAAAAAAAATTTCCAAATCAAGATAATGAAAAATTTTTTAAAGAATATTATTATGAAATAATAGAATATATTAATAATTTTAGTAAATCTGTAACATGGGTCTTAGAAGGGCAACACATATACAGATTTCTAAATCCAGAAGATATCAAAGGAAAATTAATAATAAAAAGAACTTGTTTAGTAAAATGCTATATACGTTCAATTACTAGACATATTAACAAAAAGAAAATTCAGTTAAAAAACAAAGAAATTACTAAAAAGCAGTATTATAGTAATATTATTTATTTGATAAAAAGAAGAACCAAACAATTAAAATATTATAAAGATTTAAACAAATTTATACAAAATCTATATCATTAAAACTAAGGAGGCACATAATTTTATATCATTTTAATAAAATTATGCGCCTCCTCGTTGTTTGTGTACTATATTATTTTATAATTCTATTTTAGGATTATACCTTTCAAGCCACATATTTACTTGAATTAGATAAGCCATAAGTTGAGGTCCAGTCATAAGTTGACCAAACCATGGTCTTGAAAATGCTTTTCCTTCTGTTTCAATAATTTCCAAAATATATTGTCTATTTAACAAATTATTAATTGGTGCATTTTTATCTTCCATAATTTTAGATAATTTTTTCTTAACAATTGTAGTATAATTTGGATTATGTGTTTTTGGATATGGACTCTTCTTTCTATATACAACTTCTTCTGGCAAAATTCCCTCCATACTATATCTTAATAATCCTTTTTCTCTTCCTTTATATGCTTTCATTTCCCATGGAATATTCCATGCATACTCTACAATTCTATAATCACAAAATGGTACCCTTGCTTCAAATCCATTATACATACACATTCTATCAGTTCTATCAAGTAATGTTTGCATAAACCAATTTGAAGTTAAATATATTAATTTTCTATGCAATTTATCATTTTCAGTATCTGTATCTAAAAATTCTACTTTTGATAATGATTCTTGGTATCTTGCTGAAATATAGTCATTTAAACAAATTTCTTTTGATATATTTTCATTTAATATATTTTGTCTTTCTGATATCGCTATAGACCATGGAAATGTATTACTATTTAATGCATCTTCTCTAAAATACCAAGGATATCCTCCAAATATTTCATCTGAGCATTCTCCTGATAAAGCAACTTTTATATCTTTTTTCACATTTTTAAAGAATAGTAAATATGAAGAGTCAACATCAGCCATTCCTGGAAAATCTCTTGCTATAACTGCATCCTCTAATGTATCAAATAATTCTGGTGTATCTAAAATTATTTTTTTATGATTTGTATCTAAAAATTTAACCATTAAATCTATATAATAATTATCTGTATTCGGCTGAAAATCATTTTTTACAAAGTTTTTTTCTTGATCAACATAATCAACTGAAAAAGTATCTAATTTTTTGCCATATTTTTCCTTATAAAAATCACTTGCATATTTAGTTATTATACTAGAATCTAATCCTCCAGAAAGTAATGTTCCAATTGGTACATCTGATACCAATTGTCTTTCAATTGAATCTTTTATTAAAAATCTTAATTTTTCACTTGTTGTTTCTAAATCATCTGTATGAGGTTTAGTTTCAAGTTTCCAATATTCTTCTTTCTTGAAGCAATCTTTATTATAAACTATATAATTAGCTGGCTCTAATTCTTCAATTCCCTTAAAAGGGCAAATTCCTGGCGTATGACTTGGTCCAATCCCAAATAATTCTGCTATTCCAGTTCTATCTAAAACTGCATTTACTGATGGATGCTCTAATATTGCTTTTACCTCTGATGCAAAAATAAAATTTTCATCACTAAAAGAATAATAAAGTGGTTTTATTCCAAAATGATCTCTTGCTACAAATAATTCTTCTTTTTTATCATTCCAAATAGCAAAAGCAAAAATTCCATTTATATGTTTACATACATTTTTTCCATAAAACACATATGCTTTAAGTAATACTTCTGTATCTGAATGAGTTTTAAATTTAAACCCATTATCTCTTAAAGTTTCTCTTAATTCTTCAGCATTATAAATTTGACCATTATATACTATTGTATATGTAACCTCATCAATTTTAAAACTCATAGGTTGTTTTCCATTTTCAATATCTATAATACTTAATCTTCTATGACCAAAATTTGCATGTTTTGAAGTAAATATTCCCTCTTCATCTGGTCCCCTTTTTGTAATTGTTTTTGTCATATTTTCAATTATATTCTTTTCTTCAAGAATATTCTTTTTATAATTTACAATTCCAACAATTCCACACATAAAAAAACTCCTTACATAAAATTATTTTCATTTTTTTATATTTTATGTAAGGAATTAATAATATGTGATAATTTTTTAATAGACAGTGGGACGTAGATTTTGTCTAAAATTTTTATTTTAGACAAAATCTACGTCCCACTGTCTATTTTATCATTTCTTTTAATTTTACTAATGTATTTAGTGCATCTATTGGTGTAAGCTCATTTACATTTATTTTATCTAATTCATGAGAAATATCTGCAAGTTTAATATTAAACAAATCAAATTGACCTTCTACTTGTTTTTTCTCTTCTTTTTCTTCTTTTATTTTTACTCCACCTTTTTCTAATGAGCGTAATATTTTATTTGCTCTTGTAACTGCCGTTTTAGGAACTCCTGCAAGTTTTGCAACATGTATTCCATAACTTTCATCAGTTCCACCTTCAAGTATTTTTCTTAGAAAAATTATGTCATCACCCTTTTCTTTAACTGCTACTTGATAATTCTTTATTCCTTCAACTTTTTCTTCAAGTTCTAATAATTCATGATAATGTGTTGCAAATAAAGTTTTGCATCCTATTTTTTCTTTATCTGCTATATATTCTGCAACAGCCCAAGCTATTGATAATCCATCATATGTTGATGTTCCTCTTCCTATCTCATCTAAAATTACTAAGCTTTTTGGTGTTGCTTCTTTTAAGATATTTGCTACTTCATTCATCTCTACCATAAATGTACTTTGTCCACTACTTAAATCATCTGATGCTCCAACTCTAGTAAATATTTTATCAACAATTCCTATAGTTGCCTCTTGTGCTGGCACAAAGCTTCCAATTTGAGCCATTAAAGTTATTATTGCAACTTGTCTCATAAATGTAGATTTACCAGCCATATTAGGTCCTGTTATAATTGCAACTCTAGTATCATTACAATCTAAATATGTATCATTTTCAACAAAACTTCCATTATCAATCATTTTCTCTATAACTGGATGACGTCCACCTTTTATATCTATAACATCTTCTTCATTTACAACTGGACATACATAATTATTATTTTCTGCAACTACAGCTAAACTTGTAAGTACATCTATATTTGCTATAGCATTTGCTGACGTTTGTAATCTTTCTATATTTTTAGCAATCTCATTTCTTATTTCAGTAAATATTTCATATTCTAAAGATACTACTTTTTCTTCTGAGCCTAAAATTTTATCTTCTATTTCTTTTAGTTCTTCTGTTATATATCTTTCTCCGCCTGTTAATGTTTGTTTTCTAATATAATGTTCTGGAACTTTATCCAAAAATGATTTGGTAACTTCAATGTAGTATCCAAACACTTTTGTATATCCTACTTTCAAGTTTTTTATTCCAGTTGCTTCTTTTTCTCTTGCTTCTAAAGCTACAATCCAATTCTTTCCTTCTGTTGAAGCTTCTCTATATTCATCTATCTCTGCGTTAAAACCTTTTTTGATTATTCCACCTTCTTTTACACTTATTGGTGGTTCTTCTACAATTGCATTATCTATTAAACTGCATATATCTTTTAATTCATCCAATTTTTCATATAGATTTTTAAGCATATTAGAATTTGTCATAGATAAAATTTGTTTTAAACTTGGCAAATTGCTTAATGAATTTTTTAAAGAAATCATATCTCTAGCATTTGCATTACCATAAGATATTTTTCCTGCTAATCTTTCGATATCATAAACTTTTTTCAAAGTTTCTATAACATCTCCTCTTAGCATCATATTATCTTTTAATTCTCTTACAGCTTCTAATCTATTACTTATTTCACTCACTTCTAATAACGGATCATTTATCCAACGTCTTAAAAGTCTTCCTCCCATTGATGTTGACGTTTTATCTAATACCCAGATTAAAGTACCTTTTTTAGATTTATCTCTCATTCTCTCTGTTAATTCTAGGCTTCTCCTTGCATTTATATCTAGTGCCATATATTTTTGTACTTCATATACTTTAATTTTATTGATATGTTCCATTTTTACTTTTTGTGTTTCTGTAAAATAATTTAATAATCCATTGATAGCTTGAATTATTAACATTTCATCATTAAATTCTTCTTTTGGTTTATCAAATCCATCTACTATTGTATATAAATTTAATAGCTTTTGCTCATCTTCTTCAAAATTACTATCTTCTCTTACTGTAACAAAAGTGCTATTTCTATCTTTCATTATATTTAATTCTTTTTCAGAATTTCCCATTGCTGTATTTACTACAAGCTCTGCTGGTGCATATCTTGCATATTCATCTAATAATTTTTCAAAATTATTTTCTGAAAGCTTTATTCGAGTTGCATAAAAATCTCCTGTACTAATATCGCAAATTCCTATTCCATAATACATTCCTTTTTTTACTATACTCATTATGTAATTATTTTTCTTTTCTTCAAGCATATTTGTTTCAATAACCGTTCCAGGTGTTACTACTCTAATTACATCTCTTTTTACAATTCCTTTAGTAGTTTTTGGATCTTCTAATTGTTCACATATAGCAACTTTATATCCCTTAGCAATAAGTCTTGACATATAAATTTCTACTGCGTGATGTGGAACCCCACACATAGGCGCTTTTTCTTCTAATCCGCATGCTCTACTTGTTAAAGTTATTTCAAGTTCTCTTGATGCAACTATTGCATCATCAAAAAACATCTCATAAAAATCGCCTAATCTATAAAATAAAATACTATCTTTATATTGTTCTTTTGTACTCAAATAGTTTTGCATCATAGGTGATAATTCTGCCATAATCTCATCCTCTTTTCTATATTTATTACTTCTTATAATATTCAATATTTATTATTTTTATATTTTTAGCATCATTACTTTAGTTCTTCTAAATTTATTTCATAATTTTCTAAGTCAAAAATTTCTACATTTTCAATTATTATTTTTAATATTTGATCTTTTAATCCATTATTTATAAAAAACGAAAATTTATCACTTAAATAATCTGGTTTATATGTTAAAATTTCTCCTCTATCTTGCATAACAATTTTTTGTGATTCTTTATTAGTAATTACTAAATTTAATAAACGAATATTTTGCTCTAATTCTCCTTCTTTCATACTTAAAAGCTCTGGTGTTACTTCTATTGCATTTTTTAATTCTTCCTCATTTAAGTATTGTTTCAAAACATTTCCGTTTGAACTTATTATATTTAATTCTTCTGTTACAAAAGTTATATCTTCTTCTATAACTATTCTTATTTGTCTTGCATCTAATCCTAAAAAAATCAAATATTTTATCTTTTCATGTAGTGCTTTTCTATCAATTTCATTACTTGCATATTCTAAAATATTTAACACTTCTTCCTCATCAAATCCAATGTTTTTAAGGTATTCTTCTATACTAATCTCTTTATTTTCCATATTTATCTCCCATCAAAATATTCATCATCACCATAATCTTTTTTTGCATCATATTTTTTACATATTTCTCCTGGTGTTTGATTATATAAACTATATAATTTTTTAGTTGAAAGAAATGGTGTTCCTTTTCTTTCATTAGCATCCCATATTTTTATTAGAGCATACATAAATTCTGGTGAAGTTCTTAAATTTATTGGTTTTTCAATTGCATATACTAACGTCCCTGTATCTTTTAAAATTTTAAATTGTAAACTTGTTCTTTTAAGTGATGCTCCTAATATTGCTGGATTTAATTTTAACACACGAGAACTTTTAGCAAAATCTAAAAATCTATTATCTAATGCATCAACAATTGGCTTTATTTTATTTTCTAAACTTAAAGATAACATTGTTGGATGATTATACATCATTCTAAATAATTCTGATTTTGATATTTTATCACTTTTATAAGTAATTTTTCTATTTCTTTCTTCAAAATAATTTAATAATCTATTAAATTTTCTATCTAATAATTTTTCTGGATATGTTGGTTTTCCAAACCTTTTTCTACTTGCATTTAATTTATTAAATATTCTAATTCTTTTTTCTTCATCAGTTAAATCATTAAAATCTTCGTTATTAAAATATTTACTTTCTGTTAAACTTTGATTTTCTTTTAAAGTTTTATTAAAACTTTTTATTTTATTAGGATCTTTTAAATATGCTATAATAGCTTTTTTTACTGTGTCCCTGTGTTTTCCAAGTTCTTCTGCAACTTTTGTTAAACTCTTTCTTCGTTCTATAATTTCTATATAAGCTTTATATATATTATGTGGTTCTAATTCTCCTACTTCTTGAATTTTATCTATTTCTTTATGATATTTTAAGCTTAGCTTTCTTAGCTCAACCTGCAATGAATTTTCTTCACTCATTTGGGCATATTTTTCAATTATGTTATTTATTTTTGTTCTTCCATACCCTTCATATAAATTCGCAATTTCTCTAATTGATTTTTTATCATTCAAGTATAAATTTACTATATCTAATTCTTCTTGAGTAAGAGAAGCTTGTTTCATATTATACTATTTCTCCTTTTAAATACCATTTATGTGCTTCTGTTATTTTTACAGAAACAATATCTCCTATTTTATTTTCTTCATTTGGATTAAATATAACTACTTTATTAGTATTTGTTCTTCCTTCTAGCATCTCTTCGTTATTTTTGCTTTTGCCTTCTATTAATAGCTTTTGTATAGTATTTAAATATTTTTCATTATTTTCATCTACTCTTGATTCATAGACTTCTTTTAATTTATCAAATCTAATATGTTTTATTTCTTCTGGAACTTGATCCTCTCTATTTGCTCCAACTGTTCCTTCTCTCTTTGAATATATAAACATAAATACTTGTTCAAAATTAACTTTTCTTACAACATCTAAAGTATCTTCAAATTCTTCGTCTGTTTCTCCTGGAAATCCAACAATAATATCTGTTGAAAATACTATATTAGGAATTCTATTTTTCATTTTGCTTGCTAACTCTAAATATTGTTCTTTTGTGTATTTTCTATTCATCTCTTTAAGTACTTTAGTATTTCCTGATTGTAATGGCAAATGAATTATCCTAGTTATTTTTTCATTTTTAGCTATTGCCTCTATTACATCATCTGTAAAATCTTTTGGATGAGGTGATATAAAATTAATCCTTTCTATTCCATCTATTTTACAAACTTCATTTAAAAGATCTGCAAAATTTTTTATTTTATTATTTCCAACATAAGAATTAACATTTTGTCCTAAAAGTGTTACTTCTTTATATCCTTCTGTTGAAAGCTCCCTTATTTCTTCTAAAATTTTTTCCGGATCTCTGCTTCTCTCTCTTCCTCTTACATATGGAACTATACAATATGTGCAAAAATTATTGCATCCATACATTATTGTAACTGATGCCTTAAATCTACTATTTCTTTTTATAGGTAAACCTTCATATACTTCTCCATCTATATCTAAAACGTCTTTTACTTTCTCATTATTTATAATACTTTTATAAATGTCTTCTGGAAGATTTTGCATTGTGTGTGTACCAAATATTACATTAACAAAAGGATAACTACTTTTAATCTTTTCTAGCATATTTTTTTCTTGCATCATACAACCACCTATTGCTAAGATAACATCTCTTGATTCTTTTATTTTCTTTATTTCTCCAATTTTTCCAAATAATCTTTCTTCTGCATTTTCTCTAACGCAACAAGTATTAAAAATAATTAAATCTGCATCTTTGTATCCATCTATTTCAGAATACCCCATTTTTTCAAGCATTCCAGCTATTTTTTCTGAGTCATTTTCATTTAACTGACACCCCATTGTTAATATTGAATATTTTAAATTTTTACCATCATTTTTCTTTTTTACTAATTCGATAAATTTTTCTTGATTTTCTTGCACTTTTAATTCCTCCAATACTTGTCTATTTTATAACATTTTACCTACTTTTTCAAGTAGCAAAAAAATTAAGTTACTTTGCATTTGAAGGTTAGTCAAACATATGTCACACTCTTTTGAAATTAATATACTTTGAGTACTCTATATTGTTAATAACGGTTCTTCTTGACTTTTATATTTTTTTAAGAACTCGTTGGGACTCAACCACCCTAATGGTCTCATCGGAAAATTATTATATTCTTTTCTCCAATCCCTTCCTCGATTTCTTAAATCTTCTAAACTATAAAACACTTTATTATAATAAAATCTTTCTTGATCTTTTCTATGGCTTCTTTCTACTCGTCCATTTTCTTTGGGAGTATATGGTTTTATTTTCTTATATTCTATCCCTAATTCTTCTAATGTTGTTTCAAATAGTGTTTTTGTTTCTTGCATTTTTTTATTCCAATTTAATCTATTTGTAAATTCAAATCCATTATCTGTTTTTATTGTCTTTATTTTAAATGGAAAATATCTTACTAACCTTTTAGCAAATTCACTAGACATATATGTGCTATGTTCGTTTGTAAACCATGTATATCTTATTCTCGTGTATTCATCAATTGCTGTATACTGATAAAATCTTTCTCCTTTTTCTTTTAATTCTTCTGTCATACATTTACTTGGTACATATTTTACATCTACCTGAATTTTTTCTCCTGGATATTTTCCTGTTATCCATTCTACTGCTTCTCCCTCTTTCTTCTTACTTGGTGCCTTTTCATATATTCCTAGTCTTTGTAGTACATGATATAACCCTTGTATTGTTCTTCTGTATCCTGCCATTCTCAATTTTAACCATAGTACTACTAAACCTGTTTCTTTATTATTTGCTTTATAATTTCTTATTAATTTTATTTCTTCTTCTGTGTGTTGTCTCGGATGATAATGGGGTTTCCTTGACTTATCTTCAAGACTTTTTAAGCTTCCATCATATCTTTCTCTCCACCTATAAATCGTTCTTCTGCACTCGTTATATCTAATTGCTGCTTTTGTTACACCATATTTATATGAATATTTTACTATAGACTCTTTATATTTTAATTTTTGTGTGATATTATTACCCATAAGAGAACACTCCTTTAATATTATTGTTTTGTCGTTATTACAACAATATCATTTGAGTCGTTCTCTTTCAATATTTTATTTTCAATTTATATGTGACATATCTATTTTAAACCTAT
>CANEHB010000014.1 GCA_947427205.1 uncultured Clostridium sp.
GCTCGTACCGCAATTCGAAAATTTTTTTCTTTCGAATTGCGACGGCAAAATCTTCACTCGTATCGCAATTCGAAAATTTTTTCAAAATTTTCGAATTTGCAACTAACAATGAAGCTAATTAATATATTTTTAAAATTTTGTTAACATCATTAAATGTTCCATTATTTATAATTACTATATCAAAAACTCCATTAAAATACTCTAAATTTTCTTCTACTTTTTCTTCTAAAAATCCTACTGTTATTGCATTTTCTTTATCACTTTCGGAAATCATTTTTAAATCAGCTATTCCATCTCCTAATAATAAAATATTTCTTCTATTTACTAAAAGCTCTTTTGAAGTGTTATCTAATTTTACTATATTTTTATTAAGTGCATGTATTGTATCTCCTTTTAAATTTTTTATATGTCCATTTTCAAAATTTATATAATTACTTACAATATGTATATTATCAAAATAGTCATTTTCAAATTTTAAAAACTCCTCTATAATATTCCCGATTCCTGCTGAAATTATGATTACTGGTATTTCTAATTGTTTCATTTCATGTAAAAATCTTTTTGCACCTTCTCTATATTTTAGCTCACCATTTAATATTCCATTTTTTATGCCATCTTCTTTTAATCCATACTCATAAAATAAATTTATATGAGCTTCCCACCATTCACTCATAGCTTTTGATTTTTCTTCATCAGAAATATTATTATTAATTTCTATAGGCCTATAATAATTATATAAATCTGTTCTTTTCTTAGTATATTCTTCTCCTATTTCATTTGAATCTGCTAAAACTTTCCATGTACTATATGAATTTCCATCTGTTAAAGTTTTATCAAAATCTGCTACAACATAAAAATTATTTTTTTCTAATTTAATATTTTTAATTTTCTCTTTATTATTTATATAAATCATACTAGCTCCTTATTTAATAGTATAATTTTGTATTTTATATATTAGATAAAAATTTTACAATTTGGTCTGCTAATTCTTTTTCTTTTCTTGTATAGCTATGATCTGCTCCATCTATATAATTTATATCTTTTTTATTATTGTTAATTTTTCGATTTACCAATTCTGCTAATTCTTTAGCATCTTGTTCTATCATTTCATTTATGTTTCCCCATCTCATAAAAAGTGGTACATCAATATTATCTAATTCCTTAAATTCAAAATTTTTGTCATGATAACAAGAAAAATTTATATCATTATTATATTTTGCATATTTCAAAAATGTTTTTACACTTACTAAATGAATAAAACTTTCTTTTGGCATTATATCATATATTTCTCCTCTTGATTCTTTATCTTCTGCCAATTTAAGCATGCTTAAAAAATTTTTATTTAAATATATTTTTAATGCTCTTGGAATATCTACTAAAGATAATAAAATTATTCCTTTTATATATTTTATAATTTCAGAATTTTCATCTTTTAACTTATTATAAGTATAAACTACTTTGCTTGAACCTAAACTATGACCTTGTAAAAATATCTCTTCATATCCTAATTCTATTGCTTTTAAGATAGCACCTTTTATATCATAATATGATTCTGTTATATCTTCAAAAGTAGTTCCACCTAATATTCTTGTTACACTACCATCTTCTGCCTTTTTCTTTACATCTTTAACAAGTTCACTACCTCTATTATTATATCCAAAAAAATCTATATCATTTTTAATTACATTTTCAGCAATAATTCTTTCTCTTTTTTTAAAACAATTACTATCCATTCCATGTGTAGCAATTAATATTTTCTTTGAATTATTACTCATTATAAATCCATTATTTAAAATACCATCAGTTGCATAAAAATCAATTAATTCAATATTCATATAAATACCTTCCTAAAATAAGATTAAATCAATATATTTATATCATAAACAATTTAATTTTACTATAAAATTAATAGCTATTTTGTATTATTACTTCTAAATAAAACAAAATAGTGCATTATAAAAATTGCCAAAGGCAAAACTACATGCAAATTTCCTCGACTTTGTTCGAGTGCATAACTTATCTGTAGCTCAGCCTTGCATACTCTAGCCGTAACAAGCAAAACCTTAACAACTAGCGTAACTAATTTTAGCACAGCTAAGAAATGTACAAAATTTGCTGAAAGCTTTATATTATAGGAATTGTGGAGTAATTTCTTATAATATAAAAAGACTCTTAAAGAAACAAACTATTAATTCGCTTCTTTAAAAGTCTCACTTACCTTTTTAAGGTTACTAACCAGATTAATATCGAGATTGTTGACTAGTAATTTATAAGTTACTCCCTTTTAAATATTTCTAAAAAGATTATACTAAATACTTTTTATTTTTTCAAGTATTTTCCATAATATTTTTTATTACTTAAAATATTCTATAAATAAAATACATATCTATTTAAAATTCATTTTTATAATCGATTTTTTATTTAGTAGTATTGCTATTTTCGAAATTTTAATTTATAATAAAAAAAATTATTTAGTTTGTTATTTTATCATTATAACTTTTTACATACCTAAAAGCAATCAATATATTGGAGTTATTTATGGAATATAAATATAATAAAAATAATATAAATCAAGATTTAATAAAATATATCGAAAGTACTATATTTCCTAAATATGAATTAAATGAAGCAGCTCATAATATAAAACATATATTAAGCGTAATTAATCGTTCTTTTGAAATATCTAAAAATTATGATATTGATTTAAACTTAGTATATGTTATAGCAGCTTATCATGATATTGGTCATCATATTGATAGAAATAATCACGAAAAGATTTCAGCTGATATTATGATAAAAGACGAAAATCTTAATAACTTTTTTACTAAAGAAGAATTATGTATAATAAAAGATGCCATTGAAGATCATAGAGCTTCTACTGGAATTGAACCTAGAAATATATATGGAAAAATAGTATCTGCTGCAGATAAAAATTTAACTATTGATGATGCAATTAGTAGAACATATTTTTATACTAAAAAACATAATCCTAATTTCTCCGAACAAGAAGTTCTTGAAGAAATTTATAATCATCTTGATAAAAAATTTGGAAAAAATGGATATGCCAAAATCTATATAAAAGATGAACAATTTGAGAACTTCAAAAAAGAGCTTATACTTCTTTTAAAAGATAAAACTACTTTTTTTGAAAAAGTTAATGAAGTTTTAAAAACTGCAAAAGGTGAGCAATAACAGTAGCTCACCTTTTTATTTGTTATATAATAAATTATACATATTCTTCTAATTTTTTCTCTTTAATAAATCTTTTAAATTCACTATTCCAAAGTTCATCTGAAACAGAACCTTTTACATTTTTAGTATCAATATTGGATAATTTGCGAACTCTATTGACAAATTCTAAAGTATAATTCTTACCATCTTTAAGATTCATAAGTGCAAGCTTTGCCCAATTACCAACTTCTTCATAATACTTACTTTCTTTATAATATTTTTCCAATTTTTCATAATCATGCTCTAATATAATTTGTTCATATGTAATATTTTCTTTACCATCTATTGTTAAAATTCCATATCTAGCACCTACTCCATCTAATGGCATTCCAAGTGAACTTGGATTAATAAAGTAATGGTTGTTATACTCTTTATAATATCCTAAATGTGTATGACCATGTAAATACACATCAAAATTATATTTATTTATTAAATCATCAAATTTTTCATAGTCATTTTCTCCAAAACTATCTCTAATAAAATCTGGTGCTCCATGACAACATAAAATTTTTACACCTTCAATTTCTAAATTTACATATATAGGTAACTTCTTAATATACTCTAAATTCTCTTTAGATAAACTTTTGTATGTATAAATAATATTTTTAAATTGTTCACAATTATATTTACTAATGTCAAAATTATCAAAAAAGAATTCTTCTTTATTTCCCATTATTATAGCTAAACTATTTTGCTTTTTTATTAATTCTAAAATTTCATTATTATCAAAACCATCTAAAACATAATCACCAAGAAAAATAAAGTCATTAATTCCTCTTTTTTGTATATCCTCTAATACTTTTTTGAAATATATAATATTAGCATGAATATCAGCTATAATAGCAATTTTTCTCATTTTATCCTCCATATTAAAAATCAAATAAAGTTCCCTCCAAATATGCCATGAGAGAACTTTATTATTGTTAACTAGAAAGATTTAGTTGTGCCATCTTAAACCAATTTAACGCTCCATCATGTAGTATCTTTCAGAAAAAACTTATTGCATTAATCATCATGAACATAAACTGTTGTATTGTTATGGTTTGAATCAGCCTTAACTCCTACAACATTCGTGCAATAAATGTTCCCCTCTATGTCTACAAGATTATAATCTGTGTTCACATAATAGTATTTGTTCTGATAATCTTCAAGATAAAATAGAAAATCATCGGCTATCATCTGAAACTCTGCAGTCTCCGAATCATATACATAAACACATTGATCACTTCTGATAATACATGGTGTACTTGAATTCTGAGTTTTGGTTATATACTCAATATCAATATCAGCATCTTCAAAGGTAAATTTCTTTTGAGTACCATCCTCATAATCAACAATCACTTCACCATAAGGATTGTGTACCCGTACACTTGATACTCCCTGTATTCCTGGACAGAGCGTCTGTGAAACCATGACATCCTCTCTCTCGTGCTCTTTTACTATAACACAGCCACCGTTCTCTGTATTTTCATTTTCAATGGATTCTGTAATAAAATGTCTTTCTTCCTCCACTTTTGAAGCACACCCTGTCATAAGGAACATAGCAATTAATAAACACCATATCTTTTTCATTCTGTTTCCTTTGCCTTTCTTTGATGTAAAAAAATTAGTAGTTGCAAATAAGCAAAACATAAGACTAAATATGATGTGCACAACTTACTTCTTTCTAAAATTAACTACTAGTACACTAACCAGTAGACAAAACATATTACCACCATAAGATAAGTGGCTTATGAGATTATTCCCAATAATATTATTATTTTAACACAATTTTGGCTAAAATACAACTGTTAGCACATTATAAATCATTTCATTATATAATATTTAAAATCTAAATAAGAAATTAGTTAATACTGTATAAATCTCTGGTCTTTCAACTATCTCTTTACTTTCTCTCATTTTTTCTATTGTTAATAAATCAACAAATTTAACTGCTTGTACTTCTTCTTTTTGAAAATGTAAAACTTCATCATCAACTCCTGATGTTCTCAAAATAAAAAAATCATAAAATTGTCTTTCTATGAAATCATCTCTAAATTTTTCTTCTTTTCTATAACAGTACATGTATCTAAAATCTTTTATTTCTGTTCTATATCCAAGTAGTACACTTACCTCTTCATTTATTTCTCTTGCAGCAGCTGATAAAGCATCTTGACCTGATGAAATATGTCCTGCAACAGAAATATCCCACATACCTGCATTTTTTTCTTTATTTGCACTTCTTTGTTGTAATAATATTTCGTTTTTTTCATTTATTATTGCAACGGCTATGCATCTATGCCATAATCCTCTTCTATGTACTTCGTCTCTTGATAATATTTCTCCTGTAAATATTCCATTTTCATCTAGCACATCAATTAGTTCTGTACTCATATTATCCCTCCTATAATTAATACCTAAATTAGATATCTTCTAATATTAAATCAATTAAATTCATTGTTTCAACATTTTCTGATTTAAAATTACTTTTATTAATGAATTCATCCATTTCTCCAATATACCCATGTAAGTATAAATCTTGAACTCCTCCAGAAGCACTTGTTAAATAAGGTTTTATTGTAACTTCTTCTTCATCTAAAGTTTGCCAACGATTACTTCTTGTAATTCCTTGATCTAAATGATAATGTACTTCTCTTACTCCATCATTATATATATATCCATTTTCTCCTGTTATTGTAATAGTTTCTCTTTTTCCTTTCCAAGAAGATAGTCCAACAAAATTAATATTACCTATTACACCATTTTTAAATTTTATAATAGATATTAAGCTAACATTATTATCTATAGAATTAGAAAATGTTTTTACTGTTTCTGCTTCTCCAAAAAGCCATACTAATAAATTAACAAAATGAATTCCACCTTTTTTTAAAAAGATTTCATTATTCCAACCTACTCTACCAGAAGTAATATAAAATTCAGCATCAAATTGTTTGATTTTTCCAAACTCCTCAGAATTCATAATTTCTTTCATCCTTTGATAACAAGGACTAAATCTTTTCATGAATCCAACCATAACTTGAGAATTATTTTCTTTTGCAATATTTTCTAGATTTTTTGCTTCTTCTGTAGTCATTCCCATTGGTTTTTCTACAAATATTTTTTGAATGCCAAAATTCAAGCAATTTTTTGTAATCTCATATTGTTTCTCTGCTGTTTTACAAATTACTAATATCTCTGGCTTCTCTATTTGTAACATTTCTTTATAATTAGAATATGCTTTTATTCCATCAAACTCTTTCTGATTTTCTAAATATTCACTAGCTATTGCAGATATTGAAACTCCTATTTCTTTTAATGATGGAATTATATTTTGTCTTGCGTGTATTCCATTGCCAATTATACATACTTTTTTCATTTAAATTTCCTCTTTTACTATTTTTTATCTAGAAGAATTATCAGAATAACTATCAAATTTTATAATTTTACTTGTTTTTTCTTGTTGTCTATTTTTTATATATTCTTTTATTGCTTCTCTTACTGTTTCTGGTATATCTTTTGTACTTTTACATTTTCCTTGTTCATCTAATGTAATTCCTCCAATAAATAATTGTCCCTCTTGGTCATTTTCCTTATTTAAATTTCCAACAGTAACTATCTCTCCCAAAGATAAATTCAATCCCGCTAATTTTTTATTTAAAAAATATTCAGTTAAGTTTTTTCCATCTGTCCATAATACAACATCTCCATATTCAAAAGGAGTTACAAATTGTATAGGAGCATCATCTTTTTTTATTTTCTTTTGTTCTCCTATTTGTACTGATCCTATATATGCATATTTATTATCATCTGTTTTCATTACTTCTTCTGGCTCAAATCTATAATATAAAGCCTCCATATTTATTCCTGCAAAATTAATTTTCTTGCCTTGCTCTAACCAACAATTTTGCTTTGAAACTACAATTCCACCACCAATATCAACTTCTATAGATTCTTTATTTCTCATAAGTTGTTTTCTTTTATCTTCTTCTCTTTCATCAGATAAAAATTGTTCTACATCTTGACTAACTTCACTACTATATGTAAATTTACCATTTTTGCCCTTTAGAATTGTTCCTACAACAAAATCGGTTTTTCCAAAATGTGTCATATGTCCTTTTAATCTTTCTTGTGGCTCTCCTATTTTAGAATAATATTCATCACGTCTTTTTTCAGCATTTTCTTTAGAAATCACTTTTTGAAAAATTGTATTTCCAGAATAGCTCCCTACAATTTCTGACAAAGGAACATTAGATTCTATTACTCCTATCGCATTATCAGCACCACTAAGCATCCCCCTATAAACAAATCTATTATTTTCAATATCTTCTTTTATAGCTGATACACATACATAATTTGAACCATCTTGTAAATATGAATTTTTTATATAATAATCTTTTAAATGTTCATTACTACTAATATGTGCTTGAATTGTTCTAGTATCATCAGGACTTATTCCTTTATTTAATAATTTTGCCTTCAACAATGTTAGTTTTCTCTTAAATTCTTCTCTCTTTTTTCTTTTATTATATTCTTTTTCACTTCTTTTTATCATTTCAGTCAACATATTCATTTTCCTTTATACTAATAAATTTTTATCTAAAATGAAATACTCAAATTTTATACAATATACTTTTTTGGTGGAGATGATAAGTGTTATTTATAAAAAACGTTGATTTTAATATACTTTCCAATACTCTATGGGAGCAAAATGGGTGTAGATTAAATAATTTCAAATATTTTTGTATAACATCTTATCTCTTTCTCGTTTTAAATTGTTTTTAGTATAACATATAATATTTTATTTTTGAATACATATTTTAAAAATTTAAAGATATTGTAATTTATATTGTTATATTGATAAATTAATAATTATATGTTATTATTGAATAGTTAAATATACTAGTAGTATACTACACGGTACAGGTTCGATTCCTGTTAACTCCCACATAATAATTAAAGGAGGACTTGATATTATGGAAAGTTTAGTAAATGGATTAATAGGTGCCACAATAGCAAATTTTATGAAAGATATTAAAAAAACAAAAAATACTATAGTCTTTTCTGTTTCTATTTTTCTCGCTAGTGTAGTTGCGGAGTTATAGTTTAATGGTAGAACGTTGTTATATAGTTAACAACTAGCGAGAAGCCAATAAATAAAATACCAATAAAAATAGGGCATTTTATAGCCCTATTTTAGATTTTATTATCTTAATGAATCAATAATTAGTTCATTTGATAGCTTATATCCATATGTAAAAGCCTTTTTTCTTTCTAAATCAATTAATTCTGCCTCTTTTGATAAATAGTCATCAAATATCTCATAATCTTCTTTGGATATAGTATTTTTCAATAGTTCATCTAAATTATTAATTTCTTTCCATAAACTATTTAGTTTTTCATCTTCTGAAATATCTTTTACAATTTTTTCTTGCAAATTATCATATAAATCTTCAATTCTTACTTTATTCATTAATTACCACCTTTCATCTGTTCTTCAATTCATTTATAAAAGAATTAACTAGTCTTTTTAATCTTTCTTTTGAAAAATCAAATAATAAACTAACATATTCAAAAGTCTTATCAATATACTCTTTTAATTTACTATTTTCTTTCTCTAATCTTTTATTTTTTTCTTTTAAATTATCATTTTCAATTTTTAAGTTTTGATTTACAATATTTATTGTATCTACATTATTTTTTATTCTTATATATTGATTAGCTAGTGTATTGAATTTTTTTATAATTCTTTTATTTTCTGATTTTAATATTTCAATATTGTTTGTATTGGTTATTTTTTCTAATTGTTCTGTTTGTTTTTCGTACTTTTGCGTTTCATAATCTGTGATTTTCTTTAGTTGCTCTATATCTATATGCTTGTTATCTTTAGTTTCTCCACGTTCTAACTCAAAACCTGATTTAATCATATAATTATAAAAGTTATCTTGTAATCTTTTATAACTATCTTTACCTTTCCAATATTCACTACAAGCTATCTTTTTTATTTCTTTTCCTTCTTTATCTTTTTTGTGAACTACTGGAATAAAGACTATATGTAAATGTGGTGTAGTTTCGTCATTATGTACATTAGCAGAAACAATAAATTCTTCTCCAAGATTTTGATAATTTGATACAAAGTTATATGCAGTCTGAAAATATCTATTTGTTTCATCTTCGCCAATACTTTCAAAAAATTCTTTATCTGATGTAATTATAAATTCACACATTACGTTACTTACTTTTTTTATCATTCCTTTTAAGTTATGCTTTTTTCTTATATCTCTAAATATTTTTTCATAACTAGAATAGGGGGCTTTAATTGAATAATTTTTTGTTGAATTATTTTTGTTTATGTCTTTATTAGAATAATTAGTGTTTTTTCTTTCATTATGCCTATAAATACCTGCTAAGTTTTTCATTTTGTAATTTGTATTTCTTATTATTGCATAACTCACATTATATTCACCTATCTTTCATTTGAATTCATTTTACTTGGATTAAATCTATTTTGTTTATTATAATATCTAGTAATAGTTGCTACTGATTCTTCTATTGTATTTCTTAAAACTTCTCCTAATGGTACATCAGTATCTAGCCAGTCGTGATAAAACTCATTTAATAAGTCTTTTTGTTCTGTCATTATAAGTATTTCCTTATCATATAAATCCATATTCTTAATTTCTTCCTTTAGCTCATCTTTTACTGTCAATTCATAAGCTCTATTGATAATTTCTTCTTTTGATTTTCTTTTAAGTTCATCACATAAATTTTTATATTCATTGTCTAATTTAATGTTTAATTTTTCTTTTATATCCATATAATATCTCCTTTTTATTTTTGCTATTCTTCGTAGCCTTACTTATAACAAATGCTTTTTATTCAAGCTAATAAACACTATTTTTTAAGTGTTCTAACATACTAGAACATTAAAATGTTCTGTATGATTAAGGGAACAAATTTCCCTTAATAAACCCTTTTCAAGATTATTTAAAATTATTTATTGTATTCAACTGAATAACAACAAATACCATAATATTACTAATTACTATTTTAATAATCTTGATTTAGGAAACCTCTGTCGGTTTCCCAAACCCTTCCACTTTATTTGTGCATTTCATAAAAATTAGTATTTTTTCCTTTGCATATTCCATCTATAAAAGCGTCTATTTCAGCCCACGTTTTAAAGCAACTTTTATCATCAACAGAATACCAGTCTTGATTTTTATGTTCTCGATTTACTATTGCTATTGCTTTGTTATAAGTATAATCACTTGAAATACTTAGAATAAGTAATTTTTTATCACTATCAGATAACATAAATTCATTTAGACCACTAACTCGTTTTAATATTTCTGATTTATTCATCTTTCATTTTCTCCTTTTTCATTGTTATCAAGTATAATGCCATTAGTTTGATTTAGTAATTCTTGATTTTGTTCTATAATTGAGTTGCTAATATAATAATTATTTAATTTTTCAAGCTCCGCTTCTTTATATTTATTAAACACAGATGTATATGTGTTAAGTGTTACACTTATATCTGTATGTCCCATTAGTCTTTGTAAAGCAACAGCTCTCATTCCTGCTTCGATACATCTTGTTCCATAAGTATGTCTTAAACTATGTGTTGAAACATCTTCAATTCCTATTCTTTTTAAAGACTTTTTCAATAATCTGTTTGCATTTCTTGGATCCATATATCCACCTTTTACATTAACAAATAATTGCTTATCAAAATTATTTTCTGCTAACATCATTTGATTAATAAGTTCATTTTTTATAAATTCTGGTATTGGTACGTCTCTAATTCCTGCATAGGTCTTAGGCGATTTTCCCATTATGACTTTATAATCTTTATCTGTTGTTAATGTTTTATTGATATGAATTAGATTTTTTCTTAAGTCTATATCTGTACTTCTTAATGCTAAAACTTCACCTATACGTAATCCCATATACATTTCCATTAAGTATGCAACTTTAAACGGTTCTTCTGCAACTGACATGTTCATCAAATAATTTGTAAATAATTGCTGTTCTTCTAATTCTAATGCCCTTACAATTTTAGTAGGCTTTTTACTCTTGGGCTTTACAATATCTATCATAGGATTTTTAGTAATATATCCTTTATTTAGTGCATATCTAAAAGCTTGTGTAAATTGCTCTGTTAATTTTTTTATTGTAGAATCACTATATTCCGTTAATGTATTCAAATATTCTTGAATTTCATTGCTACTAATTTCATCAATATTTTTATTCATTAGTGGAGATAATTCAAGTTTTTTTATAGAATGTAATATTCTTGCATATTGTCTTTCTCCTATTAAGTTCATATCTAATCTTTTTTGTGCATTTGCTCGCATAAGTTGATTTAATGGTATTCCATTATTTTTAACAAATAAGTCATTTCCTTTCTGGCATTGAATTGATGTTAAAAAATCTTGAGCATCTTTTTCACTTGGAAAAGATTTACTCTTTCTCACTTCTTCTAAAGTATCTTTATTTATTACATAATATAAACATCTCCATTTTTTCTTAGTTTTGTCATAATAAATACTACCAACAGCCATAAAATCCCTCCTAAACTCGTCTGCTCATTTTCCACATTAAATATGCAAGTAACATTATTTGATTTGTTTTCCCAATATTTATAGCTGGAAAATCTGCTCTTCTAAAAATTCTATATGCAACAGTTTCACACACTTTTAAATCGTTCATCACATCTTTAACACCTATCATTCTGAAAGGATTTTTCACTCTTCTTACTGTGTCTATTGCCATTCTTTGTTCAGGTGTTAAAACTTCTTTTGTTTCAATTATTATATTTTTCATTTCTGTATTTTGTATTTCATCAACAACTTTTGTTGTTATATTATTTATTTCTTCCATTTTTTCATTCCTTTCATATTAATTTTTTATACTATCTATAAATTTTAAAATTACTGCTTGAATACCTAAAATCATCTTTAATGTTTCATCATTTACTTTTTTAGAATTCTGTTTTTCAAATTTAAGAGGTATATTCATACTTTTAAATATATCTAAATTATTAACTTCTGTATTATCATAATTAAATCTAGAATTATTTAGAAAAAATACATACTCAACTGCTTGTGCTTTAGAAATTGATTTAAATGCATTATTTGATTTACACACTATAAATATATTTCCTTTTATTGTTTCTGGAATACTTAAGAAATCTCTTGTAATTGATATATTAGGTTTTAAGCTATTTCTATCTTTTTTGCAAACAATGATTATATCTTTATATGGTATTTCTTCAATTTCACCGCTCAAGTATCTTTTCAAATTCCTTTACATCATTTTTTATCTTTTGAAGTTCAGGTGATTTTCCTACTTCTTGATAAATAATTATAATTTCATTAGTTTTCATCAGAATCACCACTTTCACTATTTAGATTTATTAAATACACTTTATATGCAAAATCATCTAAATATTTTTTATTCTTAGGGTCATCTAAACTTATTGTATTTTTAGTAAATAAGTTATCAGACCTTTTAAGTTTTTTATTCTTTTCTTTAATAGTTGGTTTTGATATTTTTTTCATCTTCAAATCTCCTAAAATATATTTAGGTTACCGGTAGCCTAGATAGGCTTAAGCTTGATTTAATAATAAGATGTTTTAAATGAAAAAAGTATAAAAGTATAGAAATTACAAAAAATACATGAAAATTACAAAAAAGGTATTAAAAAGCTGAAAAATACACTTTCAATAAATCTTTGAAAGTGTATTAAAATCAACTCTTTATTTATTTTTAAAAACTTATTTACGTTCAATATCTTTTTTCGACAAAAAACCTCAAACTATAGTAATAAACTATAATTTAAAGGTCTTATTATATTTATATTATTCTTCAAAATCATATTTATTTATAACATCTAAATAAAGTATATTCTTTTCAGTTAATTCCGTCAGTTCTGATTTCGTAATTTTTAACTTTTCAAGCATATCATCAGAAAAATCTAAATCTTCTTTTGAAATAATACATTTTCTGTTACTTGGTACATAATTACCATTAGTACAGTGTAAACTTCCTAGCATTAATTCATTAGTTCCTCTAGCGATATTTAATATTATTTCTGTTATTTCTAATCTTAAGTTATTAGGTTTATAATTTTCTAATACAAAAACAGCAATATTACTATCTGCTAATACATAACCTGACAAATATATTTTATTTGTTTTATAGTCTACCATATCAACTTGGCATATATCTTCTTTTTCAATTATTTTAAGTTTAAATTTACCTTTATCATATTTATTAGTCTTTGGAAAATAAGCTATGTAATATAGGAATAATGTATTCACCTCAAATGGATTTTTACTATTTTCAAGATTTTGTATTTTACTTTTATTAAATAGTTCATTTTCGCTAATCTCTAACTCATTACATAATAAATATATTTGTTCTGCGTCTGGTAATACTTCTCCTTTTTCGTATCTCCCAACAGTAGTAGCATTTTTTCCAATAGCATTTCCTACATTTTCTAGACTTAATCCTTTGGCTCTACGAGCATTACGCAATTTTTCTCCAAACTCTTTTTTATTAAATTCAGCCATACTCAATCACTTCCTTTAATAAATATATACACTATTAATTATACCATTTTTATCCAATCTTTTCAAGTTGTAATGCCTGCTATGACTAAGATTAATTGATTTATATAGTAAAAAATGTTATAATATATTTATACTATAATGTATAAGAATGGTTTTAAAGTCTTAATATTTAATCCATTCCACAGGCGTAATGCTTGATGTTCAATTATGAATCCAGGCATTGCGACTGCCTGGATTTTTTATATACGAGATTTTAACATTGTTATTTTTCCGTTATACATAATTGAATTATACTGCATAGAATCTATTGACGGGAGAACAACAATGAAAAACATTTTTTTAGATGGACGGTTGTCCAGGTGGTAGTCCAATTACAGATTACATTATGTAGTAACCATTCAGCTTTAAAAAGGGGGATATTTCCCCCTAATGCTTTTTTACTTGAATATTAAGTTATTTTAATGTATAATTGAATTAGTTAATTAGAACTAGTCGCAATAGTTTTAGTTAATCAAAACACGGGGTTTATCATTGTTGTTCTCCCGTGTTTCTTTTTTTATTTTCCTGCATTATACGCATTATCTTATGAAAAATAGTTAAAATTAGTAATTATATTAAAATATTTCGCATAAAATTCTTATTTTATTAAGCAAAAACTGCATATCACGCAATTTTCAATGCGTGATATGCAGTTTTCATATTTTTGATTTGTTTACATAATTTTGGTATATTGATATTGTACTAAATCTATTAGTTTTGGAGGTAATTTATTAATGAAAGGTATAAATGCTAATATTACTATTAGTGCTAAAGATATAATAACTATTTTTAACATTCTTCGCAGTATTGGTTTAAATACTACTCATAAAGGCACTAAGTATATTAATAAAGCTATACAACTATTAGTTACATCAAATAGTGATATTATTGTAATTGAAAATATTTATAGTGATATTGCAAAATATTACAATGTAACTCCAAAACAAGTTAAAAATGCTATTACATATGCTTTAAACAATAGATTATCTAAAAAATCAATTCAATATTTTCAAAATATATTTGGATTTGAATATGATGAATATTATTTTACAAATAAAACTATTATTGAAGAACTTTCTCGTGTTGTTAAGTACAACATAATTGCAAATTAAGGTTTTATTAATTGTTTATAAAAATCTTTTAATTGATTATAAAAGTTGTCATTAATCTGCATTATATCTAATGTATCTATTGAGCACTTCATTTTTTCTAAATAATATTTCCTATTTTCTATAAATCTCTTATCAATCTCTTTATTATTTTTCATCTGTTTTAATAAAGCAACATATCCATTTACAAATCCATACATTGCTATATTAGATGATCTTCTAATATCGTCATTAATTGCTATTAAAGCTATCTTATTCATGTCATCTATTTTTTCTATTATCTCATCATCTATATCTTCTTCATCTGAAATAGTAGCTATATTTGAATAATTTAATTGTAATTTATTTTTTATATATTTATTACTATAAGTTAGATATGTATAGTAAACTTTCCACATTTGCTTTTTGGATAACTGTGATTGATTTATTGTTAAATCAAATGCCCTTTTGTAATTTTCTAATGCTTCTTTACTATTACAACAATAATTAGGGTTAATTCTCTCCTTTCGTTCATAGTTGCAACCTAAATTTTTATAGTATACTTCTTTATTAATTTCATACTCTTTAGCACACTCAACAGCAAGTTTGCTATAAAAAACAGCTTTTTCTGCAACATCTTTTATATTATCTTTTTCACTTTCAGGGCAGTTTAGCACCATGTTTCCATATGCTTCTCCAATTGTATTAGCAAAATAAGCAAATAATTCATAATTGTTATAATATTTATTTATTTTTTTAGTATTTAACTTATCAACAGATTTATATTTGGGAAATTTTATATCTAAGTCACTTATTAATTTAAAATATATTTTCGTTGCTTTATCATATGATTCATATGCTTTTTCTATCTCTTCTTCATCACTTAGTGCATATCCTTTATAAAATAATATTTCTGCTTTTCTAAATTCCAAATAATTTTTTACTAATCTTTTTTTATATCTAGTATTAATATTTTCTAATTTTTCTTTTATTATTTTTTCTAGTTCTTCTACTTCTTTTATTATTATCTCATTATCCATACTTCCATTTGAATGCATTTCATATACTTTATTAAACATCTGTTCAACAATTATAATTTCACTAAAAGCAATACTTTCTTCTTTAAATTTTCTATAATAATATCTTGACATTTCATCTGTATCTGTTTTTAGCAATTCTAATAAAAATTCATTTTTATTTTTATCTTCCATACGATTTATAATGTTATTTAATTCTTCTTTCAATTTATTAACTTCTTGCCTTGATACTGCATTGATAATATTAAGCCCTGTCCAAACAGTTATTGCTAAACCAATAACTTCTAGTCCTATAGTTGATAAACTACTCTCTGAAATTGATTTTGTTGTATTTATATCTGGTTCTGATTTATTTTCCATTATATAAATTATCATAGGTATTTCATTTAACACAATTATAATTAGAAATATTATTACTATAATTGCACACCATATTCTTGTAGTTTTCTCTCCCACATTCTTTTTTATTCTACTTTTTTTCATAATTTTATACCTCAATTTTAAAAATAATAATTACTATAATTTATTTTATATTTTTAAAAATCTTTATATCAGAAACTGATAAATTATTTTCATTAATCTTTACATTAACTTCATTTCCAGTAAGTTTTTCATTAATTAACATATTATAATTCATTTTTGAATTTTTAGTTAATGGAATCTCACTTCTTATTTTAAATTTAGAAGGTATATCTCTTGTTGAAACATCTTTGTTTTTTATAAAGTTTTCATCAACTATTTTTTTTATATATTTTTCTTCATCTATTGTATCTATATTGTCTTTAAAAGTAATATGTGCTATTGGCATATTTCCAAAATTTTTTTCATCATAATATGGAACTACACAACAATTTTCTACTATGTTATTATTTTTTATAATATTTTCTAAATTAGAGGGATATATTTTATAACCATCATATCTAGTAAACATCCTACTCTCTCTATCTACAAATTTTATTTTTCCATCTGTATTCATTTCAATTATATCCCTAGTATTAATATAATCTTTTCCATCTATTTTCATATGTGGTACAATTTCGTTACCATCTAATTTACCACTTGTCATTGCTGGCGTAGATACATAAGCTAATCCTTGTATTTTTTCTTTATTTTCAAAATTTAATGGCTCTTTAGTTTCTGGATTAACTATCATATATGTTGTGTTTGGTAAAGGAATACCTAAATATCCTATGTCATTGTAATTATTTACTGCATATGTTCCACAGCCACCAATTTCACTCATTCCAATGCCCTTTGTTACAACACATTTTGAATTATGTTCTTTATAAAATTGATTTATAGCTTGTTCTTCTTCATTTGTTAATTTATCGCCCCCACAAACAGCAGTTTCTAAATACGATAAATCTACATTTTTAATTCTTTCATCTTTTATCATTGCTAAATACCATGATGGCATTCCCATTGCATGTTGTGCTTTATTATCTACTAAGATTTTTCCAAAGTCTTTTACTTCAAATTGGGGTATTTGAATCATTTCTGCTCCAGATACAAAACCAAAATGAGCTAAGTTGACAGAGCCATAAGCAGCAAAATAGGGTAACATCTGCAATACAGATACCCCTGGTTTATATTCAACTTTTGCAGTAAATAATTGATGTACTAGTGTATTCATATTATCATTCGTTAAAGGTATAGGCTTTGGTACAGCATTTGTTGTTCCAGAAGTATGCACTATTAGAGCTAACTTATTTTTTATATATTTACATTCTTTTTCTTCTACATCTTTGCCATTTTTTATGAAATTTCCCCATTTTATTACGTTTAAAGTCTTATTTTTATCAATACTTTTTTTATTTGATTTTCTCAATTCTTTTATCTTAAATAATTGTTTAATTATAAAAGGTAATGACTCACTTGCTGAAACAGTTATTACAGTATTTATTCCTATTTCTTTTAGTTCTTCTTCAATAGGTTTAATCAACCCATCATATACTTGATTTATTGCTATTATATAATTAGCTTTTTCCTTTTTTAATGTATCAAGCAATTTTTTTGAGTTAACTTCTATATCATTACTATCAGGTCTAGGATCAATGAAGTCGCATACAGCACCCAATTTATTAACTCCATACATTATATATGCAGTTTCAGGTATAACAGGCATTAGTATTGCTATTCTATCATCTTCTTTGACTCCTATATTTGTTAGTCCTTTTGCAGTTCTGTTTATATTTTCTTGAAATTTACTATAATTAATTCTTTTTCCATAATATCTTATTGCTATTAAATTGCCTCTATCTTTATTAGCAATACGTTGATATTCATATGCTGTCATTTGTGGTAATTCTTTTTCCAATAGTTCAATATCATAATATTTCATCCAAGGTTTATCAATATGTGGATATCCTGTTAATTTCTCTGTATTATTCTTAGTTTCAGCTATTTTTTTCATTATATTGCTCCTTATAATTTATTTTTTATCTTGACTTTTAAAAATATATCATTTTTTCCATTTTATGTCAACGTATTGTATAAAAATATATCTATTATCATAAGTATATGAATTTTAATTATTTTAAAATGGTGTGCAATTTTGGTGTGCAATTGGTGTGCAATTTACAAAAATTAATCAATAATGTTAGATGTTTTTGAAATATGATTGAATAAGAAATATTGCTTATATATCAACAGTATCAATACTTACAACTACTTTTGAATAAAAATAAAAAAAGATGAATTATACTCTAATTCATCGTTTTTTGGTGGAGATGACAAAAGTTCTCCTTTATATATCAACAGTTTTCTTCATTTTGTTGACAGAAATGTTGACAATTTTGCAGTTAATCACTCTTAAAGGCATATAAATTTACTCTAATTTTATGAGTGATACTCGAATTTATAAAATATATTATAGCTATTATATAGTAAGCAATAAATTTATTCAAGTAGTACTTTGCTAATATATTTTGCTATATGTGGCTAAAACCTATAAAAATGTCAAAATTCTATTTTGATATTTTTATGGGTTACCGTGGAAGAGTTTGAGAAACCGAGAAAGGTTGCTCATTAGTTTAGCTGTTAAGCTAAACTACCTTATAACAATATGCTAATATTGTTATAACACGATTATAATATTCAAATAAAATAATGTATATTATTTTGTGGTATTGTTTAAATGTATTTAATCAATATGAATACTTAATCGTGCATAAAAGGATTATTAAGGAAAACTTTAGTTGTCCTTAATCACACGAACTTCTTATGAAGTTCTAGTGTGTTAGAACTTCAAGAAAGTTATATATTGAAAAATCAAAGGAGGTATTTATTTTGCTTGAGCCTACGAAGGCTATCTTAAAAGAAAAGGAATATAAAAAATGAGTTATGCAATAATTAGAAATGCTAACTACAAAAAAGATAATCTTGCGGGATTATATAAACATAATGAAAGAAAAAATACAAACTATTCTAATAAAGATATTAACAAAAATAATTCTATAAAAAACTATTCAATTAAACAATGTAATACTACCTATTCAAAGGCTATTAACGAACTAATTAAAACTAATGATTTAAAATGTAGAATAACAAGTTATACTAATTTAGTTTGTGAATTTATTATTACTTCTGACAAAGAATTCTTTGAAGAAATTGGAGAAGAAGAAACAAAAAGATATTTTCAAACAGCCTACAACTTTGTTGCAAATTATAAAAATCTAGGAGAACAATATATTTTATCTGCAAAAGTTCATTTAGACGAAAGTACACCCCATCTACATTTAGTGTTTGCTCCAGTTATTCAAACTAAAGATAAAAACGGAAATCAAGTCAAAAAAATTGCTTGTAGTGAATATTGGAAAGGCAAAGACAGTTATAAAAAACTACAAGATAATTTCTATAAGTATATTACTGAAAATGGATTTGATTTAGAACGTGGCAAAGAACGAGAAGTCGAACATTTAAGCACAGAAAAATTAAAGCAAGTTACTAACTACGAAAATATAAAATATGAATTAACGCAAGAAGAAATACAGCCATTAGAAACTAAAAATACAGCTTTAGTATTAGCACAGAATAAAGAGTTAATTAAGTATATAAATAAACTAAAATCGCATTTAAGCAAGTCTTATAGTGCAATAGAGACAGTAAATAAATTACAAAAGCAAAATGCTGATTTACAATATGAAAATCAAGAATTAAAAAGAGAAAATCACAAATTGAAGAATTACATAAATAAAACTTTTGAAGTTGTAAAACATCTTTTTAATTTTCCTTTAGATACTTTTAAGAGATTAGTTGATAATTTTGTAAAAAATTTTGATAAAGATAATTTGTAAAATATTAGAGCAGATAATTACTATGAATTATCTGCTCTATAACTTGTAATTTGTTTAATAGATATTATTCTGTATATTCAGGATAATTTTTAATAAATTGTTCATTTGCTTTTAACATTTCCTCATAATATTCATTATATAATGGACTTAACTTTCTCATTGCAGGTATAAACTTTTCATAATATCCATTTGTAGCACAAACTTGTTTCATTAGTTCCATTAGTCTATTAGCAGATGAATTTTTAAATTCTTCTGTTTTCTTATATTCATTATATTTGTCTAGTGATTCCTTATTTTTTCTTACAAACTCATCTATATTTCTTATATTTTTATCCTTTGCTTGAATAATACTATTTATTATTTTTTGACCTTTTTCACTTGAGTATTCTTCTAAATACTCATCTAAATATTCTTGTAAGTCTTTTGGTATTTTAATATTAGGTACATTATCAAAAAAATCAATAATTTCTTTAAATGCTTCCATTTGTTCCTTTGTTTCAATTCTTCCTGTAAGATACCTAGAAAAATTCAAACTTATAAATTTTCCATAATAACTAGGAAATAAATCCATCAACTTTTTAATGATAATTGTTTTAGAATTTATATTATTTATTTCTTGTTCTAATTTTTCTAAACTTTCTCCATTGCATAGCTTTTGTAAAATATCCTGTTTTGCTTTTTCTTGCTCTAATTCAAGAGTTTTCTTATATAAAACACTTTTTAATTCATCTGGATTAGCAAGAATACTTTTAATTTCAGATATACTTAATCCTAATCTTCTATATAAAGCAATTTGCTTTAAAATTTCTACATCTTTCTTTGAAAAATCTCTATATCCATTTTCTAGGATACTAGGACATATTAATTCTTGTTCTGTATAATATTCAACTGCTTTTTTAGTTAAATTACACAATTTTGCAACTTCATTTATTAACATTATAACCACCTCTGTTATAATTGTAAGCTAACCTGTAAGGGCATAGTCAAGTAATTATTTTAAAAAATTGTAATTTTGCAGTTAGATATTATATTCAAATCCAACTTCTAAATATTCTTTTTCTCCTATTTCTATTGTTCTTTCTTTAATAATTTTTCCACCCATTTTTGCATAAAACTTTTTAGATGGCTCATTATTTTTTAAACACCATAATATCATCTTTGTTTTATTTTTGCTTTTAAACTCATTTATAACAAATTGAAACAGTTTTGTTCCTATACCATTGTATTTTAAGTTTGGCTTAACATATAGTGCTAATAATTCACAATCTATATTTGATATATTAGGTGTAAATTTATTACTATCAATATATCTACAAAATCCAACTATTTGATTATTTAATTCTGCAACTATAAAACCATTTTGTTTATAATCATTTTTTCTTTTTTCAATTCTTTCATTTCTGTTCATTGAATTTAAAATATTATTATCAACTATTCCTTTATATGCTGATTTCCAACCATCTATTTGAATATCTACAACACTTGGAATATCTTTTTCTTCAATATTTCTAACTATAAGATTTTCCATAATTTATCACTCTTTCAAATTATAATTTATTTAATTAAATTTAATATTTTTTCCACATCTTTAAAAATCAAACTTTGCATACTATCTTCATATTTTAAATAATTTAATTTTAATAATCTTTCTTTTATTACTGGTATAAGTTCTTTTTTATATTTAATTATATTCTCCAAAGATTTTATACATTGTCTTGCAGTAATTGGCTTTTCATCTTCAATATGCTCTAAAAATTTATTTATTATTGAATTTATTTTGTTATCAATATCCCATTTAGCATTGCTTGAAATTAAAACAATACCTCTCGTTCTTATATATGAGTTTTTATTATCTAACATTTCTACAAATTTATCAAAATATTCATATACTTCATCACTTGTATAAGATATTTTTTCTAATTCTTTTAAACAACTATATGCTACTTTATTATCTAAATCATATAAATTTTCTATTAAATCTTCCATATTATATCTCGCTTTCAAAACACTAATTCTATCGGTTAGTATTTATTTTTAATAATTATATATTATTAAACTTTGTAATTATAATTTGTTGAATTTTTTGGATTTCCAAAAGTACCAGCTTATTACTTAAAATATCATTATACATTTTTATCTGTTCTGTAAACTTTATAACATTTTCATCTAACTTGTTAAAATAATAATTGGGAGCTGGTATTGCTAATGGAAAGTGTATTGGAAATGAAATTCCACCTTTTTTGTATTTTTGAAAACTAACTAATGATACACTATGTTTTTGTGCATTATATGCTCCTCTAAATGCTTGTTCATACTTATACTCATTTTCAGAATATTTTATACCAGCAGTTTTTAATCTATCTAAGCAACTACCTATCCATAATAAAGTTGTTCCCAAATTTGTATATATATCTTTACAATTTTGATTATCACTTGCTATTGAAGTATGTATAACTTCTTCTAATTCATTTACATATTTTTCCAAACTATAAATAACTTCATTTTTATCTGCTACCATATTAATTTCCTTCTATTCTAAATTATATATTAAAAATATCTAAATATAAAGCATTTTGCTTATTTAATATTTCTTGTTCATTTTCATTTAACTTTAATTGTTCAAACATTTCATTAGTAAAATCAACATTTTTCTTTGAAAAATAGCACTTTCTTAAGCTAGGCTCACATTTTGCATTTGTTCCAAAGTACCCACCAAGCATTAAACCATCTGTACCATTACAAATATTTATTTCAACAACTGCAACATCAACTCTACTGCTTGTAGGTTTATAGTTTTCCATTACAGCAAATACAATTTCATCATTACATATCAAGTAACCCTCTGAGTATATTCTTTTATCGTGATAATCTACAAACTTCGCTTTGCAGATATTTTGTTTTTGCTCTAGTTCTAATATGTATTTATCAGGTGCAAACTTTTTAGTTCTAAAATTATAAGCATTAAAATATACATATAATTTATCAGTACCAAAAGGATTTTTAGACTTGTTGTGTTGCATTGTTCTAATAGTATCATTTTCATATAAATCAGCTTCATATATTCCAAGTTCTTCACAAATTATACTAACATCTTTAGCGTCTGGTATGACTTCTCCTTTTTCATATCTACTAACAATAGCTTTGCTTTTACCAAGACTTGTCGCAATATTTTCTTGACTTAACCCCTTTTTAATCCTATAATTTTTTATTCTTTCGCCAAAATCTTTGCTATCAAATTCAGACATAATATGCACCTCCTATAAACAAACTTATTATACTATTTTTTTACAATTTAATCAATGAATAATTGACATAACTGTTGATATAATTGAGATTTATTGATTTTTGTGCTATAATATACTTATAAATACCTATTTTGGTAAAGTCTTACATATATGATTTACCCAAGCTATTGGCTTGAATTGTAACAAAAGTTATTATTTGAGCCACTAGCAGTGGCTCAAATTGTATATAGAACTTCCACTCATTTCGTTTGGACTTTCTAGCTTATGTGCAATTAAAATAGAGATTACATAGAAAGGAAAAACGAATAATGATTAGAAAATCAAAGAAAACAGTTATAGCGTTTCCACGGTGGCGGTGGTGGTTGCTAAGACTAGATGGGGAGATTTCAGTAATCTCCCTTTTCTATGTATATATATCTTTTAACGTTGCATAATATGCAACATTTTATGCTTTTTGTTATCTTTTGTCAGTTACAGTTAATTTTTCATATAAAATCACTCGAAAAATGCTTATTTTTAATACAAAAGTTGCATATCGTGCAATTCTTGTTGCATTATATGCAATTTTGTTATCTTTTGAATAGTTTACATAATCAAGATATAATATATCTATAAAGTTATTAAACTAATAGAAAGGATAGTATATGAAAAGTGTATATGATACTTGTACTAAAGATAAAGTAAAAGTTTCATATTCACTTTATGCTATGCTCTTTGAATTAGGTCTATGTCCTAGTAGTAAAGGTACAATTTATTTAAAAGAATTGATAGAATACATCATTTCTAATAATTTATATGATTATTCCTATAAAGAAGTATTAGGATTATTTATTAGTGAGAAGCATTACGAATTAAAAAATATAAAAACCAATATTAAGAACGCTTTATATAGAATTGACTATTCAAAAGCCAAAAGAAACTTTAAAAAGTATTTAGATTTAGAGTTTGACACTTACTATCTTTCCCCAAGCAATTTTATCAATATTGTTGCATTAAAATATAATGATTAAATAACTGCTAAAAATAAAATTAGCAGTTATTTTTTCGTTAAGTAAAATAACTTTACACGTGAACCACTTTGAGATACTTTGATACATTTTACCTTTGTAAGTCTAATTCCGTGTTACACTAAAATCAGTTCGAACGATTATGATTTCTAGAAATCAAATTTTTAAAAGGAGATTTCAAAAATGAAAAATCAAAAAATAGTTAAAACTGATTTAGCAAAACTTTCAAAAGATATTCAATTACCTAACGAAGAAGTTAGAAAAATAGTTATGGAAAATTATTCGCAAAAACTTATGAGTGAAGCTGATAATCTTGATGTAGATATTAACCATCTTGAAAATATTTTCTCTAATGAAACTAACTATTTAGCAATGAAACTTGTTCCATTGCTTGAAAGAAAAGTATTGTACTTATCATATATTGAAAATGCTAGATTAAACGACATTTGCAGAAGATTAAAATTGCAGAAAAAAGAAGTTATCACTTTAAGAAATAAAGCAATAACGCATTTTAAAAACAATTTAACCACCTTAAACAAAATCACACTTATTAAGAAAGGTGGTCAAAGTTAATGAAAAATAAAAAGAAATATGAAAATAAAATTGTTGAAAAATCAAGAAATACTACACCTATTAGAGTTTTATATAAAAAGACAGGACAACCACCTGAAACTAAAATTATTGATAATGTATTCAAACTAAAGAAAGCTATTGTAAAAAGAAAACTTGAGATTATTCCCTATGAAAATCTTTATATTATCTGTAACAACAGAAAAGCAATACCTAACACAAAATCAAATATTATTTTAACATTTAGCAGTATTTATGGAGATTTAATACTTGTTGATATAGATAAAAAGCAAAGAGAATTTAAAGGCTTATCACAAGAAGATATTATATGGTATTCACAAGATTTAATAAAGAAAATACCTAATACTACTTTCCAAACTACTAAAAAGCCTATTAAACAACAATTTACAAAAGTTTATGAACGAGATAATAGTAGTAAATTAAATACTTCTAACTTTGAAAAGGTTTTAATTAGTTTGCTTTTCAATATAGAAATGACCTTACCTACTCTATTAGGAAATGGAGATAAAAAATGAATAAATATGAACTTCAAAAACGAATAGATGGACTAAACGAATATATGTTGTCTGATAGTGATAAAAAGCTACTAATGTTAAGTATTTCAAGTGATTATACATATAACAAAGCTATTGCTTTAATCAAAAAAGAACATACAAACAAAGACTGGTATTCAGTTGATAATAAAAATTGCTTTAAAACTTGGAATGAAGCAGAAGCCTTTATAGATGGCTTATGTTTAGCGAAGAATACAAATTTTAATGATAATGAAAGATAAAAGGTATAAATATGAATAGTATAAATGAAAATGTAAAAGTAATTGATACTAAAGATAATAAATCACATACATTACAAGAACTAATGATTATTGAAGCAATAAAGAAAGTACAAAATCCATTTGTTAATCTAACAGTACAAGACATTGCTAAAGATTTAAAAATTGGCGAAAATATGGCTTATACAATTTTTAAGCGTGAAGATTTTCCATCAGTTAATATTGGTAGGTGTTGGAAAATATCTCTTATCTCATATCTTTTATGGAAAACACAAAAAAGGATTTAGAATAGTATAGCTAGAAAAAAGAATTCTGGAATTGGAAGTGTATATTATAATAAAGAAAGAAAAAATTGGACAGCCTCATATAATATAATTGATGCAGAAACTAAACAAGAAAAACGAGTTAGAAAAACTTTTCAAACTAAAGAAGAAGCCGAAAGATATTTGAAAATAATACAATATCAAAAAGGCAATGAGATTTTTATTAAAAACAATAGTATTCCCCTATTTGAGTTAATGAAACTTATTAGACAAAGAAAACTTGATACAAACCAAATAGGAAAAGTAGCTTATAATAGGTTACAATCTACTTTAAATGTAATAGATAAAAGCGAAGTTGTACACAAAGATATTAACAATATAACAGCTGAAGAATTACAAGACTATTTTAACACTTTAACCTATTATAGTAATTCATATATTAAAAAAATTATTGAACAATTTACACAGTCTTTTAGATACGCTATGAACAAAGGATTTTTACTTGCTAATCCTATGTACGATACTATTGTTCCTAAAAGTACAAGACAAGATAAAGTAATTCGTGCTTTAGATTTAGAAGAACAACAAAGACTTACAAGATATTTAGTTAATTCCTCTACTGATTTTGAGCCTTATAGAACAGCACTCTTTATTGAAATGTTTATGGGCTTAAGAGTTGGAGAAGCCTTAGCTTTAAAAAAAGAAGATGTAGATTTACACCATAACTTAATTCATATAAATAAAACTATGACAAAAGATGGAGATGGAAAACTATTTATTGGAGATGACCCAAAAACTAAAGCAGGTATAAGAGATGTCCCTATTCCTAAAAATATAAGAAGTGAAATAATACAGCAACTACGACTTGCTGATACACATAAAGAAGGTTTATTATTTGTTTCAAATGCTGGTGGATATGCAGACCCATCTAATGTAAATCACGTTTTACAAAGAATATGTAGAAATCTTGGTATAAATGATGTTACTTCACACAGTTTAAGACATACTTTTGCAACAAGATGTATTGAAGCAGGTATGAGAGCAGTTGCTCTACAAAGACTTATGGGGCATAGTGATGTTTCTGTAACCCTTAATATATATACTTCTGTATTTCATAAATATAAAAATGCTGAACTTGAGAAAGTTAATAACTACTATATGAGTAATGAGATATTTAGTAATGAGCCAAAAATGCTTGAAAATGAACAGGAAGATAATTTTAGACAAAATGATAATGGACAGCAGTTCGATTATCCTGATTATGAAATGGAAATATAAAAAATAAGTAACCTATATGAAAATTGTCAACAGCAATTTGTTGACAATTTTCGTAATTATTGATTTATAAAGCTTTTTGAATATATCCTTTACCTTGAACTTTGGTCTTAAAAAAATGGCATTTTTTGTTGACTAAATTGTTGACAAAAATGCAAAAATTCACAAAAAATCACAGAGTGATACAAAATAGAATAACTATTAAAAGTGGCTATTTATAGGCATTTGTTTAGTGGTACATAAAAATAGAAAAAGACACAAAATGGTTAATTTCGTGCCCTGCTTGGTGGAGGTGGTGAGAGTCGAACTCACGTCCAATAATTCTTCCACATAAACTTCTCCGAGTGCAGTTTATTATCAATATTCCTTTAAATCTACTTAATAAACAAAGTTTATTTAAAGTATCCCTCTTAAAAATCCCATTAGTATAAAGAGAACATACTAACTTCGTTTCCTACTAATCAGCGCCTTATCTTAAGCCGTAGGTTGCAAAAGTAAGACGTCGCCACAATTAGGCAGCGAATGCTAATTCTTTATTATCAGCGTTTATATTTATTTTATGCCTTTTTAAGTGGCCTGGCATCTCCACTACTCGCTATTTATACTTCTAAATTACTGTCGAAACCAAATACACCCCCATATTACACATATATTATTATACTATTATTATATATTTTTTTCAAGCCGAATATTCTTGATTTTTAAGCGAAATCCTAAATTTAAAATTTGTATAATATCATTCTTTACAATCACATCATTTCAAATCTACTTCATATATGCATACATAATCTTTAATTTTAAGACTATCTAAATTTCAATTGATTTTTTATTACTTTTTGCATATAATAATAGCATAAATTTATATAATTATATTTTTATGAAACTAAATCCAAATTTAAAGAAATATCAATTTCTTTAAAAGAAAGGGATTAATTTATGAAAAAAATTATTTTTAAAGGCTGTGGAACAGCTATTATAACACCATTTGATGAAACAGGTGTTAACTTTGATGAATTCAAAAAATTAATTGAATTTCAAATTTCAAATAAGGTAGATAGTATTATTGTTTGTGGTACAACTGGAGAATCTTCAACAATGACTTTAGAAGAAAGAAAACAAACTATTAAGTTTGCAGTTGATACTGTAGCTGGACGTATTCCTGTAATCGCTGGAACTGGTGGTAATTGTACGCAATCAGTTATAGAATTTACTAAATGGGCTGAAAGTGTTGGTGTAGATGCTGCTTTAATTGTAACACCATATTATAATAAAACAACACAAGATGGTTTAGTAGCTCACTACACTGCAATTGCAAAAGAAACAAAATTACCTATAATTTTATATAGTGTACCAAGTAGAACTGGTGTAAATATACTACCTCAAACTTGTTTAAAGCTATCACAAATAGAAAATATTGTTGCAATAAAAGAAGCTAGTGGCAATATTTCTCAAATTGCAGAAATTTCAAATCTTTGTAAAGATAATCTACATATCTATTCTGGAAATGATGATCAAATAACATCAATTTTAGCTATTGGAGGTATTGGAGTAATATCTGTTCTTTCAAATATTGCACCAGAATTCACACATAATATAGTATATAATTTTGAAAATGGAAATTTAAAAGAAGCTATTGATTCTCAAATAAAAGCTATACCACTTGTTAAAGCTTTATTTAGTGAGGTTAATCCAATTCCTGTAAAAGCTGCTTTAAATATGCTTGAATATAATGTTGGTACTCCTCGCCTACCTTTACTTGAAATGAGCGAAAATGGTAAAGAAAAGTTAAAAAGTGAATTATTAACATTTGGTTTGTTTAAATAATATGCTAAAATAAATTTATATATTTTATAATATAATTTTAATATAAAAGGGGTTTTTTAGGTGGACATTACAAAAGAAAATAATTCTAGTTTAACAGTTGCTGAGCCAACTATTGATGAATTCAAATCAATTATTAAAGATATAACTTCAAATGAAAATATACTTGCTCTTAAAGAACGTATTCAACATGCAAGTAATTCAAGATTTTATCATTGTCTATGTGTTTCATACTATACGTATGTAATATGTAAAAAATTAGATTTAGATTATGTATCTGCTGCAAGAGGTGCTATGCTCCATGACTTTTACTATTATGATTGGAGAGATAAACATGTTGAAGGACAAAAAAGATTTCATGCTTTTAGACATCCTCGTATTGCTTTAAATAATGCTAAGGATCTATTTGAACTTAATGAAGTAGAACAAGATATAATTATTAAACATATGTGGCCTCTTACAATAATGCTTCCAACTTATAAGGAAAGTTACATTGTTACTTTAGTTGATAAATATTGTGCCACCTATGAACTTTTTAAAACAATAAAAAGAAAATTTAAAATATGCAAATAAATGTATAGTTTATAGATTTCTTCTTTAAAATCTAAATAAATAATAAAAGGTAAAAAATATGGTAAAAGTTTTAATTAATGGTTGTAATGGAAAAATGGGACAAGAAGTTGCAAAGGAAATAGCAATAACACCAGAAATAGAAGTATTATGTGGATTTGATAGAATTGATACTGGAGATAATAATTTTCCTGTATTTACTGATATAAATGATATTAATTTAATTCCAGATGTAATAATAGATTTTTCAGTTCCAGAAGCTACATTTAAAATATTAGAATTTGCAAATAAAAATAAAATTCCTACAGTTATAGCAACAACTGGGCTTTCTGATGAAGATTTAGAGAAAATAAAAAATTATTCTAATAAATTCCCTATCTTTAGATCTTCAAATATGTCTTACGAAATAAATTTAATGTCAAAGTTAGTCGCCCAGCTTGCACAAAAATTATCTGATTCTGATATCGAGATTATTGAAACACATCATAATAGAAAAATTGATAGTCCAAGTGGAACTGCTATAATTTTAGCTGATAGTATAAATAATGCTTTAGATAATCAAATGCATTATGAATATGATAGACATAGCAAACGTGAAAAAAGAGATAAAAAAGAAATTGGTATCCACTCTATTAGAGGTGGAAATGAAGTTGGAAAACATAGTGTAATATTTTTTGGAAATAATGAAAGTTTTGAAATTACACATAATGTACTTTCAAGAGCAGTATTTGCATCTGGAGCAATAAAAGCTGCAAACTTTATAATTCATAAAGATAATGGTCTATATGATATGAATGATATGTGTTAAAAATTTGATTAAATGTATATATTATAAAATAAAAATGGTGCAAATAAAATTGCACCATTTTTATTTTAACGCTTAAATTTGAAATTAATATTTAATACATCAATTTCTCTTATTCTAATCAATAATCAAAATAATATAAGATATTTCCAGAACAGAAATTTTGAATAAATTAATTTATATATAAATATGAGATTAATAGTAAATTTGAAATACTTTTCTATTAAACAAAAGAGCAAGTAATATAAACTTTCTTTTCTTGAAAGTCTAATTTCTTGCCCCTATTTATTTTCTTATTTTTTAACTTGATTTTTAAAAGAACTAAATTTTCTTGATTTATTTTTGATTAGAATGTTACTATTATAAATAAATTTTTTCTAAAAATCAAGTATTTATAGTATTTTCATATAAAAAGTCTAATTTTTATATAAAATATAATTCAAAGAAAATTTTATATTTTTCTAATATTATTTTTTTCTTCTAATTATCCAGCCATTTTCTACTTTTGCTGGTATTTTTAATATAACTTTCTGTTCTGCTTTTCCAGGATTTACAGTATCAATTTCTTCAAAAGTTTCTGCATCCCACAATTTATCAATTTTAAATTCTAAGCATTCTATTTTTCCAGGAATAATTAATTCTAAAGAATCTCCTACACTTAGCTTATTTCTTATTTCAATTAGAGTTCTATCGTCAATTTCTTTTATAACTTTTCCACCAAATTCATAATCTGCATTATACTGTCTTCCAGAATAATCTTGAAAATCTTTATTGTTTCTATCATTAAAATAAAATGTTGTAAGTCCTCTTGTTTTAGTCTTTTCTAATTCTCTTAAATATTTATTTCCATCAAAACTACTTGGATCTTTCATATAATCATCTATTGCATTTCTATAGGCATTTACTACTGTTGCAACATAATACTCTGTTTTTAATCTTCCTTCTATTTTTAAACTATTGATTCCCATATCAATAATTTCTGGAATTTCTTTTATTAAACATAAGTCTTTAGAAGAAAATATATATGTACCTTTTTCATCAGTTTCAACTGGCATCAAATTTCCTGGATTATTTGTTTCTTCAACATATACATTAAAAGCCCATCTACAGCTTTGAGCACAATCTCCTAAATTTCCACTTCTTCCAGCTAAAAATTCACTTAAAAAACATCTTCCAGAATAACCAAAGCATAAAGCTCCATGTGCAAACATCTCAATATCTAAATCATCTGGCTTATTTTTCATTATTTCTTTTATCTGCTCTTTATTTAATTCTCTACCTAAAATAATTCTTTTTGCGCCATTTCTATGCCAAAATTTGCAAGTATGATAACTTACAGTATTTGCTTGTGTACTTATATGTATTTCTGTATCAGGTGCATATTCTCTAACTACATCTACTACTCCACCATCTGAAATAATAATAGCATCTACTTTCAATCTATTTAATTCTACTGCTTGTTTTTTTATCTCTTCATATGTATCATCCCATGCATAAATATTAATAGCCACATGAACTCTTTTTCCTATACTATGTGCATATTCAATAGTTTTAGCTAAATCATCATCCCCTACTTCTGATCTTGAACGTAATGATAATTTTGGAGTTCCACAATATACTGCATCTGCTCCATACATAAAGGCTATCTTAGCTTTTTCAAAAGAACCTGCTGGAGCTAATAATTCAATTTTTTTCATATTAAAATCCTCACTTTGTGTGATAATTATTATCAATTTAATAATTATTTTATCAAATAACTAGCCAAAAGTCAAAAATATAATCTTGTCTAAAATCGAAAATGAACGAGAAAATCAAATACACTAATTAAATAAATATTTTAGCTTATTAATCATTTTATCTCTTATTGGCTTTCTAAATATTGTTTTTTTCTCCTAATTATGGTATAATTAATTAGTTTAATTAATTATGAAAATAATAAAATAAATATTTATAAAATATTATATAGGAGTTTTTATGCAAGATAAAAAAGCTTTTTGGGAAGTAAATGAAATTGATTTAAATTTAAGACATTATTCTGGACATCCCATTGATGTAATTAAAAAAATAAAATATAACATAGAAGAATTTTTAAGTGATTCTAAAATAGATGATAAAACAAGATCAATATACTCAGCAATATATAATTCTTTAGATTATTACTTAAATGTTTCAACTATGCCTTCTCCTGGAGATTTCTCAAATGAAGAAACCTTCTTATCTTATTCTATAAAAAACTTTAATAATGATTATAAATATTTATCTAATAAATATGATTCTAAAGATCCTACTGACCCACCTGTTATTTCTTTAAATTGCAGAATAAAATCACCTTTAAGTTTTATGGAAAAAGTTAAAGAAAAAATTTCGACATATTTAGAAAAAGGTAGAGATTTAAAATACTTCAATGAAAGTTTAAGAGATTTAATTGGTCTTAGAATAGTAATTGATCCACCACAAGAAATCAAAGCTCAAGGATTAGAAGCAGAAAGTAACTTTTTATATCAAGTTTATTATGACTTAATGAACTATCATGGAATAAACAATCAAAATCAAACTAATCTACAAGTAAATCAATATAGATTTATTCCTGTAAACACACGTTATGATCCTAAAAAGTTATCTAATATAAAAGCTAGACCTCTTGCTTCAGGATTTTCAGAAAGTATTACATCTGGTCATTCCGTTATTTATATTCCACAAAGTAGACCTGATATAATAGATTCATCACATATTGATACTGTACTTAAAGACTTTAATAAATGGCCTAAATTTTCTGGTTATCAAAGTTTACATACTTGTGCAGTTCCATACTATTCTGATTATGTAGAAAGATTAAGCTTACCACCTTATATTATTCCACCTGCTTCTTACGATTATGCTATAGAATATCAATTTAGAACACAAAAACAAGATGATCATGCAGAACGTGGTGCTGCTTCACATAAGTTTTCTTATAAACCAACTGAATCCTTATATCATAGACTTGCTGTACCTTTTTTTATTACTTTCGATGATCCAAAATATCAGTCTAGTGCATTTACTGAATCTGCAAAAACTTTAAAGCTAAGAACTTTTGGTGAATCATATGAAAAATTTTATGGTCATCCTTTTGAAGAAAGATTTAATATATCTTTCAAAGATTTTAGAAACAGATTTAGTCTTGACGATAGAAATGCTATTTTAGCTGATAAAAAACATGTACGTTATGATAAAGAAAATGATAGATATTACTTAGAAGATGCTGTAGTACCTATATTTCTTACTATTGATGAAGTAGGTAATTTAAGCAATATTTTAAATTGTAAAGAACCTACTGAAGAAATAGCTAAACTTTTTGATAGCTGTGGTGTAACAGATTCAATAATTGCAACAGCTAGTAATAGTTCTGACAATACAAACACTGCAGTCTCATCTAATCCTTCAATAAAAGTTTATCCTGTTGCTGGGGCTCATAATGAATTAGAAGTTAATAAAACAGGTATTATTAAAGATATAACATATATTTCTGCAGATACTGGAGCTCATTATGAATTAGAAGCTGATAAACCTGGTAATATTAAAGATAACGCATATGCTAAAGCATCTCAGTCCAACAGATTATCTAAAACTAGAAAAGATGATAGTAATGATGCAAGATAACTGTAAAAAAAACGAGTCTAAGACTTTTCTATCAAATGCAAATTTTAAGAAAATCTAAGGCTCGCCATAATTATATAGTATATAAAAATCTCATACTACGAGATTTTTTCATACTATTGAACAAACATATTCTTCAGTAAATTTGTACAAAGCTTTTCTTACATAAATATAAGAAAAGCTTTTAATTTAATTATTTATGACATTCTTTTAAATCTATTGTATAAATATGTTCATTCTTTCAAAATTAATAATTATTAGCTATTTCTTTTTTTAAGTAGTCTTTTCCTTCATCTTTATTAAGTACTTTCATATTTATATTTTCTTTTTCTAATTCTTTTAATATGCATAATGTTTCATCTTCTGAATCTAAATCAATCACTACTAAATTATTATAAAAGTTCCTTCCTAAAGATACTTCTCTTATATAATTTTCTATACCATTTTCTGCATTTTTTACAGTCATAATTAATTTTACATTTTCTTCAATTTTTCTATATGTATTGTTTCTAGTTACTTCTTGAATCATTACTAAAATCCCATATACTGCAAAACACCAAATAATACCATAAATAAAAGCTTCTAACATAATATATCTCCTTTCTTTTTTTGTCTTGCTATATTTTATGTATATTTTAGTAATTATGTGAAGTAATTAGAATTTATTTATGTAAAATTCAGATTATTTTCTGTGCAAATTTTTTATCTTTCAAGTCAAACTTACTTTCTTAGAAAAAACAAAAGAGTCATTTTTAAAATTACTCAGTAGTTTAATTATATTTAAGTAGCTCATCTTTGTTCGATGTGCATAACTTATCTGTAGTTCACTAAATTTCGTACAGCTAAGAAATGTACAAAATTTGGCGAAACCTTTATATTATAATTCCCTATAATATAAAAAAAGAAGCCTTTTAATATATTTTTAATATATTTGGGCTTGCTTTTTCTTTATTAATTTTAAAATTGCATCTATCTAAAATTAACATTCTATGCATTTTTGAGTGTGCTATTTTTATAGCACTAATTTTATACTAACATTAAAATTGCTTGTTTACCATTGTCACCACGTCTTGGTTCCATTTTTAATATTTTAGTATATCCACCAACTCTTCCTTCATATTTTGGAGCTAATTCGTTAAATAATTTATCTAATAAGTCAACACCTTCAACTTTGTTAACTTTTTTCATTATTTTTCTTCTAGCGTTTAATCTTGTTGGCATATCTTTTTGTCTTTTTTCCATTTTTTCTTCTTTAACAACTTTTAAGTATTCTTTTCCATTTTTGCTTGTTACTTTTTCTGTAACTTTTTTACCGTTGTTATCTAATTTTGCTTTAACAACTTTTACTTCTACTTCTTCAAAGTTTTTATGTTCTTTAACAGCTAATGCTATAATACTATCAGCTAAAGATTTTACTTCTTTTGCCCTAGCTTCTGTTGTAACTATTTTACCATTTAATAATAAATCAGTTGTTTGACATCTTAGCATTGCTAATCTTTGATCAGTTGGTTTTCCAAGTTTTCTTGTACCTGCCACTTTGTTTTCCACCTTTCTTAAATAATTATTCTTCTTCTGATGTGAAGTTTAAACCTAAAGCAATTAATTTATTTGTAACTTCGTCTAATGATTTTTTACCAAGATTTCTAACTTTCATCATATCTTCTTGTGATTTATTTGCTAAATCTTCTACTGTTGCAATTCCTGCTCTTTTCAAACAGTTATATGATCTTACAGAAAGTTCTAATTCCTCTATAGGCATTTCTAAAACTTTCTCTTTCTTTGATTCTTCTTTTTCAACCATAACTTGAGTATTTCTAGCTGTTTCTGATAAGTCTATAAATAGTTCTAAATGACCAGTCATAACTTTTGCAGCTAAACTTAATGCTTCAAATGGTTTTAAACTACCATCTGTCCAAACTTCAATTGTTAATTTATCATAATCTACCATTTGACCAACCCTAGTATTTTCAACAGAATAGTTTACTTTTTTTACTGGAGTAAATATAGAATCTATTGGTAATACATCTATTGGATTATTATCTTTTTTATTTTTCTCAGCAACATTATATCCTCTACCTCTGTTTACAGTCATCTCCATGTGTAAATCTGCATTTGCTGATGTTGTTGCTATATGTAGTTCTGGATTTAATATTTCAACTGTTCCATCTGTTACAATATCTGCAGCTTTAATTTCTCCAGCACCTTTAAAATCAATTCTTATAATTTTTTCGTCATTATCAAAAACTTTAAGTCTTACATTCTTTAAATTAACAATTAACTCAGGAACGTCTTCTACAACACCTTGTACTGTAGAAAACTCATGTACTACGCCGTTTATCTTAACACTTGTTATAGCAGCTCCTGGTAATGATGATAATAAAATTCTTCTTAAAGAATTTCCTATAGTCATCCCATATCCACGCTCTAATGGTTCACATATGAATTTTGCATAATTCCTCTTATCGTCTGTCTCTACACATTCAATATTTGGTTTTTCAAATTCAATCATTCTTACCTCCTAAAATGGTTACATCATAACCTATAAAATTTAATATATCTCATGTACGTATCCTAAGTATTCAAACTATTATTTAATTTAATCAAATAATAATCTAATCATTAATTAAGCTATTATTTAGAATATAACTCAATGATCATATGTTCTTCAACTGGTAAGTCGATTTCTTCTCTAGTTACTGTTCTAAGAACTTTTGCACTTAAGTTTTTGCTATCTAATTCTAACCATTCTGGTACAGGTCTTGCAGCTCCAGCTTCAATATTAGCTTTTATAACGGTGTTATCTCTTCTATTTTCTCTAACTGAAATAACATCTCCTGGTTTTACTAAATAAGAAGCGATGTCTGTTTTTACACCATTAACTTCTATACTACCATGTGTAACTATTTGTCTAGCTTGTGGTCTTGAAACACCAAAACCTAATCTATAAACAACATTATCTAATCTGCTTTCTAATATTTGTAAAAGGTTTGTACCTGTAATACCTTTTTTATTAGAAGCCATTTCAAAATATTTTCTGAATTGTTTTTCACCTACTCCGTAGAATGATCTTGTTTTTTGTTTTTCTCTTAATTGTGTACCGTATTCAGAAAGTTTTGTTCTTTTTTGTCCGTGTTGTCCTGGAGCATAATTTCTTCTTGTTACACTACATTTATCAGAATAACATCTTGACCCTTTTAAGAACAATTTTTGTCCTTCTCTACGGCATATACGACATTGTTCGTCTTTATATCTTGCCATTTGTTATAATACACCTCTTTCTAAAAAATTCTTTATAATCTTATTTCTACATATTAATAGAAACTTTTAATTTCACATTATACTCTTCTTCTTTTTGGTGGTCTGCAACCATTGTGTGGGATTGGAGTAACATCTTTAATCATCGTTATATCTAATCCAGCTGTTTGTAATGATCTGATTGCAGCTTCACGTCCAGCACCTGGTCCTTTAACATATACATCAACTGTTTTTAAACCATGTTCCATTGCTGCTTTAGCTGCTGTTTCTGCTGCTTGACCAGCTGCAAATGGTGTGCTTTTTCTTGAACCTTTAAATCCAAGTTCTCCAGCACTTGCCCATGAAATAACATTACCTTGAGTATCTGTTATTGAAACAATTGTATTATTAAAACTAGAATGAATATGAGCTGAACCTTTATCTATATTTTTTCTTTCTCTTCTTCTGATACCTGTTTTCTTTACGTTACTAGCTTTTGCCATTTGGTATTTACCTCCTCTAATTTTTCTTTATTTAAGCTTTTTTACTTTTGCTAACTAATTTTCTTGGACCTTTTCTTGTACGAGCATTAGTTTTTGTTCTTTGTCCTCTTACAGGTAGTCCTCTTCTATGTCTGATTCCTCTGTAACATCCTATTTCTGTAAGTCTTTTAATATTTAAAGCTACTTCTCTTCTTAAGTCACCTTCAACTTTGAATCCTTCCATAGCTTTTCTTATATTTGATACTTCATCATCTGTTAAATCTTTTACTCTAGTATCTGGATTAACTCCAGCTTCTTTAAGAATTTTTTGAGAACTAGGTAATCCTATACCATATACATATGTTAATCCTATTTCTACTCTTTTTTCTCTAGGTAAATCAACTCCTGCTATACGAGCCATAAATTTTTGCACCTCCATAAATTTTTATCTTTACTTTGCTTCTTGTCATAAAATAATCAAATCCTGAAATGTATTTTATTTATATACAATTATAAATAAAATAGTAATCTAATTATTTTTAACATATATATAAACACAAATATGAATATCAGTTTTTTCTGACAGCCGCTACATACTTGTGTTAATATCAAATTTTACTAATTAACCTTGTCTTTGTTTATGCTTTGGGTTTTCGCAAATTACTCTAACAACACCTTTTCTTTTGATTATTTTGCATTTTTCACATATTTTCTTTACTGATGGTCTTACTTTCATTTTCTTCCCTCCTAAAAATTTATTTATCGAGATAAGTGACCTTCTTCCATTTTATTGCTATGTACACACCCAATTTTTAAATTGTATTTAAGAATGTCCCTTATTTTTTTCTTATTATTTTGCTCTCCAAGTAATTCTTCCTTTTGATAAATCATATGGTGATAATTCCAATTTCACTTTGTCACCTGGTAGAATTTTTATATAGTTCATTCTAAGTTTTCCTGAAATATGGGCTAATACTTGATGTCCATTTTCAAGTTCAACTTTAAAATTAGTATTTGGTAATGTTTCTATAACAGTACCTTCTACTTCAATTACATCATCCTTAGACAAAATTAATCCCCCTTATATTAACGCAAATAAGCCCTCAACAGGCGTATTTTTGCATATTTCATTGCTTCTTGAGCAATAATCTATAATATTATATAGTATTTTTATAGTATTGTCAATATTTTTGGCTCATTTTCTGTAATTAAAATTGTGTTTTCATAATGTGCTGCTAGACTACCATCTTGTGTAGCTATAGTCCATCCATCTTCTAATTCCCAAATATCTGGTTTTCCTGCTATTACCATGGGTTCTACAGCAATTGTCATACCTACTTCAAGTCTAGGACCTCTGCCTGGTTTTCCGTAATTTGGTATTCCTGGTTCTTCATGCATTTCTTTTCCAATTCCATGTCCTTGAAATTCCTTTACAACAGAAAAACCAAATTGTTTTACATAGCTTTCAACGGCATTTGAAATATCTCCAACTCTATTTCCAGCAGTTGCAAATTTCATTGCTTCAAAAAAAGATTGCTTTGTAACTTCTACAAGTTCTCTTGCTTCATTACTTACATTTCCTACTAAAAATGTTCTAGCAGCATCTCCATTATATCCATTTTTTAAAACAACTAAATCAACACTTACTACATCACCATCTTTAATTATTATATCTTTAGATGGTATTCCATGTATAACCTCATCATTTATTGATATACATAGTGTTCCTGGAAAATCTGGTACTCCTCTAACACCACTTGGATATCCCTTTTGTGCTGGTATTCCACCATGTTCTTTTATGAATTTTTCAGCCAAATTATCAAGCTCTAATGTAGTCATTCCAGGCTTTATAATCTTTTCTATATAATCATAAGTTTGAGCTGTAATTTTGCAAGCTTCTTTCATTAGCTCAATCTCTCTTTTGGATTTTATACTAATCATTTCTATCTCCTCTTCTTCTATCCACATCAAGCAATCATATAACAAATTATAAATTATTAACTATATGTTTTATAAATTATTTATTTTTTATATATTCAGTAATATCTTTTGCAACATCTGTTCCCATTCTATTTATTGATAAACTGATTGTTTCTGTTTTTAATACTCCTTTATTTTGATAGTATTCTACTAATGGGCTTGTTTTTTCTTCATATATTTCTAATCTTTTATTTATCGCTTCAGGATCTGAATCATCAGCTCTTTGTTTTAAAACTGAACCACATTTATCACATATACCTTCTACTCTTGGTGGATTTAATTTAATATTGTATGTTGTTTTACAATCTTGATTTGTACATACTCTTCTTGTTAACATTCTATCAATTATTTCTTCTCTAGGTGTTACTAAATTTACTACTAAATCTACTTTTTTACCATTTTGAGCCAACATTTCATCTAATTTTTCAGCTTGTTCTATTGTTCTTGGAAATCCATCTAATATTGCTCCATTTTTTGCATCTTCATAATTTAATCTATTCTCTAACATTGGAACTGTTATATCATCTGGTACTAGTTCTCCTTTTGATATATATTTATTTGCTTCTATTCCTAATGGTGTTTTTTCACTAATATTCTTTCTAAAAATATCACCTGTTGATATTTGTGGTATTTCTATGCTTTCACTTAATAGTCCTGCAACAGTACCTTTTCCTGTTCCTTGAGCTCCTAACATAATTATTACCATAAAGATTCCTCCTTCAAATTACTTATATATTTATGCTAATTAAATAATAATTACTTTTAATAATAAAATTAATTATATACTTAATTTTATTATTATACTAAAAATTATAAATAGATTATAAATCACTACTACTTAATTATAATATTATATAAATTGCTATTCCTATTATAGAATATTAAATAATTACTATTTAATTAACATAAATAAAAATCATATATGGGTGGCTACAATAGCCACCCTATATAATTATTTATTTTTCCAAAAATCCTTTATAATGTCTCATTACTAATTGAGATTCTAATTGTTGAACTGTTTCTAATGCAACACCAACTACGATAAGTATTGATGTACCACCAAAAGAAATATCTACACTTGAAAATCTCATTAACATCGGTAGGATAGCAATTAAACTTAAGAATAAAGCTCCAAACCATGTTAATTTAGTTAATATTGATGTTAAATAGTCTGTTGTTGGTTTACCAGCTCTAATACCTGGTATAAATCCACCATTTTGCTTAATATTTGTTGCTACTTCTGCTGGATTAAATGTTGCATAAGTATAGAAGAATGTAAATCCTACTATTAATAAAAGATATACTATTGCGTTTGCTAAAGAATATCCCCAAGCAACACTTGAAGAAGATGTAGCTATAGAAAATTGATATAATCCGGCTAAAAAACCTGTTCCACCAATTTTATCTGCTGCAAATATTTGAATCATCATAGCTGGGAAAGTCATAAATGATGATGCAAATATTACTGGCATAACACCTGCCATTGCTAGCTTAAGTGGTATATGTGTATTTTGTCCACCATACATTTTTCTTCCAACTACTTTTTTTGCATATTGTACTGGAACTCTTCTTTCAGCTTGTTGTACGAATACAACACCTGCTACTAAGATAATAGCTCCAACAATTATTGCTAATGATGTAACTATACCTACAGTGTTTACAGCTCCACTTGCTGTAATTAAATTCCATAAAACTATTATTCCTGAAGGTAATCTAGATACAATACCAACAAAGATAATCATTGATATACCGTTTCCAATACCTTTATTTGTGATTTGCTCTCCTAACCACATTAATATTGCTGTACCTGTTACTAAAGATAATACAACTATAGCTCCTGTTAATAATCCTGGATTAATAAATATTCCAGATGAGCTATAAGATATGTATATACCTAGCCCTTCAACTAATGCTAATACTAAGCTCATTAATTTTGTATATTTGTTTATTTTTTGTTTTCCAGTCTCTCCACCTTCCTTCATCATTTTTTCTAATGAAGGTATTATCATTGCTAACAATTGAATAACAATTGAAGCTGTAATATATGGTGTTATTGTCATTGAGAATATTGATAATTTTGAAAAAGCACCACCTGATATAGTATTAATTAAGCCTGTTAAACTTCCTGTTGCTGATTGCATTTGCTCACCTAGAGCAATAGTATCAACACCTGGAACTGTTATAAAACATCCTAATCTAAAAATTATTATTAAAATTAAAGTATATAATAATTTTTTTCTTACTTCTGGGGTCTTCCAAGCATTTTTAATAGTTTTAAACAACTAAATCACCTCAATCTTTCCACCTGCAGCTTCTATTTTTTCTGCAGCAGCTTTAGTAAATCTTTTTGCTTTAACTGTTAATTTTTTCTCTAAGTTTCCTGTAGCTAAAACAACTATTCCATCATTTATTTTTCCAATTATTCCTTCTTCTAATAAACTTTCAGCTGTAACTTCAGCACTCTCTGATTTGTTAAGCATAGTTAAAGTTACTTCTGTATAATTTTTAGCGTGAATATTTGTAAATCCTCTTTTTGGTAATCTTCTATATAATGGTGTTTGACCTCCTTCGAAGCCTCTTCTAACACCACCACCTGATCTTGCTTTTTGTCCTTTATGTCCTCTTCCTGATGTTTTTCCTAGACCAGAACCTACTCCACGACCTACTCTTTTTTTAGTTTGTCTTTTAACAGCTGGCTCTATATTTCCTAATTCCATTGGTTTTTGCACCTCCTCTATTTTGTTTTACATTTCCGTTTTAATTATATCATTAATAAATATAATTTCAAATATTTTATAATAAATTTATTACATTATATCGCTAACTTTTTTTCCTCTTTTTTTAGCAACTGCTTCAACAGTTTGCATACTTTTTAGAGCTTCGATAGTAGCATAAACAACGTTTCTTGGATTATTTGTTCCAATAACTTTTGAGTTAATATCTCTGTATCCTGCAAGTTCAAGTACAGGTCTAACACTACCACCTGCTATAATTCCAGTACCTTCAGCACCTGGTTTTAACATAACTCTAGCACTACCAAATCTACCTACAAATTCATGTGGTATTGTTGTTCCAACTATTGGAACTTCTATTAAGTTCTTTTTAGCTTCTTCAATAGCTTTTTTAATTGCATCTGGAACTTCGGCAGCTTTTCCATTTCCTACACCAATGTGTCCTTGTTCATCTCCAACAACTACAACAGCGCTAAATCTAAAAGTTCTACCACCTTTAACAACTTTTGCAACTCTATTGATAGCTACTACAGTTTCTTTTAATTCTACTGATCTTTCTTCCATGAGAATAATTTTTCCTCCTTATCTTCAATATTAGCAATCCATTTTATTTGTTTCATTAAAACATCTAAATATTCTAACTCTCAAACTTATCATTAATTGCACTTTAAGATTATTTTTAATTAGAAATTTAATCCTGCTTCACGTGCAGCTTCAGCTAATGCTTTAACAACACCATGATATATAAATCCACCTCTATCAAAAACTACATCTTTGATTTTTTTATCTAATGCTTTTTTTGCAATTGCAGTTCCAACCTCTTTAGCTGCTTCTACATTTGCTTTTTTTGTTTTTATATCACTATCTAATGTTGATACATATACTAAAGTTGTTCCTTTAGTATCATCTATAAGTTGAGCAATTATATTTTTATTTGATTTAGTTACAGCAAGTCTAGGACATTCTGCAGTTCCACTTATTTTTGTACGTACTCTTGCATGACGTCTTGCTCTTTCTGATTTTCTATCTATTTTAGTAATCATTATTTTCTCCTTTCTAGGTTTCCTTATAGGGGTATATCTAATCCCTTATATAAGTATCTAATCTTTAAGGGATTAAATATACCCCCTAAAGTTTACTTATTTAACCTAACTTGAACATTATTTTATTTCTTACCAGCTTTACCTTCTTTACGTCTAATAACTTCTTCAGCATATTTGATACCTTTACCTCTGTATACTTCAGGTGGTCTCTTTGTTCTGATAACAGCTGCTGTTTGACCTACTAATTCTTTATCCATACCTTTAACGATTATTTCGTTTTGGCTTGGTACGTCAAAAGTAATTCCTTCTGGAGCTTCAACTTCAACTGGATGAGAGTAACCTAAGTTTAATAATAAATTATTTCCTTTTTTACTTGCTCTATATCCAACTCCGTTAACTTCTAATTTTCTTTCAAATCCTTTTGTTGTTCCTTCAATCATGTTATTTAATAATGTTCTTGTTAAACCGTGTAAACTTCTATTTGCTGGTTCATCATCTGGTCTAACTACTGTTATAACATTACCTTCAAGATTGATTTTCATGTTTTTATGAAATTCTTTCTCTAAAGATCCTTTAGGTCCTTTTACAGTAATCTTTTGACCATCTATTTTTAATTCAACACCTTCTGGTACTGTAATAGGCTTATTTCCTATTCTTGACATCTCGAATTTCCCTCCTTTTTTTAATATCAATGTAATTTTTTTCATTACATACTGATGCTATAGTTAGTATGCTACTTTCCCAGCATCAAATAATTTTACCAGATATAAGCTAAAACTTCTCCACCTATACCTAATTCTCTAGCTTTTTTGTCTGTCATTATTCCTTTTGATGTAGAAATTAAAGCAATTCCTAATCCATTTAATACTTTTGGTAATTCATCTTTAGATGCATATATTCTTAAACCAGGTTTACTGATTCTTCTTAAACCATCTATAACTCTATTACCTTTCTCATCATATTTTAATGATATTCTTATAACTCCTTGTACATCACTTTCGATTTCTTCAATACCTTTTATATATCCTTCTTCAAGTAATGTTTCTGCAATAGCTTTTTTCATTTTTGATGCTGGAACATCAACAGTTTTGAATTTTTGACTATTTGCATTTCTAATTCTTGTTAACATATCTGCTATTGGGTCAGTTGTATTCACGTTTTTTACCCTCCTTTTTTTATATTCTTTATATCTAAATGAAGTTCAATGCTTCGCATTGCATACTGACACTGTAATTCGTTTCACTCAAACAGCATCAATCCTTTTACCAGCTTGCTTTCTTAACACCAGGAATTTCGCCCTTATGCGCTAATTCTCTAAAGCAAACACGGCATATTCCATATTTTCTTATATATGAGTGTGGTCTACCACATAATTTACATCTATTATATTCTCTAGTTGCATATTTTTGTGGTTTTGCACATTTTACTTTTAAAGATTTTTTAGCCATTTGTTTCTCCTTTCCTAAAAACATTCTTTAATGTTTGCAACTTCGTTTTGCATAAGTTATCTGTATCTCGCTTTGCTCGAACAGCTATTTCACTGTTTACAACTCATTTCATTCGTTGCATAAGTTATCTGTATCTCGCTTTGCTCGAACAGCTATTTCACTGTTTACAA
>CANEHB010000015.1 GCA_947427205.1 uncultured Clostridium sp.
GTGCCGAAGATACTTGAGAGTTACCTTTCTGGGAAAATAGGAAATCGCCAGTTTTATATTCCTCTTTAGCTCAGTTGGTAGAGCGCTCGGCTGTTAACCGATAGGTCGTTGGTTCGAGTCCAACAAGAGGAGCCAAAAAAGAAACTACTTTACTGTAGTTTCTTTTTTTATGGTATGATGAGCAGGTTGTTTAGCATAGAGTTTAAGATGATTATGTTAAATTGACATAATATTTAAAAAATGATATAATGAATATGTAACAAGTGTGTTTTTTAGTTGATAGTTTAGCCTATAGGAGGGGCATAACTTATGAAAAAGAAAAATAATTTGTTTTTTCAGGAATCAGAACATGCACGAAAGGAGCGGATTCGCACCAATATAATTATGGCAGCACTTGCTTGCATAGGAATTATTGTAATAGCAATTTATAGTTACTATGCATATATGCAGAAAAGTAAGTATAAAGAGTTTTCCTATGTTGAGGATTTGGAAATTGTTTCTGTGAAAGCTGAGGAAGTAATAGAAACTGATGTCACTTTTAATCCTGCTACTGAAATTACTACAACAACTCAATATACCATAATTAAATATTATTTTATCGTCAGATATGAGAATGCGCTTGATGGCGTAGAGACTATACAGGTAAAAAAATCCACATACAATAAATATAAAGTGGGCGATCATGTAAAGGTAAAAATATATGAACGCTATTATGATGCAGACGATATGTATTATTTAACAACTTATGAGCTTAAAATTGTTAACGAGTAGTAGTGTGGGTGCAAAGTGATAAAATTAAATATTCTGAGTGCTGATAGAGCAGATTTCTAAATGGTGAGAGAGTTATAATTGAGATGCAAAAGTAAAATGAGGTTTCCAGACTTTAAGTAGTTTGGAAGCTCATTTTTTTTATAGAACAATAATGTGGACAATTCTGTGAATTTTCGTTTTTTACATACTATATATTGTTCTAAAATATAATATATTTCTATTTACTTTTTTATAAAAAAAATGTAAAATGCAATAAAAGTAGTAATAAATGAAAGTGAGTATAATTATGAAAGTACTAATAGCAACAAAAAATCAAGGAAAAATTGAAGGAGCTAAAAGAGCATTGTTAAATTATTTTGATAATATAGAAATTGATGGGATACCAGTAGAATCTAATGTAAGTGAACAACCTGTAAATAATGATATATATATTGGAGCAAAGAATAGAGTAAAAAATTTAAAAGCATATGCACAGGAAAATAATATAGAAGCAGATTTATTTTTAGCAATAGAAAGTGGAATTAATAATTCTTTGGGGAGATGGTTAATTACTAATATTGCAGTAATTGAAAATAATAGTGGTTTTGAAAGTTATGGTACCAGCCCATCATTTCCAGTACCAGAGAATTTAGTTAATGATATTATAGATACTGATTTGAGCCAAGTAATGAATAAGTTATTTGTAAAAGATGATGAAAGACATAATAAAGGAGGTGGAATACAATTGTTAACACATGATAAAGTATCAAGAATAGATTTAACTGAAATGGCATTTATTATGGCTTTAACAAAATATATAAATAGTAATTGGAGATAATTGAATAAGAAAAGATATAGATTAAACTAATAATATTTTATAAAAAATATATGGTCAAGATAATAAAAATACAATATTTTATAAAAAATATATGGTCAAGATAATAAAAATACAATATTTTATAAAAATATATGCTTAAAATATTAAAAAAATAGGATATTTTTATAAATATGGAGTTTTAAATTAAAAAAATAGAATCTTATAAAAGGAGATTTCACTTGGAAAAAATAAAGTATTTAACTTCTGATGAGATAGAATTAAATGGAATATTAGAAAAAAATAATAGTAGTACTTGTGTTATAATGTGTCATGGAATTAGAAGTGAGAAAGAAGAGCATGGAAATTTTACTAAATTAGCAAAAGCTTTGAATGAAAATAATATTGATAGTTTTAGATTGGATTTTAGAGGACATGGTGAAAATAATACTGACTTTAGTCAAGTAACTATAGATGGAGAAATAAAAGATTTGGAATCTACTCTAGATATGATTTCGAATATTGGATATAAAGATATTATTCTTTTAGGAGCTAGTTTTGGAGGAGGAATAATATCTCTTATAGATATAAAAAAATATAGTAATATAAAAGGATTAGTATTATGGTATCCTTGTATAGTTTATAGTGATACAGATTTATTTTGTGTAGAAAATCTAAATAAAGCTTTAAAGGAAGGTTTCTTTGAAACTAAAAGTATGAAAACAGGAAAAAGATTTATTTTTTCTAGAGAATTAATGATACAAACTACTAAATATAAACCATATGAGTCTTTATTAAATAATACATTACCAAAGTTATTTATACATGGCAATAATGATAAAAATGTTTTTTATGAAAATATAGAAAAATGTGCTAATGAATGTAAAAATTCAAAATTATTTATTATAGAAAATGGTACACATGGTTTTTTTGATAATCAGGAACATTTTAAATTTGTATTAGAAAAAACAGTAAAATATATCATATCAATAGTAAATTAACAATTTTATGATAATATAAAATAGTAAATTAATAATTTTAGGGAAATAATTAATAACTTAAAATTGAAAAATAGTTAATTAATTAAATAAAGGAGAATTATATGAAAGTTACATTAATTCAAATGGATTCAACGCTAACTAGAAAAGAAAATGAGAATAATGCAATTAAATTTATGAAGGAAGCAGTTAATGAAAATACAGATGTAATATGCTTATCTGAATCTTTTGTTTATTGGGGAAAAGAAACAGACCAAAGACGTTGTACTTTAGAAGACATAGAAAAATATAAAACTTTTGCAAAAGAAAATAATGTAAATATTGTATTAGGCAGCATTTCGTTAATTGATAAAATTTCTAATAAAACAACTAATACATGTTTTGTAATAGATAGGAATGGAAATATTGCTTGTAGATATGATAAAAAATATATGTACAAAGTTAATAAGTCAGATTTAGTAGTTGATGAAACACAAAGAACTATTCCAGGAAAAGAATTAGGAGTATTTGAATTAGATGGAGTAAAAATGGGAGTAGGAATATGCTTTGACTTGAGATATCCAGAATACTTTAGAGAATTAGTAAAAGCAGGAGTAGAAATAATATTTTTACCATCACATTTTAGAAAAGCAACTGGTGAACTTGCTTGGAATATATTAAGTAGAGCAAGAGCGATAGAAAATCAAGTATATTTTTGTGCTTGTAATCAAACAGGAGAAGGAAATTGTGGTAATACTCAAATAATATCATATGATGGAAAAATATTATCTAATATTGAAGATGATGAAGGAATTATAACATATGATATTAATTTTGAGGATCAAAGAAAATATAGAAAAGAATTTCCAGTATTAGAGCAAATGATGTAAGTACTAATTCAAAAATAAATTATATAGAATTATTTAAGTAAAGATGAAATATTAAACAATAGTAATATTGGTACAGAAATGCGATATGCATAAAATTATAAGAGACAAAGCAGTTTATATCCATAAAAGTGTTTTTTGCTAACAAATAAAATTTTCTTGAAAAAAATATCGCTTATGATATAATAAGTAAAAATAAATTAAGATTAAATAAGGAAAAAGTATGGTAACAGAAGAAAAAAAGAAATTTGATATATTAGATTATCTGCAAAAAGGTAAAACAATGTATGATAAGTTAGATGAGCATATGGAAGGATATTTAAAAGGAGATTATTCTTCAAGTAATTTATTGAACTCATTTAGAGATTATAGTACATATTTTAAGCACACAGAAGCTGAGAAAATATTTTTTCAAAATGTATATAGCAATTTATTATCAAAATTAATTTCAAATATTGATTTAGCAACTGGGATAGGTAAGCCAAATGAACAAATCAAATTATTCACTAATGATCAAAAGTTAGATATTTTGACGCAACTTCAAGGAATTGATGAAAAGTATTTTTTACCTACAATTGGAGCATATCTTAGATTATTAAAAAGTAAAAATTTTAGTGAAGAATATTATAATAATCCTGAATTTTATGCAAAATTGAATAAAATCATTATAGATAAAGGATTAGAAATTTCTGGAGAAGATTATAGCAGAAATGTTAAAAGAACAACATTAGAAACATATTCTGTAAAAATTTCAAATTATTTAAAACAAAAATATCCAGATAGAGCAGATACATATTATCCAGATTGGGAAGAATTTAATTTTATAAATCAAACTTTTTGCAATTCAAAAAGATTTGAAGAATATGATAAATTTTTATCTCAATATCAAAATCAAGTTGCAAGTTATGAAGAAAAATTAGCAACTCAAATAAGATGTAAAGAAAAAAGAAGACGTTATATTGAAGAAAAACTATATAATGGAATGAATGCAGAGGAACAAGAAAAAGCTAAAAAGAGTAGTTCAATTGATGTAGCTTATCCAAAACCAATAGATTTAAAATTAAAACAAAATGGGCATAGGTGGAATATAAAATTATATTCTAGACCTAAATTTATATGTGATTCTATGGCAAGATATTATAAAGATGGAGAAGAAGATCAAAGAGTCGTTGCTGTTAGTTATGGTATGTTTGAAAGTGAGTCAATGTTTAATCAAGAAAATATCCCTTTGTCATTAGAAACTATGCAATTTTTAGGTATTAGTAGATTAGGAAAGGATGGACTTAAAAATTATTTTGTACTTGCTTCATTACCAAACAATATATTGGTACAAGCACTTGGAGAAGATGAAAGAGCTGTTTCTATTGATGAATTTAAAAATATGCTTCAAAGATCAAATGGCCCAAATAAAAACTATGTATACAAAATCCCTAAAGAACTAGAAGACTATTATGCCACAGTTGCATTTTCAGATGAATGTTTAGATAAAGCAATAACTCAAAATAGTAGATTTGTCGGTTCTGTAGATATGTCTAGAGGAAAGCCTAGAATAAGTGCAGGATACAGGGAACAAGCAAGAAATATTGAAGCAGCATGTCATGCTTGCAGATACACAGGAAATATAGGTGGAAGGATATATTTTTCATTAGAACATTTTTGTAAATCTACAGAATTACTAGCTAAACATGTAGAAACTGTAAATGAAATGACACTTAGTTCTTCACGAAATAGATATCAGGGGGAAGTTAGATAATGTCAAAAAAGGTATGGAAGCCTGGAACTTTTATTTATCCAATACCAGCAGTACTTGTTAGTTCAGGAGATATGGAAAAATCAAATATATTAACTGTTGCATGGACAGGTATAATAAATACTAATCCTGCAACAGTTTACATTTCTGTAAGACCAGAAAGATATTCTTATAATTTAATAAAAGAGTTTGGAGAGTTTGCTATAAATTTAACCACTGAGAAACTAGCATATGCAACAGATTGGTGTGGAGTTAGAAGTGGATCAAAATATGATAAATTTAAAGAAATGAAATTAACTAAAGAAAAGGCGAATTTTATAAAAGCACCATTAATAAAAGAAAGTCCAGTTTCAATAGAATGTAAAGTAATTGATGAGAAAAACTATGGAAGTCATACAATGTTTATTGCAGAAGTACTTTCAATAGATGCTGATGAAAAATATATGGATGAAAATGGAGCTTTTGATATTTCAAAATGTGACTTAATTGCATATGCAAATGGAGGATATTATAAATTAGGAAAGAAAATCGGGAAATTTGGTTTTTCCGTAGAAAAGAAGAAAAAGAAAAATAGAAAAAACAGTTGACATATCATGTGTTTTGTGGTAAAGTATATAAGCATGTATTTGAGATATATGCAATCACATCGTTAAAAAACAAAATATAAAAAAAGAAAATTTAAGCTTCATTAAAAGTAAAACGGAGGTGTAGTTAGAATGGCGGCAAAAGGACCTAGAGAAAATATTATATTAGAATGTACAGAATGTAAAAGAAGAAACTATATGACATCAAAAAATAAAAGAAATAATACAGATAGACTAGAAATAGTAAAATATTGCAAATTCTGCAAAAAACGTACAACTCATAAAGAAACAAAATAGATAAAACCTTTAGTAGGAGGAGTTAAGATGGCTAAAGAAGTAAAAGATAAAAAAAGTAAAAGTGAAAAGAAAGAAAATAAAAACTTTTTTAAAGAATTTAAAGCAGAATTAAAAAGAGTTAGTTGGCCTACATTTAAGCAATTAGTAAATAATACAACAGCAGTTTTAGCAATAGTAATACTATTAGCAGTAATTGTTTTTGTTTTAGATGTTATTTTTGAAAACTTAAATAATTTTGGTGTAGAAAAACTAAAAGCCCTAGTTACATCTAGCTCAAGTGAAACTGTAGATAATAATGAAAATGAAGAACAAAATAATGATGTTGCTAATCCTAATGAAGCGGGAGAAACAAATAATCAAGAAAATGATAATACTTCAGATACAGTTAATACTGAAAATAATACTGATGCAGGTTCAGCTGAAACAGAGAATAACAACCCAGAAAATACTAATCCAGAAGCTCCAGTTGCAACACCTGAAACAAGTGTAGAGAATAATAGTTCTGTAGAAAATAATTAGTAGTCTATCTACTATATATAAAGAAGAAAATAAAGGGAGGCTAGAGGATGTCTCAAGAAGAGAATAAATTAGAGCCAAAATGGTATGTAGTACATACATATTCTGGATATGAAAATAAAGTAAAAACAGACTTAGAAAAAACTATAAAAAATAGAGAACTTGAAGATTTCTTCTTTAATATTGTTGTTCCAATGGAAGAACAAGTTGAAATAAAAGATGGAAAAAGAAAAACTAATCTAAAAAAAGTTTTTCCTGGATATGTTCTTATTAAAATGATAGTAACAGAAGAATCTTGGTATATTGTAAGAAATACAAGAGGTGTTACAGGATTTGTTGGATCAGGAACAGACCCTATTCCTCTTACAGATGCAGAAATAAGAAATATGGGATTTGATGAAGTTCCAGTTAATGTAGACTATGATGTTAGCGACAATGTTCAAGTTGTTAATGGACCATTAGAAGGATTTGTTGGAACTGTTCAAGAAATAAATAAAGAAAAACAAAAAGTTAAAGTTTTAGTTTCTATGTTTGGAAGAGAAACTCCAGTAGAACTAGAATTTTCACAAGTTCAAAAAGTTAATTAGAAGGAGGTGCTAAAAGAAAATGGCAGATAACAAAGAAGTTGTAAATGTTATAAAATTACAAATAGAAGCAGGAAAAGCAACACCAGCTCCACCAGTTGGTCCAGCATTAGGTTCAAGTGGTGTTAATATCATGCAATTCGTTAAAGAATTTAATGATAGAACAGCTAATCAACCAGGTATGATAATACCAGTTGTAATTTCTGTATTTAAAGATAAATCATTCACATTTGTTACTAAAGTTCCACCAGTTGCAGTTCTTATAAAAAAAGCTTTAGGAATAAAAAGTGGTTCTGGAAAACCTAATAAAGAAAAAGTTGCTAATATAACAAAAGCACAAGTTAAGGCAATAGCAGAACAAAAAATGGAAGATTTAAATGCAGCATCAATAGAAGCTGCAATGAGAATGGTTGAAGGTACAGCTAGATCTATGGGTGTAGTTGTAGTAGACTAATAAAAATATTTTGGGAGAGTATGTTTTAATTACTCGTTAGTACCACGGGAGGAAAAAATGAAAAGAGGAAAAAGATATCAAGAAGCTGCTAAATTAGTAGACAGCACAAAATTTTATGAAGCAAAAGAAGCTTTAGAAATTATTGAAAAAATGCCAAAACCAAAATTTGATGAAACAGTAGAATTACATGTTAAATTAGGTGTAGATTCAAAACATGCTGATCAACAAGTTAGAGGTACAGTAGTATTACCTAATGGAACTGGTAAATCTTTAAGAGTATTAGTATTTGCAAAAGGAGATAAAGCTAAAGAAGCTGAAGCTGCTGGAGCAGATTTTGTTGGAGCTGAAGACTTAGTTCCAAAAATCGAAAAAGAAAACTGGTTCGATTATGATGTTATCGTAGCAACACCTGATATGATGGGTGTTATTGGTAGATTAGGTAAAGTATTAGGACCAAAAGGATTAATGCCAAACCCTAAATCAGGAACAGTAACAATGGATGTTACAAAGGCTATTTCTGAAATCAAATCTGGTAAAGTTGAATACAGATTAGATAAAACAAATATAATACATTTAGGAATTGGAAAAGTTTCTTTTGGAGCTGAAAAATTAGCTGAAAACTATCAAACAGTTATTGATGCTGTTATAAAAGCTAAACCAGCTGCTGCTAAAGGACAATACATTAAAAGTGTTGCTTTAACAACAACAATGGGACCTAGCGTATATATAAACCAAAAATAATTTATTAAAATTAATATAACCTAAGACAGTAGGTAAAAAAGTAAATCCTACCGAGGTAAAAAATAAGAGCGGATTAATCCTCTTTGATTGCCTTGTTATGTTTTAGGTGTCAAAGAGGAAATTTTAATTTCTAATATGACAATTTTTAATATTAAAAGTAGATATTTAAAAATTATATAAATTGCTAAAAAATTTAAATTATATAAATTAAACGGAGGTGAAATTAAATTGGCTAGTGAAAAAATTATTGCACAAAAAGAAAAAGAAGTAAAAGAATTAGCTGAAAAAATGAAAGATGCTAGTTTAGTACTTCTAGTTGATTACAGAGGAATTAATGTTGCTGATGTAACATCTTTAAGAAAATCTGTAAGAGAAATAGGTGCTGAATATTCTGTTATAAAAAATAATATCACAAGAAGAGCATTAAAAGAATGTGGAATTGATTCTTTAGATGAAGTTTTAACAGGACCAACAGCAGTTATAATTGCACAAGAAGAATATTTACCAGCATTAAAAGCAATATATAAATTTGCGAAAGAAAATGACTTCTACAAAATCAAAGGTGGAGTACTAGATGGAAAAGTAGTTACAGTAGATGAATTAACAGTTCTTGCACAACTTCCATCAAGAGAAGAACTTATCGCAAAACTTGCTGGATGCTTACTTGCAAATGTTTCAAAACTTGCTGCTACACTTGATGCAGTTAGAGTAAAAAAAGAGTCAGAAGAATAGAAGATATATTAATTAATAATTAATATAAATTAAAATAGTATGATTAAAATAGTACATATGTACTAAATTCACTTAAATGATAGTAATATCTATCGAAATAAAAAATATATAGGAGGATTAAAAAATGAGTGAAAAAACAGATAAAATGTTAGAAGAAATCGATAGCTTAACAGTAGTTGAATTATCAGAATTAGTAAAAGGAATTGAAGAAAAATACGGAGTAACTGCAGCAGCAGTTGCAGCACCAGCAGCTGGAGGAGCAGCAGCTGGAGGAGCAGCTGAAAAATCAGACTTTGATGTAGTATTAGCAGATGCTGGATCAAACAAAATAGCTGTAATTAAAGTTGTTAGAGACGCAACAGGATTAGGATTAAAAGAAGCTAAAGAATTAGTTGATGGAGCACCAAAAACAATTAAAGAAGGTGTAGCCAAAGAAGAAGCAGAAGAATTAAAAGCTAAATTTGTTGAAGCAGGAGCTACAATCGAATTAAAATAATTTTAGTTAAATAAAATTAGAATATAGAAGAACTCATATTATTTATATGAGTTCTTTTTTCACATTTCTTAGTTGTATGAGACAAAGCAAGATATAGATGAATTTGTTATAATAGAAAATATAAATGTAAGATTTCATACTTCTAAAATTTTATTTATATGTTTATCAATTTATTTTTTATATATAAAAAATGTGACTTTTTGTAACTTTGGTTTTATTTTTCTATTATAGTTATATTCTTTATATAAGAATTTTCCTGATATGGCATTAAAGATTGATAATAAGGATATTTTGATAGAAGAATAAAAATTAAAAATCTAACTTTTTAATTTAATATTGGAAATTTTGATATAATTACATTACAGAGACTATAATTATTTTATAGTTTTTGTTTTTTATATAACAAAAAAGTATATAAAAGATTTGATAAAAAAATAATTATATGTTATATTCTTTATATATAAAGTTTTATAAAGAAAAAAATTTATTATATTTCTATAAATAAATTTAAATTTTTATAATAAGAATAATTAATATTCATTTATTAGGGATAACAATTTGCTAAATAAATTGATTCTAAATTTGATTAGAAGGATAATGAAATTATGAGGGATTTACTAATATACATTGTTATATTTACTATAATAATATGTATAGTTGGGTCGATTAATACGTATTTTTATGATAACATAAAAGAGATAGATTCAGAGTTATTTGCAAGGTCAGAATATACTAGATTAAACTTATATTTTTTAAAAATAGTAAAATATAATGGTATAAGCATTAAAAATTATGGTTTAGTTGATGAGGATGATCCTTTAAGCTCATATATTACGTTTGAGAATTCTGATGGAACAACAAATACTTTCATAAAAGTAAAAGATATTTTATACTATAATAAAATAAAGTTATGTGAAAATGTAGAAGAATTTAATGTAGTAGTTGATAAATTAGGAAAAGAAACTATTTCCATAGACTTAAAAATATCAAATAATGATTATAAATTACAGTATGTAATAAATTAATAACAAAGGAGGAGTGTATGGTATTAAATATATCATGCAGAAAAAGAAATGTTAAATAAAATATTAAACAAACTATTTGGTGTATTTGATTTTTTTAAAGATTTTCTATTTACTTGGGGAATTAAAATATTAATTGTGTTATTTGCTTGTATGATATTACATAATGTTCTAAAAATGAGCGAAATAACATCAAGATATGCTGGTGATTATAAAAAATTAGTTCCAGTATATGAAGAAGAAAACAAATTTATGAATGTATATGTAACAGGACAAGGAGATAAAACAGTAGTAATATTAGCTGGATTTGGATCTCAATCTCCAGTAATTCAATATAAAACATTAACTGAAGGATTAAAAGATAGTTATAGAGTTGTTATAGTTGAATATTTTGGATATGGATATAGCATGTCAATAAAGAAGCCTAGAACTAATGATAATATTGCAGATGAGATTAAAAAAACATTAGAATTAGCAGGAGTTTCAGGACCTTATATATTAATGCCACATTCTTTATCTAATGTATATGCAATGAAATTTCAAAGTAAATATCCTGAGTTAGTACAAGGAATAGTTTCTATAGATGGAACATATCCAGCTGAAATAAAAGATGAGTATAGACAAGAACAAGTGAAATCTACAGTATCAAATGTTAATATAACATCAATATTTGAATTGACAGGCTTTGAACGTTTAGTAAGTTATATAAAAGGTGATGTATTTTATATAGACAAAATGAAAGCTTTAAATAATGTATATACTAAAGAAGATATATCAATATATAGAAATAGAATAGGAAGTTCATACTTAACTGGAACAATGGTAAAGGAAATAAAGAATGCAGAAGAAAATATGAAGGAAATGCAAGATTATAAATATCCAGAATATTTATCTGTATTAGAAATCTTATCAACAGATACTGTAAAAGAATATTATGAAGCTAAAAATAGTGGTGAATCAAAAGTTAATTTAACAGAACTTGCAGAAAATATGATTACAAATCCAGTAATTCAAACAGTAAAGCAAGTTGAAGGAGACCATATGTTACAATTATCTAATCCAGAAGAATTACTAAAGGAAATAAAAGCATTTTTGGCAACATGTATATAAAATAATAGATAGTACTATTTAAAGAGTGTCAATTTATAAGTAATAAATTGATACTCTTTAAAAAATATTTAATATTTTTTAATACAATAAATAAATTTAAGCTTTAAATGTGTTATATTATACTTATTTTTATAGAATTGAAGTATTTTTTATTTTATACCAGTAATACTAGTATATTTTTGTATTATTGTTATCTTTACATAATATTGACAAATTACGTAAAACGTAGTATTCTTATAGAATATAAATAAGAAAGAGGTTAAGAATTTGAAGAAAATAATAGTAGCTTTTACAAGTTTTATAATATTAATAGTTATAATGATGTTTGTGGTTTTATGTTTTAAAACAGAGACTATTATTAAAGATAATAATAAATTGCAAATAGTTGCAACTTTATTTCCACAATATGATTTTGCCAAACAAATAGTAGGAGATAAAGCAGATGTTAAGCTATTGATAAATTCTGGAGTGGAAACACATAATTATGAACCAACAGCAAAAGACATGATAACGATACTTAATAATGCAAATATGTTTTTATTTACAGGAACAAAATTAGAACCTTGGACAGAGAATATTGTTAAAAATTTAGAAGAGACAGAATGTGATATTATAGATATATCTAATGGAATAGATTTAATAAAAGTAGAGGAATTTGAGGAAAAGCATATAAATTCTGAAATATTAACAGAAGAAGAGGAAAGCGCACATCATGAAGAAGAAATTTATGATGAACATATTTGGCTTAATCCCAAAAATGCAATTAAAATGTTAGACAATACTTTGGAAGCAATATGTAAGATAGATAGTGAAAATCAGGATTATTACAGAAAAAATGCTGAAAAGTATAAAAGTGAAATAATAAAATTGGATTCTGAATTAAAGCAAATAGTAGAAGAATCTAGCAGAAAGGAAATTGCAGTTGGGGGAGAATTTGCATATTCATATTTAATAGATGAATATGGTTTAAAATTTGTTACTGTTTATACTAATTGTGGACATGGTGAAGATCCAAGTATTGCAAAAGTAAAATCAGTAATAGATTATATTAATAAATATAATCTGCCAGTAGTATATTATGAAGAATTAAGTGAAGGAACTGTTGCTAAAATGATTGCAGAAGAGACACAAGCTAAAGCTTTAATACTTTATTCTATTCATAATGCAAATACTAAGGAGGATACATATGTATCACTTATGAGAAAGAATTTAGAAAATTTAAAAGAGGGATTAGTTTAATGCATATTATTTTAGAGTAATTAAATTAGAAACATAATTAAAGATATTGGAAAAGTTGAGCATTTTATTAAAGTATTATATGTATAGTATAATTTTTATAATATACTAGAACTAAAATTTTATTTTTCTAATTTTAATGTTTATTTTGTAAGAAAGGAAAATATTAAATGACTGTTTTAGAAGTAGAAAATTTAAAAGTTTCATATTCAAATCATACTGCCCTTGAAAATATTAATTTGAAAATTAATGAAGGAGATTATGTTTGTTTAGTTGGAGAAAATGGTTCAGGTAAAAGTACATTAGTTAAAACTATTGTAGGGTTATTAAAACCAGATGAAGGAAATGTATTTTTAAATATTTCTTTAAATGAAGTGGCATATTTATCTCAGATGAATTTAAAAGATTTAGATTTTCCTGCTACAGCAAAAGAAATAATAATGTCAGGAACACAAAAACATGGCAAATTTCCATTTTATACTAAAAAAGATAAAGATACATATGAGAAAGTAATAAAACAGCTTAAAATTGAAGAATTGCAAAATAAAAGAATAGGTGATTTATCAGGAGGACAAAAACAAAGAATTTTAATTGCAAGAGCATTAATAAGAGAGCCAAAGCTTTTAATATTAGATGAACCTGCAACTGGTTTAGATTATAATATAACAAAAGAATTATATAAAATTTTGGAAAATCAGAATAAAGAAAATAAAATGACAATAGTAATGGCAACACATGATTTAGATGAATTAAATGAAATTAAACCAAGAATAATTTACTTAGCAAAAACAGTGAAATATGATGGGGACTTAGAAAGCTGGAAAGGATTTTAAAATGGGAGAAATAATTAATTTATTATCATATACATTTATGCAAAGAGCAATTATATGTGGAATAGCAATATCTTTTTCAGCAGCTCTAATAGGAGTAATTTTAACACTAAAAAATTATTCAATGATAGGACATGGACTTGGAGAAGTAGGATTTGCTGCATTATCACTTGCGCTTGCTTTTAATTTACCATCAATAGCTGTTTCAATACCAATAGTTATAATAGCAGCAATAATAATAATGTTTATAAGTCAAAAAAAAGGAGAATCAGCAGATATTATAATTGCATTAGTTGCAACAGGAGCATTAGCTTTTGGTGTAATAATAACAACTTTTACAAGTGGATTTGGAACTGATACTTATAATTATATGTTTGGTAGCATTTTAGCAATGACACTAAAAGACGTTATTTTAAGTATAGTTTTAACAGTATTATTAATAATAATTTATTGTCTATTTTATAATAGATTATTTTTAATAACTTTTGATGAAACAAATGCTAAAGCAAGTGGAATAAAAGTAACATTATATCAATTTTTAATTGCACTAATAACTGCATTAGTAGTTGTTGTTGGAATGAGAATGATGGGAACTATGCTTATATCAAGTTTAATTGTTTTTCCTGCAATAATAGCTAAAAAGTTTACAACAAGTTTTAAAGGATTAGTCATAATGTCTGTACTTACATCAATAATTTGTTTCCTTATAGGTATAGTTGCATCATTTTTCTTAAATATGCCAACAGGAGCAGGAATAGTGTTTGTATATATTGTACTTTTAGCTATAAGTAGTATTTGTTGTAGATTAGCAAAAATATAAAATATTAAGATTTTCAACTGTTATAATTTCGAAAATTGAAAATTCGGATTGTGATATGGTTGAAATAATTATAGGAGGGCGTTATATGGTACCAAGTAAATTAAAACCAGGAGATGAAGTAAGAGTAATTGCTCCATCAAGAAGCATGAAAATTTTAGGAGAAGACTGCAAAAAAATAGCTACAGAAAGACTAGAAGCTTTAGGGTTAAAAGTTTCATTCGGCAAATATGTAATGGAAGCAGATCCAGATTATATGATTGCATCAGTAGAACATAGAGCAGAAGATTTAAATGATGCATTTAAAGATAAAAATGTAAAAGCAATATTAACAGTAATAGGTGGATTTAATTCAAATCAAATTTTAAAATATATAGATTATGAACTAATTAAACAAAATCCAAAAATATTTTGTGGTTTTTCTGATATAACAGTTTTATCAAATGCTATACATGCAAAAACAGGCTTAGTAACATATTCAGGACCACATTATTCAAGTTTTGGTATGCTTAAAGGTTTTGAATATGAACTTGAATATTTTAAAAAAATGTTTTTTGAAGAGGAAGAATTTGAAGTTACTTCTTCAAAAGAGTGGAGTGATGATGCTTGGTTTATAGATCAAGAAAACAGAGAATTTGTTTCAAATGAAGGTATGTATGTTATAAATGAAGGAATTACTGAAGGAGATATAATTGGTGGAAATTTGTGTACATTAAATTTATTACAAGGAACAGAATATATGCCAAATATTGAAGATAAAATATTATTTTTAGAAGATGATAGTGAAGCAGGGCCTATATATTTAATGGATTTTGATAGAGATTTGCAATCATTAATTCTTATGCCAGAATTCAAGAAGGTAAAAGGATTAGTTTTAGGAAGAAATCAAAAAGGATGTGAAATGACAAAAGAAAAATGGATAAAACTTGTAAAAACTAAACCAGAGCTTAATGATATACCAGTAATTGCAGGAGCAGATTTTGGACATACAACACCAATATTTACATTTCCTGTTGGTGGTCATGCAAAATTACAAGCAGAAGGAAATAAAATAAAATTAATGATAAAAGGATAAGCAAATATAAGGTTATTAATATTTGCTTAATTGATATGAAGTTTTAGAAAGTAAAAATTATAGGAGTTACAAATGATATATGAATTTGAAGTATTAGGAACAATAGAAGGAAAAGCAAGACCTAGATTAGATATTTATACTGGAAGAATATATACGCCTCAAAATACAAGAAGTTATGAAGAATTAATTAGACAATATTTTAAAATAAAGTATCCAAGATATGAAACATTAGAAGGAAGATTAGCAGTAAAAATAATAGCATATTTCAAACCAGCTAAAAATACTACTAAGAAAAATAGAGAATTAATGTTATCAGGAACCTTAAGTCCAATTAAAAAACCAGATATTGATAATATAGGAAAAGTAATGCTAGATGCATTAAATAAAATAGCTTTTAAAGATGATAATCAAGTGACAAAAATGGAAATAGAAAAAGTATATGCAGAAGAAGAAAAAATATATATAAAAATAGAAGAATATTAAAATTATAGAATTTTATTTTTCTTTTTAATAAATTAAGAGATATTAAGGATTTTAAATTTATCTTGTCTTTGTTCTAATAAGACTTCTAAATGAATACACTTAAACAAAAGTATTCGTTTGGAGGTTTTCTTAATATGAAGGGTTTATCTATAGAAGAACGTGCAATAGCAGTTGCACAGTACATAATTGAAACAGAAGATACAGTTAGAGGAGCTGCTAAAAAATTTGGAATTAGTAAGAGCAGTATTCATAAAGATGTTAGTCAGCGCCTACTTAATATAAACTATGCTTTAGCTATGGAAGTTAGGAGAGTGTTAGATAAAAATAAGGCTGAAAGACATATTAGAGGTGGTCTTGCAACAAAATTAAAATATAGTCAAAATAGCATAGAAGATTTTTGTGAAAAAAAGAAAGCATAATTAATAAGAATAAAAAAGTGAAATTTAAGATTTCTTAAATTTCACTTTTTATATTATACGAAATTGCTATGCAATTCATATAATATAAAGCCTTCGGCAAATTTTGTACATTTCTTAGCTGTGCGAAAATTAGTGAGTTACAGATAAGTTATGTACTCGAACAAAGACAAGGACAATTGCAAGTAATTTTGGCTTTTGCAAATGTCCTTTTTGTTCTTAACTATGCATTATTTCTAGCTTTTTTTGCTTTTCTACATTCTGGGCATCTAACAGGTTCGTTTGTAAATCCTTTTTCAGCGTAAAATGCTTGTTCACCTTCAGTAAAGATAAATTCTTTACCACAATCTTTGCATACTATTGTTTTGTCTGCCATTATAAAATCCTCCTTCTTAGAATACTAATTTAATTTAACTTTGATACTATGATTCTAAAAAGAAGGCTAGTTTCTGAAAAATTAAATTTAGATTTTGAAAAAATCTATATTTATTATAACACTAAAACTATAAAAAACAAGCAAAATTTATAAAAAAAATGATATTTGTTACAAATATGAAACAAATATGTAATACAAAAGATAAAAATACTTTGATATGACGTGAATTGCTTGATAATACTGAAATTTATAAAAAAAGATTGATATGACAGTTTTTGACAATTTAGTCTACCTATGATATAAAAAAAATATCAAATCGAAAGAAGTAGGTGATTGGAAAATGGGAATTTACAGATCTGAAATTGCAGACTTAAGAAAAAATATTGAAGAAAACATAGGAAAAAAAATTATTATAAAAGAGTCACCAGGAAAAAGGAGTAAACCACAAGAAAAATCAGCAATTATAGAAAATGTATATCAAAGTTATTTTAGAGTTAAATTTGAAGAAGCTGATAGAGTGGGGTCTTATAACTATACAGACTTATTTACAAGATCAGTAGAAGTTAGTATGTATAATGGGGAGACATATGAGCCATTAGTACAGCCACAATTAGAAATAAAGAAAACAAGGGTAGAGCCCATAACAGAAAATTCCTAGAAATAGGAATTTTTTTTTATTTGCCTCATATAAATGTTATAAAAGATAATATTTAAGGAGGATTTTTTATGGAGAAAAATGTTGTAGTTATAAACAAAAAAACTGCTAGCAATACAAAAATTATTGAGGTAAATGGAGATGTAATTGTTCCAGATATAAAGCCAGATATAGTAAATATCATAAATGCAAATGCTAATAGCTATATCTATAAAGAGGAAGTAAGCACAGGAAGAGTGAGAGTTGATGGGAATATAGATACATATATTGTGTATTTAGCTGATAATGGAGAGAATAGAAGTATTCAGACCACATTAAACTTTGTGGAAACTATAGAAGATAATACTATTAATGAAAGTTGTTTTTCAAAGCAAAAGATTTGTTTAGAAAATATAGAAGCAAAAGTATTAAATGAAAGAAAGATTTCTATAAAAGCAAGTTTAAAAATTAAAAGTGATGTTTATGAAAAAAGTGAAATAGAAATAGCAAGTGATTTTGATGAATGTGGTGAAGTTGAAAAATTAAAAGAAACTTTAGATATAAAATCAATAGTAGGATCAAATAAAGTAAAAACGTCAATTAAAGAAGATATATCAGTAGACAACTCATTTGAAGTTGCTGAAATTTTAAAAACTGATATAGAAATTGCAAATTTTGAAAATAAGATAAGCTATAACAAGGTACTAGCAAAAGCTGATGCAAATGTAAAAATAATATTTTTAGCAGAAGATGGAAGAATAGGAGTTACAAGTTCGCAAATTCCTGTTATGAGTTTTATAGATATAGAAAAAATAACAGATAGCAATATTTGTAATGTTGAATATACTATTAGAAATATGTTGTTTAAAGTAAATTCAAAAGAAATGCATAGTATAGCAGTTCAAGTTGACTTTGAAGTATCTTGTGAGGCTTTTGAAACGAAAACAATAGATGTAATTCAAGATATGTATGGAATTAAAAATAGTATTGACTTTACAAGAAAAGATGTTGAAGTTCAAATAAACAGTAGTGATAAAAGTGAAATATCTACTATAAATGAAAGAATATTAGTAGAGGATATTATAAATATTCATGATGTAAACTGTAAAACAAAAGTAGTAAATGTTAGTAAATCAGGAATGTTTTATAATTATGAATGTGAATTAAATTTAGATTTTTATTATGAAGCAGATAATAGAAATGGATTAAATGTAAAAAATGTAGTATTACCATTTATGGTAAAATTTGAAGGAGAAAATGTAGATATAGAATTTCAAATAACAAAAAAACAATTCACAGTTAGTAGTGAAAATGTGGATTGTGAGGTTGAAATTTTATCAAAACAAAGTAATACTAATATGAAAAAAGTGAGTATAATAGAAGATGTTGAAACAAAAGAAATGACAGACGAAAACGAATATAAAATGGTTATGTACTTTGTAAAACCAGAAGATACTATTTGGAATATAGCTAAAAAATTTAAAGTATCTATGGGGGATATTTTGAAATTAAATGAATTAGAAAATCCAGATAAGTTAAATATAGGAGACAGATTATATATTATGAGATAGAAATTTAAAGTACGAAGTTATTGTTATTGCACATTAACTTCGTTTTATTTTTATATTCTAAGATATTATTTTTTGTTTATATAAATGTATAATGAATTTTAAATTTTAATTATATAAAAATATGGAGGTGAAATGAAAGGTAAATTATATTCAAGAAGGCGAATTAGATTGCCAGATTTAAGAAAAGTTAATAGCTTTAAAATTATATTATTAATTTTATTTTTTACTATTATTACTTGTATAATTATTTTTTTAAAAACATCATATCCAGTGTTAAAAGCAACATGTGAAACTGCAGCAGCATCAAAGGGAAATAAAATTGTTAATGATGAAGTAAGTAAAGTTATGAAAGATTATACATATGATGATTTAATAAATATAGAAAAAGATGTAGAAGGCAGAATTACTTTAATAAAAGCTAATACAATAAAAATAAATGAAATAGTAAATAAAATAAATTATAATATACAAAAACAATTTGATTTAATTCCAAAGATAACAGTATATATGAATATGGGATCTGTTAGTGGAATTAGTGTTTTAAAAAATTTAGAACCTAATTTTGAAGTTGAACTTGAAAGTGCAGGTAGCTTACAATCAAGTTTGAGAACAGAATTTAAGTCTTGCCGGAATTAATCAAACACATCACAAAATATATTTAGATATAGATTCTAGGGTAGGAATATTAACTCCATTTGCAACATTTGGAAAAGATATAAAATCAGAAGTGTTGCTGACAGAAGCTATTATTGTTGGAGAAGTTCCAGGTTCATACTATAATTTAGATGGAGTGCAAAATCCTAATGAGACTTACAACTTTATAGAATAGAATGATTAAAATAAATAGTAAAAGTAATTATATATTAGAGTTTGTTTTTTCTAGTTGATTATTGATTTAAATTCCTTTGCATTTTATATAATTTATAACTTTACTATAAAATTTGTAAATGAAATTTAAACTTTTAAGGCTGAGTATTTTTTACTTTAATATATAATTACTTTTATTTTTCAATTTTCTATTTAGTTTTTTTAAAGTAAACTATTTTTATTAGTTGCATAAGACTTATAGTAAAATTTAGAATTTCACTCATATAAATAGAAATTATGTAACCAATAAGTCCTAATTTGGGAACACAAAAATATATAAAACTAACACTAATTACTAAATCTAAAATATTAATTACCATAACTCCAACTTGAGCATCTAATCCACGCAAAATGCTATCAACTATAGTATCTACATATATAAATGTAGCAAGAGGAGAAAGGATTTTAATATAATATCCTACATTTGAATCTTTATAAATTAGTTTTCCTAAAGTATCAGAAAAAATAAATAATATAGCTGTTAATGAAACAGAAGTGAGTCCTATAATAAAAAGTAAAATGCTAGTTATTTGTTTAGTTCTATCATAATCTTTCTTTGTATTATATCTTGCAAATTCTGGGATTAAAAGATTAGCAAAGGATTTAACTAAAATATCAGGAAACATTATTATAGGTAAAGCCATACCATTTATTACACCATATTTAGCAAGAGATTCAGCACAATTTATACCACTTTTTTCTAAACTAGATGGGATAATTAATTGTTTTAAAGTAGTAAGACCAGAACGAATGTAAGAAGTAATAGCAATAGGTACAGAAATTCTAACGATACGATATGTATAATTATTATCTTTAACAAGTTCAACACTTTGATTATATCTTTTTTTATCTAAAATATAAATAATGTAAATATATACAAAAGATATAATTTCAGAAATCAAGTCTCCTAAAATTAAAGAAAAACAAGCATAAGTTAAACCTTTAGGTAAAATAAGGCTAATAAGAAATGCTGTTACCAAAACTTTAGCTACATGTTCTATGAATTGTCCAATAGCATTTTTATAAACTCTACGAACACCTGCAAAGTATCCAGATATTGCAGAAGACATTGCTATTAGTGGAAGAGCTAAACAAACTAAATGAATAACTGATTTATCAACTTTATTATGTAAGCAGTTAGAAATTATAAAATCAGAATTTATCCAGAAAATACTACTAGTAACAATACTTGTAATTAAAGTTATATAAATACATCTTTTCATAACTTTTTTTATGCCACCATTATTATCAATGGCAAGTTCTTCTGAAATAACACGAGTGACTGCTAAGTTAATACCAGAAGTAGCAAGAGTAATACCAAAAAGGTATACAGACATAACTAATTGATAAACTCCCAAAAGTTCAGCACCAATTTTACGTGAAACATAAGCTGTAAAATAAATATCAATTCCTCTAAAAATTAATGAAGTTACTATGAGAAATACAGTATTAAAAATAAAAAATTTAAATCTTTTCAAAATAATCACCTTGTATAAATACTTTTTTTAGAGTATATGAAATAAGATATATAAATAGAATTAAAAATCTTTGAAATATGTATGAAATAAACGTGAAAAACGTTTGAAATAAATGAAAAGTAAATGAGAACAAAAAGATATAAAACTCTATAACTATGGAAAAATAAGGAAAAAAATAGTAAAAAATAGTAAAAAATGACAAAAAAAGCACTTTTTAGGTTTAAATATGCCTTGAAACTGTTGAAATATAGGGTAAAATATGCTATAATAAAAAATAGTTATATGGAAAAATTTGAAAGTTTTAAAGTTTTTTTAAGGAGGGTAAGTTGTGGAAGAAAATGAAATAGCAATTTCATTAGATGTGGAAAGCATGCAAGAGAATATAACTCGCAAAATGTATAAAAGTACAATTGCAATTATAAAAGCTACTTTCGTAAGATTTATAGAAATAATCACATCTTTATTAGGAATAATTGCTTTAATACCATTAACTATTGTAGTATTTTTCCAAAATCTAAAAAACAAGGATTATGGAAAAATATTTTATGTACAAGAAAGAATTGGAAAAAATGGCAAAACTTTTAAAATGTATAAGTTTAGAACTATGGTGGAAAATGCAGATGAGATATTGGAAGCCATGTTACAAGATAAGGAAATAAAGGCAGAATATGAAAAATATAGAAAATTACATAATGATCCTAGATTAACAAAGTTTGGTAAGTTCTTAAGAAGTACAAGTTTAGATGAAGTACCACAATTCATAAACATATTAAAAGGAGATATGAGTTTAGTAGGACCAAGACCATATTTACCAGAAGAAAAAAGAAGAATGGGTACATATTATAAATATATTATTAGGCATAAACCAGGACTTACTGGAGTATATCAAATATCTGGGAAAGACAAAATAGCATTTGAAGATAGATTAGATATGGATGTAAGATATCATTATAGAAATAATCTTGTATTAGATTCAAAAATAGCTATAATCACAGCATTAGTTACTTTAAGGAGAAGAGGAACTTATAATGTTGGAGATGTAACTTTTGATACTCTTGGATATATATCAAAAGGATTAACTTTAGCAATAAAAAGAGTAATAGATATAATTGGAGCAATATGTGGAATTGCAATATTAATACCATTAACAGCAGTAGTAGCTATTATAAATTTTGTAAATAAAGAAAATGGACCATTATTCTATTCACAAGAAAGAATCGGAAAAAATGGTGAACATTTTAAAATGTATAAATTTAGAAGCATGGTAGTTGGAGCAGAAGAAGTACTACAAAAAATGCTTGAAGAAAATGAAGAATTAAGAAAAGAATTTGAAGAAACAAGAAAATTAAAAAATGATCCAAGAATAACAAAAATTGGAAGATTCTTAAGAAAAACTAGTCTAGATGAATTTCCACAATTCATTAATGTTTTAATTGGAAATATGAGTTTAGTTGGACCTAGAGCTGTTATAGATGGCGAAATAGAAAAATTTGGAGTTCATAAAGAAGAAGTATTAAGTATAAAACCAGGTATAACAGGATATTGGGCAGCTAATGGTAGAAGTGATACAACTTATGAAGAGAGAGTAGAATTAGAAACATATTATGCAAATAATGTTTCAATTCCTTTAGATATAGAAATACTTGTTAAAACAGTAGTTTCTGTTGTTAAAAAAGAAGGAGCAATATAAGTGAAGAAGAAAAAAGTATTACATATTGTAGAATCTTTTGGCAGTGGCGTATTTTCTTTCTTAACTGATTTAGTAAACAGTACTGATGATGAATTTGAAATAACAATAGCATATGGAGTAAGAAACGAAACTTTAGAAAATTTTAAAGAGTATTTTAGTAATAGGGTGAGATTTATTGAAGTTAAAAACTTCACAAGAAATATTAGTCTAACAAAGGATATGAAGGCATTTTTTGAAGTTAAAAAAATAATAAAAGAAGTAAATCCAGATGTTATACATTTACATTCATCAAAAGCAGGTTTTATTGGAAGATTTGCTGCAAATGGAAGAAAAGTAAAGATGTTGTATAACCCACATGGATTTTCTTTTTTTATGAAAAATAGTTCAAAAATAAAAAGATTACTTTATTGGGGATTTGAGAAAATTGGTGCTATAAGAAAATGTACAATAGTAGGATGTTCAAATGGTGAATACAAAGAAGCTTTAAAATTAAGTAAGAATTCTATATGCATAAATAATGGAATCAATATAGAAAGTTTAGAAAAAGTAACACAAAAATTTGAAGAAAAAGAGATTGATTTTAATAATCTAAAAATTTGTACAAGTGGAAGAATTGGTTATCAAAAAAATCCAGAATTATTTAATAAATTAGCACAAGAATTCCCTAATATACAATTTACATGGATTGGAGATGGAGAGCTAAAGGAAATTTTAACAAGTAAAAATATACAAGTTACAGGATGGAAAACTAGAGAAGAAGTTTTAAAAATAATTAATGAAAATGATATTTTTTTACTTCTTTCTTTATGGGAAGGATTATCTTTATCATTATTAGAAGCAATGTATTTAAAAAAAGTATGTATAGCTAATAGTTGTATTGGAAATATGGATGTTATTAGAGATAATGAGAATGGATTTTTAGTTCAAAATGATAATTGTAAAGAAATTATAGAAAACTTAAATAAAGGAATTTGTAAAAAAGTTTCTGAAAATGCAAAAGCAGATATACTAAACGAATTTAATACAAAGAGAATGGTAGAAGAGTATAAGAAGGAATATAGAAGTTAGAATATGAAAGAAAGAAATTATAAAATATCTGTTGCAATAGCTACATATAATGGCGAAAAATATATAAAAGAGCAATTAGAAAGTATAATTAATAATTTACTTCCACAAGATGAAATTATAATATCTGATGATGGTTCTACAGATAACACAAGAAAAATAGTAGATATGCTAAAATGTGATATGATTAAAATTATAGATGGACCTAAAAGTGGAGTAAAGAAGAACTTTGAAAATGCTATTAGAAATTGCAGTGGTAAATATATTTTTTTATCTGATCAAGATGATATATGGGAAAAAAGTAAAGTAGAAGAAGTACTAGAAGTGTTGGAAGATGGTTATGATTTAGTAGTACATGATGCAGTTGTTGTTAATGGAGACAATTCTAAAGTAATAATGCCATCTTGGTATGAGTATAGAAATTCTAAAAAAGGAATAATAAAAAATATAGTAAAAAATGCATATCAAGGAGCATGTATGTGTTTTTCAAGAGAAATGCTACCACATGTATTACCAATTCCAAATAACATATATATGCATGATCAATGGATTGGATTGATTATACAAATGAAAGGAAAAGTAAAATTTTTAGATAGCAAATTATTATACTATAGAAGACATGAAGAAAATGTTTCATCATTTAAAGGGGATAGTACCTTTGTTATGATAAAAAAAAGAATGACGTTAATTTATGAATTAATAAAATATAAATTTAAGAAATAATAAAATTTTATATGTTCTAATAGAAAAGTATTATAAATTTTATATTAAATAAGGATTTTACTAACATTTATAATTAAAGAATTGTGAAAGGATTATATAAGAGAATGAAAATTGATTTTGTTATCGCATGGGTAGATGGAAATGACGAAAAATGGTTGTTAGAAAAATCAAAATATTCTTTAGTAAAAGAAAATGATCAGAGTAAAATTAGATATAGAGATTGGGAAAACTTAAAATATTTATTTAGAGGTATTGAAAAATATGCTCCTTGGGTAAATAATGTTTTTTTTATAACTTATGGTCATTTGCCAAGTTGGTTAAATGTAAATAATGATAAACTAAAAATTATAAAGCATAGTGATTATATACCAGAAGAGTATTTACCAACTTTTTCAGCAAACCCAATTGAATTAAATTTTCATAAAATAAAAGATTTATCAGAAAATTTTGTATATTTTAATGATGATATGTTTATTACAGATTACGTAAAAGAAGAAGATTTTTTTAAAAATGGATTACCATGTGAAACAGCAATATTAAATCCAGTAACTCCATCAGGATTAGATGTTATGGATTATATATTCTTTAATAATACAAGAATTATTAATAAACATTTTGATAAAAAGATATGTTTAAAAAATAATTTCTTTAAATTTTTTAATTATAAATATGGTAAAAGTGTACTTAGAACTTGTATGTGTTGTAATTGGAGAAAATTTTTAGGCTTCAAATTTACACATTTTCCAACTTCACTTAAAAAGAGTACATATGAAGCAATATGGAATTTAGAATATGAAGCTTTGCATGAAGCTTGCAAAAATAAATTTAGATCAAAAGATGATTACAGTCAATATTTAATGAAAGATTGGCAAATTGCTTCTGGTAATTTCTTTCCAAGAAGTTTAAAAATTGGAAAATTTCATAATGTTTCAGATGATTTAAAAGAAATAAAAAAAGACATTGAATCTAATAATTATAAATTAATGTGTATTAATGATAAAGAATTTGATGGTGATTTTGAAGTTGTAAAAAATGAAATAAATAGTTCTTTTGAAAAAATATTAGGTAATAAAAGTAGTTTTGAAAAGTAGGGGAAAGTATGGAAAAAACATTAGCAGTAGTAGTTACATACAATAGAAAAAAGTTATTAGAAGAATGTATACAAGCTTTGCTAAATCAAAAATATAGCAATTTTGATATATTGATTTTAGATAATAAAAGCACAGATGATACAGAAGAATATATAAAAAAATATGTAGATAACAAAAAAGTTTATTATAAAAAGACAGAAAAAAATTTAGGTGGCGCTGGTGGTTTTAATTTAGGAATGAGATATGCTTATGAGCATAAATATGATTTTTGTTGGGTAATGGATGATGATACAATACCAACTGAAAATGCATTAAGTTCACTAGTGTCAAAAAGAGAAAAAATAAAAAATAATTTTTCTTTTTTATGTAGTGTTGTAAATTTTGAAGATGGAACAATTTGCAAGATGAATATTCCACAAGTTAGTAGTAAATATATATATGATGTAGAGAAAATAAAAGAAAATAATTTATTAAAAGTAGATTATTGTTCATTTGTTTCTTGCTATGTAAATATGAAAATGATAGAAAAATGTGGACTTCCAATTAAAGAATTTTTTATTTATGGTGATGATGTAGAATTTACGGAAAGACTTTCTAATGAAGAAAAGGCTTTTTTAGATTTAGATAGTATTGTTGTCCATAAGATGACAAAAAATACAAATACTGATATAATAACAACAGATAAAGAAAAATTAAGTAGAGCTTTTTACACATACAGAAATAGATTTTTTATGGCTAAGAAGAGTGGAAAAAAGGAAGTAATAAAATATAGTATTAGATATTTCACAATGTTTTATAGAATTTTAAGACATTCACCAAATTATAAGTTTGCTAGAATTAGAGTTTTAACTAAAGGATATTTTGCAGGATTATTTTTCCATCCTAATATTGAAAAAATATAATGTACAAGAGAGGAAAATATGTTTGAATATATATTTGTGTTTTTTATAGTAATAGTTATATCAATTTGTTTTGAGCTATCAAAGAGTAAATGGGTTAAAGGAATTTTAGGGATTTCAATAGTTTTAATATTATCAATTTTTGGAGGAGTAAGAGATTTAAACATTGGTACAGATGTACTAATTTATGGAAGAAAATCTTTTGAAAGTGCTTTAATATATGATAGCTTTTTCAAATTATATAATTATTTAAAACTAGATGTTGGATATTTATTTCTAACATTCATTATTTCAAGATTTAGTGGTAATATTAATTTCTTTTTATTTATACTACAACTAATTTGTAATGCAGTTGTATTTAAAGTTTTAGCAAATAATAAAAATAAAGGATCAGTTACAATAGGATTAATTATATATTTAGGAATTTATTATTGTAGAACTTTTAATTTCTTAAGACAATCACTTGCTTTAGTAGTTGTGTTATATGCATATAAATTTTTAGATGAAGATAAGGATATAAAATATATTATATCAGTACTATTTGCAAGTCTTTTTCATAGTACAGCTTTAGTTGCTCTTGTTGCAATTATTTTTAAAATCATATCAAAAAGAAAAGATAGAAAAGCACTATTATTTATTATTTTTTCTATATCATTTGTATTGAGTTTAACACTAGATAAAGTAATTCCACTTTTATATAATATAGGATTATTACCTTATAAATATTATGAATATATTTTTAAATATGTTAATACTAGTACATTTATTGATTGGGTAGATATTGCATATAAATTGTTATGGATAGGTTTATATGTTGTAGTATTTAATAAAAGAGAATATGATAGTAAAAATAATTTCTATTTTTCTTTATTAGTATTAGATTTTATAATTTTTAACTTTAGAAGAACATTATTATATACAGATAGAATAGCTTTATATTTTGGATTTGTACAAATATTTTTTATACCACAAATTATAGAAAAATCTACTAAAGATAGAAAAACTAAAATGATAGTTTATATGGTAACAGTTGCAGTTACTCTACTTTTCTGGTACATGAAGTTTGTAAAACAAGGTTCATGTGAAGTATATCCATATACTTCACAGATTTTAAATATATAAAAGGAGACTAGCTATGAAGTATGACTATTTAATTGTAGGTTCAGGATTATTTGGAGCAATATTTGCATATGAAGCAAATAAAAAAGGAAAGAATTGTTTAGTTATAGACAAAAGAGAACATATTGGTGGAAATATTTATACAGAGAGAATAGAAGATATTAATGTACATAAATATGGAGCTCATATATTTCATACAAGTAATAAAGAAGTATGGAACTATATAAATCAATTTGCGGAATTTAATAGATATACAAATTCACCAGTTGCTAAATATAAAGATGAAGTTTATAATCTTCCATTTAATATGAATACTTTTAATAAGTTATGGGGAGTATTTACTCCTGAAGAGGCAAAGAAAAAAATAGAAGAAGAATTAAAAGAAGTAAATATAGATGAGCCTAAAAATTTAGAAGAACAAGCTATAAAGCTAGTTGGAAAAACAATTTATGAAAAGTTAGTAAAAGGTTATACAGAAAAACAGTGGGGAATGAGAGCAACAGAACTTCCAAGTTTTATAATAAAACGTTTGCCAGTACGTTTTACATATGATAATAATTATTTTAATGACAAGTATCAAGGAATACCAGAAGGTGGATATACTGGAATAATAGAAAAGATGCTTGAAGGGATAGAAACTAAATTAAATTATGATTATTTTGAACATAAAGAAGAACTACAAAATATTTCAGAAAAAATAATATTTACAGGTCCAATAGATCAGTATTATGATTATTGCTATGGAGAACTTGAATATAGAAGTGTAAGATTTGAAACTGAAATTTTAGATACAGATAATTATCAGGGAAATGCCGTTGTAAATTATACAGAATATGAAGTACCATATACAAGAATAATAGAACATAAACATTTTGAATATGGTACACAACCCAAAACAGTAATTTCAAGAGAATATTCAGACGCTTGGAATAAGGATAAAGAACCTTATTATCCAATAAATAATGAAAAAAATAATAAACTATATGAAAAATATAGAGAACTTGCAGATAAAGATGAAAAGGTAGTATTTGGAGGAAGATTAGGACAATATAAATACTATGACATGCATAAAATTATTGAAGAAGCATTAAATTGTGTAAGAAGGATTATAAATGAAGAAAAATGTTAGTGTAAAGAAAAATATTATATTAAGTACCTTATATCAAATATTAACTATGATAATTCCATTTATAACTGCACCATATATTTCAAGAGTTATTGGGGCAAATGGAGTTGGAATATACAGTTATACTTTATCAATTCAAACATATTTTTCTATGATTGCAGCATTAGGAACAGTAACTTATGGAGCTAGAGAAATTGCTAGAAATAGAGATGATGAACATAAAAGAAGTAAAATATTTTGGGAAATAGAAATTTTAACAATTATAACCTCAGCGATATGTTTAGTATTATGGGTTATTTTAATAGGACTTAGTGATACTTATAAGATATATTATATAATTTTAACAATGAATTTATTTAATACAATGTTTGATATTTCATGGTTTTATAGTGGCTTAGAGCAATTTAAGTACACAGTTACTCAAAATTCTATATTTAAGATTTTAGGAGTACTATTATTATTTATATTTGTAAAAAAACCAAGTGATTTAATTATATATATGGCAATAATGTCACTTACTACTTTACTTGGAACTATGTCAATGTGGATTTATTTACCAAAGTTTTTAAAGAAAGTAAAAATAAAAGAATTAAAAATAGTACATCATTTTAAAGAAACTTTAATATATTTTATACCAACAATTGCAACATCAATATATACTGTTTTAGATAAAACTTTAATAGGTGTAATTACAAATAATGAAAAAGAAAATGGATTTTATGAGCAAGCTACTAAAATTATAAATATGACAAAAGCACTTACATTTACATCATTAAATACAGTTTTAGGAGCAAGAATATCTTATTTATTTGTAGAAGAAAAAATGGATGAAATACGTAAAAGAATTGATGCTTCTATTAATTACATATTTCTTATGGGATTTGGAATAATGTTTGGATTAATGGGTGTTGCTAATAGATTTGTTCCTGCATTTTTTGGAAGTGGATATGAAGAAGTTGCAGGTTTAATAAAAATACTTAGTCCACTAGTTATTATAATAGGTGTAAGTAACTGTTTAGGAGCTCAGTATTATAATCCAGCAGGATTAAGATCTAAGAGTGCAAAATTTATTATTGCAGGCTCTTGTATAAATTTAGTTTTAAATTTATGTTTAATTCCTAAATTTGGAAGTTATGGTGCAGCAGTGGCGACTATAGTTGCAGAACTAGTTATATCTATTTTATATTTAAAATATTGCGATGGATTTTTAACATTAAAAAAGATATGCAAGTTTGCATGGAAAAAGTTAATAGTTGGACTAATAATGTTTGTAATTGTATGTTTATTATCAAATTTAACAATATTCAAAAATTCTATGATAGTTGCAATACAAGTAATTTGTGGAGTTTTAATATATGGAGTAGGCTTAATGATTTTTAAAGATGAATTTACAATTTCATTTTTAAAGAAACAAGTTTTGACTAGATTTACAAAAAAGGAGAAAAAATGGGAAAATTAAATTTAGAACCAGAAACTAAATGTGACTTTTATATAGATACTAATAGAAAAAAAGTTTGGCAAGCTGAACTTGATATTTTAGAAAAAGTTATAGATGTATGTGATAAGAATAATATCAAATATTTTTTAGCGAGTGGAACTTTATTAGGAGCAGTTAGACATAAAGGTTTTATACCATGGGATGATGATATTGATTTAGTAATGAAAAGAGAAGATTATAATAGATTTCTTGAAATCGCTGAGAAAAGTATAAAATATCCATATTTTTTACAATGTTATAAAACAGAGAAAAATTATATGAGAGGACATGCACAAATAAGAAATTCAGAAACAACAGCAATAATTAGAGGCGATAAAAACAACACATACAATAAAGGAATTTTTATAGATGTTTTCCCATTAGATAATGTCCCGGATGGAAAAATAAAAAGAAAGATATTTTTAGATGAACTAATTTTTAGAAAGAAAATGTTAATGTTGTATTTTCAAAGAAGTAATATAAAAAAAGATTCTATAAAGTCAATGATAAAATTAGCAATTATTAAAGTATATTGGTCGATTTTTAATTTAGAGAAAAGTATTTTAAAGTATGAAAAAGCACTTCAGAAATATGATAAGATAAATACTGAAGAAAATGGTTCATTAGGATTTAGACCAAATGATACAAAGTTCAAAAACAGTTGGTTTGAAGGAGAAGTAGAAGTAGATTTTGAATATTTAAAATTGAAAGCACCACGTGGATATCATGAGTTTTTAACTAGTCAATATGGAGACTATATGAAACTTCCTGAAAATAAAAATGGAAGTGCACATGGATCTGTTTTCTTTGACACAGAAAAAAGTTATAAAGAATATGAAAACAGAATTGAAGAAATTGTAAAAGAATTATAAAAAATAAGCAGTACTAATATTAGTACTGCTTTTAAAATGTACTTGACACATATTAATTCTAGGGGTATGATAAATTTGTTAAAAGACAGCTATGTATTTATGGAGGAATATATGATTATAGAATGTTTGGATAAAAAATATGAAAAAATCGTAGAAGATTATATAGGTGATAAATATTATAAATGTATATATTTATATTTAGATTTGAAAAAGTATGGATTTTCAAATAGTAATATAAAGACATGGATACAAGTAAAAGAAAATGAAGAAATTTCTACAGTAATATTAATGTACTATACAGGAATGCATGTATTTTCAATAAAACACGACTATGATATACAAGAATTATGTGAATTTATAAAAGAAAAAAGACCAGCTATGATATGTGGTGAAAAAATTATTATTTCTAATATTTATGATAATTTAGGAATATCAGATTATAATGTTGAACTAGGATGGGTTAGAGAATTAGATTCAATTATTGCTTCTGATAGAGACGGAATTGAAAAGGCAAAAGAAGAAGATTTTTATCAAATAGCTAAATTACTTTATGAAGATGAGGATTTAGGAAGTTCTTATAGATTAGAAGAATTAAAAAATCAAATGTATGAAAGAAATAAAGAAAAATATGTAAGAAATTATATTATAAAAAATGAGAATGAAATTATATGTCATGCAGGAACAGGCGCAGAAAACGAAAAAGTAGCAATGCTAAGTTATGTAATTACAAATCCAAAGTATAGAAATAAGGGATATGCAAAAAAAATATGCAATGCAGTTTGTGAAGATTTAATAAAAGAAAAGAAGAAAGTATATTTAATAAACTATTCAACAGAATCAACAGTATTATATGATAAGCTTGGTTTTAAGATATGTTCTGAATGGGGAAAAATATTTTTAAATTTAAAAAGTAATTAATGTTGGAGGTAAATATGTTAAATTTTACAGTTGGACCAGTACAAATGAATGAAGAAATTAGAAAAATAGGATATGATCAAGTACCATATTTTAGAACAGAAGAGTTTTCAAAATTGATGCTTGAAAATGAAAAACTTGTTAAAAAGTTTGCTAAAGCTGAAGAGAATGCTAGAGTAGCTTTTATAACAGGTTCAGGTACAGCTTCAATGGAGGCTACAGTAATTAATCTTTTTAATGAAGATGATAATTTATTAGTAGTTAATGGTGGAAGTTTTGGAAAAAGATTTGTAGAATTATGTAATATACATGGTATAAAACATACAGAAATAAAACTTGATTTTGGAGAAATGTTAACTCAAGAAATATTAAATAGATATGAAGGTCAAAAATTTACAGGATTTCTAGTTAATATTAATGAAACTTCAACAGGAATGTATTATAATATTGATATGATAAGTGAATTTTGCAAAAAAAATAATATATTTTTAGTTGTTGATGCAATTAGTTCCTTTTTAGCAGATCCTTTGGATATGGTTAAATATAATATAGGAGTAATGATTACAGGATCGCAAAAAGCTTTAGCTTGTCCACCAGGAGTATCAATTATTGTTCTATCAGAAGAAGCGCAAAAAAGAGTTTATAATAATGATGTAAAATGCGTGTATTTAAATTTAAAAAGTGCTTTAGAAAATGGAGAAAGAGGCCAAACGCCTTTTACACCAGCAGTTGGGATTTTAATACAAATAAATAAAAGACTTAAGCAAATTGAAGAAAACGGAGGAGTGGATGTAGAAATAAATAGAGTTGCTGAAATTGCAGAAGATTTTAGAAGTAAAATTAGAACATTACCACTAAAAGTTTTTTCAAGCTCTTTATCTAATGCAGTTACTCCAATTTGTCCACTTAATGTAACAGCTTCTTCTGTATTTAATATATTAAAAAATGAATATAATATATGGATTTGTCCAAATGGTGGAGATTTAAAAGATAAAATTTTTAGAGTTGGTCATATAGGTTATTTAACAAAAGAAGATAATAATACATTAATAAATGCTTTAATAGATATGCAAAAAAGAGATTTATTATAAAGAGGTAAATAAGAAATGGTAAAAGTAATAACATATGGAACATTTGATTTATTGCATTTTGGTCATATTAGATTATTAGAGAGAGCAAAAGAATTAGGAGACTATTTAATTGTTGGAATAACAGCTGATGATTTTGATAAAACAAGAGGAAAAATAAATGTTCAACAATCTTTAAGTGAAAGAATTGAAGCTGTAAGAGCAACAAATCTAGCTGATAAAATAATTGTAGAAGAATATGAAGGTCAAAAAATTGATGATATAAAAAGATATGGTATAGATATATTTACAGTTGGATCAGATTGGAAAGGAAAATTTGATTACTTAAATGATTATTGCAAAGTAAAATATTTAGAAAGAACAAAAGGAATTTCAAGTTCAGAAATAAGATCTGAAAAGAGAGCGATTAGTTTAGGAATTGTAGGAGATTATGCGCCATTTTTAAATAAATTTCAAAGTGAAGATATATATGTAAATGGAATTGAGATTACTTCAATTTGTACAAAGAACTTAAGTGAAATGAGTGAAGCAATAAAAAAATTACCATTAGTTACTGATAATTATGATGAATTATTAAATAATGTTGATGCAGTTTATATAAAATCTAATATTGAAGAACATTATGAACAAATAAAAAAAGCATTACTGTTAAATAAACATGTTTTATGCGAATCACCAATTTGTTTAAATGAAGAGGAATGTAAAGAATTATTTGACTTAGCTAAAGAGAAAAATTGTATTTTAATGGAGGCAATTAGAACAGCATATTCAACAGCATATTCAAGATTATTATTACTATTAAAGGGTGGGAAAATAGGAAAAGTTTTATCTGTTGATGCTACTTGTTCTAGTATAAAAGAAGTAAAAGATGTTTCAGAAATAAATAGTTTAAAAGATTGGGGACCAACAGCACTTTTACCAATTTTTCAAATATTAGGTACAGAGTATGATAAAAAAACAATAATTTCTAATTTTGCTGATTCAAATAATAAAAATGATTCTTTCACAAAAATAAATTTTATATATGAAAAAGCAATAGGTTCAATAAAAGTTGCAGAAAAAGCTAAATCAGAAGGAGACTTAATTATAACAGGAACAGAAGGATACTTATATGTTCCAGCCCCATGGTGGAAAACAGATTATTTTGAAATAAGATTTGAAGATCAATCAAATAATAAAAGATATTTTTATCAATTAGATGGTGAAGGTATTAGACATGAATTAGTTAGTTTTGTACGTTCAATTCAGGAAAGAAAAAATTTGAGTAATATTAATGAAAATGAATCTTTAGCAATATGTAAAATTATGAATGATTTTGAAAATAAAAAAGATTTAATTGAAATATAGGAAAGGAATATAGGTTGAACGAGATAGAAGAGAAAAATCTTGAAGTTGTAAATGATACATATATTAATAATGATTTAATTGAAGAAAAAAATATACATAATAAAAGAGATAGTGGTTTAGATTGTTTAAAAGCGATATTAATAATATTAGTAGTTTTTGGACATAGTATAGATTATTTTAAGTTAGATGGCATATTTACAAAAATAAATGGAGTATTATATATTTTTCATATGCCACTTTTTATATTTATATCAGGATATTTTTCAAAAAAAATTGAAAAAGCTGAAGGCAAAATTATTAAAAATATTTTGATACCATTTTTTATATTTAATACAGCATATATAATATTAGACCAGAAAACAAGAATAGATGGTAAAACTTCAGAATATTTAAATATTTTTATGCCAGTATATGCATATTGGTATTTATTTAGTTTATTTACATGGAAAGTATTGTTGAAATATGTTACAAAATTTAAATTTTCAATATTACTAATATTTTTAGCAAGTTTGTATGTAGGAATAGTAAATGAGGCTAATAGGTTTCTTTCGATTAGTAGAACAATTGCATTTTTTCCATATTTTATTTTAGGATATTATACTAATAAGGAGCATATAGAAAAAATAAGAGGATTAAATAAAAAGATTACAATACCAATCTTATTAGTATTAATAGCAGTAACTTATGTATTATCAGATAATGTTATAGATGTGGAACTATTAAAAAATGCTGTAAGCTATCATTCGCTTAAAGTAGAAAATTTAAAAGGAATGTATGTAAGAATATTTCAATTTTGTATGGCAATGTCAATATCTGTTTGTTTGATAAATTTGGCACCACAGAAGAATAATTACTTAGCAAATATAGGACAAAAAACTATAACAATATATTTAATATCATCATTTATACAAAAACTTATATGTGTGTTTATAGAAAATAGTAATATAGATATTATAGGAAATAATGCTATTTCTATAAGTATTAGTATTATAAGTACAATTTTAATTGTTTTAATATGTTCTACTGATAAAGTATATGAAATTTATAATAAAGTTATTGATTGGATTTATAGAAAAATTACTATTAAAGAAAAAATATAGTTATCTAAATAGAAATAATAGTTAAACGAAAATTAAATTTAGTGATAAAAAAATTTAATTTTCGCTTTTTATTTAGTAAGAAAATATTTTTCATTTCTTATTAAAATAAAAATTTTACTAATATCAAATTTACTATGTAAATTTAGCACAGAGAACATTTCTTAGCTCTAGGAACGATAGTGCGTAGATATCTTAGCTTTATGAACAACATGAATTACAGATAGCTTATGAAAAGCTGATGAATTATATAAAGGAAGGGTGTAGACACTTGCAGTAAGTTTTGTTTATAATTTTGATAATGTTTACTTTTATTCTATTGTATAGCTATATTGAGCTTAAGATTATATTTGATAAAAATCTTAAGTTCGATTTTTTTTATAAAACAATTGATAATTTTACAATTTTATAATAAAATTAACCTATTAAAAATATGGAGGAAAATAAAATGAAAAAAATCTCTAAAATACTACTAGCCGTAGTAATTTTTAACATTATTATTATAGCAAATGTGTTTGCATCAGAAGAATTTAATCTTACTGTAAAGGAAGTAAGATTAAATGCAGAAATTTTAAATTCAGGAGAATATGAGTATATTGAAATAGAAGAGGTTACTCAAGTAAATCCTTTATATGAAGATGTTATAGATGAAGATGATTTAAATAAACCTTCTGATATAACTCTTTTATATAGTGATGCTAGTGACTGTAGAACTGTAAAAGAAGCAGGAGAAGAATTAAGAGAACAATTAAAAACAAGAAATCAAACAATACAAATTTCTTATATAGCAAATACAAATTTAGATGGAACAATATATTATCAGATTGTAGATGAGGCAATGAAACATACTGGAATATCTACAGAAGGAGATTATTTACTTTGGCAATTTGGAGGCTGGAACGCTAGGGCTAGTGGAAATATATATTCTGGAAAATATTATTATACTTTAACTTTTACATTTACTTATTATACAACATATGAACAGGAAAAAGAGATGGATATTGCTGTTTCAAATTTATTGAATTCATTAAATTTACAAGGAACAGATTATGAAAAAATAACAAAAGTTTATGATTATATATGTAATAATATTACATATGACTATACTTCAATAGGAACATTAAAACATACAGCATATGCAGCTTTAATTAATAAAAAAGCAGTTTGTCAAGGTTATGCAGCTTTATTTTATAGGTTAGCTTTAGAAAATAATATTGATGTTCGTCTTATTCCAGGATTAGGTAATGGTGGAGCTCATGGTTGGAATATAGTTAAAATCGAAGATAAATATTATAATGTTGATGCAACATGGGATACTAATTTTGTTAAAAGTGGGTATAGGTATTATTTAGTAACAGATAATAACTTTCCAGATCATATAAGAGATGCAGAGTATGCAACAAATGAATTTTATAAAACATATCCAATGGGAACTCAAAATTATACATCAGCAATGAATGAGATGTATAAGAAAACAACAAAAGTTATAAAAATAAACAATGTATGGAGAATGCTAATAAATGGAGTAATTGACTATAATTATACAGGAATTGGATCAAATGAATTAGGAACTTGGTATCTGGAAAATGGAAAAGTAAATTTTGATTATACAGGAACATACTTTGATGAAAATGGTGGATATATAATTGAAGGAAGTAAGGTATTTGCAAATGTAACTGAAAATACAACAGAAGTAATGAAAATAGATAATACTTGGAGAATGGTAAAAAACGGAGTAGTTGATTATAGTTATGAAGGAGTAGGAACAAATAATTTAGGAACATGGCTTATAGAAAAGGAAAAGTAACTTTCAATTATACAGGAAATTATACAGATAAATACGGAAAAACATATATTATAGAGAAAAGCAAAGTAAAAACAGATTATACAGGTGTAATGAAAATAAATAATATCTGGAGAATGGTTATAAATGGAATTGTAGACTATAATTATACAGGAACAGGAACTAATAACTTTGGAACATGGTATGTAGAAAATGGAGTAGTAGACTTAAAATATACAGGAACATATTATGAAGGAGATAAAGCACATATAGTAGAAGGTAGTAAAATATATGTAACTATTAATAAAAATACAACAGAAGTAATAAAAATAAATGATATTTGGAGAATGATTATAGATGGCACTGTAGATTATAATTATACAGGAATAGGAAAAAATAATTTAGGAACATGGCTTATAGAAAAAGGAAAAGTAACTTTCAATTATACAGGAAATTATACAGATAAAGACAGAAAAACATATGTTATAGAGAAAAGCAAAGTAAAAACAGATTATACAGGTGTAATGAAAATAAATAATATCTGGAGAATGGTTATAAATGGAATTGTAGACTATAATTATACAGGAACAGGAACTAATAACTTTGGAACATGGTATGTAGAAAATGGAGTAGTAGATTTAAAATATACAGGAACATATTATGAAGGAGATAAAGCACATATAGTAGAAGGCAGTAAAATATATGTAACTGTTAATAAAAAAACAACAGAAGTAATAAAAATAAATGGTATTTGGAGAATGATTATAGATGGCGCTGTAGATTATAATTATACAGGAATAGGAACCAATAATTTAGGAACATGGCTTATAGAAAATGGAAAAGTAACTTTTAATTACACAGGAAATTATACAGATAAAAGTGGAAAAGTTTATAAAGTAGAAAAAAGTAAAATTGTTCTTTAATAAGATATTTATGAAAGATTAATCTAAAGAAATATATTTTTAATTTATAAAGATACAAAAAGAGGTAATTAAATGAAAAAATTAGTAAAATTGTTTTTAACTATATTAATATTAAGTTATGCTATATATAGTTTGACTTCATTTGCTAATACAAATGAAATAATAGATGAAAAAGTTACAGATGAAACTAATACTTTTGATTTTAAAAATGAAGTTAGCAATGTAAATGAAGATAATGAAGTAGATACATTGAATATAGATAACTTAAATATGATAAATGAAGTTAAAGATAGTGATATAGAAGAAGTTTCAAGTAAAGATTCAGAACTTTTATCATATCAAGATGGACTTGTTAAGATAGGTAATGATTGGAGAGTAGTTATAAATGGAAAAATAGACTACAATTATACAGGAATAGCAACAAATCAAAATGGAACATGGTTTGTAAAGAATGGAACAATAAAATATGATTATACAGGTCATTATACAGACAAAAATGGAAAAACATATATTATTGAAAAAAATAAAGTAATGACAAATTTGAAAACAGTAATGAAGATAGATAATATTTGGAGAATGGTTATAAATGGAGTAGTAGATTATAATTACACAGGAATAGGAACAAATGATTTAGGAATATGGCTTATAGAAAAAGGAAAAGTAACTTTTCAATTTACAGGAACATATTTTGAAGGAGATAAGGCATATATAATTGAAGCAAGTAAAGTAAAGGCAGAAGTTAAAAAATCAGGAATATCATTAATAAAAATAGATACAACATGGAGAGTAGCTGTAAATGGATATATAGATTATAATTATACAGGAGTAGTATCAAATCAAAATGGAACATGGTTTGTAAGAAATGGAACAATAAAATATGATTATACAGGAAATTACACAGATAAAGATGGAAAAACATATATTATAGAAAAAAGCCAAGTAATGACAAACTTAAATAAAGTAATAAAAATAGATAATATCTGGAGAATGGTTGTAAATGGAGTTGTAGATTACAATTATAAAGGAATTGGAACAAATGAAAATGGAACATGGTATTTAGAAAATGGAAAAGTAGGATTTGATTATACAGGAACATATTTTGAAGGAAATAGTGGATATATAGCAGAAGATAGTAAAGTATTTGCAAATGTAACAAAAAATACAATAGAAGTAATGAAAATAAATGATATTTGGAGAATGGTAAAAAACGGAGTAGTTAATTACAATTATACAGGAATAGGAACAAATAATCTAGGAACATGGCTTATAGAAAATGGAAAAGTTACATTTAAATATACAGGAATATATAATGATAGTACAGGAACATATATAATAGAAAATAGCAAAGTAAATTCAGATTGTACTAAAGTAATAAAGATAGATAATATCTGGAGAATGGTTATAAAAGGAATTGTAGATTATAAATATACAGGATTTGGTACAAACGAAAATGGAACATGGTACTTAGAAAATGGAAAAGTAGGATTTGATTATACAGGAACAAAATTTGAAGGAAATAATGCATACATAATAGAAGAAAGTAAAGTAAAAGCAATGGTTCCTAAAATAGGAGAAGCATTGGTAAAAATAGACACAACATGGAGAGTAGTTGTAAATGGTTATATAGATTATAATTATACAGGAATAATATCAAATAATTTAGGAACATGGCTTGTAAAAAATGGAACAATAAAATTTGATTATACAGGAAATTATAAAGATAAAAATGGAACAACATATGTTATAGAAGGAAATAAAGTAAGAACAGATTATACAGGAATAATCAAAGTAGATGATATTTGGAGAATGATTGTAAAAGGAATTGTAGATTATAACTATGATGGAATAGGAACAAATATATATGGAACTTGGTATGTACAAAAAGGACAAGTAACTTTAAATTTTACAGGAACATATTTTCAAGGAGATAAAGCATATATAGCAGAAGGAAGTAAAGTATTTGCTACTGTTAATAAAGACACAACAGAAGTAATAAAAATAAATAACATCTGGAGAATGGTTATAAATGGAAAAGTAGATTATAAATACAATGGAATAGGATCAAATTCATTAGGAACATGGGTTTTACAGAATGGAACTGTAAACTTTAGTTATGCAGGAGAATATAAAGACTCACAAGGAAGTATATATAATATAAAATCTGGAAAAGTAAGAGAAGTTATAAAAAATGCAAAATATCCTGGAACTATGTGGGTAGATTCACCAGCTAAAGACAGTAGACATTCAAGTAATGTAATAAGTGTTAGTGGATGGGCGTTGTCAGAAGAATCAGGGGACATTATACGTATATATTTAGATGATAAATACATTTGTGATGCTCCAAGAAAACAAAGATCTGATGTGTTTGATGTATATCCTAATAGCTATGGTGGAATTGCTTTAAATCCACAACCAGGATTTGAATATAATCTTAATATTTCAGGAGTAAGCAATGGAAACCATATAATAAGAATAGAAAATATTGCTAAAGATAAAAAAACAATAATTCAATCAAGAGAAGTACAATTTAGTGTTGTAAGACTTGAAAAAAAACATGCTGGAATTGATGTTTCAAAATATCAAGGAAATATAAACTGGCAAGCTGTAAAAAATAGTGGTGTTGATTTTGCCATATTAAGAATTGGATATTATTTACAATCATCAAACACTGTAGTTAAAGATCCATATTTTGAATCATATTATAATTCATGCAGAAGCTTAGGAATAGCAGTAGGTGGATATTTCTATTCATATGCATTTAATGGACCAGAAGCAGCAGTTGAAGCAGAAGCATGTTTATCTATAATTAGAGGAAAATATTTTGATATGCCTATTTTCTTAGATGTTGAAGATAATGTTTTAAAAAATGCAGTAGCAAATGGAACTACAAATGTTAATGAACTTACAAATGCTAGTATTACATTTTGTGATACAATGATTAGAAATGGATATCAAGCAGGTGTATATGCAAGTAAAAATTTCTTTCAAACTTATTTAAATGCACCAGTACTTGAAAGATATAATATTTGGCTTGCTCATTATACATCACAAACAGATTATACTGGAAGATATGATATATGGCAATATACAAGTCAAGGAACAGTTCCAGGAATAGATGGACCAGTTGATTTAGATTGGAGTATGAAAAAGTTTTTTAGTAGATAGTAAATATATTTAAGTAGTATAAAAAATGCAATTCATTTAGAATTGCATTTTTTGCTTTTATAGATAACTAAACTCACAATTAAAAATTAAAATTTTAATTAAATTAAGGAAGAAATTAAATTAAAATTTTTAATTATTTATATTTTTTTGAAAAAAGATTGAAAAACAAAGAAAAATTTTGTATAATTATATTTGTAATATTTTTGTAACATTCATAAAATGTGACTGTAATATCTTACGTAAGTTGGAGGGATTAATTAAAGATGAATAAAATATCTAAAATATTATTAGTTATTTTAATTTTCAATTTTTTAATAATAGCTAATGTATTTGCAGTAGATAAATCAGACATTACAGTTAACGAAAGAAAAGAATATTCAGCAAATAAGGTTGAATATACAACTATAGAACAAGCAGGAATACAATTAAGAGAAGGACTAAAAAGAAGAAATAAAACAATACAAGTTACATACATAACAAATATTAAATTAGATGATTCAATAATTAAACAAGTAGTAAATGAAGCAGTAAAACATACGGGTGTACCCACTGAGGGAGATTATATATACTGGCAATGTTCAGAATGGGAAGCAGATTATAATTGGGAATATTTAAATGGAACATATTATTATACTTTAACATATATATTTTCTTATTATACAACTTATGAGCAAGAAAGAGAAATGGATATAGCAGTAGCTAATTTATTGAATACACTAGATTTATCAGGAACAGATTATGAAAAAATAACAAAAATCTATAATTATATGTGCAATAATATTATTTATAATTACTCATCAAAAGATGATAGCATATATTCAGCATATGGTGCATTAATTAATAAAAAAGCAGTTTGCCAAGGATTTGCAACTCTATTTTATAGATTAGCTTTAGAAAATAATATAGATGCTAGAGTTATTTCTGGAATAGCAGATGGTGGACCTCATGGATGGAATATAGTAAAAGTAGGAAATCAATATTATAATATAGATACAACATGGGATGCTAATAATATAAAAAGTGGATATAAATATTGTATGGTAACAGATAATAATTTTACAGATCATAAAAGAGACAATACATTTTCTTCAAGTGAATTTTATAATAGTTATCCAATGGGAAGTGAAAATTATATATTAGAAAACTGTGAGAATGATATAAATGAGATAGATAATAATATTGATATGAATGAGGTAGATTATATATCTGAAGATAATGATATTGATATGAATGAGATAGAAATAATTAAAACAGATTATATAGCAGATTTAGAATCTGAAGAAGATAAAACATATGTAGAAAAGAGCGAAGTAACAGAAACAGGCTATAAAAAAGATATTTCTTATATAACAAAGAATAATAAAGTAATAGAAAATATTTTAAAAAATACAAATGAAATATTCAAAATTAATAATGTATGGAGAGATATAATATATGAATATATAAATTACAATTATATAAGAATAGGGAAAAATAAAAGTGAAGTATAATAAAAAAGAATGCAGTTAGTAAAATGAAGTGAACCCACTTTAGTGGACATCAAAAAAAGAACCTATATGGGACTACATT
>CANEHB010000016.1 GCA_947427205.1 uncultured Clostridium sp.
TGAAGTGAACCCACTTTAGTGGACATCAAAAAAAGAACCTATATGGGACTACATTATTTTGTAGTCTCATATTTTTTATTTGATTTTAATCTAATTGTATTATAAAATAATAACCAATCTTTGACAATATCTATATATTGTTCTAAAGATGTGATATCATTATTATAGAGAGTTTCCTTTTTTAGAATACCATGGAAACTTTCCATAGGTGAATCATCTATAGGAGTTCCTTTTCTGCTCATAGAAATTGTTATTCCATTTGATTCACAAATTTCTTTATATTGAAAAGATGTGTATTGGAATCCTTGATCTGAATGTAAAATGACTCCTTGCACATTTTTTCTTTTTGCTATAGCCTCATTTAAGGTCTCTATAACAATATTTAAATCATTCTTATTACTTATTTTATATGCTACAATTTTTCTATCATATAAATCTAAGATTGTTGATAAATATGCTCTTTTACCATTTAGTATTAAATATGTTATATCTGTTGTCCAAATTTTATTTGGAGCTTCTGTATTAAATTGTCTATTTACTAAATTTGGCTTTACATTTTTTTCGATTCGCTTATATGCCTGATTTTTAATTTTTCTTGTATATTTTGGTCTTAAATCATACTTCTTCATTATACGATGAACCTTTTTATGATTCATTATTAATCCCCATTTTTGGAGTAAGCCTTCCTCAATTCTTCTATATCCATATGTACCTTTGGATTCATCAAATATTTCTTTTATTAAAAGATAATCAGAATAATCTTTATCTATAGTATTTCTATATTTATAATAGTTAGATTTACTAATGTCAAGAACATCAAATAAATCTTTTAAATCATATTTATTTTTAAAAGTATTAATGAACTCTAGTTTTTTTCTCGTTCTTTCTTGAGGAAGGCTAGGTATTTTTTTAATATTTCATACCTTTTTTGATAATTAATTTCTAAGTTTTTAACTTTTTGATTATCTGTAGTTCCAATTGCTTTACACTTCCTAACCCATGTTTCTACTGTTTTCCAACTCTCTATAAAGTATTTTTCAGCAATTTTCTTATAACCCAGATTAGAATTTAAATAATCTAAAACAACTTTTTCTCTAAAGTCGTTATCATATTCCATAAATTTTTGACCTTTTTTTGCCATAAAAAACACACCTCCATTTAGTATTTTAACATAGGTTCTTTTTTCTATGTCTACTAAATGGGGTGCATTTCATTTTATACTAATTCTTTTTTTGCTATAACAGATAAATTTACTAAAATGATATAATTTATTAAATGTTGTTGTTTTGTTTATTTTTATAATTAAAATAATTTACAATATAGGTAAAAAATGATATAAGTATATGAGAATATAGAATCGTTTAAAGTCTTTATATTTTTATATTAAGTTTTATATGTGGTTTCTTTTTTGTTAAAATTTTACTAAAGGTAGGAGAATATTATGAAATTATTTGAAGATGAAGTAAAAGATATGAAAGAACTTTCAAAAGTTCTAGAAAATAATAATGAAATATCAAAAGAATATGAAGTAGCAGTTATTATATTTGTATTTGATAAAGAAAATAGAATAATTTTTCAAAGAAGAGGTCCAGGCTGTAGAGATGAAAGATTAAAATTAGAGATGATAGGTGGTAGAGTTAAAAATAGTGATATTGATTTTAAATCTGCATTAAATAGAGAAATTACAGAAGAAGTAGGAATAGATGCAGATGTTGAAATAGAAGAGTTTATTATTTCAACTTATGCTAGAACTTTTGATAATAGATATAACAAAGAGCAAGACTGGATTTATATTGTTTATAAAGGAAGTTTAAAAAGTGGAGAATTAAAAATAGCAGAACCAGAAAAATGCTTGGGATATGAAAGATATAAAATTGGTAAAGTTAATGAAAATGAATTAAGTAATGGTGCAAAAGAATTGTATAAAATCGTAAGTGAAAAATATAATTATTTAAAATAGGAGATTTTAGGATAATATGGAAAAAGATTTAACTATAAAAAAAATGCAAGAATGTATAAGAAATATAGACCATAAGCATAATTCTAATGATAAATATATGTTAAAACTAATGGAAGAAGTAGGAGAACTTGCAGAAGTTATAAGAAAAAATAAAAGAATGGACGATGAAAAAAATATTAAAGGAACAATAGAAGAGGAACTGTCTGATGTTCTTTATTATGTAGTTTGCTTAGCAAATATAAATAATATAGATTTAGAAAAATGTATATATTTAAAAGAAAATTTGAATTGTCAAAAGTATAATAGAAAAAATATGTTTGAAGAATAGTGTAATTTAGGAGCAAAATATGGAAATATGGGATTTATTAGATAGTGAAGGTAATAAAACAGGAAAAACAATGGAAAAAGGAATAAATATTCCAGAAGGATATTATCATTTAGGAGCAGATGTATGGATAATGAATTCTGAGAATAAAATATTAATTCAAAAAAGATCAAGCCAAAAGAAATTGTCTCCAAATGTATGGGGAATGACAGGAGGTTCTGTTATAAAAGGAGAAACAAGCCTTCAAACTATCAAAAGAGAATCTTTTGAAGAGCTTGGTATTAAATTAAATGTAGAAAATGCAAAATTAGTAAATCATTATAGAACAGGAAATGTATGGCTAGACACATACTTTTTAAAACAAGATATAAATATAGAAGATATGGTTATACAAAAAGAAGAACTAAGTGAAGTTAAATGGGCAACATATGAAGAAATTGAAAAGATATACCAAAATGGCAATTTTATAAAAGATAGATGGGAATATATAAGAGATATAATTCTAGAAAATTTATAATACAAAGGAAACAAAGATGGAAAAAGTAAAAGAAATAAACAAGATAAGAAGAAATAATGCAAAAATATATCCAATATATAAAATGTTTTCTTGGGATCTACTATTTTTCTATTCAATAGAATTTTTATTTTATACGATTACTAAGAAATTAACAGTTACAGAAGTATTGGTAATAAATGGATTTTATTTATTGTTTAGAATTTTAATGCAAATACCAGCAGTTGTAATTACAGATTTTTTAGGAAAGAAGAAGAGTATAGTGCTAGGAAATATATTACTCTTTGCTTATATTATGATTCTTATATTATTTCCTGGAGCAATAAGTGTTATAATTGCAGATCTAATGTTTTCTCTAGGATACAATTTGAAGACTATTGCAGAATCTAATTTACTATATGATTCAGTTGCTACGAGAGGTGGAGAAGGATTATATTCAAAATTAGAAGCAAAAGGAGGAAGTTGGTATTATATATTAGATGGAATTGCATCGTTGATTGCAGGATACTTATTTGTAATAAATAATTATATACCAATGATAATATGTGCTGGATTTATACTTATATCAACAATATTATCTTTTAAATTTAAAGATATATATAAGGTAGAAAATAAAGAGGATAGAAAAGTAAGTAAAGTATTAAAGGAATACAAAGAAGATTTAAAAACTTCTTTTAAATTTATTTTAAATTCTAAGAGAATGAAGGCATATATATTATTTCAAGTAGTAATTTATGGTTTAATAGAAATTATAGATACATATAATGGAGATTTACTTATAAGTGTTGGAATACCTGAAGAACAATTCTCAATGATTTTTGCAATACTTACTTTAATTGGTGGTATTTCTATTTCACTAAAAAGACCAATTGAGAGAAATTTTAAAAATAGAACTCTATCTTTAATATCATTAACATATATTGGAGCATGCATAGTAATTGGAGTAGTTTCAAGTTATTATAAAAGTAGTATAGTAATACCAATAATATTAATAATGTATGCACTTCAAAAAATATCAACATCAATTTGGTATATATTAGAAGTTAAATATTTGAAGAATTTTACTCGAGAAGAAACAAGAAATAAAATAACATTTACATATGAATTTATTGGAGGAATATCAGCTAGTATTTGTTCAATTTTAGGTGGACTATTATTAAAAATCGTTGATGTAGAAAATGCTTTTTTATTAGTAGGGCTAGCATTTTTGGCTATAATGATTGCAGTTTTAGATTATATGAGAACAAGATTTGGATTAAAACCAAGTCAATATGCAAAAGAAGATATAGAAATTGAGATTAAAGAAAAAGTAGAAAGATAAGATGATGGAAGATAATATTCAAAAAGTAATAAAAGAATATGAAATTAATAAAAATAATATTAAAGAGTATAACTCGTATATAAATCATGTAAGGCAATATGATAATTATATTTTTAAAGAAGTTATAGATTTAGAAAAATTTGAAAATGAAACAAAGTGGCTAAAAAAATTGATGGAATTTGAATTCCCTTCTCCTAAATTTGTATATGCATATGATAATAAAACAATAATTATGGAGAAGATAGATGGAAATCCAATAAAAGATGATGAAGCAAAAGAACATTTATATAATATTGGGAAATTAATAGCAAGTCTTCATAATCTTCCAGTAGAACACAATAAATTTTGGGATAAAACTATATACTCTTTATATGGAGAATTAAAAGATGAAGTAAAGAATGTTATGGATAAAGATATTTTTGAAAAATCCACTACTTTTTTAGTAAAAGAAATAGCAAATTTAAAGAAGTGTAAAACTGCTATTATTCATAGAGATGTTAGGCCAGAAAATGTAATGTATTCTAACGGAAAATATTATTTAATTGATTTAGAAAGCTTATGTATAGGCGATATTGAATATGACTTTACAAGGATGTTTAATTTATTTAATGAAAAAGAAATGTATACATATGAAGACTTCAAAAACTTTATTGATGGATATAAAAGTATTAATGAATTAGAACTTTCAGCAGATAAATGGCAACTATATAATAAAGTATATTCTTTTAGGATATACTCGAAGATGCTTCTTGGAAAAATAAATAGAGACGAAAGATATATGAAATATTTAGAAAATGTTTTAATGTCAGAAGATGACAAAATAACTAAGTGGATAAAAAGATATAATAATTAGAAAGAAAATATAAATTAAAAATAAATAGATTGTTTATGAGTAAGAAATATGGTAGAATCTTAGCTATAGAAAATTAAATTATTGGTAAAGAAATATGAGAAAAATAACTATTGAAATGGAATGTTGAATAAATGGATTAATAGCGACTGAAGATGGAAATGAAGATTTCTTATCATTTAGAGATTGGGAAATAATGTTAGAACTTTTAAAAGATATAGAATAATATAAAATGAAAGGAAGAAAAAAGTATGGAATGGAAATGTATAAAATGTGAAAATACAGAGTATGAAAAAGATCAGTTTCAAGCAACAGGAGGTAATTTTTCAAAGCTATTTGATATTCAAAACAAAAAGTTTTTTACAGTAAGTTGTACAAAATGTGGATATACTGAACTTTATAAAACACAAACAGATGCTGGAATGAACATATTAGATTTTTTTATGAATTAATATTTATGAGGCAACAAGATTAAATCTTGTTGTTTATTTTTTTATATTTTTATGATAAAATCTAAACAGATTTATAAAATAGAGGTTAAAATGAATAAAAAAGAAGTAGTAGAATATTGTTTATCTTTACCTAATACATTTGAAGATCATCCTTTTAAAGAAGATAATATTTCATTAGTAATGAAACATAGTAAAAATAAAAAATGGTTTGGACTTATTATGGAAGTAAAAGGGAAAATATACTTAAATGTTAAAACTAATCCAGAATATTCAGAGCTTTTAAGAAATGCTTATGAATACATAATTCCAGCATATCATATGAATAAAGAACATTGGAATACAATTATTTTAGGTGATAATATTGATGAAAGCATAGTAAAAGAATTAATAGATCAAAGTTATGAATTGACTAAAAAATAGAAATTTATATGAATTTATAAAATTCAGTTAGGAGATAAGATGAAAATTGTAGCACAGATATTGGGTTTACTTGCTATTATAAGTTATGCAATATCACCACATGCTAAAACAAAAAGAAGAGTATTAGTATTTCATTTAATTTCAAGTATATTATATGCATTGCAATATTTTTTATTAAATGCTTTTTCAGCAGTAATAACAAATACAGTAGGGGCAGCTAAATGTTATATATTTTATTTATATGAGAAAAAAGAGAAGGAAATACCTAAAAGCTTATTTTGGATTTTTATGCTAATAATATTAGCATTGGGAATATTTACATATAATAATATTTATAGTTTAATTCCAATTTTAGCATCTGTGCTTTCTTTATATTCAGTATGGCAAGATAATTTAAAAGTACTTAGAATAATAATTATAATTAGTTCTAGTTCTTGGATTTTTTATAATCTTATAGTAGGAGCTTACATTGGAGTAATTGGAAATATATTTCAATTAGTTTCAGCAATTATTGCAATAGTTAGATTTGATATATTAAAGGAGAAACAAGATGAAGACATTAAAGTTTAGAAAAAATTTAAGTGAACTTATATTAAAAAATGAAAAAACTACTACATGGAGAATTTTTGATGATAAAGATATTCAGATAGATGATATAATAGAATTCCTAGTTTGGGAAACAAAAGAACAATTTGCTGTTGCAAGAATTATAGATGTTGTAGAAAAAAGCTTTAAAGAATTAGATGAAAAAGATTTAGATGGACATGAAAAATTTAATTCTAAAGAAGAAATGTATGCAACTTATACTACATATTACAATAAAACAGTAGATGAAAATACAATTGTAAAAATAATAAAATTTGAATTAATAGAAAAGAGATAATAAATGAAAGCGATAACTATAAAACAGCCTTATGCAAGTTTAATTGCAAATGGATATAAAGAATATGAATTCAGAACATGGAAAACTAAATATAGAGGAGAAGTTCTAATTCATGCTGGAAAATCAATAGATAAAAAAGCAATGAAAAAATTTGAAAAACTGAATTTGGAATATCCGATAGGTTGTATTATAGCAAAAGCCAAAATAGCTGATTGCATTAAAGTTGATGATGATTTTAGAAAAGAAGTAGTGCCTAAAAATCCAGAAGTATATAGTGGGCTTGTAACTAAAACTAATTGGGAAGGATATGCATTTAAAATAGACAGTGTTGAAAAAATAGAACCTATAGAAACAAATGGAAAATTAAGTTTTTGGGAATATGATTATAAGAAGTAAAGGAGAAATCAAATGAAAATAATAACTATTTGTGGAAGTTTAAAATTTAAAGAAGAAATGATAAAAATTTCTGAAGAAATGGAATTGAAAGGAAATTGTGTATTACCTGTGATTTATCCTACAAAAGCTGATAAAGATGCATACACAGAAGAGGAACATCAAATGCTTGATAAAATGCACAAAGAAAAAATAAAGTTATCTGATGCAATACTAGTTGTTGATGTAAATGGATATATAGGAAGTAGTACTAAAAGTGAAATTGAATTTGCAAAAGAACTTGGAAAAGAAATTATATATTATCATGATTTAGTATAAAAAAGTAAATGGAGATAGTATGGAAAAAGCAATATTAGAAAAAGTAGATAAATTAGTTGATATGTACAAAAAAGGATTATTAGGTGGAGAGGTAATGCCAGAAGATAGTAATCCTCATTTTGCCAAAGAGTCAAAAGAAAATTATAATTACTTTACATTGCCTATGGCACTTAATTATCAAAGAAATTCTTATAAATTATGGGAAAGTGCAAATTCTACTTGGGAAGATGAAGATACTAAATTTATATTTGATACTGAAAAAGTAGGAGCATCTGGCTTTGAGCAAATACAAAAAGCTTTAACTAAGTATAAAATAGCACTACAACAAAATAAACAAACAGAAATATGGATAAAATTATGTAACACTATAAATGAATTGCTTGATGGAGATATAAGAAATCTATTTAAGATAAATGATTATGATATTGAAAAAATAAAAAATTATATCCAAAAAGAAAATAAATCTAAGTTCCCATATTTATCTGGAAATAAAATATGTAATTATTGGTTATATGTTTTATATCAATATACAGATATAAAATTTAAAAACATAGAAAAGTTAACTGTTGCACCAGATACCCATGTAGTAAAAGCAAGTTATAGATTAAGAGTTATAACAGAAAAAGAATTGAACTCTAGTAATGTTCAATTAATTGTAATTGATAGATGGAATGAAATATTAAAAAATACGAAATATAATCCTATAGATATACATACACCAATGTGGCTTTGGAGTAGAAATGGATTTATAGATTTAAAATAACAGGAGGAAATTATGATAGATTTGCATATGCATACAATTTATTCTGATGGAAGTAAAAGTGTTGAAGAACTATTAAAAATGTGTGAAGAGAAGAAGTTAGAATACATATCAATAACAGATCATGATACTTGTAAGCAATATAATGATGAGGCATTAAGAAAAAATATATTTACAGGTAAGATAATAATAGGAACAGAACAACATGCAGTGTTTAAAGATAAAAGTATTGAAATTTTAGGTTATAATATTGATACAGATATTATTAGCAAATGGGAAAAAAAATATTATTCAGAAGAATCTTTAAAAGAACAACAAATTATTTGCTACAAAAAATTATTAGATATATGTGATAAACAAGGATTAATATATGATGAAACTAAAATTGCAAAACCCCAAAGAGCATCAGAATTTGTAGAACCTCCAATATATAATGAATTAATGAGACATGAAGAAAATCATAAGATATTAGGAGAATTCACAGAAAGTTTTAGTATTTTTTTTAGAAAAGGTCTTGCTAATAAAAATAGTATTTACTTTATGAATCATATAGAATTTAGACCACAATATAAAGAAGTAATAGATATTATACATAAAGCAGGTGGAAAAGCATTTTTAGCCCATCCTTTTGAATATAGAATTGAAGATACAATTAAGTTTATTGATGATTTAAGAAAAGAAAAAGAACTAGATGGAATAGAAGTATTCCATCCTTCATCAGAAATAGAAAATAGAATTCAAATTTTAATGGATTATGCTAGAAAAAATAATTTATATATGAGTGGTGGAAGTGATTATCATGGCAGTCCAAAACCAGATTTAGAAATTGGAACAGGAAGAGGAAGCTTAAATATAAGTAAAGAAATTATAGAGGAGTGGATATAATGGAAAAATTATTAATTTTAGGTACTGGAGCAGGCACACCTATAAATTGTTATAATATGTGTGCAATACTTGAAAATGATGGAAAATATTTATTAATAGATACAGGTGGAGGAAGTCAAATACTAAAACAAATCAGAGATGTAGGAGTAGATTTTACTAATATTCATGATGTATTTATCTCTCATAAACATATAGATCATTTATTAGGAATATTTTATGTATTGCGTTATGCTTGTCAACTAATGTGTGGAAATAAATATAATGGAAAGATGAATATATATTGTGCAAAAGAAGTAAGAGAAATTATAGATAGATTCGTTATGGATACATTTCATGAGGTACATATTGAAAAATATAAAGAAAATATTGTTTTTTATGAAATTGAAATTGCTCAAAAATATGATATTATAGGATATAATATTGAAGTTCTTGATATGTATTCAATTGAAGGAATACAATATGGTTTTCAAACAAAATTAAATGGTGGGAAAATATTTACATTTTTAGGAGATGTACCTTGTAATGAAAAGTTATATGATAAAATAAAAAATACAGATTGGGTTTTACATGAAGTATTTTGTATGGATTCTGAAAAAGAAATATTTAAACCATATGAAAAAAATCATTCAACAGTAAAAGATGTATGTGAAAAAATGAAACCACTTGGAATTAAAAATTTATTAGTTTGGCATACAAAAGATAATGATATTAAAAATAGAAAAGAGTTATATACAAATGAAGCTAAAATGTATTATAATGGAAATTTTTTCGTTCCAAATGATTTAGAAAAAATTGAATTATAATTGAGAAGTAACTAAAAGATGACTTATACTTTAATAAAATATTGTATATGATATATTAAAATTTTAATAATTAAAGGAGAAATTTATGGTAGTAATAGCAGGTTGTATTATAAAAAGAGATAATAAAATATTAATGGTAAAAGAGGCCCAAAAGAAATGCTATGGACAATGGAACTTTCCAGCAGGGCATGTAGATGAATTTGAAAAAATAACAGATGCAGCTATAAGAGAAGTGTTTGAAGAAACAGGATGCAAAGTAAAACTTACAGGTGTATTACCAATTGCAACAATGAATAATAAAGAGGAAACTTATTTTCATGTTAGATTTACAGCAGAAATTTTAGAAGAAAATATTAAATTTGATACAGAAGAAATATTAGATGTTCAGTGGAAAGATATAGAAGAAATAAAAAATATGACAGATAAAGAATTACGTGGATATGACAATAGTATAGATTTTATAAAAGCTTTAGAGGAAAATAAGGTATATCCTGTAGAAGTGTTTAGTGATAAACTTTATATTAGAAAATAAATATATAGATGTTAGAATATATATATATATAATTAAAATAAAAAATATATAGGAGAGAATATGGAAAAAGAAATTGTAATTGCATCAGGAAATAAAGGAAAAATAAAAGAAGCACGAGAAATATTAAAAGGCTTTAAAATAATTCCATTAAGTGAGATTGATAATAATATAGATGTAGAAGAAGATAAAGATACATTTGAAGAAAATTCAATAAAAAAAGCGTATGAAATATCAAAACACTTGAAAGGAAAAATGTGTATATCAGATGATTCTGGAATAGAAATTGAATATTTAGATGGATTTCCAGGAGTATATACCAAAAGATGGCATAAAGGAACTGATAGAGATAGAAACTTAGAAATTATAACTAAATTGGAAGGTGTAAAAAAGGAAAATAGAAAAGTAAAATTTGTAACTGCAATAGCATTAGCAGAAGGAGAAAATATTATAACAGCAGTTGAAAATTTAGAAGGATATATAGCTGAAGAACCGAGAGGCGAAAATGGTTTTGGATTTGATGAAATATTTGAACTTGAAAATGGAAAAACTTTAGCTGAAATTACAGAAGAAGAGAAAAATGAAATAAGTGCTAGAAAAAAAGCATTAGAAATATTAAAAAGTAAATTAAGCTATTAATTATAGTATTATAGTATAAGAGAAATTTTGTTTTAAATTATTATAATATAAAGCTTTTAATGATTTTTGAAAGCTTTATAACTAAAAGTTATTCTTAATATAAAGTAAATTTTATATTAAGAATAACTTTTTATATCAGGGTTAAACTATTTTGGGAGGTTATAATATGTTTAATCCTGATTGTATTTATTATGAAAAAGAAATAGAAAACTATTATCTTGGTAAAGAACTTTTACAAAAATATAGTAATGTTCCTAAAGTTGTAATTGATAATCATAATAATATTGAAATAATGAGAAAAAAGGAAAATTCTGAGTTTCCAAAAATGAAGAGAAATTTAATTATAGGAGTAAGGAAAACACATAAGTTTGTTGAAAACCATAAGGTATCAGACTATCTTGTTCCATATACATCTTCTGGGTGTATAGCAATGTGCATGTATTGCTATTTAGTTTGTAATTATAATAAATGTGCTTATTTAAGAATATTTGTAAATAGAGAAAAAATGCTAGAAAAAATAATTAAAGTAAATAATCAATCAGATAAGGAATTAACTTTTGAGATAGGAAGTAATAGTGATTTAATCTTAGAAAATACTATAACTGGAAATTTGGATTGGACAATTAAAGAATTTAGTAAAGTAAATAAAGGATATTTAACATTTCCAACTAAGTTTGATATGGTAGATTCTATATGCAATATCGAACATAATGAAAGAATAATTATTAGAATGAGTGTAAATCCAGAAGAAATTATTAATAAAATAGAATTTCGGAACTTCAAGATTAAAAGAAAGAGTACAAGCAATAAATAAATTAAAAAGAGCAGGATATAAAATAGGAATATTAATTGCACCAGTAGTTATGATATATAATTGGAAGGAAGAATATGAAGATTTAATAAAGTATTTGCAAGAGAATTTATCAGATGAGGTAAAAAAGGATGTATTTTTTGAGGTAATTTTTATGACATATAGTTATGTACATCGTATGATTAATCAAGATGCATTTCCGAATTCAATTAACTTATATAATCCAGAATTAATGACAGGAAGAGGCAGAGGAAAATATATGTATAAAAATTATTTAAGAAAAGAAGGAGAAGAATTTTTTAGAAAAAAACTAAAAAAATATTTTCCTAAAAACGAAATAATTTATATAGTTTAATATTTTTTAAAACAGTAGTTTATAGATTAAATAAAATAGGACATTATAAAATTACAAAAGACAAAATTACTTGCAAATTTACTTGTCTTTTTCAATGTGCATAATTTATTTGTAGATTACTAAGTTTTGAACAGCTAAGAAATGTATAAAATTTGTCGAAGATTTTATATTATAGAAACTGCAGAACGCTTTTCTATAATATAAAATAGATATGTTATATATAAATTGAAAGTGCTCATAAAGTACTTTCTTTTTTTATTTTTATATGATAAAATTTTAAATGGAAAACAAATAAAAAGGGCTAATCTAAAATTAAGTATTTTGATAAATTATACTATAGAAGTAAATAATGTGTAATACAATAAATAAATTTTGATAATTAATAAAAATAAAAAAGGAATAAAAAATAGTAATAAATGAAATTAGAAGATTTAAAAACTGAATATGATAAATTGCAAGAAAAATATGGAGCAAAAGAACTAGACTCTATTTATAATGGTGGATGTATTAAGAATCCAGATATTTGTTTTGTATTTATGAATCCAACTGGAAGAAATATTGCATCTTCAAAAGACTGGAAAGGGAGAAAGTCTCCTTGGATTGGAACTAAAAATATATGGGATTTGTTTCATAGTTTAAATTTAATGAATGAAGATATTTATAAAAAAATAAAAGAAATAAAACCAAATGATTGGACAGAAAAATTTGCAGAAGAAGTTTACGAAGATGTTAAAGTACATAAATATTTTATTACTAATTTAGGAAAATGTACTCAACTAGATGCAAGAGTATTACCAGATAGTGTTTATAAAGAATACTTAGATTTATTAAAAAAAGAAATAGAGATAGTAAATCCAAAAGTAATTATTTTATTTGGCAATCAAGTAAGCTCTATAGTTCTTGATAAAAAAATATCAGTATCTACATGTAGAAAAGAGTTATTTAAAGAAAAAATAAATAATAAAGAATATAAATTTTATTCAGTTTATTATCCAATAGGAAATGGAAGATTTAATATAGACAAATCAATAGAAGATATAAAATGGATTATGAAAAATAATATATGAAATAATTAAGTATTAATAAATTAAAATTAAATTAACAAAAGAAAGACATAAATAATAAAATTAAGAGTATTATGTATTACTCTAATGGAGGGAAAAATGGAAAATTATTTTATAATACATGGATCATTTAGCAGTCCATATTCAAATTGGATAGGGTGGTTACACGATTTTTTAGAATCAGATGGAAAGCAAGTGTATGTACCAAATTTTCCAATAGGAGTTGGATATCAAAATTATGAAAATTGGAGTAAAATATTAAAAAATTATTTAGACATAGGGTTAATAAATGAAAACACAACTATTATAGGACATAGTATTGCTCCAGTATTTATATCAAAATTTTTAACAGAAAATAAAGTAAAAGTAAAAAAATTAATATTTGTATGTGGATTTAATAATTATTTTGGAATTAATGAAGAATATGATCTAGTAAATGAAAGCATGTATTTTGATAATTTAGAAGATGTAAAAAAATATGCAAATGAAATTGTTTGTTTTTACTCTAATAATGATCCTTATGTAAAATGTGAAGCTGAAAAAGATTTTGCAGATAAAGTTGCAAATGAGCAGATTTTAATTCCCAATGCAGGACATATAAATGTAGAGAGTGGATATGATACTTTTGAAGATATAGTAACATATCTTTAAAATAAGATAAAATATTAAATAAAGAATTTTTATTAATTTTAAGCAATGTAAAAGCTTTAGATTTTTATGAATTCTTTATTATTTTATTTGAATAATAAAGATTTACTATTTTATGTAAATATAATATAATATCTATATGTATGCTATAAATAAGGAGAATAGTTAAACAGTTAAACAGCAACTAATAATGAATAACCAAAACAATTGGAGGAGAAAAGATGATGAGAAGAAAGGTATTTTTATTGGTAGTAGTAGTTCTAGTGATGCTCACAGGTTGTAGCAATAAAATAAGTTTTAACACGATTGCGGCTGACATAGAGGAGCTTTCAGTAGAGCCAGAAAATTGGCAATCTGAGGAAGCGATATGTCTCTATGATGAAACAAAATTACCGCCAAGTATTCAGCGTGAATACATTAGAATAGTTCAGAGTGAAAATGACAAAAAGATATGCTTAGCAGGTCCTAAAGGAGGAACAATGGACATTTTATCTGATGAAGAAGGAATATATATTAAAAATCAGATAAAATTTTTCAGAAGTGGTAACAGCATTGTTTTGATTTCAAAATCATGGAGAACTATGAATAGGCAGGAATATACTGAAGAAGCTGAGCTTATTTCGTCACAGATCGAAATTGACATTCCTGACCAGGCTGAATATGTAAAGGTTGCTGAGACTCAGAATTTTTCGGTTGTGTATAATACAAAGAAAAATCAATACGTATGTTTAAAGTATGGAGAGGTAATTGGAGCAGTAACTGCTACGAATTTAGAGGCACTGTTGCATGCTGAGATGCCAAAAGGCAAAGAAGAAAGTGACGATCAAGTTGGATTCAATTATAATGGAAAAGAGTATGTATTAATTATAGACAAGAATAATGGAAATATGACATTTAATGTTGCCGAGAAGAAAAATTTTTCAGAAAGTTATAATAAGGAAGATATTCTTGTTAATGGTAATATCGTACTGAAAGCGTGTGTTATTGTACGTTAAGTTATATTGTGATAATATTAGCAAGTTGAAATTTGAATTTTAAGTGTATTTTAATGCATGAAAAAGCAAGGAAAATATTTATAACTGTTTAACAAAGATTTTGTCTCCAAAAAAATTAAAGATTAAGTGTGAGAAGTACGATACTAAAGTATTTCCCACGCTTTTTCATTTAATGGAAAAGTACTTTGCAAACATTTGTACAATATATTAAAATCTAATGAAAGATAATATAAATTTTTTAAATGCGTTGACATTGTTCCGAATATAGTATAAAATAAACATACTGAATGCAGAACAATACAAATAAAAATTACAAATTTTTAAAGATAGGTGGTGATATATATAGGTTTTTTTACAGCAAAACAATTTTCCGAAAAATGGGGAATATCAGAAAGAAGAATAATAAAACTATGCAAAGAAGAAAGAATTGCTGGAGCTATAAAAAATGGAATGGTGTGGTTAATACCAGAAGAAACGTTAAAACCATCTGATAAAAGAAGAAAAATATCACAATATATTCAAACACAAAAAAATATAGCAATTATTAATATTAACAACAAAATTGCAGAAAATTTAATTCCAAGCTTAAAAAAAGAAGGTTACAACATAGTAGCAACTTATCTAAAAACAGAAAAAATAGAAAATACTATAGAAGAAATTAATTTATTTGAAATAGATATGTCTGATAAGAACAACTTACAAAGATTTTTACATAGTAATGGAAAATATTTTAATGGGTTGATTTTTATTGAATTAGAAGATGAATCTAAAAATAAAGAGTGGTTTATAAAAGAATTTGCAAAAAAAATGGATTGTGAATCAAGTATTATTTTAGTAAATAAATTTAAAGAAAATAGAGAAAATTTGGCACAAAAAATGGCACAAGAATTAGATGCCAATATAGGAGCTAGAATAAATTTATTAGATTTAAAATTACCAGAAAGTGAAAATTTGATAATAGATTATAAAGAAATAACAAATGATATAATAAAATTGTTAACAGGATTTAAAAATACTACAGGAATTACGATACAATCAGATGCTGGATATATAGAATTTTTAGAAAATGAGAGAACTAAAGACTTAACAAAAGGAGAATTTTATAGGATTTTAAATTACTATTTTAATAAATTAGACAAAGAATCAAACATGTGGGCAGCATCCATGATGCTTGAAGATGAGTGGACAGAAGAGCCACTAGAAATGAATTTTAGAATAGTAAATTTGGAAGCAGCAAACAGAGGAGCAAATATAGAAAGAATTTTTATTTTTAGTAAAGACAAAATAAAAGAATTTAAAGAAAATAAAACTTTAAAAATTTATATGCAAAATAGCAATATTAATACTTTATTTGTAGATTATGATGAAGTTTTAAAAAAAGAGCCTGAATTACTTAAATTAGTTGGAAATGGATGGGATGGTTTTAATGAAGAAGCTATAGCAGTAGATATACCTGATGATGAAAATTCAAGAGGATATATAAGCTCAAATAAAGATGAAATACAAAAAGCATATGAAACATTTAAAAAATTAAAAAAGTATTCAAAAGACTTAAGAGAAATTTTATAATAAAAGGTTTTATCTGACTTTAGAAGAAAAGTTAGATTTACAAAAGAAAATGTAATCTTTTACATATTAAAAAGATACTACAAATTATTTAAAATATGAATGATATATTAAAATTAATTTAATTTTAGGAGGATTAAAATGGAATTAACAGTATCTTACATACTTTCACAAATTTTTATTATAATTAATTATTTATTTTTAGCAATATCTTATTATTCAAAAAATAGAAAAACAGTACTTTGTTTAGGATTTATATCTTTAATAGCAAATGGACTTTCGTATGTGTTTTTAAATGCATATTCAGGTCTTGCAATGTGTATACTTGCATTAATTAGAAATATTATTTTCTTATTTGATGAGAAGAAAAATGGAAAGAGCGATGTAATAACTAAAAAAGATGTTATTATATTAATTATATTGTATGCGTTTGCAATAGCTTCAGCATTTTTAACATATGAGGGATTCTTAAGTTTATTATCTATTTTTGCAACTATGTTATATACTTTTTCTGTTTGGCAAAAGAAAACAATTATATATAAATTAATGGGAATACCAGTAGGAATACTATGGATATTTTATAATATATATATAATGTCGATTTTTGGTATAATATTAGAAAGTATATTATTAGTTTGTTCAATATCAGGATTTATAATAGAATTTAAGAAAAATAAAAATTAAAGAATGGATTTATAGTAAAGTTAACTCATACTATCAAGATATAACTTGATAGTATGAGTTTTATTTAGAATTTATGCAATATAACAATTTAATATTTGAGTTTTATCATGTAAAATTTGATGTATTCAACAATATATAATCTCCCTTTTTATTTGCAATTTTTTCATAAATTTTTGCTTTTATTCTATAAAATATTTTGATATAATAAATTTAATTTTATTGGAGGAAATAATATTTTATATGAATATTTATGGAATAAAAAATATAACTGATAATGAATTAAATTTTAAATATGATAAATATTATAGAGAAGTTGCATTAAAACTAAAAAACTTGTTATCAGATGAAGAAAGAAATATTTTAAGAAAAGAAGAACAAGAAAGATTTAGTAGTTTAAATAATATAGAAATAAATTTAGAAGAACTAAAAAACAGATTTATAGATTTAATAACAGATAAAAATTCTGAAAAATATTTATGGATATTATATAGTAAATATCAAAATGATGAAAATTATATTGATAAAATAAGCAATATTTTAAAAAAAGAAAATGATGTTATTAGAGGTGGAACAAATACATATAAAGTAAATGGTTGGATGGCACATACTCTATATGTTTATCAAATTACAAATTATAATATTGCTAAAAATATTGAACTTGTAAATTTTGATGGAAATGAAGATAATAAAAATCAATTAAAAGAGTTACATGAGTTATACGAAAAATTAAGTATAGAATCTAAATTTTTGTTAAGAATATTTTGTCTAATACATGATATAGGAGTTATTGAAGATATAAAATATCATGATGTTTTAGGAGAAAAATATGTAGAGAAAGTTTTAGAAGAAATTGGGTTAACTCAAAAAGAATTAGAAAAAAATAATATAAATATAGATTTAAAAGATTTTGTGAAAATATTGCAAGGTATAATAAAATACCATACTCTAATAACATCTTTATCTGCAGAAAGTAATGATGATTATGTAGAAGATTCTTATAAAAATTTAATAGAAAATATACCAGATATAGAAAGTATAGAAAAACAAATACCAGAAATATTATTTATAATGGCATATGGAGATATAATAGCTGTTGATGAAAGCTTAATGGATATAGAAAAATATCAAAGAACTAAAGAAGGATATGTATTTTTTAAAGAAATAACTGAAAATATACCACATACAAGAAATAAAGAAAAGATTACAATTGATAGAATATGTGATACTGCTGGAAAAATTAAATATGAAACTTTAAAAAATGAGCTTGATTCTATATTAGAGAAAAATAATATAGATAAAGATGATTTTATAGAAGATATGTATAATATAAGACTTATGAGATATACAGGTCCTTTAATGAAAAATGTAAATGATGTAAGTTTGACTATAAAAATATATAATGAATTATTTAAACTAATTACAGCTTTAGATGGAAGAAATGCACTAAAAGAATATACTATTTTTTTTGTTCCAGATAAACATGAAAATGAATTTGTAAAAGAGTTTAAAAATAATAATTTTTTTAAATGTGTAGAAAAAATGAAAAAAGAACAAAAAGAATTTGCTGAATTTGGAAATACAAGAATAGAAAAAGAAGTAATGTCAGTAGAGAAAAAAATTCTTATAAGAATAATTTAAATATTTATTAGACGATAAATAAAAATATCGTCTATTTTTATAATGATCTCTTTTGTTCTTTAATAAGAAAGTGATTTGTATTTCCTAATTAAATAAAGGCTTTACAAATATTTGTAATTTATTATATAGAAAATTATTTTTTACTTTTGTATAAAGAGATTGTAAGCTAACTGTTTTATTGCAAAATTTACATAATTATTGTATAATTAAAATATTGTAATTTTAGCAATAGATCTCAGTATTCAAAGAAATGAAAGGAGATGAAAATGATTTCTTAAACAAGTAAGGCAATCGAAACTAGTAAACAACAGTTAAAGAAATGGAGGAGAAGAGATGAACTCAAAAAACAAAGGAACTCGGAAATGGTATGGAATTTTAATTGCTATCGTGATTTTTGTTTTGGCAGGTAATGCAGTTATAGCAGAAGCAAAAGAAAACGGTGCAGGAGTTAATCCATACTCGCAACCAGTTGAAGAGCAGACAACTGAATTTTATGTTAATGATTTTGCTGGATATTTTACAGAGGAACAAAAAAATAGCATAATTGAAAAAGCTGCTCAGCTTGAAGAAGAAACTGGTGGAATCCAATTGGTAATTTCAACAGTTAATACTTGGGGAAAAGGAAGAACAGGAGAATCCTATACTCATGCAATGTATAACCAGTATGAAATAGGCGAAAAAAGCATGGGAATACTCATTACTTTTTCAAGAGAAGAACGAGAGATACTGTTTGAGACTGGAAAAAATATGCAGATCTTCATTACAGATGCTCAGATTAATGATTTATTAGATGGTGTAATGGGATCTTTTGCAAATGATCAGATTGCAGAAGGATTAATGTTATTACAGGATGATGTAATAGAAGAAATCCGTTGGGCAGTGCCTGAAGATTGGCAGAATCAGTTTACTTCAACAGTAAAAGATGAAAGTCCTACAGCTTCAGAAAAATCTTCAAATAATAGCGCACTTATAGTTATGTTATTAATATTAGCTGCATTATTAATAATATTATTGATTATTTCATATAAGTTAAAGCGAAAGCTCGATTCAAGTGAAACAGAAAAAAATAAACAAAAAAGAAAAATTGATAGGCTTGAAGCTGAGATTGAAGAGTCTAAGAAAGAGGCTGAATTTTGCTTAGAAACTGCAGAAAAAGAAGCTAAGAAAAACGAGGAAGGTTTAAATAAGCAGATTACAGAAGCATGGAACAAAGTTAATGTTTTAAACACACAATATGCAATACTTTCGGCATGGTATGAAAGAGCAAAAGTTTTACATCCTGAGTTAGACTCTGAAATCGAAATAATGATTGAAAATGAGTTTAAGGCTAAAGCAGATGAAGTTGATCAGGAAATTCAAAAGTGCATCGATTTGGCAGCAAATCCATCTCATATTGTGACTTTTCAAAAAGCTATTGACGCCTTTGAGGCATTAGATGATAATGCTAAAAGATATATAAAATCGGATATAAAAAGGTTATATGAATATTTGGAGAAAGCTATTAATATGAAAGATGAACTTGAGAAGGAAGAAGCCAGAAGAGTTGCTACAGAAGCAAGTAACAAAATAAGCTGTATTATGGAGAGATGTTCTACAGGAAATATTGAGACATATGAAGATTTAATGTCTGCGTATCATATATATGAGAGACTTACTAAACTTCAGAAGGATGTTTTTCCTGATGCAGAGATGATTAAAAAATTGCGAAACTTAATTTCTGATGCTAATAAGGACTGTGAAGATGTAGAAGCTGTAAATAATGCTATGGAAAAAGTGAGGCGTGCTATAAATGGCATTATTACTGCCGATGAGAATGATCTTGATAAGCTTGAAAAAGCACACAAAGCATATAAAGCTTTATCAGATAGACAGAAGAACTATTTTGATGATGAACTGCTTAGCCATCTAAAAAAATTAATTAGGCAGGCTGAAGAAGATCGTGATAGAGAAGAAAGGCGAAGAAGAGAGAGAAATCATCATAATAGTTATAATAGTGGTCTTATGCATGGTAGTATGGGACAGAATCATTCACATATGAGTACACCACCATATAGATCCTCTGGAAATTCTCATAATACAAGTAATAATTCCAGACCAAGTGGTGGTTCGGCAGTAAACAGATCAACCAGTAGAAAATCAACATCCAATAGAACTGGGGGAAGTTCAACAAGAAGACACACTACTACATCAAATAAAGTCACTACAGGACGTGGTGGTAAAGGAAGTGGAGCCACCATAAAGAGAAAAATTTAAACAGCGAGGTATGAATATGAATGAAGAATATGAAAACAGCCAGTATGATAATCAGAATAGTCAAAAAACTATTATCACATGGCGGTTTATTGTAGGAATTGTTGTAGGAATTACTGTTATTATGATTCTGAAAGGAACTGGTGGGTTTATAAATTCTTGTATAGATACTTATAATGAACTTGTAAGTCTTCAAGAGGAGGTAAATCAAGCCCAAAGCGAAGTGGAAAACGCAATGCAGAGGAGAGCAGAACTTATACCAGATTTGGTAGAAACGCTAAAAGCGTCTGATGCACATGATGAGCAATTATATGCAGAAGTATCTTCAGCAAGTGAAAATTTGCTTAATGTTATTTCGGGAGACAGCCCAGAAGCAATAAGTGATGCAGACTATGAGTTGTCTCTTGCAATCAATAGAATGATTGTTTTTGTGCGTGAGTACCCTGATATAATAGACAAAGAAAAGTATTCTAAGTTTATGACACAGCTTGAAGGATCTGTAAATAGAATATTGGTAAGCAGAAGTAATTATAATGAGGTTGTGGAAACTTATAATACGAAGGTCCGGCAATACCCTGGAATGATTGTCGCAAAGATGTTTGGATTTGATGTAGCAGAATATTTCAAAGCTGATGATATTGCAAAAAGTGAACTTAATTTTGTGAATTTTGACTAAATTCGAGAAATAAAGAAGAGTTTATTATCTAAAGTATATACCCTAGGTTGACAAGTGTCGGCTTGGGGTATTTTACTTATTATCTTGATATATATTCTTTTTTATGATATAAAAAAAGTAAGAGGAAAAGTATGGAAAAATTAAAAGATAAATATAAATTTTTATTAATACTTATTATTATTTTTGCAATTTTTATTAGAATAGTTTTTATATGCAAAAATACTATATCAGATTATCAATTTGATGTTGGAATTGGAACATTAGCTTCAGAAGAAGATTATAATAATTTATATGAAAGTTTTGAAGAAGAGCCAAATACAGGAAGACATATAAATTATATAATGCAACTTTATACTTATAATTCTTTACCAAATAAAATTATAGGTCAATTTTACCATCCACCTTTACATCATTTTATAATGTCAAGTTGGCTTAAAATAGCAGATAATATTTCAAATATTAGTAGTTTTAAATTTGAGAGTATGCAATTTATTACTTTAATATATTCAAGTATAATACTTATTTTCTTATATAAAATATTAAAAGAATTGGAAATTGAAGATAAAAATAAAATTATACCAATACTTTTATTCTCGTTTTATCCATTATATATTTTTATGTCAGGTTCAATAAACAATGATGAACTTGTAACAATGTTTGCAGTTATAGAACTATTCTACTTAATAAGATGGCAAAAAAATCCTAGTATGAAAAATGCAGTAATAATTGCATTATGTATAGGACTAGGTTTAATGACTAAAACATCTATGATAGTTATGCTTGTACCAACTATCTATGTATATTTTAAAAAGTTAATAGAATTTGTAAATAGTGATAGGAGTATAAGAAAATTATTAATAGAATTATTTGTTTTTTTTGTGATATCAAGCACTTTGGGGTTATGGTTTCAAATTAGAAGTTTAATTAATAATCTAAATACTTTAGGAATTATTCAACCATATGAATATTTAAGTATAGCAAATGAAAGCATATTTGCTAGATTTGGAATAAGTAATATTTTTAAATCTAGCAATGTAAATATATGGAATTATCTAATTTATTCTTCGTTGAATTTTGTAGTAAGTGAAAAAGTAACAGCATATAACATAATTATGGCGATATTAGTAATTACTTTGATAGTAGATATTATATATTTCATTTTTAAGAATATAAAAAGTTATAAAGTATTATTCATTACTTTATTAACTTGGTGGATATCTTATTTTTACTTAAATATTAGTATGCCATATACATGTTCAATGCATTCTAGATACATGGTAGTACCAATTTCAATCGGAATTATTTATTTAGGATTAGGTATGAAAAATGAGAAAAATAAAGTACTAAAAATTCAAGTATATATATCTTCAACTACAATCTTCTTAATGAGTATTTTTAAATTTATTTTATATTGATTTGTTCACACAATGTTTACAATTATTTAATATTAATTTAATAAAGTATATATAAAATCAGATTGTAAAATAAAAATTGTAGAAATATACAAAAATAGAAATGAAAAAAGATTTTTTATTTAAAGTTAGAGAACTTAAAATAAAAGTCTTTTAATTATAAAAAAGAAAGGATGATTGAATGGTAGAAGAAGAAAAAGAATATTTAATTAGTATGGAGAATAATTTAGTAAATAAAGAAAAAATAAATATAAAAGATAATAATTTTGAAAAGATAATGTTTTTATATAGTTCAGCGTTAAAAGAAATAAAAACTAAAATGGAGATATTGCAAGAGGAACTTAAATTATTTTCAAATTACGATCCAATAGAATATATATCAACTAGAATAAAAAAGCCAGAAACTATAATAGAAAAACTAAAAAGAAAAAATCATGAGTTAACTTATGAAAATATGTTTGAATATATTAATGATATTGCAGGGATAAGAATAGTTTGTAATTTTAAAAGTGATGTTTACAAATTGGTTGAAATTATAGAAGGATTTCAAGATATTAGAATATTAAATAAAAAAGATTTTATGAAAAATCCAAAAAAGAGTGGTTATATGAGTTATCACTTAATAATAGAAGTACCAGTTAATTTTTCATCAGGAATAATGTATGTTAAAGTAGAAATTCAGATTAGAACTTTAGGTATGGACTTTTGGGCAAGTTTAGAACATAAATTAAAATATAAAAATCCTAATATTTCTAAAAATGAATCTAAAAATCTTATAAAGTATGCAAAAGTAATAAATAACATTGATGAAAATATGCTTACAATTTCAAATAAATTAGAAAAAGAAAAAAATAATAACATAATGATAGCAGCTGAGAACAACAAAAAAGATGATATGAAAAAATTTGATTTTAAACTATAAAAGAGGTAGATAAATTGATAGATATAATAAAAGCAGAAAAAGCATTTAAAGAATATTTAAGTAATTATGATATAAATGATGATAAAATAAAACTTAAATTAACACATACATATGGAGTAGTAAATGCAAGTGAATATTTATCTAAAAAATTAAATTTAAGTAAAGAAGATACAGATGTATCAAGATTAATAGCACTATTACATGATATAGGAAGATTTGAACAAACAAAGGGAAACAATGACATATATGATAAAGCAGATATAGAACTTTTTGACCATGCAATATATGGTACAAAAATTTTATTTGAAGACAATTTAATTAGAAACTTTATAGAGGATAAATCATATGATAATATAATATATAAAGCTATATTAAATCATAATCGATTAAAAGTGCAAGAAGGATTAAATGAAAAAGAACTATTACATGCAAAACTTATTCGTGACAGTGACAAAACAGATAATTTCAGAGTAAAATTAACAGAAGATTTTAAGGTTCTTTTAGGAACAGATGATATAGAATATATTTCAGGAGAAATAATTTCAGAAAAAATATATAATGATTTTATGAGCCAAAAGCTAATAAAAACTTCAGATAATGTAACTTGCTTAGATAGATGGACTGGATATATAGCATTTATATTTGATTATAATTTTAAAGAATCTTTAGAATATTTAAAAGAGAATGATTTAGTAAATAAAGTTTTTGATAGAATAAAATATACAAATCCAGATACTATCAAGAAAATTAACAATATGAGAAATTTAGCAGAACAATATATTAATACAAAGATAAATGTTATTTAGAAAAGATATATAAATAAAATGAATAGTTTTTCTATTCATTTTGTTTTATACATATCAAAAATTTAATATTTTTATTATATTTAATAAAATGTAAATTAATTTACATAAAATGGTTGAAAAATGATACAAAATCTGGTATAATATAGAATTAACTAGGAGAAATAAAAAGAAAGGTGAGGAGATAATATAATAATGGAGAATTTAAAATATTTTGATAAGTTTTATATAGATAGAGAAAAAGATATTGTTGTAGAACTTTACAAAAATAGCAAAATAAAAGATGAGCTTACTTATATTATAAGAACTCCTAATCATAAAAGTGGAAATCTAATCACTAATTTAGCAAAATTATGTGGTTTAGAAACAATGAATGATGAAAATGATTTAAAAATTATAAAAGATAATATACCTGCTTCAATAAACGGAGATAATGAAGAGGTATATATTTTTAGGCTAGCAGGAATGAAAATAGCTAATATATATAATAACAGAATAGAAGTAAAAGCAAAAATGCCAGCTATAACAAAAACATTAATGTCACAAACAAAGGACTATAAGTTTGATATAAGCAAAACAATAGTAAAATCATATATTCTAAAAAAATCAAAATTTAGAACAGACTTGCACACACACATGAATGCAAATTTATCACCAGATGTTTTAATATCACTTGGAATAGCAAATCAACTTAGATATCCTTTATATTATATAAAGAAATTAAATTTGAAATTAACAGAAAAACAAGAAAAAGCAATATATGAAGATAGAAAGATTGCTGAAAAACAATTTGAAAATTCAGAATTAGTTGGAAAATATTTAACTAGAAAAATAGATGATAATACATTTATAAATTTTGCAGACTTAATATTAAATAATTTAGAAAATGCAGAACAAAATATCTTAAAAATAAGAACAAGTTTAGCATTATTAAAAGATGGGCAAGCGGTTTTTACAAATCTTGAAAAATTATATATATACAGATATGTATTTTGCAAGGGAACAAAATCAGAAAATAAAATAAAATTAGAAAATAAGAAAATAGAAAAGATACCAGAGAAAGATATAGTAAATTTTGTAAAACAAATGCTAGAGGATAAAAAATCAGGAAGCAAATATGAACATAATACATTAAGACAAGACAAATATCTATGGATAGCTAGAGAATATCAAAAACAGGGAATTTTCTATTCAGAAATAGCAGATACAGATTTAGCAAAAATAGGAGAGCCAGCAATAAAAGTTTTAGAAGATGTACATGAAATTATGCCAAAAATAGAAGAAGAAACAGGAGTACAAATTAGACTTTTATTTGCAATAAGACGTATACCACTAACAATAATAAAAGATCAAAAAACAAGTTCAAATTATTTAAGAGAAAACTTAGATGTTTTAAGAGCAATAGCAAGAAGTCCTTATGTTGTTGGAAGTGACTTCATAGGAGAAGAAATAAACGATATTTCAGAATTAAAACCAGTAATAAAAGAACTTGTACAATATGCAGTAACTGAGGATGAAGGATTTACAATAAGAATACATGCAGGAGAAAATGATAGTTTAAGAGATAATGTAGCAAAATCAATAGAATGCATAAAAGAATCTCTATTAGAAGGACAAAAATTACCTAGATTTAGATTAGGTCATGGTTTATATACAGCAGATTTAAACTCAGAAGAAGGTAAAAAATTGATAAAATCAATGAAAGAAACTGGAGCTGTTCTAGAATTTCAATTAACATCTAATGTAAGACTAAATAACTTAACAGCATTAGATAGACATCCACTAAAAGTATACTTAGAAAATGGAATAAAATGTGTTCAAGGAACAGATGGATGTGGGTTTTATGGAACAGATACAATAGATGAACAATTAGCACTTCAAAATTTAATTGGCATAAATGAAGAAGATTTTGCAAAAATGAGAGCAGTAGAAGATGAAATAATAAATCATTCACAAAAATATTTTAAAGAAAAATCTAAAAAATTTGAAGAATTTCTTGCAGGTAGAACTATAAGAGAAGCTATGTTAAAAGCTGAAGAAGAAAACTTTGAAAAAAGCAAAAATAATGTAATACCTATGAGAATTAGTAATAAATTAGATTCAGAAGAAAGATTAAAAGAAAAAATTAAAAACTTACCAGAAGATAAAATTCCAATTGTTATAGCTGGTGGAAGCTTTAATGCTAAAAATAGAGAAACTATTTTAAGTAGTGAAGGAAAAGAAGCAATAAGAAAATTAGTAGAAAACTTAAATAATGAAAAAGTATACTTTGTAGTAGGACATAAAATGAATGGATATGAAAAAGCAGTTTTAGATGTAGCAAAAGAGCTAAACAAAAAATTTGAAATAAATGCTATAGTTCCTAAAGAAGTATCAGCAGAAGAAGTTGATAATTTATTAAAAGAAAATATAAATGGAATTAGAATATCTACCGAAAGAGAAGAAATGGGAATATATAAAAGTTTCAACTATGAAATATTTGAAAGAAGAAATTCAATAGTAGTAGCATTTGATGGAAATTCTCCAGTATCAAATTTAGTTCAAGAAGCTAAAAATGGAAAAGGAAAAGCTAAGATATATGTCAATTCAGAAGTAGAAGCACTAAAAGATAAAGCATCATCATTAGAAGGATATGTAAAAGCTTTTAAAGTAAAAGATAATTTAGCTGAAAAGATTTTAAAAGATTATCCAGAAATTGGAATGAGTAATAAATTAGCATAAAAATATTTGAAATTAATAAGCGATATAATTAGATTCCCTAATTATATCGCTTTTAAAATTAAAGACATTCATTAATTTAAAATTTATTTATATTATTTTCTATTAAAAGTAATTATATGTATTAATACTCGTTTTTTGCTGGCCGTTTATGGATTTAAAATAATTTTTTATTAATACAATTTTTAATGTTATTATAAAAATTGCAAAGACAATACAAATTTTTAAGGCTGTGCAGTACTTTGTTCTAATATATATAATTACTTTTGATTTAATAAATTATTAATCTTAATTTTAAATTTATAAATGTCTCTAAATGTCAAAAAAATGAGACAAGTTTTTGAAAAAATATATTGAATTATTTATATTGTATTGATAAAATATTTATCAAAGAGAGGTAAAATATTATGAATACAATAGATGAAAATTTAGATGTAAAAGATACTTTAAAAATAAGTGATAAAAACAAAATACATCTATATTATAAAGTTCAAAGTGTAATAAAGAATGTAAAAATAAAAAAATATATGAAAGAACGTGACTTAATAAATAAAGAAGGAATGTCATTTTTGGGTGGTATTACAGGTAAAAATAATTTACAATTTGAAAAAATGAGAAATATAAAATTAAAGATGGAACTTTTGCAAGCACAAAAAGAAAGAACACCAGAAAAATTTGATTTAACAGAAATGATGGCAGACATATATGCTTGTGCAATAGTAGATCTTGGAGGAAAATTCACTCCAGAAATGAGTAATATATATAACAATATAAAAGAAAAATACTATTGGGAAAATAATTCAGAAATATCAGACAAAGAACTTTATATGCTTGCTAATGAAAAAATATCTAAAGGAAATTCATATTTACCAGTAATACATAAAGAATTTGCAAAGGGAATTTTCGGAAATATAAAAATGCAAACAGAATTTTTAAAGCTAGAAAATAAAAAAATAGAAAATCAAATAATATTAGAAAGAGGCAAGAGCCAATTTGAAACATTTTCATATGGAGAAAATAATATGCAATTTATAATTCCAGCTAACGTGAAAAATGCCAAAAAAAACTTGACAAACGCTTAAATTGGTTGTATAATATTTTAGTAACTTTGAAATAAAATTTATTTTGACATATATAAAAAAAGTCACTAAAGGAGGGATTCGAAATGGCACAACCAAAAAGAAGATGGTCAAAAGCTAGAACAGGTGCAAAAAGATCAACATGGAAATTAGAAGAAGAAAATTTATCAACATGCTCACACTGTCATCAACCAGTTAGACCTCATACTGTATGTGCTAACTGTGGTTACTATGATGGAAAAGAAGTAATTGCAAAAAAAGCAAGTAATGACTAATAAAAATAAAAGAGAAAGACATAGAAATATGTCTTTTTTGTATTTTAAGAAAGTCTTTTATATAAGAAAAAGTGTTTCTATATCAAATTTGAAATATTATGTAAATTATGATATAATTAAATTGATGCTAAAAAGTTTAGGTATGTCCTTTTATGCATCTGTAGTTATTAGCAAGCAAAAAATAAAAAATTTGGAGGGCAGTTTTATGACATCAGATCAATTGTTTATGTACTTAGCACCACGGTGCTTGATTGCAACATTACTAATTATTGTTGCAATCGCTATTCTTTGTTTTTTGGGGCATGTAAAGGCTAAGAATTTGAAGAGCTATTGGTATGACGTAAGGATGGCTATTATAGGTATAGGAACATTTGTGTTCTTTATACTATTTTTGATAGTATTCTTCTTACCGAATTCAAGTATTAGCGATTTTTTGCCTACAATAAAACATAGAAAAGAGATTGTATTGCCAGCGGAGGAAATTGAAGTTGTAAATATAATTGAACAGGAACATGTTATTAATATTCCGTCAATTGTTTTACCTCTTCAGCCAGAAGGAGAACAGGCAATAGTAATCGACATTTCTTCAGAATTAAAAAGCTTCATAAATGGCTTCTATGAAGAAAATGTGGAGTTTTTCAATCAGAGGCAAAAGGCAACTTATTTATTCAGTAGTGAAGGTTTTAAAAATTTTACTGGTTTAGAGTTGAATTCCATACAGTATGAAGAAACAGAAACATCTACTTATACTATAAATTTGGATCAGCTTGGATATGAGACGATATGGCTGTTTACAGATTTAAGCACTGAACTTGAGCCGACTACTTGTAAAGTTATTCTGTATGTTCCAAGATCTATTACAGAACAGGAAATGGAAAACTTAAAGAAAGTTGGAGATGTAACTATTATTACAATTGAAGAAAGGTAATGAGGTAAAATATGAAATTTTCAAGAGAAAAAAATAATAATACTTTATTAAATGCTTTGGTATTAATGGTGAGCTTTTTGCTGTTTGGAGTCATTTTTATGTTATTCATGATGAGTAATGTGGAAGTAGAGTACGTAGAAATTGCACAAGATCCTATTTACAAATTTGTAGATGAGATTGTTGATGTAGATGTTTATCATCAGGAAACCCCAATTATACCAGTAACCCAGGAAGGAAAAGAACTTATACTTATAGACAAATCAGGTTCTATGGAAGAATTTGTTACAGATCTTTATAGAAATAATATTGAGTTCTTTAAGGAAAATGATGTATGGGCATTTGATACAGAAGTATACAAAAATATATCGATTGATAATGTGGAATTTTCAGGAGATACAAATTTGTTTCAGGCTGTGAATCAGGCAGCAGACGAAGGTTATGAAACGGTTTGGATTTGTTCAGATTTGGAACATAATACAGGTGAAATTAAACTTTCTGATTTAGGATGCCAGATGCAAATAATTGTTTATTCACCTAAGATTTTGAACCGGGAGAAGACAGATAGCGTTGTTACAGAGTTACAACAAGCGAATCTTAAGATCATTACAATCAATTAAGATTAAATCTGCATTTAAAACTGAATATTGAGGGGAAAGCTAGGAAATTTGAAGACAACAGAGCTAGTAAAGGTAAAATTTACTAGCTCTGTTTCATTTTGTATGAATAATAAAAGAAACATAAAATAGATTTGATTTTTTTATGTAAATATGTTATAATAAGATGAGGTTAAATTTTTTTTGAAGCCGTAAAAAGCAGTAACATATAGTAGAAAATTCTGATAAAAAACAATTAAGGAGGTAACAATTATGAAATTTTCTATTACAGCTATGATTTATGGACCTGAGGATGTAAAAGTGATGGCAGAGGGAACTGCAGTGATTGCTCTTGTGGGAGTAGAAGGCGGAGTGTATGCGGTGGACTTTGGGCGTAGAAAAATCAACTTCATGGAGAGAAAGGATTTCAGTAAAACTGTAGACTTTTTTAGAGGTTTTGTAAATTTGAAAAATGTCTATACTACGCCGGATTTTTACAGCAGGAACCTGAAAGCAAAACCCAATATGAAAGGCGTAAGATACTATCCATGTGGTAACATTACAGTATATGATGCTGTAATGACACAAAGAAACAAGAAGCTTTCAATGGAGTATCTTGATACAAGTAAGGGTGAAATTCCAGAACACGATCATCCAGATGGATGTATGGAAGTGTATCTTTCAGCGGAGACACCGTATTGGGGGGAGTTCTGTGATTTTGGAGAAACCCATAAGCCGTTCTGCAAGAGAACGGTTGCGGTAAAAATGTATCCTTAGGATATGAGGTAAAAGCGGTGCACATAGAAATATAAAATGTGCGAAACGAGGACGAGAACTTAGAAATGAAATTTATTTCTGAGAGCTCGTTCTTTTTTATTTAGTAGGAAGTCCTATGAACTTCCTATACTATTAAATAAAGTATTTGTTGATATTTGTAAAAAAGATTTGATGTTAATAAATAAAATAGAAAATTTTAGATTTTTTTAATTATTATTCTTTAGTATAAAAATTAGCTCAAAATATTGATAATAAATGCTTAAAATGATATAATCTGAGGAAAAGGAGTAAAAAATGGAAGAAAGAATCGATAAAATAAATTACTATTTAGATATAGCTGAAACAGTAGCATCAAGATCTACTTGTTTAAGAAAAAAATATGGAACGGTAATAGTAAATCATGACCAGATTATTTCAACAGGATATAGTGGTGCTCCTAGAGGAAGAAAAAATTGTTGTGATTTAGGATATTGCACAAAAAAGAAATTACTACCAGAGCAAAGACATGGAGGATATGATGCTTGCAGATCAGTACATAGTGAGCAAAATGCTATTATAAGTGCTGCAAGAGAGGAAATGATGGGGGGAACATTATATCTTGCTGGATATAGAACAGAAAATCATGAATATGAAAAAGGCGCAGCTCCATGTTTAATGTGTAGAAAATTAATAATAAATTCAGGAATTGAAAAAGTAATTGTAAGAGTTAATAAAATAGAATATGTTACTTTTTATATTAATGATTGGATTGAAAATGATGAATTCTTAAATGGGCAATTAGAGTATTAAATATAATAGAAATACTTTTATAATTAAATTTATAGAAATATAAAGTACAATATAATTGCATTGTACTTTAAAGAGGGATAAAATTGAAAGAAAAACTTTTAGAAAATAGGAAGTTAATAGATATAGTAATAGTAATAGTAGTAGGAGGTATTCTTTGCATACCATTATTAAATTCAAATGTAAATGTTTATTTTGATGATGGGATTCAACATATAGCAAGAGCATTTGGAACATATTCAAGTATTATGGAAAATAGATTATTTCCAAATGTAATATCTTCATTTACAAATGATTTCGGATATTCTTGGAATTTATTTTATGGTCCATTGTCGAGTTACGGAATAATCTTGATAAAACTTATATGCAATAATTATTTAATAGCATATAAATTATTTGTTTGTATAGCTTTAATTTTATCAGGTATGTCAATGCACAAGTTTATTTTTGGAATTACCAAAAATAATGATTCTGCACTTTTGGCAGGAATTCTTTATATGAGTTTTCCATATCATTTAACTGATTTATATTCAAGAAATGCTACTCGGAGAATTTGTATCTTTTATTTTTATACCACTTGTGTTTTTAGGATTATATAATTTATTATATACAACAGAAAATCATTATTATTTAAGCTTTGGAGCAATACGGATTAATTTTAACACATAATATTTCAACCCTAATGGTAGCAATTTTTGCAATATTATATTTAGGGATAAATTTAAAAAAACTTAAAGAAACTAGAGTAAAAACTGGATTAGTGTTAAATACTGTATTTATTTTAGCAATATCAAGCTTTTTCTGGGTGCCATTACTTGAAACAAAATTTTATACAGATTATCAAGTTTATGAAGATGGAATGATGGCAACTGCTGAAAATACAGCAGGACATGCATTGAATTTTACTCAACTATTTGTTACTAAAAATGATGGCTCATATGTATTTGAACTTGGACCACATATCATTGTAATGATAGCGTTTTCGATAATGGCAATTAGACGTATGAAAGAAGATGATAGAGAAAACTTTGGATTCTTTTTAATAGTTACAGTCATTAGTCTTTGGCTTTCAACGAAATATTTTCCTTGGAAACTATTGCCTAATAAATTATGTATAGTGCAATTTCCTTGGAGATTTCTGATGATGTCAGGATTTTTCTTAAGTGCTATTTGTAGTCTAACAGTATTTAAATTAATCAAGAAGTTCGGAATTAAAGATGTAGCTGTAATTTCTTTGGTATCAATATTATATTTAGTAATATTTGTAGGAAATATACCTAAAGATGATGGAATTGAGAATATAAATAATTATACTTTAGGTCAAATGTCTGGAAGCGAATTTGAAACTGTTGCAGGAACTGCTAAAGCTGAATATCTACCAGTAAAAGCATATAACAATAGGTTTTATATAGCAACTAGAGAAAAAGCTTTATATGTATTAGAAGGTAAAGCCTTAATAGAAAATGAAAGCAAAAATGGAAGTAAATTTATAGCAGATATAAAAACATTAGATTCAGAATATACAATATTTGAATTGCCATATATATATTATCCTGGATATGAAGTAAGATTAGATGGGATGATTATAGATACTTTTGAAACAGAAAATGGATTTATAGGATTTGTAATGTCAGATAAAGATACTGCACACTTAGAAGTAAATTATGTAGGAACAAGATTAATGAAGATTTCTTTAATATTTTCATTAATATCTTGCCTCGCATTTATTATATATGTTTGGAAAAAACATTAATTTGAAAGGAGAAAAAAATGTCTAAGCCGATAGTAGCCATAATTGGAAAACCAAATGTTGGAAAATCAAGATTTTTTAATTATGTCGTAGGTCAAAGAATTTCAATAGTAGAAGATACACCAGGAGTTACAAGAGATAGAGTTTATGCTGAGACATCATGGAGAGATAGAGAATTTACATTAATAGATACTGGAGGAATTGAAACAGAAACAGATGATGTAATACTTTCTCAAATGAGAGAGCAAGCCAATATTGCAATAAGCGTTGCAGATGTTATTTTGTTTATGACAGATATAAAACAAGGTGTTACAGCTGCTGATAGTGAAATTGCTATGATGCTGAAAAAATCACAAAAACCTATAGTTTTAGCTTGTAACAAATCGGATAGTTATGGAAGTATGCCAGCAGAAGCATATGAATTTTATAATTTGGGGATAGGAGATCCATATCCAATATCTGCGGCAAATGCAATAGGTATTGGAGATTTATTAGATGCAATATATGATAAATTGCCACCTAAAATAGATGATGAAGAAAATAGTGAAAGAATAAAAGTTGCAATAATAGGAAAACCAAATGTTGGAAAATCATCACTTGTAAATAAAATATTAGGAGAAGACAGAAGTATAGTAAGTGATATTGCAGGTACAACTAGAGATGCAATAGATTCAGAATTTGAAAATGAGTTTGGAAAATATACGTTTATAGATACTGCTGGTGTAAGAAAAAAAGCGAAAGTAAATGAATCTATTGAAAAGTTTAGTGTAATGAGGACACTTTTTGCTATAGAAAGAGCAGATGTATGTTTGGTTTTAATAGATGCTCTTGAGGGAGTAACAGATCAAGATGCTAAAATTCTTGGAGAAGCACATGAAGCAGGAAAAGGAATTATAATTGTTATAAATAAATGGGATGAAGTTGAAAAAGAAACAGGAACTTTAGAAAAATACAAAAAAGAAGTTTATAATCAGATTTCATATGCATCATATGCACCAATAATATTTATATCTGCTAAAACTGGACAAAGAGTAAATAAATTATTTGAAATGATAAACAATGTTGCAGAACAAAACTCAAAAAGAATATCAACAGCAGTAATAAATGAAGTAATAAATGAGGCTATAGCTGTAGTACAACCACCAACAGATAAAGGTAAAAGATTAAAGATATTATATGGTACACAAGCTTCAACTAAGCCACCAACATTTGTAATATTCGTAAATAATAAAGAATTATTTCATTTTTCATATCAAAGATATTTAATAAATTGTTTTAGAAACAATTTTGTATTAGAAGGAACACCAGTAAGATTAATAATAAGAGAAAAAGGCGAAAAAGATACCTAATTAATAGGTTAATGAGATTTAATATAAATTTAAATATGTTATTAAAAATTTTTAGTATGAAAATATTGTAATTACGAATGATTATAATAGAAGTATTGCATTTATAGATAAAAATAAGTAGTAGTAAAGGAATTTATTTTGGAAGGTATAAAAGAAAAAATAAAAAATAATAAAGATATTATTTTTATTGTTTTGATTATAATTTTATTATCAATTTTAAAACAATATTTAGTGCAAGGTTTTCCAATAATTGCATATGTTATGGCAGGAGAAGATGATGCATTAATGGTAAAGTTTGCATATAGCATATTAGATGGAAATTGGTTGGGAGAGTATACATATAATACGTTAATGAAAGGACCAACTTTTCCAATGCTTTTAGCATTACTTTACAAATTAAAATTACCATATATTTTTTCTATTACATCATTATATACAATTTCATGTATTGTATTTATGATAGCAATTAGAAAAATAGTTAAAAATAAATATGTATTTATAGGACTTTTTGCTATTTTATTATTTAATCCAATAATGTATGGAAGCAATATAATGCAAAGAATTTATAGAAATTCATTAATACCATCATTTGCTTTATTAATAACAGGAAGTTATATAGCATTATTTTTACGAAGAAATGAAAAAACTAGATTTTCTATTTCTTGGACTCTAATTGCAGGAATATCATTAAGTGCATTTTATTATACAAGGGAAGATTCAATGTGGATAGTTCCATTTGTACTTTTTATGACAGTAAGTATAATTATAGCTAAAATAATGACAGAAAAGAAAATAAATTTAGAATTAGTATCAAAAATGATTATTACAATTATTCCAATAATATGTTTAATATTATTTGGAAAATACATATCTTTAAAAAATCAAGAATACTATGGATTAAGAACAAAAAATGTTTTAACTGAAAGTAATTTTACAGCAGCATTAAATAGTATATATTCTGTAAAACCAGAAAAACGAGTAGATTCAGTAACTGTAACACAAGAAAAGGTTGATAGAATGGCAGAAGTGTCACCTAGCTTTGCAACTATTGCACCAAAGTTACATGAGACAATAGGGAGTTTTGGAAAGTTAGATAGAAAACCAGATGATAGTGAAGTTGAAGATGGATGGGTGTTATGGGCAATAAGAATAGCAGTAATGGAAAGTGGCTACAGAACTTTTGCTGCAGAACAAGATATTTATGCAAGAATAGCAAGTGAATTAAATCAAGCTATGGAGACAGGACTTTTAGAAAGGCAAAAAATTATACCATCACCAATGATGTCTCCATATAGAAAAGAATATGCATTAGATTTATTAAAAACAGTAGGAAAATGTATTAAATTTGTTGCAACTTTTGAGACTTTAAGTATTTCAAATACAGATATTAGTACAGATGATGAATCACTTTTTGATTATGTAAAAAGTTTTGAAAACATAAGTGGAGAAAGATCATTATACCCAGAAGATTCTAAATATGCAGAAAAATTAGGACAAGAAGAATATATAAAATCACTAAATATTCGTACAAATCTTTTAAATAGATTAGTAAAGGTATATTGCATTTTTGGAATTATTTCAGGGATAGTAGGAATTATTTATTATGTAGTACTTACTATAACTATAATTAAAGAAATCTATAATAAAAAATATGATAATATTCAAAAATGGATTATAATAAGTGCACTTTTAGGAGCACTATTTACTTTAATAGTAGGAGTATCATACAATCATGTAGCTACATGTTACTCAATTATGTATTTATATTTATGTGGAGCATATCCACTTTATATTGCTTTTTCTACTTTTTGTGTATATAATGCATTTATAGAATTATATAAAAAAGTTAAAATAAAAACATAATAGAGAATGAATAAAAATCTACAAAAGTTAAAAACTCTTTATTTAATATAAAATGCAAATATTTTTCTATTAAATAAAAATTGAATTTAGAAAGGAAGAAAATATGGTAGCATATATTATAATGGCAATTATTGCATATTTAATTGGAAGTGTAAATTTTTCTATACTAATAAGTAAGAAAATGGCAGGATTTGATGTAAGAGAAAAAGGAAGTGGAAATGCAGGAACTACTAATGTTTTAAGATCAGTTGGAAAAAAAGCAGCTGCATTAACTTTAGTATGTGATATATTAAAAGGAGTTGTTTCTGTTATAATAGCTATAATTGTAGGGAAAATGGCTAAAAATTATAGTCTTGCAATATTAGTAGAAATAGCAGCATTTATGGTTATAGTAGGACATACTTTTCCTGTGTTTTTTGGATTTAAAGGTGGAAAAGGAGTTGCAACAAGTTTAGGAATAATTTTAATAATAAATTGGAAAATAGGATTAATTTGTCTTGTGTTTGGAATATTATTAATTGCAATAACAAGAATGGTTTCATTAGCTTCAATTTCAGCAGCAGTATTATTTGCTGTACTAACTTTATTTATGAGAGATTGCTATATAGTTTCATTTGAAGCAAGTTATATTATTTTTGGATTTGCACTTGCTGCTTTTGTAATATTTAATCATAGAAGTAATTTAAAAAGAATAATTGCTGGGAATGAAAATAAAATTAGTTTTAGTAAAAAAGAAGAAAAATCAGAATAAGTTAAGAAACAAAAGAATAAAGTTTTTCATATAAAAATATATATTATATAAAAAGAATAGAATAAAAAAAGAAAAATGAAGGTATCGAGAGATAATTTATTCATTTTAATATAAGGAGAATAATTAATGAGAAAAATTGCAATAATAGGAAGTGGAAGTTGGGGAGCTGCATTAGGAATATATTTAGCTCAAAATGGTAATGAAGTAAAAATATGGTCTTTTAATGAACAAGAAAGAGACATGATCAATAATGAAAGAAAATGTATGTTTTTGCCAAAAGCAACTATACCAGATAATGTAGTATGCTCTAGTAATTTTGAAGAAGTATTAAATGATGCTGAAATAATATTACATGTAACACCTTCAAAATTTGTTAGAAGTACAATAAAAAATTATAAAAATATTATAAAAGATAATCAAATTTTAGTTATGTGTTCAAAGGGATTTGAATCAGAAACAGAATTAACTTTAGATGAAGTAATAAAAGAAGAGTTACCAAATATAAAATATGGAATACTTTCAGGACCAAGTCATGCAGAAGAGGTATCTTTAAATATACCTACAGCTTTAGTAATTGCTTCAACAGAAGATATAGTAAAAGAGAAAATAGTAGAAGTTTTTAAAAGTCCAACTATGAGATTATATACATCAAAAGATGTTAGAGGTGTAGAATTAGGAGCTGCTTTAAAAAATATAATTGCTTTTTGTGCAGGTGTAGGAGTTGGTTTGGATTTAGGAGATAATACTTTTGCAGCGCTTTTAACAAGAGGACTAGTTGAAATAAGCAGACTTGGAACAGCAATGGGAGGAGAAGAAAAAACATTTTATGGTTTAACAGGTTTAGGAGATTTAATAGTAACTTGTGGAAGTATGCATAGCAGAAATAGAAGAGCAGGAGAAATGATTGGAAAAGGATTTTCTATTGAAGAAGCTAGAAAAGAAATTGGAATGACAATAGAAAGTGTAGACAATATTGATGTGGCATATAAGCTTGCAAAAAAATATAATGTAGAAATGCCTATAGTAAATGCAGTTTATGATGTTTTATATAATGGATTAGATCCTAAATCTGCTGTAGAAACTTTGATGACAAGAAATTTGAAAGAAGAATAATTTTACTAAAGTTTAATATGAAAATTATTATTTTATATAAACTTATAATAAATATGTAATGGAGGTATAAAAATGGATTTTTTAAATAAGTTAGGAAAAAAAGCAAGTGAAACATATCAAGCAACAAAAGAAAAAGCAACTACAATTTCAGAGGAGCTAAAATTAAAATCAAAGATTAATTCTTTAGAAGAAAAAATATTTGAGATTTATGCAGAAGTTGGTGAGATAGTTTATAATGAAATAAAAGATGGAAAAGATGCATCAAAAGAAGAATTAGCCGTTAAATGTGAAGATATATCTAGAAAGAAAGATGAAATTTCAAAATTACAATCAGAGCTTTTAACAGTAAAAAAAATTAAAAAATGTGTAAATTGTGGTGTTGAATTAGAAATTGAATCAGAGTTTTGTTCAAAATGTGGTAGCAAGCAGCCTAAAATAGAAAAGGTCGAAATAAAAAAAGAAGAACCAACAGGTGCGAAAGAAACAGAAGTTATTGAAGTAAATAATGTTACACCAGAAACAGAAAATATTACTAATGAAAGTAGTAATGAAGATATTAAAGAAAGCTCTGATAATGATCAAGATAAATAAAGAGGAAGGCAATAATTATGAGATTAGTAGTTCAAAGAGTAAAAAATGCTAAAGTAGATGTTGAAGGGAAAACAGTTGGAAAAATAGATAAAGGTTTTATGGTTTTATGTGGAATAACACATGAAGATACGGAAAAAAATGCAGATGTATTAGCTAGAAAATTGTGTAATTTAAGAGTTTTTGAAGATGAAAATGATAAAATGAATTTATCTTTGAAAGATGTAGGTGGAGAGCTTTTAATAATTTCTCAATTTACATTATATGCAGATAGTATGAGTAGTGGAAATAGACCAAGTTTTATAGCTGCTGCAAGACCAGAAAAAGCAGAGCCTTTATATAATTATTTTTTGAAGAAATGTGAAGAAGAAGGAATACATATAGAAAAGGGAATCTTTGGAGCAAATATGCAAGTGTCATTACTTAATGATGGACCAGTAACAATAATTTTAGAAAAATAATATTAATTAGTATAATAAAAATGGTTAGTATGGATATCTTTCATAGATGTACTTTATAAGGTTATTTAAGTTTTTTTCAGTAACGCAAATATAAACATCTTTATCAAGACTAATCCATAGGTTAATTTTAAATTTATCGTTGTTGTCAATAAAACAACTTATAATATCTATCATATCAATAGGATTATCATATTCTTTTGAGTAAGTTAAATTATCAGTTAATTCAAAATTCTTAGAATAGTACTGTTCTAAGAATTTTTTTATTTCACCATTAATTTCACTATAAAAATTTATTGAAGTTTTCATAAAAAAGTCCTTTTATATATAAAATACTTTGAATTTATAGCACAAAGTCATTTTGTTTATTAAATATTATTTGTTTTTATTATTCACTAAAAAAGATATTTTATTCTATATTACAAAAATTATTAACATAGAAATTTTTGTAATATTTAAAAAGCATAATTTATAAAAAATAGTAAATACTAGTATAAATTTAAAAGTAATATAGAATTTGGAGGAAAGTATGAAAAACGCAAAAATAGAAAATGTTTTAAAATACGCCATTTTAATAATTTTAAGTATCATAGTTTTTACTGGTTGCACAATAAAAAATGATGAAGAAAAAGATATAAAAGATAAAACAAATGAAGAAATAAATTATTTAGAGGACGAGATATTTACAGTAGTAAACAAATATATAAAAGGTGAATATACAGAAGATAGCAAAATAAATTGGAAAGATATGAATAAAGATATTCAAACAATAAATAATTCTTTAGATACAATAATGTTGGATTTATCAGAAGTTGATATATCAACTGATGAACTAATAAACTTTAGAAATCAAGTTAATGATGTAAGTATAGCTATAAACAATGAGGATGCAAATAATTTTATGCAAAAAATTAGTTATTTATATTCTTTATTACCAAATTATTTAGAAAAATATTCAGAAGAGAAAAATAAAGTAAATATAATGAAATTAAAATCCCTAGTTTTATCAAGTTTATCATATGCAAATAGCTTACAATGGGAGGAAGCGAAAAGTACAGTAGGATTAGCTGAAAGTAAATATAAAGAAATGATGGATGATGTAGATTACATGAAAGAATATTCTTATAACTTAAATAAAGTATATATACTACTTGGAGAATTCAAAAATGCTGTTGAAATTGAAGAATTGGAGTTATGCAAACAAAAATATATAAACTTTATAGAAAAAATAAAAGCTTAAAAATGGGAGCTAAGATGCTCCCATTAAATTTTACTGTTCATTATCAAGTTCAATTAATTTTTGTACAATTTGTACAGCATTAGAGGCTGCACCTTTTCTAATATTATCAGCTACACACCAGAAGTTAATGCCAGAGTCAACACTAAAATCTCTTCTAATTCTACCAACAAAAGATTCATCATGACCAGTAGCATTAAGCGCTAAAGGATAGATATTATTTTGAGTATCATCTTGAACAATGATTCCTGGAGTGTTTGAAAGAACTGATTTTAATTCATATAAATCAAATTTTTCTTCAAATTCAACATTAATAGATTCACTATGAGAGTTTATAACTGGAACACGAACTGTTGTTGCAGTTATTTTTAAATCAGGACGTTTTAATATTTTTCTAGTTTCATTTATCATTTTTTCTTCTTCTTTAGTGTAACCATTCTCTAAAAAAGTATCGATATGAGGAAGGCAGTTGTTAACAATAGGATATGGAAATTTTTTTGGCTCTTCTCCTTCAAGTCCTCTTTCTAAATCTGTAACTCCATCATGACCAGCTCCTGAAACAGCTTGATATGTAGAGTAAACAATTCTTTTGATTTTATATTTATCATCTAAAGCTTTTAAAGGGATAACAGCTTGAATTGTTGAACAATTTGGATTAGCTATAATACCATGATTATTTTTTATTTCTTCTGGATTAACTTCTGGAACAACAAGTGGCACATCAGAATCCATTCTAAAAGCACTACTATTATCAACTACAATGCAACCTGCTTGAGCTGCTAGAGGTGCATAATGTTTGGATGCTTCTCCACCAGCTGAAAATATAGCAAAATCAAATCCTTCTTCAAAAGAATCATCTTTTAATTCTTTTACTAAACATTGTTTACCATTGAAAAAGAAATCTGTACCTGCTGATTTTCTTGTTGCGAAAAATTCACATTTCGAAATAGGTAAATTATATTCTTGTAATATTTCAACTACTTTTCTACCAACTAATCCAGTAGCTCCAACAACCGCTAACTTATATTCTTTCATATTAGTCCTCCTTAATATATGAAATCTTATATATTATATAAAATAAAAAATTATATGTTACTTTTTATAGTTTGATTAAAACTTTATTTATATTCTGTATTACTCTTACATTATATTCTAAAAATTTAAATTTGTATATAGATATATTTAAAAGTTATAGTATAAGTAAACATAGTAAGACATTGTTTCTTTGAATTCTTGGAAAGAAGAAAATATATCAGAATAACTTTCTGTATATACATCATAAAGTTCTTCATCTGAAAAATAATCATTTATATTAAAATCTTCAAAAGAGTTATTTGTGGCATTTTTACTGTTGTTATGGTTGCTACTACTGTGCTCTGGTATGAAAGTATTTGCTGGTATATATGTTGATTTATTATTATTTATTATTGTTCCAGAACTTTTATTTTTTGAAAAAAGGTCAAAATTGTGAACTGCCATTGCAAAAATAAAAATATATATAGTAAAAATTAATATTAATCCTTTAATTTTAGAAGAAAAGGTCATACGATCAATAGAATTAACAATATTATCTGAAAATTCATCATGAATATTTTTTTGAGTACTATAATTTGAGCTTGGTGTTTTTGAACGATGATAATTAGTATAACGTTTATCATAATCACCAAAATCTGAATAAGTTTTATTTCTATAATAATCATGATACGAATACGAAGAAGGATTATTATATTTTGGTGGAGTGTATTCATAAGTTATATCAGTATTTTTGGGTGTAATTTCTTCATCATATTCAGCTCTAGTAGTAGGGTTAGATAAAATATCGTATGCAACATTAATTTCTTTTGTTTTTTTCTCAGCAAAAGTTTTATCACCTTGATATAAATCTGGATGATATTTTTTTACTAATGTTTTGTATGCATCTTTCAATTCTTCTTGTGAAGCGTTTTTACTAACACCTAATATTTGATAGTAATTCATTTAATTTAGATTAATCCCTTTCTATAATTAATTTAAACATTTATATATTAATTATAAATAAATTTTAGAAAAAAGTAAATGTAGTTTTATAATAATCATAAATGCAAAGTAACTTAATTTTTTTGTATAGGTTTAAAATAGATATGTCACATATAAATTGAAAATAAAATATTGAAAGAGA
>CANEHB010000017.1 GCA_947427205.1 uncultured Clostridium sp.
GTAAACTTAAAACTTTATCTTTTGTATGCTTTTTTCTTTTGTGTAAACTTAAAACCTTATCTTTTGTATGTTTTTTCTTTTGTATAAACTTAAAATTTTATCTTTTGTATGTTTTTTCTTTTGTACTTTAAACTTTTTTCTTTTGCATTTATATAAACTTTAGCAAGTTATATACCAAGCATTTCCATCTTTTCTGCTATTTCATCAGCAGAAATTTCGTCATCACATTTTTGCCATTTATCTTTACTCCAAATTTCAATTCTTGAGTCCATTCCTATTATTACTACTTCTTTTGTAAGTTCAGCAAAGTCTCTTAAATTACTTGAAATTAGGAATCTACCTTGCTTATCAATTTCACAATCGATAGCACCAGCGAAGAAAAATCTTGAAAAAGCTCTAGCATCTTTATTAGAAATAGGAAGTGATCTTAATTTCTGTTCAAAGTTTTTCCACTCTTCAAGTGAAAAAGCAAATAAACATCCATCAAGCCCTTTGGTTATTATGAACTTTTCACCTATATCTTCTCTAAGTTTAGCTGGCATTATTAATCTGCCTTTAGCGTCTAGAGAATGCTCATATTCACCTATTAGCAACTCGATGCAACTCCTTTCCTTTTTCTACCACTTTGTACCACTTCTCTCCACTTCAATTAGATTTTAATATATAACTATTTATTTTGCAAGCTTTTTTTTGAATTTTTTTATATTTTTTATCAAAATATTTTAACATATAAGTTCATAATTGTTATTAAAATTTCACTACTTGAATTTTTAGTTTTTAAATTATACAATATAATCATGAATAGAATACAAATATTAGGAATTTTTTTAAATTTAATAGTATATTTAATAATGATTTTTCCAATTATAATTATTTCTTTAAAAAAAGAATTTTATAAAAGTAAAAAACATTTTATTTTCGCACTTATTTTAAGTTTTATAATAGAAATAATATTATCTATAATTCTTTATACATTTTCAGAAAATATTTTTTCACTGTTTTCAAGTACTTCTGGCATTGTAAATTATGCTGTTTATACATCTAAAATTTTATTTGTAAGTAGCAGTTTATATGGATTAAAGATACTAATTCCTTCATATTTATTTCATAAAAAAATGCAAAAAAAATCAGCGACTTTAATTTTATTAAAAATCGCTGTTACTTGTATATTAATCTTTGCAGGATATAATATATTTAATACAAAAGGAATTTTTTATGCTTTTCCTGCTAGTGATTTAATTTTCTGTATTATCTATTCTATTGTTTTTATCAGAGATAATTTCTAAATTTGCTTCTAATGCATCAGTAGTTGTAAGTCCAGATTTTGCATTTATGATTTCATTTTCTTCTGTTATATATAGCATTGAAGGAACTTCAGAAATTTTATATTTCATTACACCTTCTTTATAAAAATCATAAAAAATTTCAAAAGATACTTCTTCTTTTATTTTTTCATCAACTTCTTGAGCTGTATTAATCATAATAAAATTAACATTTGATTTATATTGTTCATACATTCCACTTACTTTTTTTAGCACCTCTACTGAATCTTCATTTTCAGAATTCCAAAAAAGTATCATTGTAGATTTATCTTTATAGTCTGACAATTTAACTTCTGTTCCATCTTCTTTATAAAATGTAAAATCTGTATATTCGGCATTTTCTATATCTTTTGTTTTCGAAATTTCATCTACCTCTACTGTATTTTCAGGTTCTATCTCTTCATTATTATTTAATGTCCATACAAAAAAGCCAACTGCTATACAAAATATAATAATTGCAACTACTAAAATAATAATCGTTTTCTTTTTCATTTACTGTTTTTTCTCCTTTCTTATAGCAAAAGCAGATAATAACTATTAAAATCATCCGCATCTTTGTTTATTTTGCTAATATTTAAGTAATTTTTTATTTATTGTTAATTTTATCAATAATTTTTTATTTTGTAAACGTTATAAATATCTATTATAAATCTATAATAAATATTTATATCCCATAAAACACTTTCTTATTAAATAAAAACATGCTATAATTTTTAAAATTATATATTTCATCTAAACAAAAACTTATTACATTGTTAATAATAAACTTATAATCATAAATAAAACTTTATCGGAGGTCACTATGAACTTAGAAATAAACAATAATTTTAATAATAAATCTTCTAAAAACAATTTTTCAGATGAACTTAAAAACTATATAGATAAAACTAATACTTCATTTTCAATAGATAGATTTGAAGGAGATTTTGCAATTTGCGAAGACAGAAAAACTAAAAAAATGATTAATATTGAAAAATCTTTACTACCTATCGAAGCTACTGAAGGAGATGTTATAAGATTTGTAAATGGTAAATATATTTTAGATATCGTTCAAACAAAAAAAGAAAAAGAAGAGATTAAAAACCTAGTAGATAATCTCTTCAAAAGGAAAGAATAATAAAAGAATATATTATGAAAATTGCAAATATCCATATTTCTTCATTTTATATAAACTATTCATTTCCATCAAAGCTTAATTCTATTTTTATAACTTCATTAGTATTTCCATCACTAACAATTTGTATTGTCCCATCTTCATCTGTTCTATAAACAATTGTTCCATTTTTTTTTAATCTATCTATAATTTTATCTTTTGGAAGTCCATAACTATTGTCTGCTCCTACTGATATTATAGCTATTTCTGGCAAAACTTGTTTTAAAAACCTTTCTGAACTACTGGTATTAGAGCCATGATGCCCAACTTTTAAAACATCTATATCCTCCCAATCTCTTGCCTTTTCATTTTCAGTTTCAGCATCTCCCATAAATAAATATTTTTGTGTTCCATAAGATAATTGTAAAACAATTGATGTCAAATTTGCATTTTCTGGTTCATTGTTATCAACAGACATAATTTCACAAATTGATGCTCCAAGTTCTATTTTTTCACCTATTACAGCTTCATTTATTTCTAATCCTTTATTTGAAATACTATTAAGCAGTTTTTTATAATAACTTGATGTAGTTGTTGTATTATATGGCAAATAAAAATCACCTATATCAAAAGAATCTATAATATAGCTCATTCCACCAATATGATCTTCATGTACGTGTGTTCCAATTACATAATCTATTTTTGTTATTCCTAAAGCTTTTATTCCATTTACTATTTTTTCTCCATCTTTACTATTTCCTGCATCTATAAGCATAGTTTTTCCATTACAAATAATAATTTGACTATCTGCTTGCCCTACATCAAAAAATAATATGTTTAATTTATTATTATCAATATTTATATTTTCAGAAACACTGGATATTATATTATTATCTTTTTTTACTTCTAAAGCTGTAGCAATATCTGACTCTTTTGAAGTATCTACTATTTCTGCAATTCCTGTATTTGCTATAGTTTCATCTATATATTTTAAAATTCCTGTTTTTTCAGCAAAAATTAATATTGCTATTATAATTATAGCAATAAATAATTCTTTAATTTTGTTACTATTTTTCTTTTTTCTTCCCATAAAATTTCTCCTGCAAATTAATTTTAACAATAATTACTATATTTTACAAGAAGAGATATTTTTTAATTAGTAATAAAAACAATAGTGAACGATATTTAAAAAGCTTTATTTAGTAAAAGTTCAAAGGATTTCCTACTAAATAATAAAAACTAGAACTTAACTTTTATTAGTTAAATTCTAGTTTTACTAATCACAAACTATTTTTTATTTTGTTTTTTAGATTTTCTTATTTGAACTACTATTATATTCATTAAGATTACCCCTGATATTACAACCATTGCTATTTGTGGCAATATATCTCCTGTTCCTGGTGTTAATAATTTTGTTATTGCATTTTTATTTGTACTTCCACTACCACTTCCACTTGAATTTCCATTACTTGATACATTTCCTTTTGATCCACTTCCTTCTATTATGTAATTATAAATATTTCTTATAATTGGTGGATTTCCATTATTATTGTTATTATTATCATTTGGTTTTACTGGTTCTGGAGTTGGTTGTGGCTCTGGTTCTGGTGCTGGCTGTTCTACTTTTTTATAATAGTATTTTACTTCAATTACCTCTTTCTTCATTTTTCCTTCTGCATTTTCTGGTAATTTTTCTTCTAATAACTCATATCCATCTATCTCTTTTGAACTTGTTTTATATGGATCTCCTTCATTACCTTCATATAGCTTATCTTCTGCTATTTCTTTATTTGTCATTATATCTATATGTTTTTCTACTACTCCACTCGATTTATGTGCATAATAATATCTTACATATGTTGTTACACTTGCTGTTCCATCGTCTTTTATCGTTACTATCATTGTACCTTCTGAATTTTCTGGTCTTTGTACTAATTCATAATAAGCAAATTCTTTTTCTATAGTTTTATATGAGTCGCCTTCATGCCCTTCTATTATTTCTGTACTGTCTTTTTTTACATATGAATTTCCATTTACTGCTTTTTCTTGCTCTAAAATTTTTTCGCCTGTTATTATATCTATGTATTCTACTATTACATTTGTTTTTCTTATATATTTATATGTTACTGTTATCTGCTCTTTTGTCATTTCGCCTTCATAATTTTCTGGTACTTCTACTAAATCATATCCTTCAAATTTCTTCTCTTCTGTCTCATATAAATCACCTTCATGTCCATAAATATATTCTGTTGTATCTTTGCCTAGTGCTTCTGATATTTCCATATCTACTGGTAATTTTTCACCTGTTACTATATCTATGTACTCTACTTTTACTTCTGCTTTTCTTACATAATAGTATTCTACAATAATTTCTGTTTCTACTTCTCCGTCTTCTTTTCTTATTACTGTCATTTCGCCTTTACTATTTTCTGGTACTTCTATTAAGTCATATCCTTCAAATTTCTTTTCTTCTGTCTCATATAAATCACCTTCATGTCCATAAATATATTCTGTTGTACCTTCTGCTAATCTTTTTGCTATTTCTATATCTACAGGTAGTTTCTCTCCTGTTATCTTATCTATGTATTCTACTCTAACTGATGCTTTTCTTACATAATAGTATTTTACTTCGATTACATCTACTGTCATTGTTCCTTCTGAATTTTCTGGATACATTTCTTCTACTAAATCATATCCTTCAAATTCTTTTGCTTCTGTTTTATATGGTGTTCCTTCATTTCCTTCATATACTATACTGTCTAAAATTTCATCTGTTTTTACATCTATATGTTTTTCTATTACTCCTGCTGATATTTTTTCATAATAATATTCTAATATAATTTCATCTTTTGTCATTACTACAGTTTCATTTTCTGGTTTTTGAACACCTACATATTCTTCAAAATCTTTTGATGTTGATGTATATGTATCTCCAACTAATCCCTTTTGTTCTATTACTTCTAGCACTTCTCCTGAGTTTTTATCTATATGTTTTACTGTTACTTTAGTATTTTGCAAATAGTAATATACTACTATTATTTCATCTCTTGTCATTGTTCCTGTTGTATTTTTACTATCTTCCACAAGTGTATAATTTTCTATCTCTTTTGCTGACGTTTCATATGCTTTTCCTTCATGTCCTTCTATTATTGTTTTTTCTGCTAATACTACTTCCCTTGCATTTTCTTCTACATCATTATCTTCTGTATTATCATTATTTAAGTCTTTTTCTATGTATTTAACTACTACTTGTGTATTTTTTGCATAATAATATGTAAATATTTGCTCCTCTTCTGTATAGTTTCCTCTAGTTGGTTCTGGACTTTCTATTAGTGTATATCCTTCTACTTCTTTTACATCTTCTGCCACATCAAATTCATCAAATACTTTTCCAGTTTTAATTACTTCGTCTGATATTTCTTCTTCAGTTTCTTTATCTACATATTTTACTACTACATTAGCATCTTTTCTCACATAATATACATTTATTATATTTTTACTTGGATCATCTACTACTCTTAAAGGTATATTTTCTACAGTTTCTAATCTATATCCATCTTTTACTTTATCAATATATGAATCTATCAAATCTCCAAATGTTGCAACTTTTGTTTCTGTATTTTCTTCATCTAATACTCCATCATAATAGTAATTTACTGTATAATCGAATTCCCATTTTACATAATAAACTTTTATTATATTCATTGCTGGATATTCAGTTACTACAAGTGGTAAATTCTCTTCTTTTTCTAGCTTATATCCTGTTATATTTTTATCTTCATATATTGTTATTTCATCTTGGAATATAGCTGTAAATTTATCTGTTTTAGCTTCATCTATTACTCCATCATAATAATATTCTACTGTATATTCAAAAGAATCTTTTGTATAATAAACTTTTATTATTCCACTATTTTCTATCATTTCTGGTATTTCTACTGGATCTATTTTTTCTAATTTATATCCTGAATATTTATCTTTTGTATTTATTTGAGATTTATCTACTGTTAAAACATCTGGCTCTAATACTTGTACTGTTTGAGTTACGACTTGAGTATCTTCTTCTACTTTTATACCTTCTTTATAGTATTCTACTGTATAACTTAAATCTTTTGTTTGATTTTCGTCTATTACATAATATACTTGTAAAATAGTTTTATTTGTTACAGTATCTGGTAATTCAGAAATTTCTATTTCATTTTGTTTTATACCTTCTAATTTATATCCATAATATTTATCTTCTGTATTTATTGAAGATTTATCTACTGTTAAAATATCTGGTTGTAAAATTTGTACAGTTTGAGTTATAACTTGAGTATCATCTTCTACTTTTATACCTTCTTTGTAATATTCTACTGTATAATCTAAATTCTTTGTTTGACTTTCATCTATTACGTAATATACTTTTATTACATCTCCATTTGTTACTTCCTCTGCTAAATGATCAATTATGTTTTCATTTGTTTTTAATTTTTCTAATTTGTATCCTATATATTTGTCTACGGTATTTATTGAAGATTTATCTACTTTTAATGTATCTGGTTTTAGTACTTGTACTGTGTTTTTAACTACTTGTGTATCCTCTTCTACTTTTATGTCATTTTGATAATATTCTACTGTATAGCTTATTTCTTTTGTTTGATTTTCGTCTATCTCATAATATACTTTTATTATATCCCAATTTGTTACTACATTTGGAAGCTCTACAATATCACTATTATTTTTCTTTAAGTTTTCTAGTCTATATCCTAAATATTTATTTACTATATTGATTTGAGATTTGTCTACTACTAAAGTATCTTCTTCTAACACTTGTACCGTTTTTCTTACTATTTGAGTATCTTCTTCTACTTTTACATCATTTTTATAATATTCTACTGTATAACTTAAATTTTTAGTTTGGTTTTCATCTGTTACATAATAAATCTTTATTACTGTTTCTGTTTGTACTGAATCTGGTAATACAGCTATTGTTCTATTATCTTGTTTCATATAGTCTAGCTTGTATCCTATATATTTATCTACTATGTTTATTTCTGATTTATTTACTTTTAATGTATCTGAATCTAATATTTGTACTGTTTTTCTTACTACTTGTGTATCCTCTTCTACTTTTACGTCATTTTGATAATATTCTACTGTATATTTTATGTTCTTTGTGTTTTCGTCATCTATCATGTAGTATACTTTTATTACTCCACCATTTTCTATTGTACTTGGTATTTCTACTGGATCTATTCTATCTAATCTATATCCTAGATATTTATCAACTATATTGATTTTTGATTTATCTACATCTAATATATCTGGTTGTAATACTTGAACTCTTTTCTTTACTATCTGTGTATCTTCTTCTACTTTTCTGTTTTCTTTATAGTACTCTACTGTATAACTTATATTTTTTGTTTGACTCTCATCAATTACATAGTATATATTTATTAAATCATTATTATTTACAGTATTTGGTAAACTTGATACTACTTTTCCGTTTAGTTCTATATGTCCTAATTCATATCCTACATACTTATCTACTATATTTATTTTGCTTTTATTTACTGTTAAAGTATCTGGTTCTAGTACTTGTACCGTTTTTCTTTCTATTTGTGTATCTTCTTCTACTTTCTCATCTTCTTGATAATATTCTACTTTGTAATTTAAGTTCTTTGTTTGTTCGTCATCTGTTACATAATATACTTTTATTACTGTTCCAGTTTCTACTGTATTTGGTAACACTTGTGGATCTGTTCTTTCAAATTTATATCCATAATACTTATCTACTCTATTTATTTGATTTTTGTTTACAGCAAGTATTTCTTCATCTAATACTTGTATATTTTGTTTTACCACTTGAGTATCTTCTGGTACACGTATACTATCTTTAAAATATTGTACTGTATAACTTACTTCTTTTGTTTGGTCTTCATCTATTACATAATAAACCTTTATTACATATCCATTATTTACTATATCTGGAACCTGCTCTGGCATTGTTTTATCTAGTTTATAGCCATAATATTTATTAACTGTATTAATTTTTGTTTTATCAACCATTAAAGTATCTTCTTCTAATACTTGTACTGTATTTCTTACAATTTGTGTATCTTTATCTTGTTTTAATCCTGAAATATAGTATTCAACAGTATAACTTAATTCTTTAGTTTGACTTTCATCTATTACATAATATACTTTTATTACATCCCCATTTTCAACTGTATCTGGTAATTTTGTTATTGCATTATTATTGTTTTTTAGCTCTAATAATTTATATCCATAATATTTATCTGTTATATTTATTTGAGCTTTTTTTACTGTTAGAATATCATCTTCTAATAATTGAACTGTTTGTGATACAGTTTGTGTATCTTCATCTACTTTTATTCCTTCTTTATAATATTCTACTGTATAACTTAAGTTCTTTACCTGACTGTCATCTGTTACATAATACACCTTTATTATATTATTTGCTGGATTTGTTGTTATTTTCAAAGGTACATTTTCAATCTTGCTAAATTTATATCCAACTTTTGGTTTTTCTGTATACTCTTCTACAATACTTTCAAATTCTGCACTTAATGTTTCTGTTTTTTCATTATCTTTAATTTCATTATAATAATACTCTACTGTATAATCATAATGATTTTTTATCCATTTTGCTATTATTTCTCCATTTTCTAATCCGAATGTATACTCTGTTCCATTAATTTCTCCTTCTGTAACTTCCCATCTATCAAAAGTATATCCTTCTTTTTGTGGTGTGCCTAAATCAATTGTAGTTCCTACTAATTCTGGTTTTAATTCTGGTTCTGGATTTCCATCTAATGTTCCACCATCTAAGTTTATTTCTGATTTTGATCTTACTTCTATTTTTAATACTGCTGGTTCTCCTACATTTCCTGCTATATCTATTGCTTTTATATGAATATATTTTCCATTATTTAATAAGTCTACTAATATACTTTCATCTTCTATATATGTTGCTGTACTTACATCAAACTCCTTGTTTTCGCTATCTGTATCAATTATATAATAGTATCCTTTTGTTCCTGTTGTTATTGTTTCTGTCCTTTGATTTGATGTTGCAAGAAGTAAACTATTATCTATATCGTCAAATGCTTCTACATAATATGAATATGTACTTCCATTATCTACTGCATTATAATTTATTTTTATTTTGTTAACTTCTTTTACACCTTCTGTAGAAATTATTGGTGCATTTGGTGCTTTTAAGTCTTGTGCTGAGTTATCTGTAAAGCCTGTGCCTTTTGTTCTTTGTTTTAAGTAAAATAATGTGTTTGCTAATACTTTTCTTTCGTCTGCTGTTGATTCAGCATTAGAATGTCCTGTTTGTATCATTGCTGTATTGTTCCAAGTTGTTAGATAATAGCAAGGATTTCCTGTTCCACCTGCATTATAATAATTATTTAAATGTCCATACTCTGTTATTTCATTTCCGTCTATTAATGTCATCCATACATTTCCTAATGCTGCTTGTGATAATGTATGCGTTTGTGGAATGGTTAATTTAGTTCCTAATGGAAGTTCATACGGAAAATTAGTTAATAAACCATTTTTATTAACTATTACAGTACTAGACATATATGCCCAATTAGTATTATAATCTCTTTCACTTGTTACAATTTCAGGGTTGTTATAAGAATTGTTTCCAATTTCTATATTAAAATATGTTCTTAATCTTCTTAATACTCCCATTCTAAGTTCACTAGGAGTATATGTAAGTGTATCATGTCCTATTAAAATTCCATATCCTCTTTTTATATAACATTCTATTTGTTCTATTGAAGCATCACTTAGAGAATTATAAGCATAACCATTAGCATCCCATGTTCCAATCATTACTATATCATAATTCCATAAAATATCTGGATTGCTATTAAAATCATCATTACTTACTGGTGTTATTTTTATGATTTGTTGTCCTGTTATTGGATTTTTGCCATATGCCTCAAAATTAGTAGTAGTGGTTCCTTCAGTCATAGTTCCGCCTTCTATCCAAACTTTTAATGCTGCTGATTTTGGAAGATTCTCTGATGTTCCATCTAAATATCTAAATGTTACTGTTGGTATAGAACAACTACTATTAGGTTGAGGATAAACATTTAATACCTTAATAGATTCAATTTCTTTATAAAAATCAACTGTTGAAATTGATTCCCATTCTTCTTGATCTTCTTTTTTCTGATATACTTTAAATATTTTATTTTCTGCATCATAAGTAGACCAATCTAAATCTACTCCACCTTTTCCATTTGCTGCTGTTAAATTTACTTCTGTTGTTAATTCTAATTCTGGTATTTCAAATTCATATACTTCACTCACATTTCCTGCTGCATCTTCTGCTACAACATAAACATATTTCATTTCGTTTATATTTGGTATAATTAATTCTTCATTTACTGCTACCTCTGTACTATCATTTTTTGATACTACTGGGACTGCAAGTTTATTTTTACTTGCTACAAATCTATATTTTGAAACTCCAGAACCTTCTCCAAGCATTTCATGTCTATCATTTGCTGTAATCACTAATTTATTATTATTTAATCTTGCATTGGTTATTGCTGGTGCTGTATTATCTATTTTATCAATAGTTATCGTTTGTGTTCTTATATTTCCTAATTCATCTTTATAAAATACTCTTGCTTGAGTTGGTTCATAAACATCACCAACAAACTTATAATCTCTTGAATATGTATTTTCTAATTTATTTGCTAATTCATAATCTTCTACATTATTAAATGCTATTGATACATTTCCAATTCCATTATCTATTGCTTCAAATGTAAATTCTTTTTCTTTTGCCCAATCGCCCATTACTTCTGTACCAGATATTACATGTGGAGCAACAGCATCAACTTTTCTAATTATAAATTCTTGAGTAGTGCTATTATTACATGCGTCTGTAACTATAGCTGTAAATGTTCTACCATTTAATCCTGCTTCAATTTCTGGTGTACATGATATAGAATAATTACCGTTTGTTACAGTTGTTTCTCCTTTAAAAATAGAATTTTCCTCATCATCTAATATTTCTACTGTTACTGTATTACAATAATTTTCTGTTCCTGAAATTGTAATTGGTTTTGTTTTGCTCCATTCAATTAATGAACTATCATCTGATCTTATATCTGTTATTGTTGGTTCGATTGGGTCTGGATAATACCATCTAGGATTAGTATAAGATTGATTAGTGAATATGGTAGAAATCCCATTTATTTTTATTCTGCAATCTACAAATGCTTTATATCCAACTCTTCTATTTGAAGTAAATGTTCCTACTGTTTTTAAAGTAACATTAGTACTACCAGCAGCTCCAGATATTATAGTTTGTGTATTACTCGCCCACAAACCATTTTCATTCCTATATCCACCAGTTGTTTGAAAAACTGCTCCATTAGTAAGTTCTAGCTCAATAATTGTTGTTATAGTTGCAGGAGCTACAGAATTTGTTGTAAGCGTTTCAGTAACTCTTCCAAATTCTTTATTACACATAATACAATAAATTGTTTCTTTACCATCAATAGGTTCTTTCAGAAATAAGGCATGCATTTGTCCTGAACCATATACATTTTTACAAATAGCACAAGTTCCTGTATTTGAACATGTTAATGCTATACCATCGGTAGTATGACAAGGTTCTTGTATAATTTCAGGTTGTTGGTATAAATTTCCACTTCCATAAGTATTCAAGTAATACAACCATCTTATATATGTACCACAAACTTTGCATTTCTTAATATGCATATGTTGAACACCATCTATATAATAACTACTTCCATCCCAAACGCATGGTTTGTGCCCTGTAAATGAATAACCACATGAGCATGTTTTGGTATAATAATTATTTTGTAAACATGATTCACTTCCTGCTGCCCATGTTGTTGTATATGTATGCGTAATTTCTTCTTGTTTTTCTCCACAAGCCATACATTCATTCCAATGCAAGTTTTCATCATACATTGTTTTCCAAATATGTTCATGCTGTGTTTCCTTTCCAAGAATTAATCCAGTTACATCTACAACTGTTATATCTGGTGCTGATCTTAGTAGATTTCTAATATCTGTAGTTTCAATTACTTCCGGCAATTCTACTGTGATATTTTCATTATCTACTTTACTTTCTTCTGCAACACTAGGTATTACTATAGAAGCTAGTATTAAAAAAGATATCATCATGATAAAAAACAGTTTAATTAATAAATATTTTTTCTTCATTTTACATATTCTCCTATTTCTTCTATTTCTCCTCTTTATATAATAAAACTTTTTTGAAAGTTTTTACATGGTAGTTATTTCCATCATGAATTAAAATAGCATTCTCTCATAAAAATATGCTATCATTTAATTTCACTTTTTAATCATATTTTATATGCATAATATATACACTCATAATACGCTTTTTTTCTAGAGTATACAAGTATAAAATTCTATCAAGCTCTCTATACTCAGTTATTCCGTAATTTCTATTAAATTATATCTTTTTCATTAATTTTTTTATTAATTTACTATTTTTTTCTAGGGAATATATTTTTTGCAATTATTTTATTATTGCTAATAACACGTGTATATAGTGAGTATATTTTTTATGTATTATAATTGTTAAAATTAATGAGGGGTGATTATCATGGGTATTGCATACCATAAAAAGAATAATAAAACTTATATACAATATACTGTTAGAATTGAAGAAGAAATATTAGAAAAAATCAAAAAAATTTCAAATATAGAAGATATATCTATTAATGAAGCTATAAATCAGTCATTACAATATGCTATTGATGATTATGAATTTAAAATAAAGTAGAAAAAGTTTATTGAAAGCGTTAGCTAAAAATGATTCTATTTACATATACAAAATTTTATTATATATAATTTTATATACACAAAAGTAAAAACTAGAACTTAACATTTTTGTTAAGTTCTAGTTTTGCATATCTTGTTACTTCTTTCGACAGTTTTCGCAATTTTCTACGCAATTGTTACTTTAGTCATATTTATCATTTTTATTACTTTAAAATTAGTAATATTTTTTTCTGTTTATCTATTTTCCAAATAATTTTTTCCATAATATGGTATATTAAAAATTTCATTGGGTAAAATCTCTTTGAATAGAAAAGATGCTAATATCTTTTTTATATTTAATACAAAAGAGGACATGCTGTCCTAGAAAGGATGATATAATATGAAAAACTTTTTATCAAATAACAAAATTGTTTTAATACTTACTTTTATTATTTTAGTTCTTTTGGTAAGTCTTTTTGCTACATGTTTTGGTATGGAAGATTATCAAACTCTTGATTTTTCTCTTGGAATTGTTAATACAGATTATTTGAACATGAGAAGTGGTGCTGGAATAAATTATGATTCTATTGATCTTTTAAAGAAAAATGAATATGTAAGAGTATATGGAAAAATTGGAGAATGGTACATTATTCAAAATGAAGAAAATAAAATTGGTACAGCTAATGTGAAATATATAACTCCTACTACAGAGCAAAAAGCTCCTGTTACTAATACTGAAACTATTAATGAGGTATCTAATACCAATTTAACAAATGAAGAGTCTGAGCTACTCTCTTTAATAAATATGGAAAGGCAAAAAAATAATTTATCAAATTTAGAAATTGATGAAAACTTACAAAATGTTGCTAGATTAAAAGCTCAAGATTTAGTTGAAAACAACTATTTTTCACATATTTCACCTGTATATGGAACTCCTTTTGAAATGTTAAAAAAACATAGTATTTCATATAAAACAGCTAGTGAAAATATAGCAGGTAACTCAAGTGTCTCTTCTGCTCTCGATAGTTGGTTAAAATCTGAAGATCATAAGAAAAATATTTTAAGTAATGATTACAACTATACTGGAATTGGAATTGTTGATAGTATTGCCTATGGAAAAATTATTGTTGAACTTTTTGTAGGTAAGTAAAAATTTTTAATATCAAATTAATTTATAAATAGCTATGATTTTTTTATCATAGCTATTTTCTATTATTTAATTAGATTCCTTTATTATCTTGATTTTTTACAAAAAAGATGTTAATATATTGAAAGTTTAAATATTTATAAATATTAAATTCTAAAATTCAGACCATTTCTGGTCAAAACAATCAAAAAACAAAATTAAAAAAAGGAAGTGACTGCTTATAAGAAAATTATTACCACAAACAAATGATTATGTATTTAAAAGAATATTTGGATATATAGGAAATGAAGAAATTACAAAAGGATTATTAAATTCAATATTGGATATTAAAGTTGAAGAAATTGAATTAGACCGTAAAGAAACATTAGAAAAAGACAAAAAATCAGATAAAGTTGGTATTTTAGATATAAGAGCCAAGATAAATAATGGAATTCAATGTGATATAGAAATGCAAGTTTTGGATAAAAAAATATTGAAAAAAGGTTATTATTTTATTGGAGTAAATTATATTTAAAATCTATAAAAGAATCTGAAAATTATAATAAATTAAATAAAACTATAATTATATTAATTTCAAACTACAATTTAGATTCATTAAATTCAATAAAAGATACATATATAACCAAATGGCAAATACGAGAAAAAAACTATCAAAATATCGTGTTGACAAAAGATTTTGAAATTTATATAATCGAATTAGGAAAGTTTAAAAAACACACAAATAACAATAAAGAACTAGATGCTTGGATAAAATTTATTAAAAATCCGGAGGAAATAGATATGTCTGATATAAAAAACAATGAGCCTTTAGAAAAAGCAAAAGACCTATTAGAAGGAATAAGTGATCCAGATACAAGAGAATATATATTATTAAGACAGCAAATGGCAAGAATGGATAAAAAAGCAGAAGAAGATTTTATAATTGATAAATCTAAAAAGAAAATTGCAAAAAAGATGTTAGAAAATAAAATTGATATTGAAACTATTATATCTTGTACTGAACTTACAAAAGAAGAAATTGAAGAATTAACTAAAACTGAAGAACCTGATTAAAAATCATAATCATATATTATAAATATTTAAACACAAAATAAAGGACAGCTTAAAAACTGTCCTTTTATTTTATTAAAATTTTCTTTTTCTTGCAGCCTCTGATTTTTTCTTTCTTTTTACACTAGGTTTTTCATAATGTTCTCTTTTTCTTACTTCTTGTAATACTCCATTTCTGGCACATTGTCTTTTAAATCTCTTTAATGCATCTTCTATATTACCATTATTAACTTTAACCTCTGACATTATTTTTCCCCTCCTTTCGAAGCCAAAAAAACATCTTGTGGGATTGATTTTTTTATGTAATTAATCCTCTCGTTTTATGCTTAACTGCTTAATATTATACAGTCTATGGCTAAAAATGTCAATACTTAATTTATTTCAAATAATTCTCCTATTGATGTTTCTTCATGTATCCTTTTTATTGCTTCCGCAAAAAGCTCTGATATTGATACTACCACGATTTTATCAATTTGTTTTTCTTTTGGTAATGGTACTGTACTTGTCATTACTACTTCTTTGATTTCAGAATTTTTAATTCTTTCTATTGCTGGTCCTGATAAAATTCCATGTGTGCATCCTATATATACATCTTTTGCACCAAATTGTTTTATTACTGATACTGTTTCCATTATTGAACCTGCTGTATCTACTTCATCATCAAATACTAATGCATTCTTTCCTTTTATATCTCCTATAACACTTGTTGATATTGCTCTATCGTCATTTCCATCTCTTCTTTTATCTACAAGCGCTATTGGACATTTAAAATGTTCTGCATATTTATATGCTTTTTTTGAACTTCCTGCATCTGTTGCAACAACTACTTTGTTATCTATATCTTTTTGATCAAAATATTTCTCAAGTAAGCTTTGTCCTGTTAATACATCACAATTTATATTAAAATATGCTTGTATTGCTCTATTATGTAAATCGCAAGTTAACACTCTATCTGCTCCTGCTGCTTCTATTAATTGGGCAAATAATTTGGCTGTAACTGGTATTCTTGGTTGATCTTTTTTGTCTGACCTTGAATACATATAATATGGTAAAACTACTGTAATTCTTTTTGCTGAAGCCCTTTTTACTGCATCTATTGTTATTAATAATTCCATTATTCTTTCATTTACTGGTGGCTCTGTTGTTTGAATTAAGAATACATCTTTATCTCTAACTGTTTCTAAAACTTGAACAAAGTTATTATCATTTTTGAATTTCATCATATTGATTTTTCCTTTTTCAATTTTTAAGTAATCACAAATCTCTTCTGTAAATTTTTCTGCTGAACTACTGCATGAAAAAATTTTTAAATTATCCATTTTTTCTTTTACATTAATTTTTATTAATGTATCTCCTTTTTTTATTTAGGTATTATATAAAGGAACCTATAAACCTTTATTTTACCCAGCTGGGCTTAGATTATGTATGTTCTAATCTTCTATTTTCAATTCCTGTAGCTGCTATCTTTTCTTTTACTTCTTTTATTTCATAAGAAGGTACATCTAATGGTATATCATTATTTACAACTGAAATAGTACTGTTTTCTTTAGCAACTTCTTTAACACTTTGTCCCTCATCTTTATATTCTTTAAAGAATATAATTTTTTGATTTTTAGGTGTTTCGTATCTTTCTTCATCTCCAAACTTAAGTACTACTGATTTTCCTTGTTTTAGGCTAGCTTGTACATCAATTTTCTTTTGATTTGTTGAACCTCTAAACTTTAAGTCTGTAAGTTTTTTCTCTTCTATAAATTGTCCATCTACTATTATATCAATATTTTCAAGTAAACCTTTAGTAAATGAAAATTCTTTATACATTTTTCCTAAAAGATCTTCTTCAAATTTATATCCTGTATAACACCAAATATCTTTATTTGGAAATTTCTCTTTTACTTTTTGTACTAATGGTAATAATGCTTCTTGATTAGAAAGTTCCATTGGTTCTCCACCTAATATTGAAAGCCCTGCTATATAATTATGATCCATTAAATCTAATATATAATCTATTGTACTATTATCAAATTTTTTTCCATAATTAAAATCCCATGCTTCCTTATTGTGACATCCTTTGCAATGAAAATGGCAACCACTTACATATATTGAAACTCTTATACCTGTTCCATCTTGTACATCTATTGTTTTTATATCTGCATAGTTCATATTTTTATCCCCTTTAGTTTGTGCTAGACCTACAATAAGCCGTTTGAACCCACTTTATATTAAATTCAAACGGCTTATTCATCAAAAATTACTCTTTTGTAATTTCTGTTTTATTCTTTAGTATTTTATTAAATATGTAGTACTCTTGATTTTATTTCTTTTGTTTTTCCTACGTTCCAGAAATTTTCTCCTAAGTATCCACATGTTCTTCTTGTTACATTCATTTTGTTGTGATCTTTATTACCACACTGTGGACATTCCCATTCATTTTGTTCATTGATTATAATTTCTCCGTCAAATCCACAAATGTGACAATAATCTGATTTTGTATTGAATTCTGCATATTGAATATTATCATATATAAATTTCACTATTTCTTCCAGAGCTTCTAAATTATTTTTCATATTTGGTATTTCTACATAAGAAATTGCTCCTCCTGAAGAAATTGGTTGATATTTGCTTTCAAATTTTAATTTATCAAATGCATTTATTTTTTCTCTAACATCTACATGATAAGAATTTGTATAATATCCTTTATCTGTTATATCTTCAATATCTCCAAATCTTTCTCTATCAACTCTTGCAAATCTGTAGCATAAACTTTCTGCTGGTGTTCCATATAATGCAAATCCTAATCCTGTTTCTGCTTTCCATCTGTCTACTGTTTCTCTTAAATGTTTCATTACTCTTAATGAAAATTCTTCTCCTACTGGATCTGTGTGGCTTACACCTTTCATTAATTTTGTTACTTCATATAATCCTATATATCCTAAAGATATTGTTGAGAAACAACTGTTAAGTAATTTATCTATTGTTTCATCATTATTTAATCTTGCTATTGCTCCATATTGCCAATGAATTGGTGATGCTGTTGCCATTGTTCCAAGTAATGCATTATGTCTACACATTAAAGCATCAAAACATAATTCTAATCTTTCATCAAATAATTTCCAGAATTTTTCTTCATTTCCATTAGCTATGATTCCTATTTGTGGTAAATTGATACTTACAACTCCTTGATTAAATCTTGATTCAAATACATATTCACCTTTTTCATTTTTCCAAGGAGATAAAAAGCTTCTGCATCCCATTGGACTGAATACATTTCCTTCATAGTTTTCTCTCATTATTTTTGCTGATATATAATCTGGATATAATCTTTTTGAAGAACATTTTACTGCTAATTTTGTTAAATAATCATATTTTCCACCCTTTAAACAGTTATGTTCATCTAGTACATATATTAACTTTGGAAATGCTGGTGTTACATATACACCTTTTTCGTTTTTTATTCCTTTTAATCTTTGATTTAAGATTTCTTCAATTATCATTGCGTTTTCTTCAATATATTCATCATCTTTATCTAAATACATAAAAATTGTAACAAATGGGCTTTGCCCGTTTGTAGTCATTAATGTATTTATTTGATATTGAATTGTTTGAACTCCTGCTGATAAATCTTCTTGTCTTCTTTCTATTGCATCTTCTGTTGCTCTTTCATGACATTCTTCTTTTGAAAATCCTTTTTCAACATATCCTAAAAATCTTTTTTTGTATACTTTATCATAAGTTTTCCTTAAATATTTTCCTAAATGACGTATATCAACAGATTGTCCACCATATTGGCTACTTGCAACTGCTGCTATAATTTGAGTCATAACTGTACATGCTACTTGAAAGCTTTTTGGACTTTCTATCATTTTTCCATTCATTACTGTTCCATTGTCTAACATATCTCCTATATTTACTAAGCAACAGTTATGCATTGGTTGAACAAAATAATCTTTATCATGGAAATGTAGAATTCCATCACTATGTGCTTTTACTATTCTTTCAGGTAACATTAATCTATCTGCTAAATCTTTTGAACATTCTCCTGCAATTAAATCTCTTTGTGTTGAAACTAAAACAGCATTCTTATTGCTATTTTCTTCCATTGTTTCTTTATTTGTATTTCTAACTAAACTTAATATACTTTCATCTGTAGAGTTTGCTTCACGAATTAATGCATGTTTATCTCTATATAAAATATATTTTTTTGCAAGAGTGAATTTTCCAAACTCCATTAATTTACGTTCTATAACATCTTGAATTTCTTCAACTGTCATTGATGGCTTATTTAATCCCTCTATATATTTTGTTATAAATTCTATTGATGATCTTGATATTTTATCTTTTCCACCTACTTCTTTATTAGCATTGCTTATTGCAATAACTATTTTATCACTATTGTACTCAACTTTTCTTCCATCTCTTTTTACTACTTTCATTTTGGACCCCCGCTATAGAACTATATTTATCTTTAATATTTTTTCTTCTGTATCTCACATCCAAAAGTATTTTACCATTTTAAAAAGTAATGTCAAATTCATACTCTTTATGTATCCAAAGCCTAGGACTCCTGACTTTTCAAGAGTTATGCGTAGTTACTTTTTTGATTATTTTTCATATTAAATTTGTGTTAAATTCTGAAAACTTGTTCGCTCTAAGATTACCCATAAATTTACATTTTTTTTATTTCATTATTATTACATTTTTTTGCAATTTTATATTTTATCAAATTTAAGTGCTTATTTTACACGATTTAATAAGAAAATGATAATTATTTTCAATTTTATATTATTCTATTTTAGATTAGCAAATTTAAAGATTATATTAAACATTCCTTCATTTATTCGTCATATACAACTTATCTACATCTTTCTTCATTTTTCACATCTAAAAGCTATATAAAATTTAACAAAAATTTTATATTCTAAAAATTGATAAATAATTTCATATAATAGAACAAAAGAGGGCATTATGAAAATTGCAAAAGACAAAACTACATGCAAATGTCCTTGTCTTTGTTTGAGTGCATAAATTATCTGTAGCTCATCCTTACATGCTCTAGCTGTAACAAGCAAAGCATTAACAACTAGAGTAACTAATTTTCGCACAGCTAAGAAATGTACAAAATTTGCCGAATGCTTTATATTATAGGAATTTCATAGCAATTTTCTATAATACAAAAAAGCTTTAGATTTTCATCTAAAGCTTTTAATATAATATACTAATTTTTATTGTTCTTCTCTTGCTTTTATTATAACTCTTTGCTTGCTATCATCTGTACAAGTAATTAATGTTATTTCTCTTAATCCATTTGTTCTTTGTGTTGTACAATCTGTATTATCTGGTTCTACAACATATTTATCATATACTTTATATGTAACTGTTCCTGTATTCCCTACAATGTCTGTTATTTCAATTGCATCTCCTATATTCATTTTTGGAACATGACTAAAGAATTTATCACTTCTATAATTATGCCCTACTATACAATAATTACCAACTTGATTTGCATCACATCCCCAGAATTTACATGGTGAAATTTTTAATAATTCATCTGTTGTTTCATTTAATATTGGATATGTACAATTTATTGAAGGTATATTTATTTTAGCCATAGCATAATATCTTGTTCCAGCTGACGTTTCTAGCCATTCTATGTTATCTTCTATATTTTGTTCTTCAACTGGTTTAGAATAAATTACTTCAAATGGATCTTCTGTATTTAATATTACAACAATAGAATTATTTGCAAATTTAATTGTTGTATCATCTGCTACTTTATCTTCAAAAGATAAGTTTGATAATATTTCTTGTGATATTGCTTCGTTTTTGTTTTTATCGTATTCTGCATATATATAATATGAAAATAAAATACATACTAAAAAAACAGAAATGAAGAAATCAATTTTATACATTCTCTTCTTTCTTTTTAATTCAGGTGTTATATATAATTTTTCAGATACTAAAATTTGATTCATATTAAAGCCTTCCTTACACAATATCAAATTAATTATAACATTTAATTTTTTGTGAATCAAGGGATTTTTTCAAGATTTTAAAATTACATAAATTTTCCTTTTCTAGAACAAAAGAGGACATTATGAAAATTGAAAAAGACAAAACTACATGTAAATGTCCTCGTCTTTGGTTGAGTGCATAACTTATCTGTAGCTTAGCCTTGCATACTCTAGCTGTAACAAGCAAAGCATTAACAACTAGAGTAACTGATTTTCGCACAGCTAAGAAATGTACAAAATTTGCCGAATGCTTTATATTATAGGAATTGTGGAGTATTTTCCTATAATATAAAAAAGTAGAGTATTTAAAACTCTACTTCTTTCATTACCATATATTATCTACTGCATTTTTTTTTGGTCTACTTATTTTTCTTAATTTTTTAAATATTCCATTTTGATTTTTTTCTTCTTTAGTTAATTCCATATCTTCTATTTCATTTTTATTTGAATTTCTTTGAATTTTTACATTTCCAAATATGTCTTCTTCATTATCTTCAAATACTGTATCGTCATCATCAAAAATGCTTGCTTTTACTGGCTTATTAGCGAAAATACTTTCCTCTTCATCTTTAAAAATATTTTCACTTTCAACTTGTTTCTTTGCTTCTAATACACTTTTTTCTATAAAATCTGTTTCTTGATATTTTTCTCCAAAAATATCAAATTCTTCTTCCTCTGAGAAGTTCTCTGCTTCTTCTATCTCTTCTTCTGTTATTTCATCATAAGCTGTATATGGATTTTCACTAATCTCTTCATCCTCATCTTCATCTTCATCTTCTGTATATTCATCATCTTCATATTCGTCTTCTTCGTATTCATCTGAATCTTCTTCATCATAGTCGTTTTCTTCATCGTAATCTTCTTCGCTATATTCTTCGTATTCTTCTTCATCTTCATAGTCATTGTCATATTCGCTATCATTTTCTTCTAGCTCTTCTTCATATTCATCCTCTTCATCACTATAACTTCTTTCTTTTATTTCAAAAGGCATTTTAGGAACTTTTGGTTTTTCTTCCTCAACTACAGGTGCTTCTGCTTTTTCTTGAACTAATTTTACATCTTCTTGTTCTTCTTGCATATCTTCATCTGTTTCTTTAGGAATATCAAACTCAGCGACTTCTTTTCCAAACACTTCTGAAACATTTTTATAGAATACTGTATATATATTTTTTATTCCTTCTATTCTCCAATAATTTGAATTTATTAATGTAGCTGTATTTAAGTTTACACGGTTTTTTTCTTTTTTAAATTTTTCTTCTTTTTGTTTTATTTCTATTACATATGATTTATTATAAAGCTCTTTATATGCTTTTTTAGTTGCTTTATTTGTTATCTCTTTTACTAATAAACTAAACAAATTATTAATTTGAATTATATCTGTATTAAAGTTTTCACAAGCCTCGCTCATTAATCTATTATGAGATTTTCTTCCATGTATTACTGTCATTCTTTCATAATCTAAAAATTGGAATATATATTCTTTTACTGCTAGTACAAAATCTACCTTTGCTTTTTCATTTCTAGCATATTTTTTATGTAGTTCTACTCTAGCATTTCCATTTTCAATTTCATTTAATAATTTTGACATTTTATCATAGATAACTAAATATGATGCTACTTCTTTTTTTGACATATCAACACCTAATTTAGTTGCACTATTTATTACTCCTGAATTAAATGGGATTTTCTCACCTTTTCCGTTTTTATCTAAAATTTCTATAATAGAGTCATTATCATCAAATTTGGCAAATCCTTTTGCAGTATCTAAATTTTCTTGTGTTATTCCTTCAAAGTTTTTCTTAGCAACTTCATATATTTCATTATATTCGTTTTCTGCCATTTTTTTATATCTTTTACATTTTGAAAGTTCAAATTTTTTATCATTGAATTCGGTCATTGCTGATAATAAATTTTCTTTATTATCTTTCATTGCTTCATTATTTTTTTCAACATCTAACTCTATTTTTTCAATACATTTTCTTGTATCATCTACTTTTCCATCAATGTTATTAAATAATAGATTTCTATTATATTCCATTTTAGCACTTTTTTTGTATAATTTATCTTGTGCTAACTGTACTGATTTAATTTTTCTTAAACTATCATTATATTCTTGTGTTGCTTCTATTTCTTTTTGATAGTTTATTTGAAACTTCTCTAATTTTTCAATTAATTCGCAATAGTTGTTAAAGTTGTCTCTCAAATTACATTCTCTTCTGTAATCTAATAAGTTTTCGAAATATCTTTCTAATACAATTGCACTTCTTTCATACATACTAAAAATGCCTCCATCACTAAATATAAATTCTCCATCATTATATATAATTTTTTTCAAAATGTCCATAGAAAATCAAAGAAATTCTGTCAATTATTGATTTTTTTTAACTTTTTTTGCTATTTAATTTCATAAATGCAATTTTACTTAATTATAAAAAAATCAAGCTTATAACTTTCATTTCAAGAAAATTATAAGCTCATTTATAAATTTTATTTCAAAAATCCATTTATTATTTTTTCTTCTGCTTGTTTTTCATCAAGTCCTAAGGTCATAAGTTTAGTTAATTGCTCCCCTGCTATTTTTCCTATTGCAGCTTCATGAATTAATCTAGCATCTATACTATTTGCTAAAATCTCTGGAACTGCTTTTACAACACCCTTGTCCATTATTATAGCATCACATTCAACATGTCCATAGCATTCTGTATTTCCAGCAACTTTAGATATAAACTCTTGTTTTGAATTATCTTTTGCAACTGATCGTGATGTAACATGTGTACTTGAATTTTTACCATTTAAATTTACTTCAAAAACTGTTTTTGCAAATTGTTCCTTATGTGTCATAATTTTTTCAGTAACTACAAAATTACTATTTTCTTCTAAATTTCCAACTGTCTCTCTTATTGTAGAATCTACTCCCTCAATTTGCCATGTTTCCATTTCTAATACAGCATCTTTTTTTAGATTTACAACTGTTTTAGGATTAAGTACTCTTTCCCCTGTCCCAGTTCCTTCACCATAATGTTTTTCTATATATCTAACTTTTGCACCTTCTTCTAAATAAAATGTGTGAATTCCATCATGTCTAGATAGTAAATGATGATCATTATGAATTCCACATCCTGCGATTATAGTAATATCAGCATTTTTACCAATATAAAAATCATTATATACTAAATCTGACACTCCACTTTCTGTTATCATTACTGGTATATGAATAAATTCATGTTTTGTATTTTCTTTAACTATTATATCAATTCCTGGCTTATCAGTTTTGCTTACAATATTTACATTTTCTGTTGTTTTTCTTTCAATTCCAGCTCCATTTTCTCTTATATTATAAGCTCCTTCTTTAAATTCAGAATTGTCAGCTATTTTTTCTAAAAGATTTTTTTCTATATCATTTAATTTTATATCCATATTTTCTCCTCATTTAATATTGCTAATTAAAATTCTAATTTATTTCATAAATACATACAATTCAATTTACACTTTTGATAAATATTCTTATCCTTATAACTATTTAACTTTACTGCAAACTTTTGATGTATTACTTAATAAATTAGGAAGTATATCATCTTTTTTACCTATTTCTTTTATTTTTCCTTTTTCTATTAAAATGATTTCATCAGCTATATTTAAAATTCTCTCTTGATGTGAAATTATAACTATTGAACCACCTTTTATTTTATCATGCATGTCCTCAAATACATCTATTAGACTATTAAAGCTCCATAAATCTATTCCTGCTTCTGGTTCATCAAATACAGATAATTTTGTTTCTCTTGCAACTACTGTTGCTATTTCTATTCTTTTTAGTTCACCACCAGAAAGTGATGAATTTATTTCTCTTTTTATATAATCCTTTGGACATAATCCTACTGAAGATAATATATCACATTTTTCTGAAAATTTAATTTCTCTCCCTACTGATAATTCCATTAAATCTCCAACAGTAATTCCTTTAAATTTTACAGGCTGTTGAAATGCAAATCCTATTCCCATTTTTGCTCTTTCTGAAATACTTTTATCTGTTATATCTTCGCCATTAAAAATAATCTTTCCTGAATCTGGTTTTACTATTCCCATTATAACTTTTGCAAGAGTTGATTTTCCTCCTCCATTTGGTCCTGTTATAACTATAAATTTCTCATTTTCAATAATTAAACTAACATTATCTAGGATTTTTTTATTATCTCTTTCAAAACATATATCTTTTAATTCTAACATAATATTCCTTTCAAGCTTTATTATCTTTTTTATTACAATCTAAAATCGTTATTATTATAACTCATTTTTCAAAAAAAATAAAGATTTATATAAAAGTCTTTTTCTATCAAATCAATTTTATAATATAACTAATCTATCAAATTCTCCAAATTCTAATGTTCTGGACACAAAAAACTTTTCGTGCTATAATTATGTAAATTAGTTTTTACTAATTAATAGAAATGAGGTGACAGTATGTTTTTGTTCAAATGGTTAATTGACGTAATATTGGAATTCTGTGTTTTTCTACCATTTAAGTTGTTCTTTATAATATTACTCATGATGCCACTATTAATGTTTCTCAATTTTTTGTGGAAGCACAAATGGGTGTGTGTGGCCGTTTTAGTTGTTATTTGGATAATTCGGCTCATACTGTAGCCTTATTCAAAAATTACATGCGACTGCATAACTAAAGAGCCTGCGCTTTTAAATTTTATTTTGTTAACATTCAAAATAAATTTGAAATCGCAGGTTTCTTTTTTTTCTCTTTACAAACTTATTTAATTAGTTATATAATGTCAACATAGTAATCTTGCTTGATAAGGAGGGATAACTATGTTACTAAAAAAATTAATTTCTGAAGTCGAAATAATAAACACAGTTGGCGATCTAAATTTAGATATAACTAATATTCATTCAGACTCAAGAAAAATTAAAGAAGGTGGACTTTTTATAGCAATCAATGGATTTTCAAAAGATGGTATTCACTTCATTCCTGATGCTATAAAAAATGGTGCAAAAGCAATAATTGTAGAGCCAAATGTAGATTTAAACTCATTAGATATTCCAACTAATATACCTGCTATATCTGTAAAAAATACAAGAAAAGCTTTAGCTCAAACAGCATGCACATTTTATGATAATCCTTCTAAAAAATTAAAACTTATTGGTATCACAGGTACGAAAGGAAAAACAACTACTACTTTTATGGTAAAATCCATCTTAGAAGCTCATGGACTAAATGTTGGCCTAATAGGCAGTATTGCAGTATATATTAATAATGAAAAAATAGAAGATACAGATAGGACAACACCTGAAAGTATTGAAATTCAAAAGCATTTAGCAAATATGGTAGAAAAAAACGTAGATGTCGCAATTATAGAAGTTTCATCACAAGCTATGAAATTAGATAGAGTTACTGGTTGTGAATTTGATATTGGCCTTTTTACAAATCTTTCAGAAGATCATATTAGTCCAAAAGAACATCCAACTATGGAAGACTATTTTAATTGTAAACTAGAACTTATAAAAATTGCTAAACATGGTATTATAAATAATGATGATGAAAAATTAAAAACTATTAAAAATTTACTACCAAATAAAGACATAAAAACATTTGCAATAGATAATTCAGCAGATTTTAAAGTAAATCCTAATAAAGTTGAAATAACAGATTCATATATTGATTTTTCTATTTTCTTTAATGGAAAAGAAGAACAAATTGAAGCTTGTATTCCAGGTAGATTTAGTATATATAATGCTGCTGGTGCAATAGCAGTTTCTTCCTATTTTGATGTTACAGCAGATGAAATAAGAACTGCTCTAAAAGATTTAAAAGTTTTAGGAAGAAGCGAGTTAGTACCAAATAAATTAGGTCTTACAATAATGATAGATTATGCACACACACCTTCTAGCTTAGAAAGTATATTAACAGCTGTTAATACTTATGCTAAAGGAAAAGTTATATGTGCATGGGGCGTTGGTGGAGATAGAGATGCAACTAAACGTCCAATTATGGGTGAGATTTCTGGTCGTCTAGCTGATTACACTGTTTTAATGTCTGACCAAGTTAGAACAGAAGATCCATTAAAAATTTTAAAAGAAATTGAAGTTGGGATAATACCAACTGGAAAGCCTTATAAAATCGTAGTAGATAGAACTGAAGGAATAAAATATGCCATTTCAATTGCTAAACCTGGAGATATTATTGTCATCCCTGGTCTTGGACATGATTTATATTTAGAAAAAAACGGTGTAAAATATCCTTATGATGAAAGAAAAGTTATTACAAAATTAATTGATGATATGATTTCTTCAGGCGAAAGACAAGCTATAAATTAGTATGAAATAAATATCAGAAAAATTTTACAAAGCTTAAATATTAAAATATAACTCCACAAATCAATAAGTTGAACTCAGTTTGGTTCACAATTAAAACATAAATAAGCGAAGATTTATTTCAATCTTCGCTTATTTTTTATATTCATGTTTTCATAGCAGTACTTTAAATTTATATTTTAGAATTTATTTATATCTCAATTTTTCCTTCAAAAACAAATTCTGCATTACCTTTTAAAATTACATTTTCTAAACAGCTTATTTCTAATTTTCCGCCTGCTAAATCCACAATTAATTCATTATCTGTGGATTTATATTTATTAGATATAATAGCTGAAGCACATGCCCCTGTTCCACAAGCTAAAGTCTCTCCTACTCCCCTTTCCCAAACTCGCATTTTAATATTTCTCTTATTTATTATTTGTACAAATTCTACATTTGTTTTATTTGGGAAATATTTATAATCTTCTATTATTTTTCCAAATTTTCCTACGTCAAAGTTTTCTACATCTTCTACAAAACATACACTATGAGGATTTCCTATTGAAACTGGATAAACTTCAAAATCATCTATAATTATTTTTCCATCTTTCATATCTTCTAAATAAATTACTGGTATTTCATCTAATTCAAAACATGGTTTTCCCATATCTACACTTACTGATATTACTGACTCTCCTTCTACTTCTAATTTTACTTTTTTTACTCCTGCTAAAGTTTCTATGTAAAATTCTTCTTTTTTTATTAATTTCTTTTCATATACATATTTTGCAAAACATCTTATTCCATTTCCACACATTTCAGCCTCTGTTCCATCTTGATTAAAAATTCTCATTTTAAAATCCGAAACTTTGCTTTCTTCTATAATTATTACTCCATCTGCTCCAACTCCAAAGTGTCTATCACATAAAAAATTAGTTAATAATTTGAAACTATATTCTAATTTATTTTCTAAATAATTTATTATTATAAAATCATTTCCTGTAGCTTGCATTTTAGAAAAATAAAACATACAATCACCTCTTAAGCAATTGTATGTTCTTATTTTTTATTTATTCTATTTTTATTTATAAATATTAAAAATCTATATAATGTTTTTATATTTATGTTTTCCATAAATTCTTTATTACTTAATTTTCTAGTTATTAGTTATTGATTGTAAGCTGATCCTTCATCTATAACTATCCTTACAACTGTACCTTGTTCTACTTCTGTTCCAAAACTTGGATCTTGAAGAGTAACTGTACCTTTTTCTCCATCTATAGTTGCATTTAAATTCTTAGATTTTAAAGAATTTATAGCACCAGCAGCTGTCATTCCAGTTACGTCAGGAACTATTTCTTTTTTTCTAGTATCTGTCTCTGATGAATATAAGCAAACTACTGAATCCTCTCTAAGTGCCACTCCAGCTTTTGGAACTTGATCTATTACTAAAGTAGTATTTGCATCTACTCCTTCATTTGCAATAATTACATTAAATCCTAACGCTTGTAAATTTTTACGTGCCTCACTTAAAGTTTGATTTTGTACATTTGGAACTGATATTAATTTTCCCTCATCTAAGTCATCTGATGTATTATTAACATTACTAGATGCAACACCTAAATATGGCAATACTTCTGTTAAAATTTCTCTAGCAGTAGGTCCTGCTGTTTCACCACCTTGATGATGTACATATTCTTGTAATCCATATAATGTTACAAGAACAACTACTTGTGTATTTTCTATTGGTGATATTGCTATAAATGATGCTACATATCCATCTGATTCATTTCCAGCTCTAGGCTCAGATGTACCACTTTTTCCTCCGATTGAATATCCTGCAATTTTAGCTTGTCTTCCTGTACCTTCTTCTACAACTGATAACATCATTTTTTTAACACTATCTGCTGTTTCTTTAGAAATTACTTGTCTTACTTTCTCTGTTTCTACTACTTCTATACTTCCTGTATCAGTATTTTCTATTTGTTTTACTATTTTAGGTTTTATTAAAACGCCATCATTACAAATTGCTGATATTGCTGTTACTAACTGTAATGGTGATATTTCAAATCTTTGTCCAAAACTTATTGTTGCAAGTTCAATAGGAACTATTTTATCTAATTCATGAAAAGTTCCATTATATGCTCTTGCTATATCATTTCCAACACTATCAAATAATCCAAATGCTTGAAAATATTTATATAATGTTTTAGCTCCAATTCTTTGTCCTAATTGCATAAATGCTGGGTTACAAGAATTACATAAAGCATTTCTTAAAGATTGCGAACCATGTGGATTTCTAGCCCAACAACTAATTGGTTTTTCATTTGGATCAACTTCGTATGAACCACTACAGAAAAAATCTCCTTCTGTATCTACTTCTACTTTTCCTTCTTCTAATCCTACTGAAGCTGTAATTAACTTAAATGTTGAACCTGGTTCATATGTTCCTGAAACAGCTCTATTCTTCCATAAATTTAATAATATACTACTTCTATCTGTTTTTTCTAATGCATTCCAAGTCTCTTCTGTATACCCTACTGGTATAGCTGATGGATCATTTAAATTATAATCTGGATAAGTAGCCATAGCTAAAATATCGCCACTTTTTGGATTCATTATAATTACATTTCCACCTGTTGCAGTACTATTATCTTTAACAGCTTTTTCTAAGCATCTTTCAACAGTTGCTTGAATTGCAGAATCTATTGTTAGATATATATTACTTCCATTTTCTTCTGCTATATATTGCTCATTTTCATCTGATATTGCTTTTCCAGTAATATCTTTAACTGTAACAACTTTTCCTGCTGTTCCTGTTAAAATATCATTCCATCTTTCTTCTAGTCCAAATTGACCATTATTGTCAGTCCCACAAAATCCTATAAGATTAGATGCTAAATCATTGTATGGATAATATCTTTTTGAATCTTCATCAATATTTATTCCTGCTGTTATTTTATTATTTTTCATCCATTCTTTCAATTTCTCTACTTTATCTGTCTCTACTTTTTTTGCCACTACTATTAAAGATCTACCGCTAGATAATTTCTCCATCATTTCTTCATAAGTAACATCAAATATACTAGACATTCCTTCTGCAATAACTTCGTGTGGAACACTACTAGTATTTGAATATTTAACTTTTTCTGGATTTAAAGATATAGTATCAACTGGTATACTTTGAGCTAAAATCTCTCCTTTTGCATCATATATTGTTCCTCTATTTGGACTAAGAATTTGATTTTTAATTTGTTGATTATATGCTTTATCACTCCATTTTTTTCCTTCCACAAATTGGATTATTGCCAAATGACCTACTACAACGAAAAATGCAATAGACATTACAATTCCAAAAAAAACTAATCTTATATTACTCCATCTATTATCTCGAATCTCTTTTTCTTTTTTAGAAATTTTTTTCTTTATTGTAATCACCACTCTTTACTTTTTAAATATGCTTAATATAGCTTTTACAAACATTGCTACTATATCAACTAAAGATTTTATTATAATATTATCCTCGTATATTCCTATTAACATTTCTCTAATAGGAGGTATTATCCATGCTACTGTACATACTAAAATAATAACTACTATTGTAATTACTAAATTTTTTATACGCTTTAATGTCCATGGTTGTTTTTGATTATACCCCATTTTTCTTAAGTATTCATTATATGCTTCATTATATGCTTGTTTATATTCTTCTTCAGCTTTTTGAGCCTTTTTCAAATTATTATTGAATTCTTTTTGTGCTGCTCTTCTAAGTTTCTCTTGTTCTTCTTCAGTTAATATGACTTCATCTTGTTCTTCTTCATCTTCAATTTGACTAATATATTGGCTTTGATTACTACTTTTTTTATTGGTTTCTTCTTTTTCATTTATTTCCACACCATTTGAATTTGATGTCTCACTACTTTTTACTGATACATTTTTTATTAAATCTTCTGCTCTCTTTTTAGATAAATCGTTATCATATTTTTTTCTTTTTTCATCATTGCTAAGAATTTCATATGCTATTTTCAATTTATTTAAAATCATCTCGTTTTCTTTGTTTTCTTCTTCACTTAAATTTGGATCTTGGTGATATTCCAAAATTAATCTTTTATAAGATTCCTCAATTTCTTCTTTAGAAGCATTTTCTTCTACTTCTAATAAATCATAAATAGTAACCATTTTACCATCCTTATATACTAATTTAAAATATTTTTTATTATAACATTACACATACTTTATATCAATTAAATATCAAAAAAATATGTTGATTCTAAGTCTGCCTCGTGCATTAATAGTGCTAATGGATATTTTTTAAATGCTTGTCCTAGTGTTCCATATAATTCTTTTGGTTCTGTAAATCCCATATGCCATCTTATACAATACTTTTCTTCACTAGTAAGCTTTATGTATTCTGTAAGCATCATTACACTTTTTTCTCCATGTCCATATGGTATTGTATCATCTATTGTATAATATGGAACTTTCTCCCATTCACCAAATTCATTTTTTGCATTTCTATAATCAACTTTATAAAAATTAACTTTACATATATCATGTAGTAAAGCTATAATGGCTAAACTTTCTTCTGGAACATTTAGTTCTATTACAGAGTTTTGAACTTTTTGTTTTAATATTTCATATACTTTCATGCTATGTTCTAATAATCCGCCTTCATAATTTCCATGATATTTTGTACTAGCTGGTGCTTTAAAAAAGTCGCTTTTTTCTATAAATTCTAATAATTTATCCATTCCTTCTCTATTAGTATTTTGCAATATTTTTATAAATTCTTCTCTCATTTTTACCCCTTAAATATAGAATTTTTTGTATTTTAATTTTATCATAAGCATTTTTAAAATACAAGAAAATCAGATTTTTATATAAAATTATAAATTACTGATTTTTATGTGCTTTATCATTTGTTTTATATAATTAAAAATATTAATTTCAAGCGTTAAAATTAATTTTATTTTTTATATTAAATATTAGATATTTATAATATCTTGCATTATATAAGTATTAATATTTATATACTTTCCCATAAACTCTTAAATGCCTTTTTTAACTAAATAAATTCGACTGTTTCATTTTATTTTTGTTTCATAAATTCTAAAATATTTTTAGAAAGATTCTTCTCTTTTTGTAATTCATTATAAATTAAATCTTCATTTTTATTTCCACCAAATGTAAAACTTTCAATAATGTCTTGTGGTTTTGCTTCCAAAGCATTACAAATACAAATAAATTTTATAAGGCTTATTCCATTTACCCCATTTTCAATTTGATTAAGATATGAAATAGTCATCATTGTTCTTTCTGAAACTATATGAATAGGTATATTATTCTTTATCCTATAATTTCTAATCGCAAGTCCAATCTCTTTATTAAATTCATTTCTATGGCTTTGAATATATTGATTAACTTGTATTGTTTCTAAATCTTCATTATACATACGTATCCCTTCCTTTCTTAGAAAACTATATTAACATACGAACATATGTTTTGTCAACAAGATAAAAAAATATTATTAGAAAAAATCTAATAATATTTTATGTATTTTTATTCTTCTGCTGGATTTGGTGCTTCAACTGGACAAACTCCTGCACATGTACCACATGAAATACAAACGTTTGCATCTATTTCATATCTTTCTGCACCTTGAGAAATACAACTCATTGGGCAAGCTCCTGCACATGCTCCACATGAAATACATTTTTCATTAATTTTGTAAGCCATTTAAAACTCCTCCTTTCTTATACATCCTTTCTATTTTATTTCTATTTCCATAGAATTATAATAGTCTTTTTGCAATTTTTTTAACTTGACGCATAACTTCTTTTTCATCTAAATTTATCATTTTTCTATTTTGCATTATTAATTTACCATCAATCATAACTGATTCAACATCTGCACCATTTGACGAATACACTATATTTGCACATATATCGTTTTCTGGACATAAATGAAGTTTATCCATATTTATAAAAATCATATCAGCTTTTTTTCCTGGTTCCAAAGTTCCTATTTCATTTTCTAACCCTAAAACTTTTGCTCCCTCTATTGTTGCCATTTTTAATATATCGTAAGCTAAAATAGAACTAGGCTCCTTTGTATTTACTTTTTGCAAATAAGCCGCTGTTTTCATTTCTTCAAACATGTCCATTGTTGCTGTACTACCTATGCCATCTGTTCCAATTCCAATATTTATGCCGTTTTGCCTAAGTTTTACTACGTCACATATGCCTGAAGATAAATTACAATTACTTATTGGATTATGAGAAATTCCTCCCTTTATATTTTTAAGAATCTCTATGTCACTATCTGATATATATATTCCATGCGCTAAAATTACTGGAACATCAAACACATTCAAATCTCTTAAATATTCTGTACTTCTTTTATGGTATCTACATCTTATTTTTGTTTCTTCATCAATAGTTTCTGCCAAATGTATATGCATTCCTGTATTTAATTCTTTTGCAAGATTAACACATAGTTTTATTGTATCTGGATTACAAGTATGTGGCGCATCTGCTGAAACATATATTTTTATTTTGCTTTTCTTATCATAATTATATATTTTAGCATATTCTCTAGTTTTTTCAATCTTATCTTTTATAGCATCATCTTTTATGCACCAAGCAACTACAGCTCTTAATCCAGTATCTTTAATTGCTTCAATAGTTTTATTCATTCCAAAATACATATCATTACAAGTAGTAGTTCCAGATTTTATCATTTCCAAACAAGATAAATAAGAATTCCAATATATATCTTCTGGCTTTAGTTTATCTTCTACTGGAAATATTGCATTTTCTAGCCAGTCCATTAACTTTTTATCTGTTTTATATCCTCTAAAAATACTCATTGCTAAATGTGTATGTGTATTTACAATTCCTGGCATTATCAACATATTTCTAGCATTTATTCTTTCGCAATCCTCTTGCTTATCTATATTTTTATCTATTTCTTCTATTATATTATCATTTATTAGTATATCTTTTTTTTCAATATTAGCTACATTTCCTACCATGTCTAATACATAAGCATTTGTAACAAGTGTTTTCATCTATGGAATTTCCCCTTAAGTATATCTTTTGTTTTCTTTAAATATCATCTTGAGTTGTATTCTTTTTATCGTCTTTTTCTAATTTTTCTAGTTTTTCTAATTCTGCTAAATCTTCTTGATTTTCAACTTCTAATTTTTCATCATCAACTACAGCATCTTTTATTACTACAACATCTTTTGCTTCATGCTTTTTAAAGTAAATATCATCACCATCTTGATATTTAACTCTAATTGCCTCTTTTAGGGTTTCCACTGATGCTACTTCTCCTGTTCCTTCAGAAGTTTTTACAATTGCTCCTATTTTAGGTAAGCTTTTCAATTTTTCTTCATAAACTTCTTGTTCATATTTTAGACAACACATTAATCTTCCACAATTTCCTGAAATTTTAGAAGGATTTAATGAAATATTTTGTTCTTTTGCCATTTTTATTGATACTGTCTCAAAGTTTCCTAAAAACGAACAACAGCAAAGTTCTCTTCCACAAATTCCGTTCCCACCACATCTTTTTACTTCATCTCTTACCCCAATTTGACGAAGTTCTATTCTAGTTCTAAATACTGCTGCTAAATCCTTTACTAACTCTCTAAAATCAATTCTTCCATCTGCTGTAAAATAAAATATTACTTTTGATCCATCATATTTAAATTCTACATCAACAAGCTTCATAGGAAGTCCATGTTTTTCTATTTTTTCTAAGCATTTCTTAAATGCACCTTTTTCTTTTGCTTTATTTTCAAGACGCATTTTTTCGTCTTTTTCTGTTGCTATTCTTATAACTTTCTTTAGTGGCTCTGTAACTTCGTTATCCTCTACTTCTTTTCTCGCAATTATAACTTCTCCGAACTCTTCTCCCATCGCTGTATCAACAATAACGTTCATACCTTTTTCTATTTGTAAATCTTCTGGATCAAAATAATAAGTTTTTCCAGGTCTTTTGAATCTAACGCCTGTTACTATTTTCATTTATTTCCTCCCACATTCCAAAAAGCATATTATCTATACTCATATCAAAATTACTATTACCTCTAAGTCTTTCAGAGCATTTATTAACATGTTTTATACAATCTATATATTTTTCGTTGTGTTTATAATTTGAATATAAACATACAATTATGTAATCTAGTATATCATAAATATTGTCTTTGTCATATATTATTTTTGCATCTAACATTATATCAACTAAATCTTTTTGATTTAAGTTTAATATTAATGCATCAATATCGTCATATTTTCCTTTATTATCTTTTAACTTTATTGCTTTTCCTATACTTCCATCAAAAGATTTTAATAAATTTTCAGAAACATTATCATATTCTAAAATATTTGTAGCATAATCTAATAAATCTTTATCTTCAATATTTTTAAATTTAATTGTCATGCATCTTGATTTTATAGTATTTAATATTAAATTTTCATTTGAAGATATTAAAATAATAATAGCAAATTCTGGTGGTTCTTCTAATGTTTTTAATAAACAATTTTGTGCTTCTTTAGTCATTTTATCACAATCATTTATTATATATACCTTCTTTTCAGAAATAATAGGTTTTTCAATAACTTTTTCTGTAATATTTCTTATCTCATCTATTTTAATGTTTTCACCATCTTCATTTACAGAATAAAAATCTGGGTGATTTTTACCATTAAAACATGTACACGATTTACATGTACATGTTCTACTTTTTTCTCCTAAACACAATATATTCTTGGCAAATTCTTTAGCAATCATTAATTTGCCTATTCCTTCTGTTCCTAAAAATAAGTAACTATGCAAAATATTATTTTGTTTTATACTATTTATTAAATAGTCCTTTACTTCTGTATTACCAATAATATTTTCAAATTCCAATTATATTACTCCTATACTCACTTCACTAGTACTGTAATTCGAATTTTTTTAATTTTCGAATTACGAAATCAAACAATATTTTATATTTTACCAAATACATTCATTGGCCAAAATCTAAAACATACTATACCTTCAAGTTTATTAAATGGTATACAACCTATTTCTCTACAATCTGTGCTTTTTGTTCTATTATCACCCATTGCAAATATATATCCTTCTGGAACTATAAAATCATAAAATACATCTGATTCTGTTACTACATCACTACTTAAATAATCTTCTTCAAGCTCATTTCCATTAATATATACTTTACCATTTTCTATTTTTACATGTTCACCTGGAAGTCCAATAACTCTTTTTATGTAGCTTTTTTTAGTTATTTCTAAACTATAATATACAAATTTTTTTAATAATCCTTTTGGTTCATTTTCATATGTAGCTATTGGATTTGATTGATCTACATCCCATTTAGCTTTATATTCAGAAGATGGTGCTTCAAAAGTTATTATTTGTCCTCTTTCAGGCATCTTCTTTGTTATTCTAAATGTTCTATTTAATATTAATCTTTGATTTTCTTGAAGTGTGGGGAACATTGATCTTTGCTGTACTATTGTTGGTGTTCCTATAAAATATCTAAATAACAATGCTAGAACTAGGGCTATTATAATGCAATATCCCCATTCTATAATGTCTTTTACTTTTTCGTTCATCTTGTTTGCCTTTCTAAATTTATTTTCATTGGAATTATACTATCTTTTCTGTATTTTTTCAAGTAATTATTTTCTTTGTACTATTCACTTATAGTTTTTCTTCCTCTTTTTGGTTTCTCCTCTGTTTCTATTTTTTTAGTTACTTTCTTTCTTTTTGGTTTATCTTCTGCTTCTAATTTATCTAATGTCTTTTTTATTTTTTTAGGTTTCTCTTCTATATCTGATAATGAAGTCTTCTTAACTTTTTTTACTTTTTTCTCAGTTTCTGTTTCTGATACTACTTTTCTTCTTTTTGGTTTTTCTTCTACATCTGATAATGAAGCTTTCTTAACTTTCTTTACTTTTTTCTCAGTTTCTGTTTCTGCTACTTTTTTTCTTTTTTTAGGCTTTTCTTCTAATTCTACTTTTACTGTTACTTTTTCAGTAGTTTTTGTATCTGGCTTTCTTCTCTTTATTTTTTCTTCTGACTCTACTTTTTTAGTTACTTTCTTTCTTTTTGGTTTTTCTTCTATAACTTCCTTGCTCTCTTTTAACTTATATCTCGCACGTTCAACTACATCTTGAAGAAGTGGCAATTTCTCTCTTGTAAATACTTTTATTTTATTTCGCACTTCAACTCTTTTTTTCTTTCTAGTATATCTTTTTACTTTTTTCTTTTTTCTAGTATATCTTTTTACTGGATGCTGACTTTTTTCTTTGTTTTGTTTTTGCTCATATTCATAATAATTATATTGGTCATACACATATCCATCATTTTCAATAGGTATATCATCATTTTCAACTATATTATCTTCATCTTCATAAACTTCTTCTTTTATTTCTTCAATTTCTTCTAATTCTGGTACTTCAATTTCTTCTATAATATCTTCCTTACTATTATCAATTAGATCTTCCTCATCAAAATCATATCCTTTTACAATTATATTGATATCATCATTTTTATTTGCTTCTTTTTTTTCTAATTTTAAAGCATTTGAATCAAATAACGTAGTACTATCAATTAAGTTTTGATCTTCTTTATCCTCAAAAATATTATCAAATTCTTCTACTAAATCTTCTTGATATGTATTTACATTTTCTTGATACATATCTTCTTCATAATTATTTTCAAGATTTAAATATGAATCTTCTTCATTTTCAAAGTTCTCTTCTACATATTCATAATTTTCTATATCTTCAAAATCATCCTCATAATTTTCATCATAATTATTTTCATCAAAAGATTCATCTATATTTGGTTCTGTATATTCTTCTTCAAAACTTTCTTCCAAATTTTCAATTTCTTCATCTACAGTATCTTCAATTACTCCATCTTCAAAATTATTTCCAATTTTGGGATATAAATTATCTTCATAATCTAAATCATCAGTAAAATTTTCCTCTACTGATTCTTCATAACTATCTTCTGTATTTGAATATATATTTTCCTCATTTTCAAAATTTTCTTCTACGTATTCATAATTTTCTGTATTATAAAAGTCTTCTTCGTCTTCATAATCTAATTTTTCTTTTTCATAATTTATACTATCATAATTTAACTGTGTCTCAAAACTAATTGTATTTTGAGTTACATCATAATCATTTTCATATATATCATCAAAATTTTCATTTTCTTCATTATCTAGACTTTCTTCAAAATCATTTTCAAAAAGAGATTCGTCAACATTAACATCATTATATTCTTCTTCATAACTAGCTTCATTCTCAATTTTATTATAATCCTCTAATCCATTATAATTAACTGAATTATCAAATCTTTCTGACTCCTTATCAATATCATCTTCGTCATTATCTAATTTTGAATCATATTTAAATATATCTTCTCTTTTAATCTTCATATTTCTATTTGAACTTCTTGTTGAATATATATTTGAATATATATCATCAGAATATTCATTAGCATCTTGTATATTACTTTCTTTTTTATTTTCTTTTATATATTTTTGTCTTCTTTTTATATTAGCTTCACTTTTATCCATTTTATATGCTATAAACAAAACTAAAGAAACCAATAGAGCTCCAATGATTAAAATAAAAACTTTATCGAGCATATTACTTTCTGGAACAGTATATGTTCCAGTAGTAGTTGCATAAATACTATTTTTATAAAATAAAAATAGTATAAAACATATTAAAGATTTCTTAAATTTCTTCATCTTTTTTATCTCTCCTTTATTAAACCATATTTTGCCCATTTAACTCGCTTTAGTTTGTTTGGTTGGTATTCGTATAACAACTTCTGTTCCTTTTCCAGGTTCACTTTTTATATCAATCATACCATTATTCTGATCTAATATTTCTTTTGCAATTGAAAGGCCTAATCCTGTTCCGCCCATTTCTCTTGTACGTGCTTTATCTACTCTATAAAATCTTTCAAAAATTTTATCTAAATCTTCCTTTGGAATTCCCATACCAGTATCAATAATTTTTATATAAGCATCATTATAAACAAATCCCACATAAACCTTTATTGTACCACCTTCTGGAGTATACTTTATTGCATTAGTAAGTATATTTAAAACAACTCGTTCAATTCCACTTTTATCTGCATATATTAATGGAACATTTGATGTAACAAAACATTCTCCACTTTGATTTTTTCTTTTCATTTCAAGATCTAATCCTTCAAATGTATATTTTACAAGTTCTCCTAAATCAAATTCTGTTTTTTCAACTTTAACTTTAGATGTATCATATTTAGAAAGAACTAATAAGTCTGTAACTAGTCTTGACATTCTTGCTGCTTCTGCTGAAATTCTATCTAAGAATTTTTTATTTGTTTCTTCATCTACATCTGATTCTATAAGAGTATCTGCATAGCCCATTATAGAAGTAATAGGAGTTTTTAATTCATGTGACACATCAGCAACAAATCTCTTTCTCATACTATCTAATTTTACATGTTCTGTAATATCTTGTATAACTACAATAAGACCTGCTGGTCTTTCATTTTCGTTTTTAAATGGTGCAAAAAACAAGTTTATAGTTCTATCATCTACATTTATTTTTTGCTCTGAAGATGTCCAATTTTCTAAGTAAATAATCTTTTCTAAATTTATATCTACATTATATTTATTAAAAATCTCTTCAAAATTCTTTTCCTCATTTAATTCTAAAAAAGTTTGAGCCGCTGGATTTATATGAATAATTTTTCCTTCAATATCAAAAGCAATAATTCCATCTGTCATATGAAGTAAAATTGTTTCCATTTGCTTTTTTTGTCTAGTAGTTTCATTAAGATTTTCTTTTAATTCATTATTTATTGAATCAAATGCAAAAACTAAATCCCCAATTTCATCTTTTCCTCTATTTTTTCTAGAAAAATCTTCTCTTTTTCCTTTTATTGTTCTTTCAGCACTTCTTATCAAACTTTTTATTGGTGATGTTTCAGCTTTTACAACTATTGTTCCTAATATAAGAACTAATATGAAAAAAACTATAATTGCTATAATTGTCATTGTTCTTGTTTGATACATTTGATTATTTATAATATTACTTATTTCTTCTATCCCTAGATCTTGCGTTATTTGACTATTCATATTTTCTAAACTATATACATATGATATTCCTAATATTGAAATACCACATAATCCAATAATCATAAACGCTAGAACTATTTTTATCTGTATGTTTTTTAACATCCTTTAGTATCCTTTTCTCCCAAAATATCATTACTTAAAATATTATATACTTAAGCAATTATTTATTCAAGCAATTTGTAATAAAAATTTAATAAAACTTTAGACACTTACGTATAAAAGATTTTTATGCTATTTTATTATACTAATGTAGAAGCTACATAAAATTTGTGCACAATATTAGTAAACCTTTTATTTAATATGAAATGTTTAGCATTTTTCTATTAAATAAAAAACTAGAATTTAATATTTCTATTAAATTCTAGTTTTCATAAGAGTATAAGATTATTTTAGGTCATAAGAATTGAATAAACTTATGCCTAAATTCAATAACTAATTTGATTTGCTAACTATTTATTTACTCAAATCTTTGCATAAACTATAGTATTTTAAGTTATTTAAAATGTTTTAATTAGCTCTATTTTATTGATAAATATTTTTCTAGTAATAATTACTATTTAATTATTATTTATCTTCTTTAGATTTCTTTTTGATTTGATTTAATATAAAATTTACTAATATTACTGATGAAATTATTACTAATACTATTTGTGGTAATATATCTCCTGTTCCTGGAGTTAATAATGTTGTTAATGTTTC
>CANEHB010000018.1 GCA_947427205.1 uncultured Clostridium sp.
CATCACCTCTTAACGATATTTTAATTATACCAAAAAACGAGCAAATCATAAATATGCTCGTCAAATAGGTAAGTACTCAATTCGGTAAAGTTAAGTACCCCCTTTCTAAAACTTAAACTTGTAATTTTAATAATAACTTGTGTGAAAATTATTGCTTTTTAGAATTTTCTTCTTTTTTCTTTTTACTCCACCAAGTACCAGTAAGTGAACAGCCTCCACCAATAAATATAAATACTATCATAAATATCCAAAATTCCATATTATTCCTCCTATTTTATAAATATTATAATTAAATTTATAATAAGTGCTATCATACCTGCTAATATTGCAAATAAAATCTTCTGATACATTCTTTTTCCTAATTCTTGTTGTCTTTCTTCGTAATTTAATTGTTTGTTATTAATAAAAGCCAAAATTTCTTTATATGTTTGAATATTATTGTTTTTTTTGATTTTTTCAGCTATTCCAGCAGTAAAAAAAGTTACTAAAAAAAATAAAATCCAAATAATAACACCAATATTTCCTTCAAGCTTAAAAAGAGGATAAGCTGTAATGGCTAAAATTAATAATTCTGCTAAATAAATGTATCCAATAATGTTAAACTCTCTTACTTTTTGAGTATTAACTAAGTTTTTAATTTTCTCAATATCTCCTTTCATAAAATCATCTAAAGATACTTTAAAGATGTCACTAAGTAGTAGTAAGCTTTTTATATCTGGATAACTTTTACTATTTTCCCAATTTGAAATAGTTTGTCTCGAAACAAATATTTTTTCTGCCAATTCATCTTGAGAAATATTCTGTTTTTCTCTATATTTTTTTATCCTTATTCCTACATCCATTTTGTACCTCCAATAATATTTTATATACTAGGTATTTTTTTGTCTATCAAAAGTCTTTTACATTAATATTTTTTGACTTTATCTGTTTGTCAAAAGTTTTTTACATTATATTTTACATTCGATAAATTGTAATTTTTAGTTATATATTTTTTATATAATTTAATATTTTAGTTGTAAATGTATTTAATATTAAATACATTATATATCCAATAATTCCGCCTAATATATTAGTTATTAAATCAGTTATATCTGATGACCTACAACCATTTATTAAAGGTTGTAGTATTTCTATACTTAGACTCAATAAAAAAGTATAGAAAGCAACTTTTAATAATTTAGTATTTTCTTTTTTTATTAAAGGCAATAAAAATCCAAAAGGAATTGTCATTATAATATTTAATACTATCTGTCTAGCAAAATCTCCTCTGCCAAAAGTAACATCAATAAAGGGTACTAAATTCATTGGAGTATATGAGTGATTAAATATAAATGGTAAAGATGTTATTATAGGCATTAAAGTAAAATATAATACAAATGATAAATATATATACATTATGGTGTTTACAAATAATACATCTTTTCCTTGTGATTTCCATTTCTTATAAAATATAAATATATATATAACTATTAAAACAATGAAATCTATTATTTCTTTCATAATTATCTCCTCGACAACTTACTATTTGTTTAAGAGCATTATATCATAAACTCTAATTAAAGAATATCGTTTTATGATATAAAGATAAGATACGTACCTTTTTATATGTTTAAACAATTATATATAATTTTAAATAATAATGTCTAACAATAATTCTAACAGAAATCTATGCCTTCCTTGTTACTCAGAGATTACAAAGATTTAGTTTTTGTTAGACAGTTTTTTTGGGAAGTCTAACAATAAATCTAACAAAAACTCTGTAACGCTGTATTAGTCTAAATAATTTTAAATAATCTTGAATGATAAAATGCTCATTTTTAGGCATTTTAGGATACTACTCAATAATTTTGAATAAAAATAAAAAGTGTTGAAAATCACTTATTTCAACACTTTTCTGCATCTTGCTGGTCGAGGTGACAGGGGGTTGTACTGTGTATCGTAGTTGTATAGCTTATTTCAAAAATTCTCGTCCACAAAAAAGTCCACAAATAATTTAATAATAAATAATTTTATATAATTTTGAGTAGTAATAATTGTCTTATTTTTATTCATTTTCTATTTTTTTATAAATATACTAGACTACTCGACAACTTGTAATTTCTCGAGATGATTATAACACAAAAAAATAATAATTTTCAACTTCTTATCTGCATTTATGGTAATTGAAAAGGGAGTTCAATTTACTCCCTTACAATTTTACTTTAATTATTAAATTACCATAAATGGAAGGCTGTTCTAATAAAGAAATTTATTAGTATTATTGCAATTATAATTGCTATTATTCCGAAAATTATTACATAATATTTTATAGCTTTTTTAGCTTTTCCAACATCATTATAAACTGAATTAATTTTTTTATGGTCTAATTCTCTTGCAATTACTTCTGGTATTTCTGTTTCCTTTGCCATCTCATCCATACTAACATTGAATAAATTAGATAATTCTACTAATTTATCCATCTCTGGTGTTGTTTCCCCAAGTTCCCACTTTGAAACAGTTTGTCTTGCCACATCAAGTCTGTTTCCTAGTTCTTCTTGAGATAATCCTGCTGATTTTCTTAACTTAATTAGTTTTTCATTAAATTTCATAGTTACATCTTCCTTTCTACATAATTTGATATTAACAAATATCTATTATTATTGTAGAATTTTCTCGCCCTTATTTCTACCATTTCATACTGGAACATTGACACTTAAACCTAACATTTTTGAAAATCTATCAATAGATTGTAATTTATTTTTCTAATTAGTTTTTAAAGTAATAACAACTAATTCTGGTCGATTATTTATTCTAAAAGGTATTATACTATTTCCAATTCCCCTACTTATTATCATATTAGTATTATTCTCTGTAAATAATCCACTCGTATATTTAGGAAATAATCCTTGATTAGGTGCAACAACTCCCCCAATGAATGGGATTCTAATTTGCCCACCATGAGCATGACCTGTTAATACTAAATCAATATTATTTTCTACATAAGTTCTAAATAATTCTGGTCTATGTGATAAAAGTATTGAAAATAAATCTTTATTATAATTACTTATTTCTAGCTCTTTATTTATAATAGTTGAGCTTTTAACTGATTTTTCATGAGCCGTTTTTGGATCATTTATTCCTATTATATTTATTTTACTATTTTCTTTTTCTATAATTTTTGTTTCATTTTCTAAAATTATAACTCCTTGTTCTTCTAATAGATTTTTCCATTTCTCATAATTAGAAATTTTTGCTTCATGATTTCCTGATACATAATATATTGGAGCAATTCCTTTAATTTCTTTTACAAAATTTATAGATTGCTCCATATGCATTCTATTTGGATCAATAAAATCTCCTGTTATAACAATAATATTAGGTTTTTCATTTTTTAATTTTTCTATTAAAAATTTATTTAATCTGTTTGATCTTTCATTATGATAATCTGATATTTGAATTATCTTGTAATCATTAAATTCATTTGGAATTTTACTACTTGATATACTATAATTAGTTATTTGTAATGTTGTATTTTCATAATAAAAATAAATTAATAACAAACAACTCATTATAATACTACTGCATATAATTATTTCTTTCTTTTTCATAAATACCCTCAAATTTCCTTTCATCATAACAATAACTTACTATTTGTCTTTATAATTATATATTAAAAATATCTAAATATAAAGCATTTTGCTTATTTAATGTTTCTTGTTCATTTTCATTCAATTTTAATTGTTCAAACATCTCGTCAGTAAAATCGACATTTTTCTTTGAAAAGTAACATTTTCTTAAACTAGGCTCGCATTTTGCATTTGTTCCAAAGTAACCACCAAGCATTAAGCCGTCTGTACCATTGCAAATATTTATTTCAAGAACTGCAACATCAACACGAGTGCTTGTAGGTTTATAGTTTTCCATTACAGCAAATACGATTTCGTCATTACATATTAAGTAGCCCTCTGAGTATATTCTTTTATCGTGATAATCTACAAATTTTGCTTTGCATATATTTTGTTTTTGTTCTAGTTCCAATATATATTTATCGGGAGCAAATTTTTTAGTTCTAAAATTATAAGCATTGAAATAAACATATAATTTATCAGCACCAAAAGGGTTCTTAGATTTATTATTTTGACTTGTTCTATTAGTATCATTTCCATATAGGTCGGCTTCATATATTCCTAGTTCTTCACAAATTATACTAATATCTCTAACATCTGGCAAAATTTCTCCTGTTTCATATCTTGCAATAGTACTTCTATTTTTATTAAGAAGTGTTGCCATATTTTCTTGGCTTAAACCTTTTTGTATTCTATAATTTTTAAGTCTTTCTCCAAAATCTTTACTATCAAATTCTGCCATAATATGTACCCCCTCATATAAATTAAATTCATTATACTATTATATAAAGAAATATTCAATATAAAATCAATATAGTGCTTGATATAATTGATTTGTAAGGCTTTTTATGGTATAATATATTATATAAATACCTATTTCGGTAAAGTCTTTTTATATATGATTTTGCCCAAGCAGTAGCTTGTTTGTAACATAAAGTTATTATTCGAGCTACTACAAGTGGCTCGAATTGTATATAGAACTTCCACTTGTTTGGATTTTCTAATTTATGTGCAAGAAATAGAGATTACATAGAAAGGAAACCAAACAGATGAAAACATCAAAGAAAACAGTTATAGCATTCCCACGGTGGCGGTGGAGGTTGCTAAAAGACTAGATTTTGGAGGCAGTAATAGCCTTCTTTTTCTTTGTATATTTTAATTTGTTGCGTGGGACGCACAAATTTGTGCTTTTTTCCTATTTTTACTAATTTTACTAACTTTTTATATAAAAATTACCTCAAAAATACCTATTTTCAACCTAAAATGTGCGTGTGACGCAACATTTGTTGCGTAGCACGCACATTTGCTATGTTTTGACTTGTTTACATAATGAAAGTATAATGTATCTATAAAGTAATTAAATCTATTAGAAAGGTTAGTAAGTATGAAAACTAAATATGATGTTTTTACTAAAGATAAAGAAAAAATATCATATCGTGCTTTTATACAAGCTAAACTTATTGAGCTAGGTTTAAGCCCTACAAGTAAAGGTACATTTTATTTGAGAGATATTATAACTCTTGCTATTCAAGAATATAATTATAATGATATTAGCTTGATAGATTTAAGGAATAAATTAGCTGAAAAAGAAAATACAACGGCAAATACTATTAAATCTAATATAGATTATGCTTTTAAATTTAAAGACACATCAAAAGCAGAAGAAAACTTTGAAACAATTTTCAATATTAAGTATGACGAGTATTATATAACAGCAAAATCTCTTACTAACTTAATTGTTAGTTTGATATATGTTCAATAATTCTAAAACACAAAATAAGGCTTGCTAGTAAATTTTGATTATTAGCTAGGTCTTATTTTTGTGTCTTTTTTTTAAAATTCCTATGCTTTTCTACGCATTTTTACACATAACTAGGCGAAATGATTTTATAGACTTCTTTCGTGCTAAACTTAACTTGTTCGAACGAGAAAAGATTTCTGGAAATCGAATTTTAAAAAGGAGATTTCAAAATGAAAAAAATTTCAAAGCCTGTTACCAAAGAAAAACTAACTAAAATTAAGGACAACCTATTTACAGAAAATGTAATTAGTTTAGACGATAGCAAAAACCAAAAATACTTTGATAACCTATCATATCAACAATATCTAGCAAACTTGAACAACGAAAGTAGTGATTTATATGACTAATGAAGAAATTATAATCATTTATAAAAAAGTTGGCATAGATGCAGAGTTTATGAAAATTCAAAATGAGCAAAATGAGTTTGAAGATTTAATAGGTGGCGAATTAGACTATATACCCTATGAAGAGATAACAATAGTAGCACGAAAAAACAGAGAACATTTAAAACCTAATATTTATATCAATACAGAATTTTTAAGTATTAGCTCATCTATACGAGGAGATGTAATTATAGTTTGTAGAGAAAATGAAAACTTTAAATCGTTAACAAAAGAACAAGCTATAAAGTATAGAGAATTTTTGAAAAGAGCTAGTTTCAACTATGATAATTTTGACGAAAAAGGTAGATATATTCCAAACATAAAACAAAATTCTTTAAAAAGTAAAGGCAAGTTTATTATAGAAAAAGGAATTGGAGAAAATGATATAGTTTCGCCAAAAGCTGAAAATAACGAGTGTTTTGAAACAAATGAAACTTTGAAAATGATTTTAGGAATACAAAGTATTATTTTGAAATTTATAAAAGATAATTCAAATTAAAGGAGTTTATAAAATGAACGAAATAGATAATATATCAACGAAAGTTGCAAATGAAATTGATACAGAAGAAAAGAAAATAAATATAAATTTACCAGCACCACTAACAGCTGAACAACTTATGACTATACAAAGTATAAAAAGACTAAAAAACCCTTTTAAAATGTTAAGTGTAAAAGATGTTATGCAAGATTTGAATATTTGCGAAACAATAGCTTATAGGACTTTTAAGAGAGCTGATTTCCCCTCAATAAATATAGGCAAGTCTAATCAAGTAATGCTAGTTGCTTATTTAATATGGAAAATGAGGAAGAGAGATTAAAGGGGGTGTGGTAATGGGCAGACCAAAAGGAAACAAAACAGGTAGTGTATTTTTTAATAAAAACAAAGATAGGTGGGTTTGTGCTTATTATATAACAGATGTAAATACGCACAAAGAAATTAGAAAAGATAAGCTATTCAGAACAGAACAAGAGGCAAAAGACTTTTTAAATTCATTACAATATCAAAAAGGAAATGAAATATTTATAAAAAATAATGGAATACCTTTATCGCAACTTATGAGGTCTAATTTGCAAAGAAAATTAGATATGAACTTGATAAAAGAAAGGCAATATTCAAGAGTTTTGAAAACAATTCAAGTTATAGAAAAAAGCGATATTGCAAACAAGAAAATTGAAGATGTTACAAGTGAAGATATACAAATATATCTTAATTCTTTAAAAGATTATAGTAATTCTTATATTAAGAAGATAATGGAACAATTTACAAAAAGTTATAATTTAGCAATGAATAAAGGGTATATTGTGAAAAACCCTATGGTAGATGTAATAAAACCTAGAAGTACAAAAGCAGATAAAGAAGTACGAGCATTAACTGTTGAGGAACAACAAGCATTTACAAATTATTTAATGACAAAAAGTATTGAGGACGAGCCTTATAAAAATGTATTTCTAATTCAAATGTATATGGGTTTAAGAGTTGGCGAAGCATTGGCATTGAGAAATGGAGATATAGACTTAAAAAGAAATCTAATAAATGTAAATAAAACATTAACAACAGATAAAGACGAAAGAGTAATTATGGGAGATACAACAAAGACTTATGCAGGTTTAAGACAAGTTCCAATTCCAAAGTTTATTAGAAATTCACTTATAGAACAAATGAATATTACAACTAATAATACAGATAAACAGTTATTTTTAAGTCCTAATGGAAACTATGTTGATAATAGAAATGTAAATTATATTTTAAAGAAAAGACTTGCAGAGTTAGACATCAAAGGAATATCAACACATAGTTTAAGGCATACTTACGGTACAAGATGTGTTGAAGCTGGTATGAGAGCTGTTGCACTTCAAAGACTTATGGGACATAAAGATATTTCAGTTACTATGAATACATATACATCAATATTTAATAGATATAAGGAAGAAGAATTGGAAAAAGTAAACGAATATTATATGAATAATGAAATTGTAAATATTGATAATTTGTTAAATGAGCATAATGAATTTATTGATGATATATCTAATGAAAGCGAGGAAAAAGAAATTGAGTAAAGCTGATATTATAAATAGAATAAATGGTTTAAATGAATATATGTTAGAAAATAGCGACAAAGAGTTATTACTTTTAAAATTATGTAATGATTATACATATAACAAAGCTATTGCAATTATTGATAAAAATACAAAGCATAAAGACTGGTATTCTGTTGATGATAAGCATTGCTTTAAGACTTGGGACGAAGTTGAAGCATATATAGACGGAATTTGCAAAGGAAAAAATACTAACTTTTATGCAGAACACGAAAGATAAATTTGTGAAATTGATTAAATTTTATTTAATTGATTTCACAAATAAAGTGGAAAGGTTTGGGAAACCGACGGAGGTTTCCCAAATAACAAGATTATTGAAATAGTAATTAGTATAATTACATTATTTATTGATATTCAAATGAATACAATAAATAATTTCAAATAATCTTGGAAGGGGTTATTAGGGGCTTGCCCTTAATCATACAGAACACTTTTAGCGATAGCGTATAAAAAGTGTTCTAGTATGTTCTAACACTTTTTAGTTGTGTTATATTAGCTGGTTTATAAAGTATTAGAACATAAGCAATAGCCTATGAAGATTTACCATAAAAAATAAAAAGGAGATTTAAAAATGTGAGCTATGCAATAATAAGAAATGAAAATTATAAAATGGGACAATTACCATATATTTATAGGCACAATGAAAGAAAAAACACTAACTATTCTAATAAAGATATAAATAAAAGTAATTCCATTAAAAACTATTCTCTTAAAACTATAAATACATCATATCAAAAAGCCTTTAATCTTATAAAAGAAAAATACAAATTAAAAGGTCAAATAAAGAAAGTTAGTAATGTAATGTGTGAATTGATTATCACATCTGATAAAGATTTTTTTGAAAGAATTGGAGAACAAGAAACAAAACGATATTTCAAGTTAGCTTATGACTTTGTTGTTAATTACAATAATTTAGGCGAAGAATTTATAGTATCTGCAAAAGTCCATAATGACGAAACTACCCCACATCTCCATATTGTATTTATACCAGTAGTTCATACAACAAATAAAAAAGGAAAAGAAATAAATAAAATAGCTTGTAGTGAATTTTGGAAAGGCAAAGAAAGTTATAGAATTTTGCAAGATAGATTTTATAAATATGTAACTGATAACGGTTTTGATTTAGAGCGAGGAAATACCAAAGATAATGAGCATATACCAATAGAAAAATTAAAAAAGATTACTAATTTTGAAGTGCAAGAAATTTTTAAAGATACAAACTGTTTAGAACAAGAGAAAATAACTGATAATATTGAAGTTATGAGAAATGATTATAAACGAGTAATAAACAAGTTTAATACACTTGCTAAACGATATACTAGAATTAAGAATATTGTTGAAGAAACAATGTATAAAACTGAACAGATACAAAAAGAAAACTATACTTTAAAGCAAGAAAACAAAGAATTGGAAAAAGAAGTTTTAACATTAAGAGATTATATTGATAAAACTTTCGAGTATGTTAGTTTATTATTTGACTTTTCAAAAGATAGACTAAAACGACTTGTAAATTCTTTTATATATGGCTTAAATAAGGAAAAATAATTGAAAGGTGGTAAATAATGAGTTCAAATGAAATAAGACAAAAACTTGAAACAAAAGAAGAAACTTTGGAAACATATACTGATTTTAAGAAAAGATATTACATATATAGGATGGACGATATTATTGAGTATTTGCAAAGAGATAATACTGAATTAGATACACTATTTAAGGAAGAACAAAAGATGTTTAATGACTTAAAAGAACAACTAACACCAGAGCAACAAAAGCTATTATCAAATTACTCTGACAACTGGACATACATAATTAACGAAGAAGTCCAAGAACTAACAAAACAAATTTTGAATGATTTTGAAGAAGAAAGATAAAATTAACAAATAGTGTTGAAAAATGAGCTTTTTTGTAATACAATAACTTTGCCTTTCTCATAAGGTAGAAAGGAGGTACATATACAATATGAATAGTTACAGTTTGATATGGTTGCTTTTGCAAGAAATCGAAAGATTGAAAGCAGAAATACAATCATTGCAGAACAAACAAGATAAAGAGTAATCTTTATCGAGCGAGGTGAAATCGTTACATAGCCTCGCTTTATTTTTTTGCATAAAAAAAGTATGCAGTCGTTACTCTACATACTGGTACATAGCCTATGAATAGTTACATTCACTTATAAGCTAAATATATTATAACATCATTTATATTATATGTCAAACTTTTTTCAAAAAAAATCATAATTTTGAAAAATTGCAAATAATCTTAAGTAATTTTATATAATTTCGTCCACAAATAATTTCAGCAAAAATGCCAATATTTCCTTATAAATCAATACATACAGAGAATTAGTTTTTTGTGGACGATTTTTGCGAGCTGTCCACAAAAAACTCCACAAGAAACTATATTACTGAATAATTTTAAATAATTTCATATAATTTTAACTCACAAGTCCACATTTAATAAATTTATAAAAACATTGATATATAAGCATTTTCAAGATTATTCAAGAATAGTTATTGCTGTCTAACAGTACTTATTGATAAAAAACAAAAATCGTTAAAACCTTACAGTTTCAACGATTTTATTGGTCGAGGTGACAGGGATCGAACCTGCGACCTCATGGTCCCAAACCACGCGCGCTACCAACTGCGCTACACCTCGTTATATATAAAACTCTTCTTTAAATAGAAGAGTTTTGGTGAACCGGAGACGATTCGAACGTCCGACCCACGCCTTAGAAGGGCGTTGCTCTATCCAGCTGAGCTACCGGTCCATAAGACAATATCTATAATAACACATCATAGATGATTTGTCAACAATATAATAAAATTTTTAAAAAAATCTGTAGTATTTTTAGTAGTATTTTTATATTTTTATTAATTTATTGCATACAATTTAAGATGTAAAATATTTCTAATCTTGATATGAAAAAATGTAAAAATCTTGAAAATAATACTAATAAATGTTATAATATTAAAGAATGAAATGATATAATAGGAAGTTTATAAATTTAAATAAAAGGGGATAAGTAAAGTTATGAAAAATCGTAAGAAGAAAATGATAATAACAACATGTATAGTAGGCTTATTATCAATGGCTAATTGTTTTTTTGTTAATGCAAATGTAACAGAAAAAGATGTGCAATCAGAAGTGCTACAAGTTGCAAGTGAAAATATAGTTTTAGATGCAGATTACCAATCAGAACAATCTAAAAACTTATTTTCGCAACCAGTTAGAAACTTAGAGTTACACAATATAGAAGCAGATATTGAAGCTCGAAATACAGTAAATGTTAAAGCTGTACCAACAACATATTCTGCTGAAACAAGAGCAACTGGAAAGCTCATTTATTTATCAGATATACCATATATGAGTAAATCAACTACTAAATATGGTACTATTCTTAATGATATAACATCAAGTAATACTAAAATAACAGTAAAAATTGGTGGTACAGCAACAAGCTTTGATAAAGGTATTTGGGCACATGCTACTTCTGATGTATATTATGATTTAAGAAATTTTCAAGAATATGATTATTTTTCAGCATATTTAGGATTAAATACTACATCAAATGGTGGAAATGGTGTTACATTTGTTATTTCAACATCAAATGATGGTCAAAATTGGACAGAAAAATATAGAGCAGAAGCATTGCCAAACCAAAATGCAGTAGAATGTAGAATACCTATAGAAGGAAATAGATACTTAAGACTATATGCAAATGATAATGGAGCAAATGGTAAAGATCATTCAGTATATGCAGATGCTAAATTATTAACAGCAGATTATAGTGATGGAACAGGAGTTCCTACAGTATTTGATTTAGAAGCTCAAATCAGAAATATGGATGAAAATGATCCTAATCTTGAACATATGGTTTTACAAAGAGAATTTGTATCAAGAGTAGGAAGAACAACATTACTTGATTTTGTAAATCAGGGTGATTCAAGTAGAGAAACACTTAGATGGTTAATGGGGGATAGTGATACTTTAGGGTTATATTTTTATGGTAGTACACCTATTGGTGGTTATAAAAATTCTTTAAATGTTTTAACAAAATTATACCAAACATATAAAAATGATTTAAATGATGATACAGTAAAAAATGGTGTACGTAATGGTGAAATATTTAAAAAGATGATTATGGCTATTTCACATACTCATTCTACACTAGTACGTTCATTTTTGCCTAATGTTGAGGAAGATGGAGTTACAAATTCAAATCGTAATGATCCAAATAGTTCACATGTATCAGATCCAGTAAGACGTTATGCAGTTTATAAAAAAATGTACTTAGCAGATAAATTAAGCTCTGTATTTCCAAAACTAGAAGTTGAGGAAATGAAAGTTGTTATGAGAGCACTAATATCAGATAATGAAATTGAATGGTTTAGGGATTATATTGCAAGTAGAGGTCCATATACTCATGCTTGGCTATCATATAATGCAAAATTTAGATATTTTGAGGATAAATATTATAGTGAAGAAAATAAAACTATGTGGAATAATAAATTTCACTTTTTAGAATATGGTATACCATATCAAAAATATTTAGTTCCACAATGGATAGTTTATGCAGCGGGAACTCAATGTGTTGGTTTTGGAGATACGAGTGCTAATGCATATAGTTCAATGGGTATACCAGCATTTCCAGTTCATCAACCTGGTCATATTGCTTATGGAGTTGCACATTATAATAGTAATGGAGATGCTTCTTGGCAATTATATAATTCAGGTGCAACTTGGGGAAATTCATCATATGGTACATCTACATTTTATAATGCAACTAAAAATTCTCCTACTAAACAAGCCGTATATTCATATAGAGGGTTGCTAGGCTGGGGACAACAATACTCTACTGGATGTGAAAATTTAAGTTATTTAGCAATTGCTCAAGAGGCAGTTAATGATTATAGCAATTATCTAATAGCAGAAAAATATGTAATGCTTGCAAATGCCTATAAAGGTGATGAAGCAAAACAAGAAGAATTTTATCGTAAAGCAATAAATGCTCAAAATATAAATGTTGATGCTTGGTATGGTTTAGTACAATTATATAAAAATAGTAATGTATATACAGAAGAAGATTGTTTGAAGCTTATAAAAAAATTTCAAGTCATATATAAAGTAAGACCTCTTGCATTTTATGATTTATTTGGAATGATTATTGGAAAGATTACTACTCCAACATTAAATGCAGAAGCTGTTTCTTTAAAAACAGCAACATTACAATGGGCTGAAGTAAGTGCAAATAGCATACATAGATCTGTTGCTCAGGTACTATTAGGTAAACCACAATCAGAACTTGCAACATTTTCATTTGACGGTCAATATGCAGGGCAAATAAGATTAGGTTCAATGTTTAATGAAAATAATAGATCAACATGGGAGTATTCAATAGATGGTGGAAAAACTTGGACAGAAACAGATCAGTTATATGTACAATTAACAGAAACAGAATTAGTAGGTGTTAATGAAAGAGATCATATTAGAGTTCATATTATAGGTACAGAGATAAGAAGTACAATACAAATAGATAAAACATTAATGTTAAGTCCTGATATGGAGCTTTATGAAAATGATGCAGAAGATACTTTTTTTGTTTATGGTAATAGAAAATTAGATTGGAAATATACTGATGATTCAGGTGGAGCTTCTGCTTGGAAATCTTATGATGAAGTAAAACCTAATTTATCAGGTAATAGAAAATTGACTGTAAGACCATCTGCTACTGGAACAAATTTACCAGCAAATGTACATGTTTTTACTTTTACTGATAATAAATATGAAGCAAATGAAACATATATTAAGGTAAAAAATTTATCAGTTGTAGACAGTACACCTTCTGGCAAGAATACACCAGCTAAAAATGCAATAGATGGGAATTTTGGTCTTTGGGAAACCCAACAATATACTCATGATTTTACTAGATGGTTGTCAGCTAGTAAAACAGATGAAAATAAATTTATTACACTTGAATTTAAAGAGCCAGTATATTTATCAAGACTAGATTATATACCATCAGATGAACAAAACCATTCAGGTCTTGGTAGCAAACCATTTCTTGGCAGAATTATGCAAGGTGAAGTTTTAGGAAGTATGGATGGAGAAAATTGGACTAAACTTGGTGATATAAATAATTGGGCAAATAATGCTTCAACAAAAACACTAAGATTTGCTGAAACACAAAAAGTAAAATATATAAAAATTATAGCAACGCAAACAAATGATGGATATATAGGAGCTAGAGGATTCAATTTTTATGAAGATACAACAAAAGAGGCTCCACCAACAGCAACAGTTATGTATAGTACAACTCAAAAAACAAATAAAGAAGTTGTAGCAACACTTGAAAATTTTAATTCAGATACAGTTGTAGTGGAAAATGGAATAACAAGTTATACATTTACAGAAAATGGATCATATACTTTTAACTTAAGAGATACAGAAAATGGAAGAACAAATGAAGTTGTTGCAAGTGTTACTTGGATAGATAGGGAAAAACCATCTGCAGATATACAATATATAGAGTTACCAAATACTAAAGGTCATGTTCAAGCAAAAGTTGTAAATATTAGCAAAAATGTATTTATATTAGACGAACAAGATAGACCAATTAGATATATAGAAAATAGTGGTAATTATATTTATGAATTTAATTTTGATCCTGATACTAAACAAATAATAAATATGGTTCAAAAGGATTCAAATAATAATATTAAAATGGTAAGAGGATATAAATTATTAGATCCAAGTAAACCAGTAAGTAATATACTTGAGGATTCAACTAAGGATATTATAAGTATGGGATTTCCAGAGTCAATGAGTGCTATGGGTTATCCAGTAGACAAAGAATATATTATTGCATATTTTGCAGCATACAGTGGAGCAAATATTACAAAGGAAATCATTTACGATGAAAATCTTAAAAATGCAACAGTAAACTATACAGCAGAAGAACTTGCAGAATTTAGAACACGTTATACTACAGGTATTCAAGAAGATATACTAAAATATGTATTTACTAAAAATGGAGAAAAAACATATAAATTAAGAGATAGAATTGGAAATACATCAGAAATAAAAATGTCAGTAGATTGGATAAATAGAGGTCCATATATTGCTGAGATATCTTATGATAAAGAAAGTTTAACAAATGGAGATGTAACAGCAACACTTACATTTAAAGAAGAAGGAGTAAGAATAACTAATTTAGATGAAGGAGTTATAGAAACTTCAAATGGTGGTAAATATGTATTTACAGAAAATGGAGATTTTAGATTTAAACTTTTAGATGCCGAAAATGTTGAAAGTTATTTAGATGCAAAGGTAACTATAATAGATAGGCAAGTACCACAAGGAATTATTACTTATAATACAACAAGACCAACAAATCAATATGTAACAGCAACAATCGATTTTGACAAAACAAATGTTACAATAACAAACAATGATGGAAAGAACTCATATATATTTACAGAAAATGGAAGTTTCACATTTGAGTTTGTAGATGAAGCAGGAAATGTTGGAGCTACGACAGCAACAGTTGATTGTATTGATAGAACTACACCAATTGCTCAAATATCATATAGTACAACAAATCCAACAAATCAAGATGTTGTTGCAAACATAGTAGATTCTAATAAAGATATAACTATTACAAATAATAATGGTGAGAGTATATATACATTTACAGAAAATGGAGAGTTTACGTTTGAATTTGTAGATGAAGCAGGAAATACTGGAACAGTAACAGCAAAAGTTGATTGGATTGATAAAGAAGAAATTATACCAACAATAAGTTATAGAATAAATAGCCCAACTGGAAAAGCAGAAACAGCAATAATTACATTTAATAAACCAAATGTAATTATAACAAATAATAATGGTAAAAACACACATAGATTTGAAGATAATGGAGAATTTACATTTGAATTTAGAGATGAAGCTGGAAACACAGGAACAGCAACTGCAACAGTTAATTGGATTGATAAAGAAATTCCAACAGCTGAATTACATTATGATAGAACAATTGGGACAAAAGAACCAGTTACAGTAACATTAATAAATCCAAGTAAAGATATTATTATTACAAACAATGGTGGTAAAAATACTTATACATTTACAAAAAATGGAAAATTTATTTTTGAGTATGAAGATAATGCTGGAAATCCAGGTGAAACTATGGCAGAGGTAACTTGGATAGATAAAGATGCACCAATTGCAACAATCGAATATAGTACAACAGAAGATACAACAGAACCAGTAGTTGCAACTCTTCATTTAGAAGATCCAAATATGGGATTACTTCCAACAACTCAAACTTATACATTTACAAAGAATGGGGAATATATATTTAATTTTGAAGATAGTTTAGGAAATAAAGGAACAAAGACAGCAAAAGTTAATTGGATTTATAGTGGAAATTTAACAGCAGATATTAAATATGAAAAAACAGATGATGGAGTTTTAGCAACTCTAGTAAATGAAAGTGGAAAAATAACAATAACAAATAACGGAGGAAATAGAACATATTTGCTTACAGATGAAAATAGTACATTCACATTTGAATATATAGACAGTTTTGGAAATGTAGGAAGAACAGAAGCAAAATTGGAAAATATGAATGGACCTGCAACTATAAATTATAGTATTAAAACAAGTCTTACATCAGTAAATGGAAAGCCAACAATGATTGCAAAAATGAGAGCAGATCTTGTGCTTCCACTTGGATATCAAATGAAGAAATCTACTGCTCCAAAGTATTATCTATTTGCTGAAAAAGGAACTTATACATTTGAATATATAAATAAAGATACAGGTGAAGAATATAAAGCAACAGCAACAGCTGATTGGTTCCCAGAAGTTAGTGCTGAATATAGTACAACAGAATTAACTCAAAACAGCGTAGACTTAGTAATTCATTTTAATAAAGATGGTGAAGAGTTACAATTAGAAAATAATTTAAATATAGCTACTAGTAAATATCCAGAAACAATAGGATATTATATAGAGAAGAAAGAAGGAGCATTAAATACTTATACAATTAAGCACAATATAACTATTACTTTAATGTTTAAGTATCAAGGACAGAGATTATTATCACTTCCAGTCTCTGTAACTAATATAGACGAAGTTGAACCAGTAGGAACTATAAAATATAGTAATACAGAACCAACTTACAGAAATGTAACAGCAACAATTGAATTTAATAAACCAAATGTTAAAATTTTAAATAATGAAGGAAAAGATACATTTAGATTTGAGGAAAATGGAAGCTTTACATTTGAATATGAAGATGAAGTAGGACGTAGAAGAACATCAACAGCTAATGTAGATTGGATTATAGAAGACTCTGATGATGTAGTACCAACTATTTTATACAGTGAGAAAGAACCAACTAACAAAGATGTTATTGCTACAATTACATTTGATCAAGATGAGGTAAGAATTGTAGATGAGCAAGGAAATGATATACCTAATGGAAATATATATACATTTACAGAAAATGGAACACATGTGTTTAACTATATAGATAAAAAAGGAAAAGCTGGAACAGCAACAGCAGAGGTGTTTAACATAGATAAAGAGGTTCCAATAGCTAATATAACATATAGCACAACTGATAAAACTAATAAACCAGTAACAGCTAGTATTAGTTTTAATGAAGAAAATGTAATAGTTGAAGGTGGAGATACACATACATTTGAAGATAGTGGCTCATATACATTTAACTTTATGGATCAAGCTGGAAATAGAGGTTCAGCAGTAGCAGAAGTTGACTGGATACGTAAAACATTACCAAATGCAACGATAACTTATGATGAAACAGAATTAACATGCAGAGATGTAACAGCAACAATTAGTTTCGATTTAGAAAATGTAGATATTATAGATGAAGAAGGAAATGTAATTCCTAATGGAGATAAATATGTATTTACAGAAAATGGAACACATACATTTAGATTTAGAGGTCCTTATGGAAATGAAGGCTCAGCAGTTGCAAGAGTAAATTACATTGATAAAGTAGTACCAGTTCCAACAATAACATATGATGTTGAAAACCAAACAAGTGGAAATGTAACTGCAACAATTACTTTTGACAAACGTAATGTAGTAGTTGAAGGCGGAAATAAACATGTATTCACTACTAATGGAGAGCATACATTTAATTTTATGGATGAAGCTGGAAATAAAGGTTGGGCAACTGCAAAAGTAACTTGGATTGATAGTGATTTGCCAATAGCAACAATTACTTATAATCCAGAAAGACCTGATGGAACGTCTAAAGTAAACACAGATGTTGTAGCAACAATAAGTTTTGATCAAGAAAATATAAAAATAGTAAATAATGGTGGAAGTAACCAATATACTTTTGAACAAAATGGAGAATATGAATTTGCATTTGAAAATGCAAATGGAGAAAGAGGAACAGCGCTTGCACAAGTAAGTTGGATAGATAAAGAAATTCCAAAAGCAACAATCACATACAGTACAACAAATCCAACAAATCAAGATGTAACAGCTAGCATAACATTTGATAAACCAAATGTCAGAATTACAAATAATAATGGAAATAATACCTATACATTTACAGAAAATAATGAATTTGAATTCGAATTTATAGGACCATCAGGAAATACTGGAAAAGCAAAAGCAACTGTAACTTGGATTGATAAAGTTGCACCTACTGCAACAATAACATATAATCCAGAAAATTCAACCAATGGAGATGTAGTTGCAACAATTACATTTAATGAAGAAGATGTAACAATAACAAACAATGATGGAAAAAATACTTATACATTTACAGAAAATAGTGAGTTTATGTTTGAATATAGAGATAAAGCAGGTAATACAGGAAGTGAACTTGCAAAAGTAACTTGGATAGACAAAGAAGACTTAAATGCAACAATTTCATATAATATAAATGAACTAACAAATCAAGATGTAATAGCTAGCATTAGTTTTAACAAAGAAAATGTAACAGTAGAAGGTGGAAATACACATACATTTACAGAAAATGGAGAATATACATTTGAATATATAGATAGTGCTGGAAACAGAGGAAGCAAGCTTGCTAGGGTTGATTGGATAGATAAGAAAATACCAGTTGGAACAATCAAATATAGTACAACAAATCCGACAAATCAAAATGTAACAGCTAGCATAAGCTTTGATAAAAAAGATGTAACAATAACAAATAATGGTGGAAATAACACATATATATTTACAGAAAATAGTGAATTTACTTTTGAATTTATAGATAAAGTTGGAAATACTGGTACAGCTAAAGCTTATGTAGATTGGATAGATAGAAAATTACCAGTAGCAACAATAACTTATGATATTAATACATTAACAAATCGTGATGTTATTGCAACAATAACTTTTGATAAAAACAATGTAGAAGTAGAAGGTGGAAACACACATACATTTACAGAAAATGGAGAATATGAATTTGCATTCATAGGACCTACAGGAAATATTGGAACAGCTATAGCAAAAGTTACTTGGATAGATAAAAAAGCACCAGTTCCAACAATCACATATAGTACAACAAATCCAACAAACGGTGAAGTTAAAGCAACAATTAGCTTTGATAAAGAAGATGTAATTGTAGAAGGTGGAAATGTTCACACATTTACAGATAATGGTGAATTCATATTTAAATTTATAGATGATGCTGGAAATACAGGAACAGCTATAGCAAAAGTTACTTGGATAGATAAAACATTGCCAAAAGCAACAATCACATATAGTACAACAAACCCAACAAATCAAGATGTAATGGCTAGCATAAGCTTTGATAAAGAGGATGTAACAATAACAAACAATGATGGAAATGATACTTATACATTTACAGAAAATGGTCAATTTGAATTTGAATTTGTAGGACCTGCAGGAAATATTGGAACAGCAATTGCAAAAGTAAATAACATAGATAAAGATGTTCCAGTACCAACAATCAGTTATGATATTACAAATTCAACAAATCAAAATGTAACAGCAACAATTATATTTAATGAAGAAAATGTAACAGTAAAAGATGGAAATACACATGTATTTGAAGATAGTGGAGAATATACATTTGAATTTGAGGATAGAGCAGGAAATAGTGGTACAGCAATAGCAAGAGTTGATTGGATAAAGAAAACATTACCAAATGCAACATTCACATATGACATAAATACATTAACAAATCAAGATGTAACAGTAACAGTTAATTTTGATAGAGAAGGAACTCAAGTTACAAATAATGATGGAAAGAATACTTATACATTTACAAGAAATGGAAGCTTTACATTTGAATTTGTAGGACCTTATGGAAATGCAGGTGTAGCAACAGCAACAGTTGATTGGATAGATAAAGAAGAAATCATACCAACAATCACATATAGTACTCAAGAGATGACAAATCAAGATGTAATAGCAACGATTACCTTTAATAAAGAAGGTGTAACAGTAAAAGGTGGAAATATACATGTATTTGAAGATAGTGGAGAATATACATTTGAATTTGAGGATAGAGCAGGAAATAGCGGTACAGCAATAGCAAGAGTTGACTGGTTAAAGAAAACTTTACCAAATGCAACAATCACATACAGTACAACAAATCCAACAAATCAAGATGTAATTGCAACAATTACATTTGATATAGAAAATGTTATTGTTTTAGGTGGAAACACACATAGATTTACTGAAAACGGAACATATTTATTTGAATTTGTTGGACCTTATGGAAATAAGGGAACAGCAATGGCAGAAGTTTATTGGATAGATAGAGATGAACCAAATGCAACAATCACATATAGTACAACAAATCCAACAAATCAAGATGTAACAGCAACAGTTACTTTTGATAAAGAAAATGTTACAATAACAAATAATGGAGGAAAAAATACTTATACATTTACAGAAAATGGCGAATTTGAATTTGAGTTTGTAGGACCTGCTGGAAATACAGGTATTGCAATTGCAACTGTAGACTGGATAGATAAGACATTACCAAAAGCAACAATAACTTATGATAAATCAGAGCCAACAAATCAAGAAGTAACTGCTAGCATTGCATTTGATAAAGAAAATGTAACAATAACAAATAACAATGGAAAAAATACTTATACATTTACAGAAAATGGTCAATTTGAATTTGAGTTTGTAGGACCTGCTGGAAATGCTGGTACAGCAATTGCAAATGTTACATGGATAGACAAAGAAGCTCCAGTAGCAGAAATTCGTTATAGTACAGAAAGCGCAACAAATCAAGAAGTAATAGCAACAATTAGTTTTAACGAAGAAGATGTAACAGTAGAAGGTGGAAATACACATGCATTTACAGAAAATGGAGAGTACATCTTTAAATATTCAGATAAAGCAGGAAACCAAGGTGCAAAATTAGCAAAAGTTACATGGATAGATAAAACACTTCCAACACCTACACCAGATAAATTTGAGATTACATCAGGCAAATACGAAATAAAAGACAATATGATATTAAATGTATCACAATTAACAACAGTTGATGATTTTAAATCACTTATAACTGTAAATAAAACAGTTTATATTGTTAATAAAGAAGGTATAGAACAAACAGGAGAAAATGTAGTTGGAACAGGAATGAAATTAAAAGTTGAAGATGAGGATATAGAATATACAATAGTAGTAATTGGTGATGTTAATGGAGACGGAAGAAGAACTGTAACAGACCTTGCAAAAGCAAAACTTCATATAATTGAAAAGGAAATATTAGAAGGTGAATACTTACAAGCATTAGATGTTGATAAAAATGGAGAAATAGGTATAACTGATATTGCAGTACTTAAAATGTCATTAATTGATTTAATTGATATAGATTAGTTTTCTTTTATAAAAAAGTTCAAGAGAAAAAGAGATTCAAGTTAAAACATAACTAGAATCTCTTTTTTGCATTATATATAAAAAAAATACATCTAAAAAGATGTATTTGGTGCAACAGGAGGAATTCGAATCCCCGACCTCTCGGTTCGTAGCCGAGTGCTCTATCCAGCTAAGCTACTGTTGCATATCAAATTTACCATTACTAATTAAACTATAATAAAATGGTAACACACTAATTATAATCTCACAAGTTTAATTTGTCAATATTTTTGAGTATTACACTTGCAAAAAAACTATTTAATTGGTATGATTATACTGAAAAAAATTAATAGGTGATAAAAGCGTGAAAGGTGATAAAAATATAAACTCTAAAAGTTCTATTGTAAAGATTTTAATTGTTATTTTTATTGGAATAGCAGTAATTTTTGTTGTTGCAAGATATGCAACAGATGAAGAATTTAGATATACTGTAGATACTAATATATTAAAAAAAGAAGTATCAGAATTAAATCTTAATACAATAGAAATTGATTCAGATACAAATCCTTCAATATTTGCGTATGATAAATATATAACTGTTCTTAGTAAAAATGTTTTATCAGAATACACTTCTGATGGAAAACTAGCGAGTGAGTTAGATGTAAATATATCTGTGCCACTTGTAGAAACAAATGGAAAATATATGATTTTGGCAGAGAAAGATGGTCAAAAAATGTATTTAATTTCAGGAACTAATATATTATGGGAAGCAACAGTTGATGGTAGTATTTCGAGAGTAAATGTAAATAGAAATGGCTATGTAAGTGTTATAGTAAAAAATACTATTTATAAATCAGTAGTTCTATATTATGATTTGAGTGGTAAAGAAATATTTAGAAAATATTTATCAACTAATTATGCTATTTGTACAGCAATTTCAACTAATAATAAATATTTAGCAATAGGAGAAATTGATTATTCTGGAACTATTATAAAATCATATGTAAGTATTATTTCAGCAGATTTAGCACAAACAGATTCTTTAAATTCTGTAGTTTATACTTATGAGGCTGAAAATGGAGAAATAATAACAAATATAAATTATCAAGATAAAACTACAGCTGTATGTATGTTTAATAATTACATACAGAAAGTAACAACAAATTCTAATGAAAGATTATATGATATTACAAATAAAGATGTATTTGTTGATATTAGTTTAAAGGATGGAATTGCAATAATAGATAAGCAGTCATCTGGACTATTTTCTTATGAATATGAAGTAGATATAAAAAGTATAAATAGCAAATCTGAAAGTTTATATATACTTAATAGTGATTTACCTAAAGCAATGAGTGTTAGTGCAAATATTATGGCTCTTAATTTAGGAAATGAAGTTCAAATAATAAATTCAAAAGGTTGGTTGCTTAAAAAATATACATCTAGCAAACAAATTGATAAAATTGTTTTAGGTGATAGTATAGCTGGAGTTGTATACAAAAATAAAATAGAGATAATAGATTTGTAGGAGGAAAAAATGGGAGTAATAAACTGGGTTGCATTTGGTGGCATTTTAGTAGATTTAGTAATTATTTCTATAATTATTTCATCAACATATTGGGGATATAGAAAAGGACTTGTAGGAGTTATTTTTAAAGTATTAGTATTTATTGTATCATTACTTATAGTATTTGTTTTATATAAACCAGTTTCAAATTCAATTATAAAAAATACACAAATAGATGAAAAATTGACTTATGCAATTAGAAGTAATTTAGAAGGGACTACTTTATCAGATGGTGAATTACTTGAACCATCAAAATCTAACTTTTCAGAAGGTGTTGTTGGTTTAATAAATTCATTTGTATCAGAAGCATTAAATCAAGCAAAATCAGATGCAATAGGATATGTTTCTACAGAATTATCATATTTTATGATAAGAGTTGGTACAATGTTTTTATTATTTATGGTATCAAGATTCTTACTTGTATTTGTAAGGTTTGCAGCAGAATTATTAGGCAACTTACCATTTATTAGGATGTTTAATAAATCAGGTGGATTAATATATGGTATTATAAAAGGATTTTTAGTTATATATGCAATATTCGCAATTCTTTCTGTAATTTCGCCATTAATTAGTTCTTGGGGGGTTATTAACGCTATAGAAGATTCTTCTTTAGGAAGTAAGATGTATAATAATAACTTTATTTTAAATATATTAATAAAATAGACTTATGGGATAGACAGATATATAAAATCTGTCTTTTCCGTTTATACAAAGGAGTAAAATATTGAATAGGATTAACAGTAGTAATAGTGATAACAGAAAACGAAATAGAAATTTAGATAATGAAAATATTATAAGAAAAGACTTAAATAAAAGAAAATCGAATACAAGAAATATAAAAAATAAAAAAAATTCAAATACAAGAGATATAAAAAATAAAAATGATTTAGTAAGAGGAGAGAAAAGAAAGACAGGAAATTTTAAACAAAATGTAAAAGATGAAAGAAGAACTAAAAAAACAAGGAACTTTGAGCAAGAAAGAAAAAAAGAAGATACAAGAAAAGCGAAAAGGAAAAAAGGACCAATAAGAAGACTAATAGGAAAGATTTTTACTCTATTATTTTTAACTGTAATTATTGTAGGAATTTTATTTTATTTTAAAGTTAAAGAAAATGGTGGTGGATTGCAAGGGATTGTAGCTACTTTACTGGGACAATCTATAGAAGATATTCAAAATCTTAAAACAATAAATATATTATTATTGGGTGTTAGTGAAGATTTAGATTCTAGACTTACTGATACTATAATAGTATGTTCATATAATCCACAAAATCAGATGGCATCAATGATATCTATACCAAGAGATACTTTTGTAGGAAAAAATAAAGAGACGGCAAAAGGCTCACAAAAAATAAATGCTTTATATTCAAGAGGAGTAGATAAAACTGTTAAAGCAGCAGAAGAAATAACAGGAATAGATATTGATTATTATATTGTTGTAAAAACAAGTGCTTTAATTGAGATGGTAGATGTTATAGGAGCAGTAGAATTTAATGTTCCTATAGACATGGATTATGACGATCCAACACAAGATTTACATATTCATTTGAAAAAAGGTATGCAAAAAATAAATGGAGAAAAAGCAGAACAGTTATTAAGATTTAGACATAATAATGATAATACTTCATATCCTGCAGAATATGGAGATAATGATTATGGAAGAATGAGAACGCAGAGAGCATTTATGACTGAAACTGTAAAACAAACTTTAACTTTAAAAAATATAACTAGGGCTAAAATGATTGTAGATACAATTTTTGATAATATAGAAACAGATTTAGAACTTGATGATTTATTACCATATGTTTCATCAGCAGTAAATTTTAGTACAGATAATATAATTAGTAATCAACTTCCAGGTGTGTCAGATAAATATAATAATATATGGTTTTTCATATATGATAAAAAAGAAACTAAAACAATGGTAAGTGAAGTACAAGAAAAAGTAAAAAATAATTAAAAATATTCTAAAAAAATTTTTAGTTTTATGGTAAAATTATGTATTAAATATAAAAATTATATAGAAAAAGGCTTGCTTTTTTATAAGCAAGCCTTTATAATATATAAAATTTATATTATTTTAAATTACTTTAAATCTTAGTAATATATTTATGGTTTATTTTCTTTTTTTTCTCTTTTTAGTTTTCTTTTTTCCGAGAATGCTAATAGCAATAAGTAATAATAGAATTCCACTTATTAATATAAATATACTAAAATCAGTTTGTGGAATTACATCACTTCCAGCTAAAATATTAGCACTATATTCGATATCATCAACTTTATATTTTATACTTCCAACTATGTCGCCAGAAGAGATAGGAGCAGTCAAATTTTCATTTAAATTTATTTCTGGTATAATTTGATTCATATCGATTGATTTATTATTTATAACGGTGATTGTTTCGTCAATAAGCAAATCTAAATTTTTTGTTTCTTTTGTTCCATTTTCAATTTCAATAGTATCTATTAAAGTGTTTTTTTCTTTAATTTTTGTTAAAGTAAAATTATCATATGCATAATCAAATAAAGTTTTACAATCTGTATATCTTGATTTTGAATCTTCTGCATTAAGAACAACTGCAATAAAATCTAATCCATCTCTTGAAGATTCGGCAACTAGGCAATTTCCAGCTTGAGAAGTAAATCCAGTTTTTATTCCTATAGCATTTGAGTAGAAGTTGTCACCACTATCTGGATTGATTAATTCATTAGTAGTAGTGAACGATCTATCTGCTTCAGAATGTTTATTTGTTGCTGGTAATGTATATGAAGTAGTAGATACTAAATTTCTAAAAGTTTCATTTTTCATTCCATATTGAGCCATAAGATATAAATCATATGCAGAGGAATAATGTCTTTGACTATGTATTCCATTTGGATTTACAAAATTTGTTTCTTTACATCCAATTTCTTTTGCTTTTGCATTCATCATAGAAGAAAAATTATCTATAGTTCCTGCAACATGTTCTGCAAGAACATAAGCAGCATCATTTGCTGATTTTACCATCAGAGCATATAACAGATCTTTTACTGATATTTCTTCACCTACTTGAATGTCACAAGTTACGTAGCCAGTAGGAATATTAGATAAGGCTGTTTCTGATACAGTTACAATATCTGAAAGATCACAATTTTCAATTACTAAGATTGCTGTCATAATTTTAGTTGTACTAGCAGGATACATTTGTCTAGTTGAACTTTTTTCATAAAGTATACGACCAGTACTAGTTTCTACAAGTATTGCTCCTTTAGCAGTAATACTTGGTTGTACTGCTAAAGTGCAGGTTTGCAAGCAAAATAAAATTACTAGCATAAATATAAATATTTTATTTTTAATTTTCATATAATCCTCTTATTATTTAAAAGATATGGAATAATAGTAATATTGTTATATTTTAGAAAGTCTTTTTTTTACAACCTGTAATATAGATTGTGATGTCTACTTTTATTCAAAAATATGATATATCAAAACTTGACAAAATTCAATAAAAAACAAAAAACAAATTAAAATATAATATTTAATTGATGTTAAATCTATATTAAACATTTTAAAAGGTTGGTAATTATATTACAAGTTTATTTTGAGAAATTTGAAATATAAGAGGCAGTAATGTAAAAAATGAAATGTAAGACTAAGTTTGTAAAATTTTAATAAGTAAGATAAATCAGAAATTTAATAATATTAAAAATTTGTATTAAAGAAAGGAAAGATGTATTTGAAGTTTTTAAAAAATATATTAGTAAAGATAATAACAATATTAATAATTTTGTTGCTTATTATATATAATTTTTTTATAAAAAAAGATAAGATAGAAGAGTTTTCATATAATGACATATTAGTAGAAAAAGAGCAAGAAGATATATTGATAGAAGAATCTATTAATATAAAGGTATATGTTACAGGAGAAGTAAATAATCCAGGAGTAATAGAATTACCAGAGGGTTCTAGGATAGAAGATGCAATTAATTTATCAGGTGGAATTACTAATTTAGCAAATTTATCAGAAGTAAATTTAGCATATAGTTTGGAAGATGGTCAGAAATTATATATACCAAGTATTAATGATGAAGCTGAAACGCAATATATATCAGTTGAAAATGGGGAAAAAGTAATAGAGAACGGGAAAAGCAATAGTTCAAAAGTAAATATAAATAGAGGAGATATTAACGAACTAAAAAATTTACCAGGAGTAGGAGAAGCTTTAGCACAAAGAATAATTACATATAGAAATGAAAACGGAAAGTTTAAAAATGTAGAAGATTTAAAGAATGTAAGTGGAATAGGAGAAAAGAAATATGATAGTTTAAAAGAATATATTGATGTATAACTTAAATATTGTAAAAGAATTTATTAGAAGTTTTATATATTGTAGATATAGATCTCTTTTTTATAATAAAAAAAGAGAGTCTATTTAAAATACATAGATTCTCTTCTTTATATGTATGTAATTAGGATTTTATTTCATTTTTCCATTCTTCTTCTTTAAAACCAATTAAAACTTTATTTCTTTTAACTAAAATTGGTCTTTTAATTAACATTCCATTACTAGAAAGTAATCTTATTTTTTCTTCATCTGAAGAATTTTTAAGTTCCTCTTTAAGATTCATGCTTCTGTAAAGTAATCCACTAGTATTAAAAAATTTACTTACAGGTAATCCACTTGCTTCAATTATAGATTTTAATTCTTCATAAGTAGGTGTTTCTGTTACAATATGTCTTTCATTGTATTTTATATTATTTTCATCTAAAAATTTTTTTGCCTTTTGGCATGTTGAACATTTTGGATAATGTATAAAAATATAGTTCATTTTATTACTTCCTTATTTATGTATTTAGGATTTATTTAGTGGTTCCTATAACCGTAAATTATTGAAATATTAGATAGTTTCTAATATTGTATACAAATACTTTATTATTATATCACGTTTTTATGTAAATTTCCACCCTTTTTTGTAAAAATTTACATAAAATTGAAAGAATTGTTAACCAGAAAGGAAGTAATATTTGAATTATATATGATTAAATTAATGTATGTTAATACTTTATATAATATATTCTATAAAATAAATTAATGTCGAAGGAATAAGAAAAAGTAATTTAGTTAAAAAAGTAAATTCTATATAATAAGAAAATTAGTTATATGCATAAGAAATTGTATAGTTAAAATTTATTGTAATTTATAATCAATATGATATAATTTTACTAAAAGTAGAGGTGTATTGGTAAAACCTATTAAAACCAAAATTATATCATGAGGAGATAATAATGAAAAAAGAAAGTAGAAAAATTGCAATTATTTTTTCTATAATTATAGCAATATTTACAATAGGAATAGTTCCTAAAACTTTTCAAAACGATACCTTTTTCAATATTTCAATAGGAAAGTATCTTTTAGATAATCGTTCTATAGATATGCAGGAACATTTTTCTTGGGTTCAAGGATTAACGTATACATATTCTCATTGGGCTTTTGACATTGTTACATATCTAATCTACAATACTTTTGGATTTACAGGAATTTATATAGGAGTAGTAATATTTGCAATCGTAACTAATATCATTTTATTTAATTTATTAAATAAAAGAAATAATTCACCAATAATAGCATTACTTATAACTTTAATATCAATATATATTATTAGAAGTGCTTATACAGCTAGATCACAAATAGTATCTTTTGTATGTTTTATTATAGAAATATATGCAATAGAAAAGTTTATAGAAACAAATAAGAAAAGATATGGAGTACTGTTAATAATTTTATCAATAGTAATTGCAAACTTTCATGCCGCAACTTGGCCATTATATTTAGTATTATTTATGCCATATTTAGGAGCTGCTTTCTTAAATTTAATATCTGCAAAAAACATATATACAATAATGAAAAATAGAGCAGAGAAGAAATTAAGAAAATTACCAAAGAATTCTCCAAAAGTAAAGAAATATGAAGAGGATGTTAAAGATTACAGTAAATTTATAGAAGAAATAAAACCACCAAGATATACAAAAATATCAAGAAGAGAAAATTATAATGGAAAAGCTTTAATTATTTTATTAATAGTAATTTCATTAACAGGACTAATAACGCCAATACATGGAACACCATACACATATATAATAAAATCAATGCTTGGACCAAGTAATTTTGAAAATAATGCTTCAATAGATTTTATAGCAGAAATGCAACCAATAGTACCAGCCAATAGTATACCTTTAATTGTTTTTTTAATATTACTTGTAGGATTTTTAACATTTATGCCTACAAAATTAAAAGTAGAACATGGATTTTTAATAGCTGGTTTACTAATAATGACAATTAGTAGTGTAAGATATGTGTATTTATTAGTATTTTTGGGAAGCTATGTATTAGTAGATTTACTTAGTCAATGTGTTAAAGAATTTATACCTGAAGATATGGTATCATTAGAAAAAATATGTTTAAGACCTATAGTAATTATATTTTTTATAGTATTTACTTGTGTTTTTTCTACATCTAAATATTTAATGAGAATGGAAAATCAATATGTAGATGAGAAGTTATATCCAGTTGGAGCTACAGAATATATAAAAAATAATTTAGATTATAAGAAAATGAGAATTTATAATTCTTATAACAATGGAAGCTATTTGATGCTTAATGATATACCAATATTTATAGATTCAAGATTAGATGTATATTGTAGTGAATTTAATGATACTGATGTTTTTTATGATTATGTACAAGTAGCGCAAGGAAAACAAAATTATGAAGATATTTTTACTAAAAACGATTTTACGCATATTCTAATTTATAATGATGAAATAATTTATAATTATATAAAAAATGATGAAAATTATAAGGTACTGTATGAAGATGAATATTTTACTTTGTATGAAAGAAATGTTAAATAAAAAATATTAAAGGCTATATTTAATATAGTTTTTAATCGTACTGCATTGAATTTTGTGTTTTTAATATTAAATATCGTTTACTTTTGTTAAATAATTTCATTGAAATTTTTTTTAAGATTATCTATAATAAATATGGTGAGTATAATGAAAGAAGAAAAAACAAAAGACTGGCTTTTTATAGCTTTTAGAATAATATCAATATTTATAATTGTTATTTGCTTAATATTTTTATATATTTGGCATAAACATAATACAGCAAATGGAGATATTCAAGAAGAATTAAATTCATATGCTAAGGTAGTAGAAGATGTTATTGAAAATAATAGTGAAGAGGAAAGTCCAGAAGTAGCAGAAGAGCAAGTGAATGTGTTGTCAGTTGACTTTGCAAGTTTAAAAGAAAAAAATCCAGACACAGTAGCATGGGTAAAAGTAGATAATACAAATATAGATTTTCCAGTAGTAAAATCAGCAGATAACAACTACTACTTAAAACGTAATTTTAATAGACAATCAAATGGAGCAGGATGGATATATGCAGATTATAGAACTTCGTTTGACGAACTTAGCCAAAATACAGTAATTTATGGGCATAATAGAAGAAATGGAACAATGTTTAGTAATTTAACTTTTTTACTAGATAATAATTGGTTTTCAGATGAAAATAATAAAAAATTTTATTTTAGTACAGAAAGTAGCAACTATATAGCAGAAATATTTTCGGTTTATTCAATGAAAGAAAGTAGTGTAAGAACTGTGACAGATTTTCCAGATAATACACAATTTGAAGAGTTTATAAATTCTGTTAAAAGTATGAGTAATTACGATTTTGGTGTTGAGGTAAGTGCTGAAGATAAAGTTATTACTTTATGTACTTGTGGAAATAACACTAAATATAGAATTTTAGTTCATGCTAAGTTGGTTAAAAAATAGAAATATAGAGAAACCACATTTTTATAAAGTGTGGTTTTAATATTTTTTTATTTTATTATAAAAATATTTTATCAGTTTTTAAGGTTTTGAAAAAGTTTTTATTTTATTATTTAAAAATGGTATATTTAGAAAAATATTACATAAAATATATTAAAGAGTAAAATAAACTTAAAAAATGAGTGAAATTGGCTTGAATCTAAATAAATTTGAAAAAATGTATTGACAAAGCTAGTTTACAGTAGTATAATTAATTTCGTTAAACATCGCGGGGTGGAGCAGTTGGCAGCTCGTCGGGCTCATAACCCGAAGGTCGTAAGTTCGAGTCTTACCCCCGCAACCAAAAATTTTATTAGAGTCGCAAGAGATTGTGGACTCTTATTTTTTTGACTTTGACGTAATTTTAACGTAAATGGGGACAGCTTGGGGACACAGGCTGTCAAAACCCTTTTAAATAGACTAAAACACGACTTGTGGTTTTAAAAAAGCAATTTTTGTAATTATATTGAAAAAGAGTAATTAGCTTTTATCTACTAATAAATTTTGCAAGACTATACCTGCACTTCTATTATGAGAAGCTAAAGGATGGACATAGAAATTAAATGTTGTACTTATTTGAGCATGTCCTAATCTTGCTGCTACAACTGCTACATCTACATTTTGTGAAATAAGAAGAGTAGCATTTGTATGTCTGATACCATGAAAATTAATTACAGGTAGTCCAATTCTTTTAATAAATTTACCAAACCATTTACTTACTGTATCTGGGTGCATAGGTTTTCCGTTATCTTGAACAAATAACCTATCAGAATCGTGCCAAAATTCACCACAAAGCTCTTTTTGATTATTATACCATATTTTATATTCTTCTAACATTTCAACCACTGAATCAGGTATAGAAACATTTCTATATGAACTTGATGTTTTTGGTTCTTTTGTATATATACCTTTTTCAGGAAGATATTGGCTTGCTTTATTTATAGCAATTTCTTTATTCTTGAAATCGATATCATTCCATTCAAGCCCCATTAATTCTCCAAGTCTTGCACCTGTAAAAACATCTAAAATGATTGCAACTTTATATTTCATTTCGTTTTCTTGAAGTGTATTCAAGTTATTTAAAAGAACTTTACATTGTTCATCATCATAGAATTTACGTTTTGCCCTAGAAGCTCTTGGTGGTTGAACTCTTTCAGCAGGATTAAATGGTATTAGTTGCCAATATACAGCTTTGTGTAGCATAGAACTTATTAATCTATGATGTTCTAGAATAGTTTTCTTAGATAATGGTTTTAAGGTTCTTTCTCCATTATTTTTAGCAAGTCTTCGTATTTGAGTATCTTGTTCTAGCATATCATATAATTTCATAAGATCTGTTGGTTTGATTTTTTCTAAAGTAAAAGAACCTAAATATGGTAGAATTCGAGTTTCTAGCATTCTTACATATCTTTTATATGTTGAAGGTGCTAATTCTTTTTCACCATAATTTATTTGCCATACATGAAAGAATTCTTCAAATGTTATAGGCTTTCCTTCTGGAATAAGTCCATGATTTGCTTCAGTTACAAATTCAGCTAATGCTATTTCTGCATCTTTGCGAGAACCATGAATTGTTTTTGTTCTTTTAGCTCTAGAACCATCTAAATTCTTACCAGTTGATACTATTAACCTGTAAGTATTTTCACCTCTTTTTTCAATACTCCCAGCCATTGCCTTTTTCACCTCCTTTCGGCATAACTATGGGTGGGAGAGGATATGTATATATTTATTTAAATATTTTTTTCATCGTATGTATCAAATTTATCAATACTTTTCTTCATCCATTCGTTTAATTCACTTTCAGTTGTTTTTCCTTTTTTATATTTTTTTAAGTTTTGTTGAGAAGATTGTTTCCATTGAGCAAAATATTTTGCTTTTTCGCTATAAGGATTTATTTTTCCTCTTTGAATTTGCATTAATATTCTTTGATATGTCTTCTTGTATAGCTTATAAGCTTCTACATCTCCAATACTTTTTTTAAATGTTTCAGCAGCACCTATAACCCTACAAGATTTTTCATCCTTATAATAAACAATATCACAATATATTTCAGATTCCTTTGATGTAGGAATAAAGTATTTACCACAATTTTGACATTTTTTAATAGTAACATATGTATTCATTGCAATTTCATTTAAAGAAACAAATATCATATTAGATAAGTATGATGAGTGATAAATGTGACTTGTTTTATAGCTTAGTTTTCCATCTTTGATACTTTTTCTAATTTTACTTGGATTAGCTAAGTTTGGACTTAATCCATCTGTTCCATTAACAAATAAGGTATTAAAATAGATATTTGTTTGCCTAGTATAATTATATAAATCGTTTCTTAAAGCATAAGATAGAAATTTAATATGAGATAGCTCGTCTTTATAAGAATCCGAATTATCTAAATTATATACAAAATTAATACACTCTCTAATTTGTTTTTGTAATTCTATAATTCTATCCTTTGATTGTTCAAAAATTTCAGTAAAATATGTAAAAAATTCACTGGGAACTTTACATACTTTAGCTTTAGATATACTATTCACATATTCTTTTAACAGTTCAATTCCATAAAATCCAAAGAAAGTATTATAAGCTGTTAGAGAATTTGAAAAGTCAGCATTTAAAAATCTAATTAGAAACATTCCATATTTTTCTTCTAATGGATGAAAATAGTCTCTTTTAACTAAAGAACATTTAGTATTAGGAAATTTATAAGAGGTATGTTCTAATAATATTTCTTTATATGTATTATTTATTTTTTTATTAAATGTTAAATTACAATCCATTAAAGGTGTTACATAGAACTCCTTTTTTTCTTTTTTATTAAACCATATAGTGAAACCACTATCAGTTGGTATTTCGGGGTTTTTAAACATTACTTGTCAACTCCTTAGTATATTCTGTGAGAAATTTAAAATATATTTTATGAATTTTCTTGACTTTTAATGAAAAGGTATATATAATGTGAATGTAAAAAATCAAAAATATCTGATGTGAATTTCTCACAAAACTATTTTACAATAAATAAAATAAAAAATCAATAGATATCATGATTTTTTACAAAAGTTTTCAATTAAATATGAATTTATAGGAAAGGGGGAATCTATCAGTGGTACAGGAAGTAAAAAGGACAACATTAACAATGAAAGAAGCAGCTGATTATTTAGGAATATCATATTGGCTCATTAATCAATTAGCAAAAAGAAAGCAAATTCCTTGTTCTAAAGTCGGCGGAAAGTATTTATTCAGAGTGAAAGTATTAGATGAATATCTAACACAAAAAGAAGAAGCATCGGTACAATAGGAAGGAGGTAAGAAGATGGTACAAGTCCAGTGGCTAAAAGTTTACACAGATATTTTTGATAATGAGAAAATGAAGAAACTACTCAGAAATAGAGATGGGGACACTTATTTTAGAGTATGGATTCAACTTTTAACATTAGCAGCAAAAAGTAATCAACATGGAGCTATCTTACTTGGAGAAAATATTCCAATGTCAAAAGAAGATCTGGCTAAGGTTATGCACAAAACTTTGAATAAATTGGAAAAGATTATACAAGATTTACACAAACTTGACATGATTATTGTTGAAAAAGATACAATTTGTATAAAAAATTGGGATATGTACCAAAGTGCCGATGAGTTAGAAAAGCTCCGAGAATCAAACAGAAGAAGACAGCAGAAATATAGAGATAAACAGAAAGATAGTAACGTTATAGTAACATTAAATAACACTGAAGATAAGAATAGAGAAGAAAAAAATAAGAATAGACAAGATATAAGTAATTTAGAAAATGAAAGTGGTTTTAAAGAGTAAAAGAGTAATTAATTTGAAAAAAAAAAATTAGAACGAAAGGAGAAAATATGGTTCAGACAACAACTTTAAATAAAGTGAATTGTAAATTTTGTGGTAAAGAGTTAGAACAAAAAGAATTGTTATTTGAATTAAATAATAGACAATTTTCAATAGAAGGACAAGCTGAAAGATGCGATTGTGAAGAGTCCAAAATGTACTGGGAAAAGATTGATTATGAAAAAAAGCAAAAAGAAATCAAGGAAGAAATACAAAGAAAAAACGGTGTAATTAATAAATTATATACTAATAGTAAGATGAATATTAGATTAAAATCATATAGTTTTAATAATTACAAAGTTACATTTGAAAATAAAAAAGCTCTTAATAAAGCAAAAGAATATGCAGAAAATTATATTAAAAAAGTAGAAAAAGGTAGCTTATTTATAACAGGTGGAGTTGGAACTGGAAAAACACATTTAGCAGCAAGTATTGCTAATGAATTAATAAAAAATGAAATACCAGTTGTATTCGGAACGTTAATTAATTTATTAAATGATATTAAAGATAGTTATAGTTCAGATGGTGAAAAAGAAGGATATATTATTGAAAGATATTCTAAAGTAAATATGTTAATAATAGATGATTTAGGAAAAGAAAGACCAAGCGAATGGACACTAGAAAAGTTATTTACAATTATAAATAATCGTTATGAAAATAACTTACCAGTAATAATAACTACAAATTATAATCGAGATAAATTGAGAGAAAGACTTGCAAATAATAAAAATTATGAGATTGCAGATTCAATAATTTCAAGATTATATGAGATGTGTAAAGGCCTTGCTATTTATGGAAATGATAAAAGAAAAGAGTTAGTATAAGTCCGCAAAACTAAAAATACTAACCCAATATTTATAAATATATTTTAATATAAAAGATAAAAAAAGTAAATAGAAATGACTAGAAAAGTGCTTGGATTTTAATAAAAAAAAGTCCAAGTATTTTTCAAAATAGAGAAAAAATTTAATAAAAATAAGTACAAAATTAGGTACTTATAGTAGTGAATAATTGTATTAGCAAGCAATGAATTTCGTCAGCTCGAAATTCTATATGGGGAAAATCCCCAATCCCCTTTTTAATATGAAAGTGAGGTGAAAATTAGAATGGCGACAACGAGTTTATGGAAGGTAGAAAGTAGAATAGATCATGTTGTAGATTATGCTACTGATAAAGATAAAACTAAAAATAAATATTATAATCAATTTAACAAATTTTCTAGTGTAAGAGATTTAATTTCATATGCAACTAATCCAGACAAAACTGAAAAACAATTTTTTACAACAGGAATTAATTGCAAAGTAGAAGATGCAGTTAAGCAAATGGAACTTGTAAAAACACTATATGGAAAAGAAGATGGAATACTTGCTTTTCATGGTTATCAATCTTTTGATAAAGGAGAAGTTACTCCAGAAATTGCTCATGAAATAGGAGTTAGACTTGCTGAAGAAATGTGGGGAGATAGATTTCAAGTTGTAGTCTCAACTCATTTAAATACAGAGCATATCCATAATCATTTTGTAGTAAATTCAGTTTCATTTAAAGATGGACTTAAATACTATAGTAATTTAAGCAATACAGCTTTATTAAGAAAAACATCAGATGATTTATGTGATGAATATGGATTAAGAGTGCTAGAAGAAAAGACATGCAAATCTGGAATTAATTTTGAAAACTTCTATAAAAAATCTATTAGAGATTCAGATTATTATAAATTTGCAAAAGAAGATTTAGATTATGCAATAAAACATTCTTACACTCAGAAAGAATTTCATCAGTATTTATCATCAATGGGCTATAGCTATTATTATAGAGCAAATAAATTATGTATAAGGAGAGAACCATATAAAAGAAATATCAGAGTTGAAAGAGCTTTTGGAGAAGAATATTCAGTAGAAAGTATTAGACAAAAAATTATAGCAAATGACTTTATTCCAAAACAAAAAATAATTCCATATAAAAGAACGACTTTAAAGTTCTATGGAAGGAAAAGTATTTTTAGAAAGGCATATAAAGCTAAAGGAATAATTGCTTTATATTATTACTATAGATTTTTATTAGGGTTATATCCAAAGCATAACATGCAATATAAATTGACTCCAAAAATGAGAGAAGAAGTAAAAAAGATGGACGAGTATTCAGAAAGAATTAGATTTTTGTGCAAGTATAAGCTGGAAACAGTAGATAATGTGGATGAACTAAAATCAAAGAAGTTAAGAGAAAAGCAAGATATATTAAATGCTAGAAATAGATTATATTATAAAAGAGGCAAAGTAGATAATGAAACAGAAAAAAATGAAATCACAAAGCAAATAATTGCAGTTACAACTGAATTAAAAAGAGTAAAAAAGGAAATTAGAATGTGTGATGAAGTTACAGATAATGTTCCTAGTATGAAGGAACAAATACAACAAATGGAAGAAAAGGAGCAAGATAAGGTACAGAAGAAAAAGACAAGAAAGCATGAATTATAAAATGTTAAAATTAAAACATAACAAAAAAAGTGTTGACAAAAGATAAAAAATATGTTAAAATTTATCCATAACAGAGAGGAGACCTGTATGGATATTGGAGATATAGCAGATGTAAATGTTGGTGTTGTCCTTAATAGAAAACAGGCTAAATATAAAAGCAAAAGCTCGACACAATATGAATTATTTAATCTTAAAATATATGAAGATAGGCAAAATGGTATTAAAATAGATTATGATAAATTTATAAGTGAAGAAGATTTAAGCTCATACACAGTGAAAAAAAATGATTTGCTTTTACGATTAGCATTTCCATTAAAAGTTATTATAGTAGATGATGAATTAGATGGAAAACTGATTAGTAATCAATATGTTTCTATAAGGATTGATAAAAGCAAATATAGTCCAGCATTTGTTAAATGGTATTTAGAAAGTCAAGATGCAGAACATCAATTAGAAAAATATATTGTTGGAACTGCGATAAGGACAATACCAATAGTAAAAGTTAGAGAAATAAGATTGCCTAATATAAGCATTAATAAACAAAAAGAATTATCAAAATTAGTAGAATCTTGGGAAGCTCAAAAGAGATTATATATTAATCTAATAAAGGATAAGGAATCTTATTACAATAATATAATTGAAATGATAATAAAGAAGGAGAGGAAGAAATAAAATGAACGAAAAACAATTACAAGATAAAATTAATGGAACAATTTGGTCAGCTTGCGATACTCTAAGATCAAGCATACCAGGAGGAAATTATAAGGATTATGCTTTAACAATGTTATTTGTTAAGTATTTAAGTGATACTTATAAATCTGAAAAAGAAAAAGCAGAACAAAAGTATAATGGAAATAAGCAAATGGTTGAAAGAACACTTGAAAGAATTAATTTTAAATTAAATGAAGAGTGTACATTTGATTATTTATATGACCATAGAGATGCAGAAAATATAGGAGAATTAATTAATAAAGCTCTTGAAACCATAAGTAGATTAAATGGAACAAAACTATTAAATTTATTTGCAGGTGTTGATTTTAATAGTGAAACAACTTTTGGAAAAAAGAAAGAAAAAAATGCTATATTAAGAACACTATTAAATGATTTTAATAATCCAGACATTGATTTAAGACCAGAGAAAATAGGTAATTTAGATGTAATAGGAAATGCATACGAATATCTAATTGCAAGATTTGCAGGAGATTCGGGAAAGAAAGGTGGAGAATTCTACACTCCAGCTGAAGTATCTCAATTATTAGCTAAATTAGTTGAACCAAAGGAAAATGATAGGGTATATGATCCAGCATGCGGTTCAGGTTCATTATTATTAAAAGCGACTAACGAAGTTAAAGATAAAAAAGTTAGTGTATATGGACAAGAAAGCAACAGTTCAACTTATAACTTATGTAGAATGAATATGTTTTTACATGGAGTTAATGATGCTCATATTGCTTGGGGAGATACTCTTGCAAATCCACTACATTTAGAAAATGATAATCTAATGCATTTTGATGTAATAGTTTCAAATCCACCATTTTCTTTAGATAAATGGGCAAAAGGATTTGAGTCAGAAAACACTACAGTAGTTAAAAATGGCAAAAAAGTAGATACATTTAAGATGGAAGCAGGAATGGATGTATTTAAAAGATTTGAATATGGAGTACCTCCAAAATCAATAGGAGATTATGCATTTATTCAACACATGTTAAAGAGTCTTGCTGATGACGGAAGAATGGCTGTTGTATTACCACATGGTGCATTGTTTAGAGGAGCTTCAGAAGGATTAATTAGAAAGGGAATATTAGAGGATAATCTAATAGAAGCAGTAATTGGATTACCAGAAAATCTATTTTATGGAGTTTCAATTCCAGCAACAATAGTAGTATTCAAAAAGAATAGAAAGAATAATGATATATTATTTATAGAAGCTAGTAGAGAATATGAAAAAGGAAAAAATCAAAATAAACTATTAAAAGAAAACATTGATAAAATATTTGATACATATATCAACAGAAAAGAAATAGATAAATATTCTCATTTAGCAACAATAGATGAAATTAGAGAAAATGAGTATAACTTAAATATTAAAAGATACGTTGATACATATGAACCAGAGCCAGAAGTTGATATTAAAGAGACAAAAAGAAGAATAGAAGAGACAAATAAGGAATTAGCAATACTTGAAAAACAACTTCAAGATACTTTAAAGGAGTTAGGATTATAGTAAGAGGTAGGGTAAAAAATGAAATATAAATTAGGAGAATGTATAGAGGAAATAGTCGATAAAACAACTGAAAATAATCAATATGAAGTATTATCTGTAACTAAAGATGGAATATATTCTCAGGAAGAATTCTTTAAAAAGCAAATTGCTAGTGAAGATAATACTGGATATAAGATTATAAGAAAAAATAATTTAGTTTTTAGTACTATGAATTTATGGATGGGAAGTTTAGATGTACTTTTGAATTATGAAATAGGAATAGTAAGTCCTGCGTATAAAATATTTAAATTTGATGAAAGTAAAATGACACCTTCATTTGGAAAATATTTTATGAAATCACATTTTATGTTAGAACAATATAAAAATTGTTCAGAGCAGGGAGCAAGTGTTGTAAGAAAAAATCTTGATTTAAAGCAACTATTAGATACAGAAATAATAATACCAACAGTAGAAGAACAATGTAAGATTGTTAAAGTATTAGAAAATATTGATGAGATTATAAATAAGTATACTAATCTTATTAAAAATAAGGAACAATTTATCAAATCCCAATTTGTTGAGATGTTTG
>CANEHB010000019.1 GCA_947427205.1 uncultured Clostridium sp.
TAACATCTTCAATAACAGAAGCTGTTTCATCAGCAACAACGTCATTAGTAACATCTTCGACAACAGAAGCTGTTTCATCAGCAACAACGTCATTAGTAACATCTTCAACAACAGAAACTGTTTCATCAGCAACAACGTCATTAGTAACATCTTCAATAACAGAAGCTGTTTCATCAGCAACAACGTCATTAGCAACTTCTTCAACAGTAGCATCAGTTGTAATATTTACATCAAAATCAGAAGTAGCATCATTTTTTGCAACTTCTTGAGTTTCGGCAACCTCGCTAATTGTATCTATAACGGTATCGTTAGGGGTATTGGCAATATTTAATTCTTTTTTATCTATTATATTAGTAGAAATTTTATTAGTAACAATTTTTTGAGTTACAGGAATTTCTAAAATCTCTAAGTCTTTATTAGGAATTTCTTGTTTTTCTTTTCCTAAATTCAAACAAAGAGTTCTTTTTCCTGTATTTTGTTTTATTATTACGGAATCAGGTCTTATAGCACAACGTTTAGAAGCAATAACATCAGTTGTTGCTTTCTTAGAATTCTTATTGGTAGTAGTTTTAGCTTTAGTTTCTTTAATGTTTGTTTCTTTTTTTGGAGTTGTGGTTTTTCCTGTAGAATTTTTAATACCAATTTTTAAGTTACGTTTTGCCTTTGTTTTTTCTTTGATTTCTACTGTTTTTGTGGATTTTGTTGCCATTTTATAACCTCCATATCGACAAAATAATTCAATTTATCCTATGTTTATACATGACATTATAATATAACAAAAAAAAAATGTAAATGTAAAATTGTCAAAAAAATATTACATTTTTGTTACAAAAATATTACACAAATGTAAAACAAATGAAAAGTAAAAAATGTTGAATGAGAAAAGCAGTAATGGTATATTAAAAATAGAAATAATTAGATTAGGAGAAAGTGTACAAATGGCAGATAGTCCTGAAATAATTGAAGCAAGAGAAAGAAAAGATGATAGAAATTTTTTCTTAGCAAAAGTTGAAAATTCACCAAGTTTAATTGAGTGGGCGAATGATGAAATTCGTGATGATAAAGAAATTATAATGAAAGCTGTTAAAAATGATGGTGGAGCCTTAGAATTTGCAAGTAATAGATTAAAAGATGATAAAGATGTGCTTTTAGAAGCTGTTAAACAAGCTGGATGGACGTGTTGTTATGCAAGTGAAAAATTAAAAGCAGATAAAGATGTGCTTTTAAATGCTTCTAAAAATGATGGGCAAGTTTTATATTTTGCAAGTGAAAAGCTTAGAGATGATAAAGATGTAGTATTAGCTGCTGTGGAAAATAAACCAATTATTTTAAAATATGCAAGTTTTAGACTTAGAAATGATAAAGATATAGCAACAGTTGCTGTTAAAAAAGGGAAGAAAAAAGCGTTTGAATATATTTCACCCGAACTTAGAGAAGATGAAGATATAAAAAAATTATTAGAAGAATAAATATATACTATATATTTATGATAGAAAATTATAGTAAAAATAAATATTTTAGAATAAAACCTTTCTTTTTAGAATATATAATTAAAAAGAGAGGTTTTATTTAATATGAGAGATTATAGTAAAGTTAGTAAATTTTTAGAAATTCCAAGAGAGGTTATTAGTAATGTTCCTAAAATTACAATAACTGGATTTGATGAGATTTTAATAGAAAACTTCAAAGGAATATTAGAATATGAAGATTTTTTTACTAGAATAAGTACAGAACTTGGAAATATAAATATAAATGGTTTTAATTTGAAACTTAATCAAATGACAGATAACGATATTATTGTTAGTGGAAAAATAGAAAATATAGATTTTGAAAATAGTAAAAATTAGGAAATCATATATTAATTTTTAAAATTTATTATGCAAGGAGAAAAAACTATGATTTTTAAAATAATATATATGTTTTTTGCTGGATATGTAAATTTAAGTATTGAAGGTTTTTTTGTTGAAAGATTTATAAATATATGTATGAATAAAAAAATTGTTTTGCAAGATTTACATAGAGAAAATAATACATATATTAAAGTTAAAATTTTAAAATCTGATTTTAAAGAGATTAGACATATTGCAAAGAAAACTAAATGTAAAGTAAAGATAGAAAAGAAAGCAGGAATACCATTTTATATTAATAAATATAGAAAAAGAAAGATATTTGTAATTGCTATTTTAGTAATTGCAATTTTTATTTTTGCACTTACTAAGTTTATTTGGAATATAGAAGTAGTAGGAAATGAAAAAATATCTAAAGAAGAAATAATAGAATTAGTTAGTGAATATGGAATTAAGCAAGGAAAATTAAAATCAAATATTAATGAAGAAAAAATTAGTAATGCTATTAGATTAAAAAGAGATGATTTATCATGGATTGGAATTAGTATAAAGGGAACAAATGCGATAATAACTATTAGAGAAGCAATAGAGACACCAGAAATAATTGATAAAAATGAAATATGTAATATAATAGCTACAAAAGATGCAACTATATCAAAAATTGTAGTTCAAAGTGGTACAGCAAGAGTAGCAGTTGGAGATGAAGTGAAAAAAGGTGATATTCTAGTTGAAGGTATTATGGAAGGAGCAAATACAGGTAATAGAGAAGTTCATTCAGAAGCTGATGTCTATGGAAAAAGTTACTATGAAAAAGAAAAAAAAGAGAGTTTTGTGCAAAATATAAAGTCAAAAACGGGAAATGAAGAACAAAAAAATGAAATTTGTATAAATAAATTTAAAATAAATTTCAATAAAGGGGTTTCAAAATTTGAAAATTATGATACAATAAGCACAAGTAAAAAAATAAAATTATTTTCTGATTTTTATCTTCCAATAGAAATAAAAAAGATTACTAATATAGAAATAGTAAATGAACAAAAAGTATATAGTGAGGAAGAACTAAAAGAAAAAATAGAAAAAGAATTAGAAGAAGAATTAGAAAATAAATATGAAATTTCTAAATATGACGAGAAAAATAAAAAAAGAGATGTAGAAGTAAATTTAGAAGATGATGGTATAACTGTTAAATTAATGTACGAGATACAAGAAGAGATTGGTACAAAAGCGAATTAATTATAAAGGGGATGTATTTACAATGGTAGAAGAGAGAAGTTTAAAAGTACTTTCAAATGACACAACATTTTTTAACAAAGTTTCAAAAACATTAACAAAACTATTAACACCTACAAAAATAGGTATTAATGGAATGATGATAAATATAAAAAGAAGTGCTAGTATAAAATCATATGAGCAGTTAAAATCAGCAGAAAAAGTAAATGATGTTACTAAGAAAGAACAATATCAAAATAGATATGAAGAAAGTTATACATTATATTTAGAATCAATAGATAAACATATTATGGATTCTATATATAAAAAAGTAAAGAATGACACAGCTTCAAATTTTGAAAAAGAAGCACTTTCTAATTATTATACAATAGTTCATTTAAAAGATAGTGAATATTTAGAATATAAATATAGAAAGCAAAAATTCTTATTAGATTTAGACTATGATAGTTTAGTAGCTGGAAGAAAAGAAAAGATATTAAATAAATATGTTCCTATATATATTGAAAAAAATGATATCATTTATAAAGGCATATTAAAAAATTATTCAGTAAAACTAGCAGATGGATTAAGAGCTAAAGTTGTAAATCAAACTGAAATATATAAAAAAATATTTGAAACTTTAGAAGAATACATAAAAAATATTTTATCTTTAAAATTAAAAACTGAAGGAACAGAAAAATATTCTAAAATAATAGAAGAATATGAAGAATATGAAAAGTTTATTGTTGGAAAATTAGATGAAAAAGACTTACTAGAAAAGAACATGATTTTATTAGGGTTAAGTAGAGTTTTATTTACACATAGTCTGCCATTAGTTGCAGCTGAACAATGCTATAATAAATTATTAAAAGATACAAGAAATCTTATTGTTAATACGAAAACAGAAGAAAAACAAGAAAAAGTATATAACATGTTACTTAAATTAATTGAAGATTATAATGTAAAATTATTATCTACAAAAGTTTATTGGGATAAACCAGCGGAAAGAGATTCTTATAAAAAATTCTGGGATGCATATAACAAAGCAAATTCTGAGAAAGAAAAGGAAATATTATCATTAAGAAGAGAACTTACAGATACTACTGATGAATTTGAAAAGTATGCTGAAGTAAGAAAATTTTATAAAAATAAATTAGTAAAATTAGGAGTTATGAAAGAAATAAAAAATATTAATAAAACTATTACAGGACATTTTACAAAAATAAAATAAGAAAGTTTTAGGCAAGCAATGTATTACTATATAAAAATTGCTTGCCTTTATTTAATAGAAAAATGTAATTTTTCTATTAAATAAAAGTTTCGCTAAACTTTGTACACAAATTTATTATATAAATTTGTCACATGAACAAATTTGCTCAAAATCAAAGATTTTTCAGATTTGTTCAACTTATAAAATAGAAGGATCATAAAATGAAGAAATCAGAAATAGAATATTTAGATATAGAAGAAAATAAAGGATATGAAAAACTAATAGAAAAAGTTTTAGAAGAGTGCTTTAATACAGAAAATTTAGAAGATTTTAATGTTTATATTAGTGTTACATTAACAAATCCTGAAAATATTAGAAGACTTAACAAAGAATATAGAAATATAGATAAAGAAACTGATGTGCTTTCTTTTCCAATGTTTGAAAAAAATGAAATTTTAAATTTAAAATATATAGAATATGAAGAAGCGCTTGGAGACATTATAATATCGGTAGATAGGGTAAAAGAACAAGCAGAAGAATATGGACATAGTTTTGAAAGAGAACTTAGTTATATGATAGTTCATGGATTTTACCATTTAATGGGTGAAGATCATATAAAAGATGAAGATAAGAAAGTAATGCGTGAAAAAGAAGAAAAGGTACTTGGAAAATTAAATATTTTAAGAGAAGATTAAAAGCATATATTATAATAAGAAGGGATTTGTAGTAATATATGGAAAATAAATGGAAAAATAAAAATTTTTTTGAGGCTTTGAAAAATGCTATAAATGGAATTAGATATGTTTTCAAAACTGAGAGAAACTTCAAAATACAATTATTTTTTGCAGTGTTAGCAATAGTAGTAAGCATAATATTAAAGATTAATTATATTGAACTTTCTATAATAATATTATTAATATTTTTAATTTTTTTTGCAGAGTTTTTTAATACGATATTAGAAAAAGTAATTGATATGTACACAGAAGAATATAATGAAAAGGCTAAGATTGCTAAAGACATTGCAGCAGGAGCAGTTGCAATGTTATCAATTTCTACTGTAATAATAGGGGGATTAATATTTTTTCCAAAAATATATAATATAATTATAAAATAAAGTAATAAGGGGAATACATATGAGAAGAAGTAAAAAAAGTAGTAAAAGCAAAATTATAACAGCAGTTGTTTTGATTTGTATAGTAGTTTTAGCGATAGTATTATCTATGAATAAACCAAAAACAGATATAGCTCAAAATGAAGTAGATATAGCAAATCATGAATCAGAAATTGAGGTAAAACCAGAAGAACCTGTAAAGGAACCAGAACCTGTAAAAAATAACATAAATATATTTAAAGGTAATGATAGAGCTATTGCTTTTATGATAGATAACAATAAAAACGCACAGCCACATGCTTCAATAAATTCAACATATATGGTGTATGAAATAATTGTTGAAGGTGGAGAAACTAGATTAATGGCACTGTTTAAAGGAACAAATGCTGATCAAGTAGGTCCAATTAGAAGTGCGAGACATTATTTCCTAGATTATGCAATGGAAAATGATGCAATATATGCTCATTTGGGATTAAGCCCACAAGCAGACAGTGATATGAAATCTTTTCATATAAATAATATAAATGGACAAGTTTATGATACAGGAAAAGCTAGAACAAATACATCTTTATATTGGAGAGTAACACATAAAAAAGCACCACATAATGCTTATACAAATACAGCTTCAATTCTAAAAATTGCAGTTGATAAAGGATATACTACAACTTCAAATAAAGAAAGTGTATTAAATTATGTGTCAGAAGAAGTGGAGTTAATGTCAACTGACGCTATTTTAGCAAATTCGGTTAAAATTCCTTATTCAAAAGGACATACTGTAGAATATAAATACAATTCAGATACTAAAAGATATACAAGATATTCAAAAGGCAGAAAAATGACAGATGAAATATCTAAAGAAGATGTAACAACAAAAAACATTATAATAACTTTTGCCAAAAATTATACATTAGATGATGGTGAAAATAAAGGTAGACAAGATGTTGTAACAGTTGGAGAATTAGATGGATATTATATAACAAATGGAAAAGCAATAAAAATAAAATGTATAAAAAAAGGAAGAACAGAACAAACAACATATGTAGATATGCAAGGAAAAGAAATAAATGTAAATGATGGTAATACATGGGTTAATGTTTGCCCAATAGATGCAAATGTTGTTATATCAGAATAAATAAAAGAGGTTAGTAATGGAAGAATTCAAATCAGGGTTTGTTACTTTAGTAGGTAGAACTAATGTTGGAAAATCGACATTATTAAATGCACTTGTAAAAGAAAAAGTAGCAATTACAGCAAATAAGGTTCAGACAACTAGAACAGCAATAAAAGCAATTATAAATGATGATAAATATCAAATAATAGTTACAGACACACCTGGAATACATAAACCTAAAAACAAATTAGGTGAAACTATGGTAGATACTGCTTTTACTATGTTCTCAGAGGTGGATGTTATATTGTTTTTAATAGATGCAACATCAAATGAAATTGGAAGAGGAGATAGAAGAATACTTGATAAAATAATAGAAAGCCAAAAGCCTTGTATTCTTATAATAAATAAAATTGACTTAGTGCAAAAAGATAAATTATTAAATCTTATAAAGATATATAGTGATGAATATGATTTTAAAGCAGTTATACCAGTGTCAGCTTTTAAAAAAAATGGTATAGAAAATATAATTTGCGAGTTAACAAAAATTCTTCCAAAAGGTCCAAAGTATTATTCAGAATATGAATATACAGATCAAACAATGAGACAAATGGCAGAAGAAATAATTAGAGAAAAAGCTTTAAAATTTCTTAATGATGAGGTACCTCATGGAATATATGTTGAAGTAGAAAAGTTTAAAGATAGAAAAACTACAAAAGGAGAAGATATATACGATATAGATGCAATAATTTATTGTATAAGAGAATCTCATAAAGGAATAATAATTGGAAAAGGTGGAAATCTTTTGAAAAAAATTGCTACTTGTGCAAGAAAAGATATGGAAGAAATGACCCGGCACAAAGGTGAATTTAAAAGTCTGGGTAAAAGTCAAAGAAGATTGGCAAGAAAAAGATAATATAGTAAATAAATTTAAGTTGAAATAGAAATAATACCAGTATAAATCTTCTAAAAATTACAAATGATAATTTAGAAAGTGTGATAGAGATTTTGCTAAGATTTGTCATAAAGATAATTAAATATTAATTTAACTTAGATTAATATGAAAATAGACAAAACTCCATCTTACTATCTATACTTAGGAAAGGACTTAAAAGAACATGATAAAGAATATAGCTTGGAATACATTTAAGCAAACAGGAGATATAAATTCTTATTTAGAATTTATAGAAACTAAAAATATAGAAGAAAATATGAAGGTAGTAATAAATGAAACAGATAAAAGTAAATGGAATAATAATAGCAGAAAATAATATGGGCGATTTTGATAAAATGCTTACAATATTAACTCCTAATTTAGGAAAGATTGGGTGCAGTGCAAAAGGTTCGAGGAGACCAAAAAGTCTCCTTTTAAGTGGCACTCAATTTTTATGCTTTGGCGAATATATGCTATTTAAGAGTCAAGATACATATACTATGAATTCTTGTGAGACTATTGAAATGTTTTATAATATAAGAACAGATTTAGATAAATTAACATATGCATCATACATAACAAAAATAATAAATGATGTTACAACAGAAAATCAGAATTCTTTTAATACTTTAAAATTATTTTTAAATACATTATATATGATATCAGAAACAGATAAGGATTTGGACTTTATAACTGGAATTTTTAAAATGAGACTTTTAAAGATTTTAGGTTTTACACCAAATGTTAATGAGTGTGTATGTTGTAAGTTAAAAGAAAAGTTAGAATATTTTAGTATAAAAGATAATGGATTTAAGTGTTTAGCATGTAGCAGACAAGATACAAGTGCTTTAGAAATGAGCGATCCAACTAAAAATTCAATAATATATATATTAAAATCAGATCCTAAAAAAATATTTTCTTTTGAACTTTCTGAAAATTGTAGAAAAGAATTAGAACTGATATCTAATATATATTTGAATGAAAAATTAGAAAAAGAATATAGAATAGAGAAATTATTTTGAAATTACTTGCAAAGTGTAAAATTTATTTATATAATGAATTAGAAAATACATAAAAAGGAGATGGTATTTATGAATATAACAATAACAGGAAAAGATTTAAAAGCAACAGATGCAATCAAAGAATATGCCGAAAAAAAATTAACAAGAATAGAAAAGTATTTTGCAGAAGAATCAATTGATGTAACAGTTACAATAAAAAAAGAAAATGCTATGACTGAAGTAGCAGAAATGTATGTTTCTGTAAAAGGAATGTCTTATAAAGCAGTTACAGAAGATAAAGATTTATATGCTTCTATAGATAAAGATATTGATATATTAGAAGGGCAAATTAGAAAAACAAAGGCTAAAAGAGAGAAAATGCAAAAAGATTCTTCAATAAAACAAATGAACATAAGTGGAGTAGCTGAAGAAAAACCACTTGAAGATGAAGTTATAAAATCTTTATCATATGAACTAAAACCTATTTCAGTTGAGGATGCAAAATTAAAATTAACAGAAAGAAAAGGAAATATATTCTATACTTTTGTTAATGTAGATACTGGAAAAGTAAATGTAATCTTCAAATTAAAAGATTCTAATAATTATGGTTTAGTAGAACCAGAAGCTTAAGAAAAGTAAATAGAAAGCACTTCAAAAAGTATTTTGGAGTGCTTTTTGTATTAAATGAGGATGTTCGTGAGTAATTTTGCCTTTTGCAATTTTTATAATATTCTCTTTCATTATATTAAAAAAGTTTTTTTATTTCCAAAAATTTCTTGTTTAAATTTTTAAAAATTACGCATTATATATATTGAAAATGCGATGAATTAATTTTAAATATTTAATCAATCAATTTTGTTTTAATATGAAATTATTAAATAGAGACTTAAGTCTCGAATTAATAAAATTGAGTGATTAGCTATTTGATATATTTATTGTTTTTTCTAAAGAATAAAAAATAGCATAGAAGCAATTTACAAATGTAAAGTAGAAAAGTGCTATTAATACTCGGAGGTGAATTGAAAATGGCAAGAAGTAATAAAAACGTAGTTCCAGAAGCTATGGATTCATTAGAAAGATTCAAATATGAAGTAGCTAGTGAAGTAGGAGTTAACTTAAAAAACGGTTATAATGGAAATATATCAGCTAGAGACGCTGGTAAAATCGGTGGTAACATGGTTAAAAAGTTAATAGAACAAGCTGAAAATCAAATGGCTAACAAATAAGTTGTTGATAATAAAGAGGTAAGAGGAATCTTACCTCTTTACTTATACAATATGAAAATATAATTTTTTATATTGTATAAAAGCTTCACTAAAAAAGTACATAAATTTGCTCAAGGAAAATTGATTTTTTAGATTTATTCATATATCAATTTTTTACATATAAATAAAAATATTGTCAAAAAAAGTTTTAGTGATATAATATGAACGAATAAACAAAGGAGAAGATATTATGTATAAATTAATGGCAATTGATTTAGATGGAACTTTACTTAATACATATGGAGAAGTTTCAGAAAAAACAAGAGAAGCTTTAATAAAAGCTAAAAATAGTGGTACAGAAGTTGTACTTGCATCAGGAAGACCAATTAGTTCTACTGAAAGTTTAGCTATAGAACTTGGTGTAGATAATTATTTAATTTCTGGCAATGGTGCAGCTGTTTATGATATTAAAAACCAAAAAGTAATATATGATAGATTTTTAACTAAAGAACAAGTACTACGTATAGCAAAATTATGTGAAGAGAATAGTTTTTTTTATAATGTTTATACAGAAGATGAAGTTATAGCAAGTTCATTGAATTATAATGTTTTATTTTATCATAAAGAAAATGTAAAAAAAATAGAAGAGAAAAGAACACATATAAATATTGTTCAAAATATTGCGGAATATATAGAACAATCTGGAAAAGATAAATTTTTAAAAATTACAGTTTGCGATGAATCACAATTTATTTTTAATAGTATAATGAAAAGACTGAAAGAAATAGATGGAATTGATGTACTTGAAGTAGCATATATGTCAAGAAAAAAGATTAAATCAGGAACAGATGATGTAGATATACAATATTTTTATACTGAAATTACAAATCAAAATGTCAATAAATGGTCTGCAATAGAATTTCTTTTAAATAAACTACAAATACAAAAAGAAGAGGTAATAACTATAGGGGATAATATAAATGATAAAGAAATGATAGAAAATGCTGGGCTTGGTGTAGTAATGGGAAATAGTAATCCTAAAATGAAAGAAATTGCAAATGAAATTGTAGCAGATAATAATTCAGAAGGAGTTTTAGAAGCGTTAAATAAATTTGTTTTAAGTTAAAATATAACAAGAATATTACAGGAAAAATAAGTTTTAATTACAACGTTCTAATCTGTTGATTTTAGGCGTTAATTGTTGTAGAATTAAGAAAATGGCGTTATTAAAAATGCCGAAAAATGTAAAAAAATAAATTATTTCGTGTTTATAAAGGGAGGAACTTAATATGGCAATGAATCCAATGCAAAGAAGAGCAAGAAACTCATTTTTAATAGGTTTTTTAGTATCTTTAATTATTATGGCTTTAGTAGTACTTGCACTACTATACAGAATTAAAAGTATAAATGATGCAAAAGAAGCAATAGAACAATTACAAAGGAAAGTATATGTAGCGGCTTCAGATTTAAAATCAGGAGAAATAATAGATTTTAATACTGATTTTAAAATGGATACAGTACAAACAACAATGGATTTAACTAATGTTATAGATGAAACAGATTTCCAATTTTTAGATAGTGATGGAAATATTCAAATTAAATATTATGATGATGGTACTGAAAAACCAAAAGAAGTTATGATGAAAATTGATGTTCCAGCTGGAACAATTGTAACAAAAGATATGATTGTTGCGACAGGAGAAGAAATTACAAATACACAAAGAATTCAAGAATACAATATGATAGTTTTACCATCTCAATTAAAAAATGGAGATTATGTGGATATAAGATTATCATTACCTAATGGACAAGATTACATAGTATTATCTAAAAAACAAGTTTTAGGAACAACAGCATCTACAATTTGGTTACAAGTTGATGAAATGGAAATTTCATTATTAAGTAGTGCAATAGTTGAATCATATTATTATACTGGATTAAAATTATATGCTGTACCATATGTAGAACCAGGAATACAAGAGGCTTCTCAAATAACATATCCAGCAAGCCCAGAAGCATTAAATTTAATAAATCAAAATCCTAACATAATGGAAGAAATAGTAAAAGAATATTGGGATAAATATAATTCAGTAGCTCAAAACAGAGTAAGAAACTTTGAGGAAGTATTAAGTACAGTACCAGTAGAAGATAGACAATCTATGGTTCAATCTGGAAATTCTGATGAAATTGAAGCTATAAAATCAGCAAGACAAGATTTTGTAAGTAACTTAGAAGGAACAGATGATGTTGGATACGATCAATAAAAAATAAAAATTGGAGGACATTATGGAGAAAATTGCTTTTATAGGAAGTTATGATAAAGCAGATATGATTATATATATAGCAAAAATACTATCTATTATGGGGAAAAAAGTAATAGTAGTAGACTCAACTGCTTTACAAAAAACTAGATATATTGTTCCAACAATGCAAGCACAAAAACAATACATAACAACTTTTGAAAAAGTTGATATAGCGATAGGATTCGAAAGTTTTGATCAAATCAAAAAGTATAAAGCAGCAAATGATGGAGACAAATTTGATTATGATTATGCCCTAATAGATATAGATTCATACAGAGGATATTATTACTTTGGAATAAAAACAGAAGATAAAAAATATTTTGTTACTTCTTTTGATATATACTGCTTAAGAAGAGGATTACAAGTATTTAAAAAGTTAGAAGAACCAACAGCAGTAACAAAAGTTCTATTTACAAAAGAAATGTTAGCAGAAGAAGATCAATACTTAAACTACCTTTCTAAAAGTTTAAAAATAAAATGGAATAGTGATATATTATTTTTCCCATTTGAACTGGGAGATCAAAACACTATATTTGCTAATCAAAGGTCGGGAAGAATAAGAATCAAAGGTTTGAGTACACAATATATAGATGGAATAATGTATATAGTAGAAGGAATAAGTGGAGCAGGAAACGGAGAAGTAAAAAAAGCAACTAAAATATTAGAAAAAAATTAATCTGGAGGAAGCAAATGGCAATAATTAGTTTTTGGAGCGGTGATAAAAAAGAATCTGGACAAACGTTATCAGCAGCTGCTGTAGCTACACTTATGGCGTTAGAACATAATTACAAAGTTCTATTGGTAGATGCAACATTTAATGATGATACAATGGAAAGATGCTTTTGGAAAGTAAATGCTAATAAAGATATAACTAAATTAATAAATAAGGGTAAAATTGATATATCTTCTGGAGCAGAAGGAGCAGTTAGTGCTGTTGCAAGTAATAAAATTACTCCGGAGATTATAACAAATTATACAAGAGTAGTATTTAATAGAACATTAGATGTTTTATGTGGATTAAAAACAAAAATCCCAGAAGAATTTTCAAAGTCACTTATGTTATATAAAGATTTAGTAGCAATAGCTGATAAATATTATGATATAGTATTTTTAGATTTAGAAAAAACATTAAAATATGATACTACTAGAGCCCTACTTGAGGCATCACATTTAATTGTATATAATTTTTCACAAAATTTAAAACAGATGGATGAATATACAACAAATCTAATAGAGAATGCTAGTATATTAAAAAGAGATAAAATAATACCACTATTATCAGTAGCAGATGATAATTCGAAGTATAATGTAAAAAATGCAGCAAGGTACTTAAAAGAAAAAGAATTAAATGAGATACCATATAATTCAGTATATAAAGAGGCAGCTTCAGAAGCTGGTGTTGCGCAATTCTTTATAAAAAATGGATTATCACAAAATTCAAATAATAAAAATGTTATGTTTGCTAATTCTGTTAGTGAAACAATTAAAAAAATTGATTACAAATTAGAAGAACTAAAATATAAAGTATAAACTTTAAAATTATAAGTTTTAAAGGGAGGAGCCTTTAAATGAATATTGCAAATATCGCTTTAATTTTTGTCGTAGTAGTAGTAGCTATTGCAGCTATAACTTATATGATAAGAAAAAATAAGAATGAAATAGTTGAAGAAAGTATTGAAGTTGATGATAAAACTTTCACATTAGATAAAATGGTAAAGTTTGTTAAACAAAGACTTGATGAGATTACAAAAATAAACCTTTACGATATTGGTTTATCAGAACAGGAATTAAAAAGAAGAAGAGCTAAAAAATATGAATTAAAGAAAGCTCTTAAAGGATGTACATATGGAGATGTTAATGATAAAAAATATGTTAAGGAATTAATATATGATTTATTAGCTAGAGAATATGGAGTTGATGAAACTAACATCTCAAAAGCAATTCCATTTGATACACCTTCACTACTTACTGCACAAGATAAATTTGATATTTTAATTCATGAATATAAAAAGACTTTTTCTTATGAAGCTTTAACTGAACTTATTAAAAAATATAATTTAGCAGCTTTAAAATATGTTGAAGGGGAAGCAAAACCTTGTTATGTTATAACAAACGAAGAAATAGGTGAAATATATGAACAAGAGCAACTACAGTTAGAATTTGCAGATAAATTAGAGATAGTAGTACAGAGAATATATCAAAAATATAAAGGTTTCAGTAGTATAGATGAAATAAGAGATATGAACATAGATGGTGTTTCTGGTGGTACATCTGGTCTTCCAGAATCATTCTTAAGTCAGGTTGCACAAACAGATGGAGATTATTTAAGACAAGCTATGGAATCAAAAATTCCTAGAGCTTGTGATGCGATTTGGATATTCTTCCAAGGTAAATCAATAAGACTTGCATTCTTATCTTTTGGTACAGAAGCAGAATTAAAAAGAGTATGTCAAAATATTTATAAATATAATAATCCAGGTCAGTTATCTGATACAAATGGTTATAAAATTAATGAAATGAAGGATGGTTCCCGTGTCGTTGTTGTTAGACCAAGCATGTGCGAAACATGGGCATTCTTTGTAAGAAAGTTCGACGTAAAAAGAGCTACACTAGAACAAATAGTTAAATTCCCTGGAAAAGAGGAAACAATAGAATTATTAAAATTCCTTGTAAAAGGAGCAAGAATTATAGCACTAACAGGAGAGCAAGGTTGTCGGAAAAACAACAATGCTTATGGCTATGATAGAAAATATATACGAGACAATGAACCTTCGTATTACAGAAACAGCGTTTGAGTTGCACTTAAGAAAAATATATCCAACAAGAAATATCGTATCAATGCGTGAAACTGAAACTATTTCTGGACAAGACTGTTTGGACGTTCAGAAAAAAACTGACGGTTCTGTTAATATTATCGGTGAGGTTGCAACTGACCCCGTAGCATCTTGGATGATTCAGTCAGCACAGGTTGCATCTAAATTTACATTATTTACTCACCACGCTAAAACATTTCCTAACTTAGTTACAGCACTTCGTAACTCAATGTTAAGAACAGGTGTATTTAAAGATGAACAAACAGCAGCTGAACAGGTTGTTCAAGTTTTGAATTTTAATATACACTTAGTAAAAGACTTTAGAGGTAGACGTTACATAGAAAGAATTACAGAATGTATACCAGTAGAAGAAAAGAATGAGTATACATTTGATCATAGAAAAGAAAAAACATTAGAAGGAAAATTTGATAAATTTTTCGATAATGCTACGATTTATTTTACAAAACAAACAAACAGAGAATTATATAAATATCATAATGTATTAGAATTTGTTGATGATTCATATGTTTTAACAAATCCTATTTCTCCAGAAAATATTAGAGGAATGAGGGAAAATATGAATGACACAGATGTTGTTGCTTTTGATCAATTTTTAGAAAGAAATTGGGGAATTAAACCTCCAAAACTTCCTAAATATGATGAAAATGGAAACGAAATTATGGAAAGTTCACCAAAAGCACAACATGTTCAAGAACAAGAAAGAGTAGCTAAAAAAACAATAGATCCAGAAATGGCTAAAAGACAAGCTATGCAAAGAGCTATAATGCAACAAAAGATGCAAGAAAGACAAAAAGATGTTGATAAAAGACCAGAACAAAAAGAAGAATAATTTGACGAACCTTAGAAAAGGAAGAAGGTGTAAGAGTTAAAATGTCACAAAATATATTGCTATATGTTATTGGAATAGTAGGCGCATTATTTGTGTTACTTATATTAGTGTACGTAATAATGAGTAAAAAAATGCAGAAAAAAGAAACTAGATATGTTGCACAATTAGTACAAGGAACAAAAAAATCAGTGTTTAATATGGATGTTTTTTACCAAAAATTCTATATTAAATGTACACGAATTCCTTTTATAAGAAGGTATGCACTTAAATTAAGAAGAAGATTAGAAATTATAAACTTAGAAGATGAATTTATAACTAGAAAACAAGTTGCAGCTATATTATTTAAAGCAATTTTAATAATAATACCATTAACAGGTATTGTAATTTATGCAACACATGCAAATTACTTATTAATGTGTTCATTACTACTATTCGAATTATTCTTTATGGAATCTTTACTTGAAGGTATGGTTGATGGTATAGATAATAAACTTTTAAAACAACAATTAGACTTCTTTGCAGAAATAAGACATGCTTACCATGAATATAACATGGTTGAAGAAGCTATATATGAAGTATCACAAGCTGATGAAAAAGAAGTATCAAGGCAAGCTGAAAAAATATATGAGGTTTTAATTTCAGATGATCCTGAAACAGAACTTGAAAAATATTATGATATTGCACCAAATAGTTACTTAAAAGAATTTGCAGGTGTATCATATTTAACAAAAGAGTTTGGTGATAGAAAAGATAAAGACGGAGCTTCTTTATATTTAAAGAACTTAAATAATATAAACCAAGAGATGCAAATTGAAATTTTAAAAAGAGATAAATTAGATTATGTGTTCCAAAGTTTATCAATGATTTCTGCATTACCTATATTATTTATAGATGTAATTAAAGGATGGGCAATAGGTCAATTCTCATTTACAAGACAGTTTTATAATGGGACTGGAGGATTTTATTGTCAAATAGGACTTATTGTTTTAACGTTCTTATCTTATATGCTTACAAGAAAATTAAAAGATAATGGTAGTGTAAATACTGCTAAGAATATGGATAATCCATGGCAGGCAAAATTATATAAAAATAAATATGCTAAAAAATTTATTGATTATTTTATTCCTAAACAAGGAACAAAAGAGTATAGAAAGATAATTCAATTATTAAAAGATTCTGCTTCAAAATTAAAAATGGAGTGGTTATACATAAACAGAATGTGCGCTGCTATTATAGGTGTTATAGGTGCAATTGTAGTTTTATTTGCAGCACATAAAATGGCAATTAATTATCAGTTTACAGAACCAACAGCAGATTATAATTTGTTAGGTTCTATGTCTGAACAGCAAGAAAAAAAGGCTATGGAAACTACAGAAAAAGATAATGTATTTTTGTATAAATTCCAATATGATTATGAAGTAACAAAAGATATACTAGCAAAAGATATAGCTGATTCAGAAGAATATGGAAGTAGTGCAGAAGAAGAATTAGAAGCAATAACAGATAGAATTTGGGAAAAACTACAAATAGTTCAATCAGAGTATATTAAATGGTTTGAAATTTTGATGTCATTAGTAATAATGGTAATTGCATACAATGTTCCAGTATGGCTTTTAATATTCCAAAAAGTTATGAGACAGATGGATATGGAAAATGAAGTAATGCAATTCCAAACTATTATTTTAATGTTAATGAAAATCGAAAGAGTAAATGTTGAAATGATACTTGAATGGTTAGAAAGATATTCTAATATATTTAGAGAACCAATTAGTAAATGTGTTAATAACTATGAAAGTGGACCTTGGGAAGCATTAGAAGAACTAAAAAATGACATATCTTTTCAACAGTTAATAAGAATTGTTGAAAGTTTACAAGCAGCAGTTGAACAAATTCCAATTAGAGAAGCTTTTGACGAACTTGATACAGAAAGAGCATATCACCAAGAAAAAAGAAAAGAATCAAATGAAAGAATGATATCAAGAAAATCTATGATAGGAAAAGTTATAGGTTTCGCTCCAATGGTAGTATTGTTTGTAGGATATTTGATTGTACCACTTTGTGTAATAGGTATGACAAGTATGTCAGATGCATTTACTACAATGTCAACAATGACATAAAAGAGAGGATGATAAAATGGAAAATGTTTCAAAAGCATTAGAAATAGCAGCTGGTGTCTTATTAGCTGTTATGATAATGTCACTAATTTCATATTTCTTTTCTCGTATAGGCATTTGGCCACAAGAACAAGACAAAATGGAAAGTGCTGAACAACTTGCTAAATTTAATACAGAATATACAGTATATGAAAAAAAAGCTATGTATGGAGTTGATGTAATTTCTTGTTTAAATAAAGCAAAAAGTAATAACGAAAAATATGCACAAAGTGGAGCTTTTTTTCAAGGAATGAGTTATGAAGGAAATAGCGAAGATGAAAAGAAAAATCGTTATTACATAAATATATATGTAAATATAAAAAATCCTCTTGAAGAAGGTTTAGAAGTATATTATTTAAAAGATGGTAAAACGATTCAGAGTTTTGAAGGAACTACAAGTATAAAAATGAAAGATGTAGAATTTGTTTTTGGAGGTTATACAGATTTTAAAGAAACAGATACATTAACACCTAAAACTAATTATTTGACAGATCCCTCAAAATACATGGTAGCAAATGGTGGAGATGAGACTTATAATGGAAAACAATATTATGCATTAAGATCATCAGATAGGAAATTATATAATTTATTAAATTATGCAGGTAATAATATGAAACAAGTAGTTACAAATACATCTGGGAAAAATTTAGATGTTTGGAGTCGAGCTATTTGGTCAACAGCACTTTATGATTTTAAAACAAAAAGGTTTAAGTGTGATTATATAGGATATAATTCGGTAACTGGAAGAGTAGATAAAATATATTTTTCTGAGTTATAAATTTAGTAGGAGATAGTTTATGGAAAATGCTGCAAAAGCTCTAATAATCGCTGCTACTACAATTCTAGGAATACTATTATTATCTATAATGGTATATATGTTTAGAGTAGGAGCAAGTGTAGATGAGCAATATGATCAAAATCAATCTAGTTTGCAATTAGAATTATATAACTCTCAGTTTGAAGTATATAATACACAGTATAATTCAATTATGGATTTAATAACAGTTTGTAATTTAGCATATAGTAGAAATGCTGAAACTGATTATGATAGTAGAAGAGCTGTAAGTATTAATATAAAAGTTGGTAGTAAAAATTTTCAAATACCATCAGATAAATCTGTAGCAGATAGTGTAGGATTAAAAAAGAATCAAATTTTACTTAATGGCTCTGTTATATCAATATATAACCTTGCTGATACTCCACTAAAAGACTTGGGAATTTTGGGAGTAGGAAATAGTGAAGATAAATTATCTAAGTCATATACAGGAACAGTTAAATACAAAAAAAATAAATATAGTGAAAGAATATGGGAATGTTCAAAATGTGGTAGAACTTCAATGGGAATAGATGCTCCATCAGAGTGTTCTAAGTGCAAAAATCCTAATCTGTATGCTAAAGAACTTATAAATGCAGCAACTGTTTATAAATACATATTTAATTGTTCAAAAGTAGAATATGATAAATCAAATGGACGAGTTGTTTCAATGGAATTTGAATTAAATAAAGTAACTGATTCAGATAGCATATTATATTGGGATTCAAGTAAATATGAATAATAAAAATATTGTAAAAAACTGATAGAAATGGTATAATAATAGTATGAGAAAAAATTTATTGATTATTTTTGTAATTTTAATTATAATTTTAGTGATTGCTTGTATGAAGTATAAAGATATTCAAGCTACGAAAAGAGAGGTCGCAAAATTTAATTACGATTATGAAGAATATAATAAAGAAAATCTAAATGGTTTAGATATTACTACTCTTATAAATAAAGCTGTTAATAATAATGAAAGATTTGAAATACCTAAAGATGAAGAAGGTCTATATAAACTAGATGATGAAAACAGTATAGAAATATATGTAAAAATGATAATAAATGATACAACTTATAGAATGGAAAGAATTAATAATTTAGGTATAAATTCATTTATAGCTTATTTTGGAGAAGTAAATTTTAAATGTACAGGAATTGAATATCATAAGAAAACAGGAAAAATTGCTTCTATGACATTTGAAGCAACAGAATACTAAAGTTTTTTATGTTTCTATAGAAAAAACTATAGATGTTAAAATAAATAAAAATCAAAAGAAAAAATAAGGAGGTAGAAGATATGGAGAATGCTTCTAAGGCACTTATAATTGCAGGTGCCATATTATTATCAATATTAATTATAGCTATAGGTATGGCTATATATAGTAGTTCACAAAGTGCAATTAATGATTCATTAACAGATTTTTCAACACAACAAGTTGAAGGATTTAATAGTAACTTTACATCTTATATAGGAAAATCAACAGGATCTAATGTAAGTAATATGCTTACAAGATTAATAGCTAATGCTAATACATATGCAGATGAGCCAACAAAAATTCCTTGTGTACAAGTAGATCAAATTAATGCAGGAAAAACATCTGTAAAAACACCAGTAGAACCAGCAACAGGTGGAGCTGAAAAAGGACAACAAGACTATATTGATGCTTTAACAGCAATGAAAAATAAAGTTGAAAATAAACATACATATTATATAACAATGTCATATCAAGCAAACGGTTTAATTGATTATATATCAATTGGATATGAAAAAGAAATGGCAAATAGTGAAACAGCTCACAGAAAAACAAAATAAAATTTAATAGATTGAAAACAAAAAGGGACAATGCTCTCAATATTTATAATTGTCCCTATTTTGTTTTAATATAACAGTAGAAAATTTAATTAAAGAAAGGATATAGTATGGACGACAATGCATCAACAGCTCTAATAATGGCTTTTTCAATATTGGTATTTGTAATGGCTTTATCATTAGCTATGTTTATGTTTTCACAAGTAACAAATACTTCTGAAGTCTTAGTACAGTATTCTGATTCAACAAGATTTTATGATAATATAAAATTAGTTGAAGAAGAAGTAGGAAAAGATTATACAGAAAGACTTGTGAGCGCTGATACAATTATCCCAACTTTATATAGATATTATAAAGAAAACTTCTGTGTTAAAATTTATGATGCAGACAATAATTTAATTCAAATATTTGATGTAAATTTAGAGGGAAAAGTTAATAATGCTGTTGCTGATACAGAAGCAAAAGCAGATTCAACTAAATCAAAACAAATAGAGAATTATGCACTTAAAAAAGTTTATAATGATAGTACAAAACCTTATTATTTATTTGCTGCACCATGGTTAGGTAGCACAGAAAATGTAAAAACAAGAATAGATTTTTTCGTTAATGGAAAATCTGGTTACATCAATAACGAATATGTAAATTATAGAGAAAATGCTTTTTATAAAGCTAGAATGGATAAAAAGCAATTTAGAGAAAGATTTATAAGTTATTCATATTCGGGAGATACAATGGAAACTGAAGATGGAGATATATTAGTTACAGGAGCAAATGAAAAAGATAAAATAGTAATTATATATACAATGACAAAATAATAAAGAAAAAAGTAAAAGTTAAGGAGGAAAAGCCTATGAGCGATACATTAATCACAGTTGTTGCAATTTTATTAGCCGCAGTTTTAATGTTCATATTTCCATTATTATCAATTTCTGAAAGAGGTGATGATATATCACAATTATCAGTGCTTACAGCAACAACAGAATTTGTTGATAATTCAAGATCAGTTGGAAAAATAACAATGGATAATTATGATAAATTAATAAATACAATTTATGCAACAGGAAATTCTTATGATGTAGAATTAGAAGTAAAAGTATTAGATGAAAATATAGGAAAAAAGTCAGCGTGGACTCAAGGAACTGTAATTGGAGAGAATGTATATTACTCAGTATATACATCACAAATTGTAGAAAGTCTTGAAAGAGATGGAGTATATATTATGAAAGAGGGAGATATTTTTTCTGCTACTGTAAAAAATACAAACAAAACATTATCACAAACAATTAGAAGTGTATTTTATTCAATATCAGGAAGTGATATATATTCTATAAAAGCAAATCATTCAGGCTTAGTTACAGCAAACGGTTCTTATTAATCTTATAAAATTAAAGGAAGTTTTAAATGAAATTACAATCATTTGGTGTAGTATTTGCTTTAATTGTTATTCCATTAATATTGGTATTAACATATTATATACAATTACAAGTAGATACTATAGAATTACAAACTGAATATGATACATATTTATTAACTGCAACACATGATGCAATGTCTTCATTTGAATTAAATACAGCAAATGAAGACTTATCTTCTGTGTCGGATTCCCTAAGAACAATCATAGAAGCTTCTAGTAATATTTTCATAAATTCATTAGCAACAAAAATGGGAATGTCAAATGCTAGTAAATCATATATTGAACCATATATACCAGCAATGTTATATACTTTATATGATGGATATTATATTTATGCACCAACTAAAGTATTAACAACATTAACAGATAGTAATGGAAATGCAGTTTATGTTGGTGATTTAGGAGTTAAAAGAGAATCACATGATACATACTCATATACTGAGCTTGATGAAGAAACTTTAAGTGAAACAGAAAAAGCAGCAAATATATTGACATATTCTAATTTGGAAGATAATACAGAAGATTATGGTCAATTATTATATTTAAAAAAAGGTTCGAAAGATAGGTATACAGCAAATGTAGCTGAAGCAGAGTTAAAAACTAAAAATGTATTAAAAACTTATATGCCATATTCTGCTAGATATCAAAGGGAAAACAATGCAGCTGGAAAAAAGGTAGATATGACAGTTGTATATACTTTAGATAACTATATTACAGTAGAAGGATCTATTGGTGATGAATATTATGCAAAATCAGGATATTTAATACCATATGATTCAGTAAAAATAGAAATAGATGGAGTAAATGAAAATCAATTATTAAGATATAATCAAAATGACGCTCAAGAAATATTAGAAGAATCTGGAAGAAAAATAAAGGTAACAATAGCTGATGGAACTTCATTTGAAGCTGGTGGAAATAATATAAAAGTTTCAACATATAATAATGAAATTGTGGCTTTAAAAAATCAATTGCAAAAAGCACAGAATAATGCAATATTATATTCAAAAGGAGCAATAACAGAAGAAACATATATATTGGATTTAAGAACAATGCAAGGAGTTCTTAATTCATTACAATCTCCTATAAAAGCATATAGTTATAATGAAGGAGATGACCCAATAATTGTTTTAAACCAAGTTGAAAAAGATTGCACAGCAGAAATAAATAATAGACAATATGAATTAGATAAAATATCTTCAGCAGTATATTATTTAAAAGCTAAGATATTTTCAAAATGGGTATCAGAATATCTTGGAGATATAGAAGAAAGAGATTTAATAGAGATTACAGGACAGGAATATACATCAATAAAAGGAACAGAAACAGTAATTCATGATTTTGAAAATAGTAGTTCAAAAGTTTTTGATGTAGATGGAAAAGAGTCTAATGGAATTACAGAAATTGATGTGGATTCACCATTTTATACACATAAATTAAATGTTATAAGAAATTCAATTCAATATAATTTGAATTTAACATTATCTACATATAATAAGAATGAGATATATCAATTTGAGTATGAAATGCCAGTAATATCAAATCAACAATGGGATCAGATATTATCAAAAGTATCTATAGTTTCTTTTATGCAAGGAATTAAATGTAGATTAAAGACATATAATAACTACATGATAGTTTCTAGTACAAATAATGAAATTACAGTGTCACCAGATAATATATATTATGTTTCAAAAACAGATTTTAATGATGAAAATTCAGAATATCATAGACTAGATTGTGAGAAGTTTATAGCAAGTGATGTAAGTTCTAATAAAGAATATAGAGCGTTTTCATCAAAAGAAGTTAAATATGATAAGTTATACGATAAGTCAAATACAGAAATGCCATATGCATATGATCATAAAAACTTAGCATGTTATCAATGTATAAATGATATAAATTATAAACATACAAATATATTTGATTCTGGGCTTTCAGAATATGCAAGCTATTTAAATTTAAGAAAAGCTTTTTATATAGCAGTAGGAAAAGAAAGAAATAATGTTTATAAAATGAATGCTATAGATATTTCTTCTGGATATGAAATACTATTTGATGAAAAAGCAAGTATAAGTAATCCTGCTAAAACTTCTACTTTAACACTAAATGAAGTAAAAGAAATAGAAATTGTTATTGGAACAATTAATACAACAGATAGAAATGAAGCTACAGTAAGTTACTCAATTAGTATGGGTGGAACATTAAATGATGAAACATATTCAATTCCTACAAACTCAACTAGAGATTATACTATACGAGTAGCAGTAAATCCAAATAAAACAGACCTAAATTATTCAAGAAGTGTATCACTTGCAAATTTGCATTTTACTAATTTATCTGGAATTTCTACAGCAACATACAAAGATTCTGTTCCAGAAGGTGAAAGAAAAACAGATTTTGCTGAAAAAAACAATGATATAGTAAAAAGAGCAATAAAATATGTAAGAGTAATTTATAAATAAAGTAAATTTTGGACGAGATTTTAAATCAGAGATCGTCCAATTTTATATTATATAAATAAAAAAAAAATAATTGGTTATCCTAATGTTATGAAAAATTTAAAACATGTGATAACCATTATTTTTTTATTTTTAATATATATATATGTTGCAAATATAACATTAATACCAAGTAATATTATATTATTGCAAGGAGAAGAATTTAAATTTAAAAAAAGTTTTGGAGTTGAAACTATAGAAACAGCAATAACTTCTAATAGTAATTATAATATTAGTAATGTAGAAGTAAAATTATTTGGTAAGCTTCCAGTAAAAAATGTTTCGGTAACTACTATAGAGAATGCTAAAGTAGTGCCGATAGGAAAAATAATAGGATTAAAATTGTATACAAATGGAGTTTTAATAGTTGGAATGTCTGAAATAGAAGATGAAAACAATATTTTAAGTAAACCATATGAAAATTCTGATATAAAAGAGGGAGATACAATTTTAAAAATAAATGAAAAAGAGATTGAAGATATAGAAAACTTGAAAGATATTGTAAATAATTCAAATGGTAAAAAATTAGAACTTACACTTTTAAGGGAAGGAAGTATAGTAACTTCAAATATAACACCAATACAAACTAAAAATAATGAATACAAGTTGGGATTATGGGTAAAAGATGCAGCAACTGGTGTTGGAACAATGACATTTTATGAACCAGAATCAAAAGTATATGCAGTACTTGGGCATGGCATTACAGATTCTGACACAGATAGTTTAATAAATATTGATTCTGGAGAATTAGTTACTTCAAGAATAATATCTATAAAAAAAGGAGAAGTTGATGAACCAGGGGAGATAAAAGGTACTATTCTAAATCAGCAAACAATAGGAGAGGTAATAAAAAATACACAATTTGGAATATATGGAAGATTAAATAATTTAACGAGCTTAAATATAGATACTTCAAAAGAGATTGATGTAGCATTAAGAGACGAAATAGAACTTGGAGAAGCAAAAGTTTTATGTGCAGTAGATAATAGTAATGTAGCAAAAGAATATTCTATTGAAATAGAAAAAATTTATATTGATAATGATTTTAATAATAAAAGTATGCTTATAAAGGTAACAGATGAAGAATTATTAGAAAAAACAGGAGGAATAATAAGAGGTCTTTCTGGTGCTCCAATACTTCAAAATGGAAAGTTCATAGGTGCAATTACAAATGTATTAGTTTCAAATCCAGAAATAGGATATGCGATTTTCGGGGATTTAATGGTAAAAGAAATGAGTAAGATTGACTAAAAGTATTTTTTCAAATATAATTTATAAATAGTTAATAAAACATTAAATAAATAGTTAAAAAATATACAGAACAATAGATTAAAAAATAAGTTATTTATAAATAGAGGATTTGAAGTAACAAAATGAAAAAGATAATAGAACTAATAAAAAATAATTTTTTAAATGTGGTAATATTAATATTATTTATTATACTAACTGTTAATTTTTCAAATTACCATGAACACTGGAGTGATGAAGCTCAATCATGGCTAATTGCTAGAGATAATAGTATAATAGAAATTATTAAATATACTAAATATGAAGGAACACCTTGCCTTTGGTTTTTAATTTTAAAAGTATTTATAAATATAGGACTTACTTATGATTATTTTTATGTAGTACCTATAATATTTACATCTATTGGTTTGTATTTGCTATTATTTAAGATTAAACTTCCATGGTATATAAAAATTCTTTTTCCATTTTCATATTTCATATTTTTCCAAACAACAATAATATGTAGAAGTTATTGTTTAGTATTACCATCTATTGCTTTGATATATTTATTTTATCAAAAAAGATTTGAAAAAACTTTTAGATTTTTTATAGCGCTTATATTTTTTATGAATATAAGTTTGCATACATATTTAGTAGCTGGATCTATATTTTTAATATATTTGTATGATTTTTATAAAAGAAATAAAAGCTTAAAGAGAAGTGAAAAAAATAAAAATATAGTTTGCACAATTATAACTTTTCTTTGGTTTCTAGCAATTTTAATATTACTCTTTCCTAAAAATGATATTGGATTTCGGTGGAAATGGTGGGCATTCTTTATTATACATTTTTGGAGAAGCAAGTATTTCGTCTAATAATATTCCTTTAGCAGTTATATCAGTAGTGATATATGTATATATGCTTTTTAAGTATAATTCATTAGAAGACAGCATAAAAATAATAACACTATTTATGCCACTTATATTATTACTTATGATGTTACATTGTCAGATGTGGCATATTTCAGTGCTTTTTGAAATTTTATTTATTGTATTAATAAAAGATATAGATAAAAAATTAGTAAAAATATTTATTACTGCTATGCTTTTAATACAAATTTTATGGAATATTCAATCAGTAAGTTTTGACTATAATAGTTTATATTCTCCTGCAAAAGAAGTAGCAGATTTTATTAAACAAATTGATGATTATGAAAATAAAAAAATATATGGAATAAACTATATGCCAGTAGCAATACAACCATATTTTGAAAAAAATATATTTGAAAATTATAATACAGATAAAGCAAATTATTGTTGGAGTACAAGTAATGGATATGATACTTTTAAAGAAGTAGAAAAAAATATGCCAGATATATGTATTATACCAATAACAGTATTCAACAAAGATATAGAAAATCCAGATGCTATTTCAAAATATATAAAAGGAGATTTGAAAAATTTGATTGAAAAATTAGAACAAGATAAGTATACAAAATATAAATTTATTGGTAATATTTATTTGAAAAATTTTATTACAGAACAACATAACTTTTTTGTGTATGTAAAACAAGATATAAATTAGTAAATAAAAACGCTGAATTATTAAATAAAAGATTTTAACAATTCGGCGTTTTTTATATTATAGGAATTTGCTGCACAATTCTTTGTTAAATTTTGCACATTTCTTAGCTGTGCGCAATTTAGTGAGCCATAGATAAGTTATACATATCAAATAAAGATGAGCCACTTAAATATTTGATAACATTAAAAGTGGTTCTTTTGTTATTAATATTAAAGGTAAAGTATATGTTATAAATTTGAAATTTATTTAAAATATAGAATATTTTATTTTAAAAGCATAGGACCGATTTGAGTTACAGTTCCAGCTCCTAAAGTTATTATAATATCATTTTTGCTTACATTCTGTTTTAAATATGAAACTACTTCAGAAAAATCAGGCATATATAAAGCTTTTTTATTATTTTCTTCTAATTTTTTTACTAAATCCTTTGAAGAGATATCAAAGGTGTTTTGTTCTCTTGCAGCATAAATATCTAAAACAATTAAATTATCAAAATTAGATAAAGCTTTAGCAAAATCATCTAAAAGACTTTTTGTTCTACTATAAGTATGTGGCTGAAAAACTACCCAAGATTTATTATAAGTTTTATTTTTTATAGCATTTGCTGTTGCACTTATTTCAGTAGGATGATGAGCATAGTCATCAAAAATAGAAACATCTTTATTCAATTTTCCTTTAAATTCTAATCTACGTTCAGCACCTGTAAATTCTTTTAAAGAACTTTTTATAACTTCTTTAGAAATATTATAATAATCACATACAGCAGTACAAGCAAGAGCATTTAATATATTATGTTTTCCAGCAACTGAAAGTTCTATAGTAGTATAAATTTCATTATTTTTATATACATCAAATTTTGGAAAACCATTACTGTTAAAGGATATGCTTTTTGCAACAAAATTAGCATTGATATTATCTATTCCATAAGAAATAAATTTTGATTTAGTAATATTTTTTAGGTCTAAGCAATTTTTATCATCAGCATTTGTAACTAATAATCCATCTTCATCTAATATTGAAACGAAATCTTGAAAAGTTTTTACAATATTATCAAAAGTTTTATAGTAATCTAAGTGATCATTATCTATATTTAATATTATCTCTGTTTTAGGAAAGAATTTTAAGAAATTGGCTTTATATTCGCAAGATTCAAGGATGAAATAATCACTATTACCAACACGATAATTTCCACCAATTGAATTAAGTATTGCACCAACTTCAATAGATGGGTCTTTTTTTGCATTAATAAAACAAATTGAAAGCATAGAAGTAGTAGTAGTTTTTCCATGAGTTCCAGAAACACAAATTGTTTCTTTATAAAGTTTTGTTAAATATCCAACAAATTTACCTCTATCAATTAAAGGAATATTGTTTTCTTTTGCAATTATCATTTCAGGATCAGAATCACTAATTGCAGCAGAATATATTATTAGATCACTGTTTTTTGCATTTTCTAAATCATGACCAATAACAGTTTTTATACCATGCATATTTAATTTATCAGTCAATTCACTTTGTGCTAAATCAGAGCCAGTAACAGTATAATTCCAATTATGTAGAGTTTCTGCTATAGCACTCATACTAATTCCACCAATACCAATAAGATGTATATGTTTATATTGTTTTAAATCTATTATTTCAAAATCCATTTTATAGCCTCCTAAAATATAGAATTATTATACTATTATAAAGTGAGAATTTCAATAAAAATAAAGAAATTTTAAGTTTTAAAATTTTACAAAAAAAGATATTTAAGAAAAAAATTTGACATATAAAAATAGAAATAAACAAAAAAATAAATAATTTTGCATATTAAATAAATTTAGTGGAGAAAATAAATTAATATAAAGTTTTTTTGATAAAAATAAAAAAATATTAAAAAAATATATAAAAAAAGAAGGAAAAAAAGTTTTTTTGTAGAATAATAAAATTAGTACATAGAATTTTTAATATGTATTAAAACGAGAAGAAAGAGGTGCTTAAAAAATGCAAATAACAGATGTACGTTTAAGAAAAGTAAATTTAGAAAACAGAATGAAGGCAGTTGCTTCAGTAACATTTGATGGAGAATTCGTAATTCATGATATCAAAGTTATCGAAAGCCAAAATGGATTATTTATTGCTATGCCTAGTAAAAAAACTCCAAACGGAGAATTTAAAGATATAGCTCATCCAATCAATGCTGAAACAAGAGAGAAAATTCAAAAAGCTATATTAGAAGCTTATGAAGCTCCAGATGCAGAAACTGCAGAAGAATCAGCAGAATAATTTTGTTAGATTGAAAAAGCGTTACATTTAGTAACGCTTTTTTTGTACAAGTTAAATTTTGTTCAAAATGTTATTAGATGTTTTAGATGTAAAAGGTGAAACATCTTCTTCAACAAATTCATAATCTGAAAATACAATATAACAAATTAAATAGCTGGAATATAAGTAAATATCGAAAATATGGGAAAGTTATAGTTTAAAATACATATGATAACTTTTTTTATATTTTAGAATTTATTTTTATAAAGTTTATATATAAATTGTTTGACGAATTTACATTAAAATATATAAATTTTTGTTGTTATTTTTTCATATTTTATATATAATAATGAAGAGTGAGGTAAGGTTTATGAAAAATAATGGAATTGAAGATATAATGATAGATGCAAATTACAATTCTAATAGAAAAAAAAGCAAAAAAGGAATTGTAATATTTTTTGTATTGTTATTAATTCTTGGAATAGGTGTGGTATATTTCTATTTTTTACAATCTCAAGCCAGTGCTAAAGAATTATTTTTTACAAACTTATCAAATCTTGATATGAAAAATATTTTAGATAATAGCATATATGAACAAATGGCAAATAGAGTAATAACAGAAGATACAGAAATAACTACAAAAGCTAATTTTTCAAGTAATATGGAAAATCAAAATTTAGAAGAAATTGATATTAGTAAATTTTTACTAGAATTAACAAATAAAAATGATGTAGAAGCTTCAAAAACATATAGTGAACTAAAAGTTAGCTATTCAGAAAATGAAATTTTTAAAGCAAAAATGTTATCAAATGAAGAACTTATAGCAGTAACATCTGATGAAATTTCAGGTAAATATATCGGATTAAAGTATGATTCAATTAAAGATATTTTTGGAATAGATATTGATTCTAACTTTATAAAATCTTTAAAAAATTCAAGAAAAGTAACTTTAACAGATGAGCAAAAAAAAGAATATATAAATAAATATATTATGCAAATATCTGAAAGTGTACCAGAGGAAAAATTTGAAGTTCAAGAAAATATTTTAATCCAAAAAGCTTCAAGTTCTTCAAATGCAACAGCATATATTTTAACATTAACACAAGATGAACTAAGAAATATAATTGTTAATTTACTAACTAATTTGAAAAAAGATGAATCTTTATTAAATGAACTAATAACAAAAGAAGAAAATATTATATCAGAAGAATATAGAGTTTATGAGGGATTAGCAAGAATATTATTAGGAAACAAGATAAATACAAATATAAAAGATTTACAAAAAGCAATAGATAATACGATTGATAGTATAAAAAAATGGTCTGGAAATGGTGTAGTTATAAAATTATATGTAACAGATCTAGGAATTGAGAAAATCAATGTAGTTTTACCAAATGAAAATACTTTAGATTTTGAATTCACAAAAAAATCAGAAGAACAAGATATTTTAAAAATAACATATCTATATAAAGGTACTAATTCAGGGTTAGACTTTTTGAAAAAAGACAAAGTAAAAACATATTCAGCAGAGGATGGAATAGAAGAATTAGAAGAGGAAGTAAGTACAAAGGATAATAATAATTTTGAAATAAATGGTTTTTCTCTTGAAATAGATAAAACCAAAAAAGAAGCAAATACAAGTATCAATATAACATATAGTTTTATAGAAAATGAAGTAATAAATAAAAAAATAAATATAAATTTAAGAACTGATGGAACACAAAATTCTAAAACAATGAAAAACAGTATAGTTATTTCTCAAGGATCAAATGATGGAAAGAGTGGGCAAATGACTATTGATAATATAATTAAGTTTACAAATGTTTCAGACATTGAAGATTTAACAGAAGAAAATTGTGTGTTTTTAGATAATTTAAACCAAGAAGATGCCAATAGTGCAATCAATGAAATAAAAAATAGATTTGAAGAGTTATATAGTGAGAAAAAATCGAATTTAAATCTTATTGATGTTAATACAAAAAGTTCTATTATTAGACAAGAATTAGATGCAGTTTCTTCAAATATTAGTAAAGATGAAGCAAGAAAAGTATTAGCAGATAAAGTTACAGGAATGATGCAAGAGGCATTAGATAATAACCAAGAATTTACATTACAAAATTTAGTAGATTTAAAAATTGATGGTTTTGAAGTTTCATCAATTGTAAATGAAACTACAGCTATAATTGTAGTTGATATTTATACATTTAATATAGATTCTAATTTTAATTTAACAGATGCTTAAAAATCTAAAATAGGAGAAATAATATGGGAAGTAAAAAAGGTAAAATAAAATTGAATATAAGACGTGTAATAGTTTTAATAGTCTTACTGATATTAATTTTATTAGCTATTTTTGGAATTATTAAATTGTTTTCAAGTATTTTTGCAGAAGAACAGATTGCTGGCAATAATTCAAAAGTAAATATGGGATTAGCTGTAAAGGGAAAAGATGCAATTTATTATAATAAATATGAAAAAGGAATTGTAAAAGTAAAGGGAAAAGAGGAATTCCAAATAACTGATGAAACAGCATATTCAATGACTCTTATTGATGATACAATTTACTATATTACTGTATCAAGTACAAATACTATAGATTTAAAAAAAGTAAAAACAAATGGTGATGGATTATCATTGATAAAAACAATATCTACATCAATTAGCAAATTTTATATAGAAGATAATTTTTTATATTATGCAAATGATAAAGATACACCAGGTATAGCAAAATATTCTCTTGAAACAGGAGAAGAAACAATAATAACAGCAGCTAATGTTAAAGATTTTGTTTTAGATAATGATGTAGTTTATTTTACTGATAATGTAGGATATTTGCATTCTGTAAAAACAAATGGAACAGATAAAAAGGAAATATCATCAGAATATAATATTGCAAATATTCAAATATTGAAAAAATGGATATATTTTTATGATGAAAAAGAAAATGCATTATGCAAAATGAAAAAAGATGGCTCTTCTAAAAAAACAGTTGCAACATTTGTTAATAATGAAATGTATAATGTAACAAGCAAAAAAATATATTATTTTGACGAAATAAATAAACAAATATGTAGCTGTGATTTAAAAGGAAAAAAATCAAAAGCGATAGTAACATTAGAAGCAACTAGAACAAAAATAAATGTAGTAAATAATATTATATATTATTTAGATAATAGTAAAGATGATTCACAAATATATCAAATGTATAGAGTAAAAACAAATGGTGGTCAAGCAAATTCTATAGATTATTAACAATCTGAAAAATCAAAGATTTTTCAGTAAATTGTTAATGTGTATAACTTATTTGTAGTTTGTTTCGCTTCTACATAATTAAGAAATTGTACAAATTTTAGAGGAGCTTTAATATAATATTAAATTTCATATTATATTAAAAACATATTGACAATTTGCATAGCTCAATATATAAATATAATATAAACTTTAGGAGGAATTTATGAAATTAGGAACTGTTGTATATGATAATAAAATATATAACTTAGACTATATGACAGCAGAGGAAATGAAAGAGCTTCTAAAAGCAATTGAGAATACTAGAAAAGAAAGCGTAAGCGAAGCTAAGAAGATGTTGAAAAAATAGTAGTTTAGGAGGAAGTTTTTTTGGAAGAGGAATTAACAAAAAAGCAAGTTTGCACAAATTTAAAAAAGTTATATGATGAATCTCAAAGTAGAGTAGAAGCTGATGCTATGGTCAGAAGAGCATATACTGATAGAATATCTGCTGATACAATAAATGAAAAAGTAACAGCTCAAATGAATGCTATAAAAACTGGAATTTATGAAATTAATCCTAAATTTAAAGAGGGATCAAAAAATTATGATACAACAAAAAAATTAGTTTCTGAAACCTTAGCAAATTATGAAAAAACTTTAATTGAGCTTAGCGAATTTTATGATGGAAAAATTGAGCAATTAATATTAAGAAAAGTAGAGCTAGAAGCAAGCCTAGTTGGATCAATTTTAAATGAAGAATATTTGAGCGAAAAAGTTATAAGAAAAAATGAACAAAAAGACAATGATAAAGTAAAAAAATCAGTTGCAGAAAATATAAAATCAGCAATAGAAAAGATTACAAATAGAAAAAAGAATAAAAATGAAATTGATTTTAATGATATTTCAAAATTGATGGATGGTCAAGATGTAGCAAACGAGATTGATAGCAAATTAAATAAAAGAGTTGAAAAAACTGTTGAAGACAAAAAAGCTAATAAAGAATTTTTAGATAAAGTTGAAAAAGAAATAGCACTAATTGATGATGAAATAGATAAAATAAATGAAAGAAAAAAACAATCGATTTATGATGCAATGGAAGTAGGAGATAAAGCAATAGCAACAACTATTCGTAAACCTAGAATGTTCAAAAAAATTACAAGATTTTTTGTTAGTAGATTTAATACAGCAAAAATTGTTGAATCAAGTATAATTGAACCATTAAATTTAAGAATTGAAGGATTTAGAAATAATGAATTAGTAAACATGAAGGGATAAAAAGAAGATGGATACAAGTTTTTTAGGTAAAGTTAAGTCACATTGGAATAAAGGTTGGAATCAAAATCCAAGTTTTGAAAAAGCTAAAAATTACATAAATGTTATGGCTAAGGGAGAAAATGAGCAAGAACTTAGTAAAGGAAAAGAATCAAGAGAAGCAGAAGAGTTATTATTATAAATTAACTATTGCAATTTAATAAAATGTGTGTTATATTATTAACATAATATTTAAAACCGTTTGAAAAAGCAAAGTAAATAAATAGTAAATGTTTTAAAGAGAAAACAAATGTAGCGCTGAGAGTTTGTTTAAACAGTATTTATTGAAATTTCACTTTTGAGGTTCTTATAATGAAGTTTAGTAGTTATAAGCGTTTGTTACGTTATAACAATTAATGAGATTAATTTTAAGAATACTTTAAATTAATGAAATTAGGTGGTAACACGATTTATATTCGTCCTATGCAAAATAGGACGATTTTTTTTATATTCTAGTAAAATTATCATAGTATGATAATTTTACGTAGAAGATAATTATGTCGAACCATAGATTTTCTTAAAATTTGCATTTGATAGAAAATTCCAGGTTTGACTTTATGGTAGTGTAAAGTAATCTATGAAAAAGTAGATTATGAAAAAATTATCTAA
>CANEHB010000020.1 GCA_947427205.1 uncultured Clostridium sp.
AAGGAGATCCATATAGTTATAATTCCCTATTATATTTTGATATGATATAATAAGCTAATTTGTCTTGAGGAATTACAGATAGTTATAATTCCCTATTATATTTTGATATGATATAATGCATATGAATGGACAATGAACTGGATTTCAGTTATAATTCCCTATTATATTTTGATATGATATAATATTCCCATAAAAAAGCTAGTAATATCAATGCATTACTAGCTTTTTTCTTTCTCAAAACATTTCTTAGATACCTAAATAATATCATTTTTTCTCTTTTTCAAAATAACGATAAAGTTTCATATTCAGTTGGTCTCTCATAAATTGATTTTTTACCTAACAAAATTTCAACATTTTCATATTGCTTTTCAGTTATTACTAAAACTCTTATAGAACCTTCATCTGGCACATTCATTTTTAATCTTTGTTTATGTAATTCAACCATATCATTTCCATTACAAACTCTAGCATATACAGAATACTGCATCATATAAAATCCATCTTTTATTAAAAAGTTTCTAAATTGAGTTGCATTTCTTCTTTCCTTTTTGGTTTTAACTGGTAAATCAAAAAATACTATAATTCTCATATACTTATGCATACCTATACTCTTCCAATTCTATTAGATATGGTAATTTTATTAAATTCTCTTTCTGATTTATACTTGTTGAATAAGATTTTACCATATATTCTATAGCACCTTGTATATTAAACTTTTTACCATCAATTAAAACCAAACAATTAATTACGCTAAAAATCTTCTGTTTTTCTTCTGAAGACAAATACTTTTTGCCAAAATCACAATTTGTTAAAACATATAAATCAACTACTGGTCTAAAACATTCTATAAAATCATCTGCCAAATTAAAATTATTCAATTGATTATGATGAAATATTCCTAAAGCTGGTTCAAATCCATACATTATAAGTGTTCTTGCTATCATTCCTCTTATTATTGCATATCCATAATTTAAACAAGTATTTTCTATGCATTCTATTTTTCTATTAAATGTCTTACCAAATAGTTCTCTAAAATAAAATGCTGCTGCTTTTGCTTCAACATTTCTAGAATCACCAGATGTTATTCCTTTTTGCATCTCTAATAATTTATTATAATGTTCTTTCTTTAATATTCTTAAAGTTTCTGATTGATTTCGTACTTTTACATTTACAATATCTTGCCAAATTCTTTTATTTAAAGGTTTAGATACCTCAAATTGTAATCTAATATTTTTTAGCTGCCTCGAATAATTATTAGTTCCTATCAAAATTCCTGTTGGTAAATGTTTTTCATCACATATATACACTATAATATCATGTTCTACAAACTTTTTTAAAGCATATGTAGATATGTTAGTTCGTTGAGATTCTATACAAATACAATTAATATCTTCTAATGGTATTGTATATTCCATTTCATTCTTTTGTATCAAAACTTGTTCATTTTTAATTTTTAAGTGTACATCATTTTGTATATAAATATTTCTAAAAGCCATACTTTCGCTTAAAACATTTATCTATTCGTAAAGTATAAACAAATAGATGTTTTAAGATAAATATGAAAGCTTCCCTCCCTTCTATTTTTTTATATTAAAAGGTAATCTTTTCTCAGGCAATTTTACTTTATGATAATTACCTAAAATATCCACTTCATATTTTTCTAATAGTTTTAATGTCTTTATTCCTAAACTTTCCTTTACGTATTTATTATCATGCGTCTGAATTGTTATACAAGCTCCAGATATTCCTGCTTTCACATAATATGCAAAAACTTCATCAACTTCAATTTGATTTTCATCTTTATTATTAGGATTTAACTTTATCTTATTAGCTCCAACTATATGTAATAAATCTTTAGGATAAATTGAAAATATAAAATTTTCATCTTTCATTTCTTTCCATTCTTCATATGCTTTATTCTGTACACATGCTTTATTAGGCAATTTATCTTTTACTACATCTGATACATATATTGGTATAAAATAATATCCATCATTTTTTATATAAAAAACATCCAATCTTACACAATCACCATTTCCTGCTATTGCTTTTCCTTCATTAAATTCTACTCCCAAAGTTACTTTTTCTTCTATCTTAACTTTTTTTACTAAAGGTCCTTTTGTTCCATCTGATTTAGGTTTATAGAAATCTTCTTTAAATGCTTCTTTAGCATTTCCCCCAAATTTTATTAATTGTTCTTTCAATGCATTATATAATAATTTATCATCTTGTTTATTTTTTTCTAGATATCCTTCAATTTCTCCATTTTTTAATTTTAATTTTGTAAGTTCGGTTTTTGTAATTGATTTGGTAATATTTTCCTCTTTTTTTATTCCTCTAATTGTTTCTAAATGTGCGGCTCCTCTAACTTTTCTACGAGGCATTCTTGATACAAATATTGGTTCTAGTTCACTTAATTTTTGTTCTGTATCATATGTGTAAATCTTTTCTGAATTTAGACATTCTATCATTCTTTCTTTACTACTACAATTTACTCTTATATCTAATTCTTTTCTGAACTTTTCCCAAGGCTCTGGAAAATATATTCCATTTTTCATTTCATATTCTTTAGCATTTATTATCTCACCAGTTTCTAAATCAATATATTCACTATTATTATTCATATATCTACCATCTCTATATTGATAATATTTGCTAATTCTATTAATCATATTTTGACTTGTAACAGCAATTATTGTTGCATCTATAGCATGATGAATATCTCCATCTTCCCTTATTTTTTCTATTCCTAGTCTTTTTCTAATATGAGAAGTTATTTGTCCATTTACTGTCCAAACTTTTCTTTCAAAATTTGTATTATCTGAAAATTCTAAATGATTCTCTATTATATTATATATTATTTTGCTTATATATTGAGTATCTTTTAAATTTCTTACTTTCCAATCTTTAGCATCTTCTTTACTAAATCCTTCTCTTAATAATCGCTGTCTTTTCTTAGGATTTTTTATAATGTTATTTATTCTAACTTCATATTCATCAACATTTCTTCCTATTTCTTTTTCATATTGATATGGAACCCTATTTCCTTTCTGTCTATTCTCACTAGCTAAAACTAATACTTTATTATTATAAGAATCGTCAAAACACATACTATACGGAATAATATGATCAACATCAACGGCTTCTGTAAATAAATCTTGTATTGAAATATTTTTTCCTGAATAAATACACATATTTTGTTGTTCTTGCCATAATTTATATTTTACAATATCTTGTCCAGTTGGATTAACTTTATATTCTTTTATAGCTTTTAAAGCAAATTCATTTGTCTTCATATTATCTTCTTGTAATTTTTTTATTTTATTTCTGTCTTGGAAATTCTTTCCCACTTCTCTAGCTAATTCGATTACAACTACATCTGGTTTTCCATAAATTTGATTATATTTTAGTGTTATTGCATTTAATACTTTTATTGATTGAGAAATTCCTCTTCTTACAACTGGATTTGATATTTCCTGCTCTAAATCTTTTAACTTTAACTTAGATTTCTTAGTTGTACTTACAGTTCCTCTAAAATCTTTATATACATTATCTACTGCTTTATCATAAGTATTTCCTTTCTCTAATTCTGGAATAATTTTTTTCATTGCTTTTAATGATAAATTTCCAACTTTAGAAAAAGATAATGGTAATAATTTATCAATAATTTCATCACTTAAATTGCTATTTTCTTTTATGTATTTAATCCTTTTTTCATCATTTTTATAAATTGTAAGAGCATATCCTATAACATCTAATTCTTCTCTTGATAACTTTTCTATATAATTTTTTTCTATATGATTTAATTCTTTTTTTATTTTATAATAACTCTCAAACTCTTTTAATTTTCTTTCTTTTTCAACTAATTTATTACTTTCTTCTGAAAAATCTATTGAACTTTTATATGTTACTAAATTAAATCTTTCATAATTGGATAAATCTAACAATTTTCTGATATCAGTAAAATTAACTGTTGATTTTGTTAATACAAATTTAATTATTTTTTCTCTTTCTTCATTATTAAGTGCTCTTTTTTCTATATTTTTTTCATTATTATTTATTACTGTTTTTTCTATTTTTATATGGTTTAATGTTTGTAATAATTTAAAATATTCAAAAGTATATGTTGCCTTTGGTGCTCTCTTTTCTTCTTTTTCAAAAGTACAATTACCAAGCATTTTTTCTATCTGATTTCCACCATAGGGACTTCCTTCACCTGGACCATCATCAAAGTTTCTTTGTCCTTCAAAAATTTCTAAATACTCTTTTATAAAGTCATCTGTAACTAATGAATTTAATTCTTTTTGCTTATTTAAGATTAATCCTATTTCTTCTACTAATAATATTCTCAAAGTTGTATTTTTATAATCATTAATAGAATTCTTTATTTTTATCTGCTTATTTCCTTTTGAATCTAATATATATTCTCCATTTTTATTTCTCAGCTTAAACTTATCATCTTTTAGATACATTTCTGCAACAGTTCTATAATTATTGCTTTTCATCAATTTCTCGTTTTCTCTAGTAGCTTTCAATAGCTGTCCAGCCTCATTATTTGATTTTTCTGATTTGCTATTTGATTTGTATCCTCTTTTTTTCACAAAACTAATTAATACCCTAGCTAATTCTTTATTGGTAATTTTTTCATCCAAAGCTTGCACTCTTAATTCATAAACATTATATTGAAACTTATAATTTTCATACATATCCTCAATTTCTTTTTTAGATATAATATTATATCTTTCCAATAATCTTTTTGTTCTTTCTACTCTATGTTGTTTTCTTCTTAATCTACGACGTAAACCTCTTGCATCTCTTCTTGTTTTTGATAATGGAGAACCATCTTTAGGATTTTCTGCAGCATCAAAAATCCTACTCCCTAAATCTATTATTCTTATTGGATTTCCACTACTATCATTTTCTATTACTGACCATCCTACAGATGTTATTCCTATATCTAATCCTATTCTATATCCCATAATTCCTCCTATGATATGAAGATAGCTGCCCTATATAAGGACAGCTAGAGCTTTACGACTCATAAGTTCTATAATAAAACTTAGGTCTTATTATAATAACCTATTCTACTTTGATATGATATACGTGCCATTCCCTTAGCACCTTTTAATAATAATCTATACACCTCTATTTGTCAATACTTCCTTATATTATTATACCATATTTTTACAAATATTAAAACTTTCAAAATATTTCTCTCTAAAACGTTAATAAAATCTTTCAAATTATTTATAACTTTCTTATATTCTCTATAGATTTTGTTATTAATTAACAAAAAATAACCTATCACATATATTGATAGGCTTTCTTTCTTATTCTCTAACTGAGAATTTTTTTCTTATTTTTATTAATAATCTCTTAAACCAATTATGTTCTTTAATCGTAGCTAATTGATTTTGTCTTTTTTCTTCTAACTTTTCTTCAATTACTTTATTACTTAATATATTTTTAGGATATATTTTCTTTTTTTCTTCTTCAATTGCTGTAATTTTATTAATTTCATATACTTTAATTTTAGCTTTTTGCTCATCTGTAGCCCAATATCTCTTAAAAAATATTGCCAATATTAATTTAGCTTCAGCAGAAACATTTTGCTCAAGAAAATCTTTTTCCCTATTATATTTAAAATCTGAGTCTTTATCTTTATTTGCTTCTAATGCACATATTAGTTCTCTTGGAATTTTGAAATAATCCTCTATTTTCATATAATTTAATATTTCCAACACTTGTGCATATGCCGTATTCTTCTTTTGTATAGTAATCACCCCTTATTGATTATCTTTTTTTACTCTTACTTTTTCTGCTTCTTTTTGCTTGTCTTGTTCTTGCTCTAATTCTATTGTTCTTACATCTCTATCTAATATTGCTTCCATTGCTAAAACTGCTTCAACATCTTCTAATAAATTCATTGTATCTTTTCCAATATTTTGCCCAGTTAAGTTGCTTTCTTTATTAGATAAATAATTTTCACAGAATTCTTTTACAGAAACACTTTCCATAGTATAATTTCCATATTTAAAAGAATTTATTTCTTTTTCATGTTTTTTATAATAATCACTAACATCTGCTTGTATTTCTGATGTTAATTTTGATACATTTTCGGAATCTACATCTTTTCCTGAATAGTTAATTGTTTCTGATGGAACTTTTCCCATCATATATTTTATAATATCATATCTTGAATAAGAAATTTTATTTGTGTCATTATTTTTTAACAAACAAACTTGTAAATCTTGTGGTAAGATAGTTTGAGATGTACATCCATCCATAAAATTCTTTTCATTTTCGATGTTCGTTCCATCAAAAATAAAATAAACTCCATCTCCTCCTAAGTATTCTTCTAAAGAATTACTTGCTTGTATTGACTTTACTTTATCTATTGATGATTTTTCTACATTTCCTGATTTTACTTGATCATACTGTTTTTGTAAATTAGTATATAATGCTACTGCTCCTGTCATTCCTTCTGAAAAACATACTTTTTCAGAAGCTTTACTATTATCTCCATTTTGTGGTGTAAGTCCTAAATTACTTATAGAACGTACTTTACTTAATGGAGCCATGTGATAATATTTTTTCATTTTCTTTTGTTCCTTTTTATTTTATATATAAAGATTTTATTATTTAATTCAAAAAAAGTAAATAGTTTTTTTAAATAAATGGATAAAAAACCAAAAAAGCCCTGGACCATATCCGTCCAGGCTTCTTGGTGACTGTTAGCCACATAGAATAAATATTATCCAGCAAATTTCACCAGAATATATCCATTCTCCAGCATTCCATCAACAACGCTTTTTGCAGTCTGAAATTCAAGTTCTGCATCTTCTGGATAGTGCACCAATATATCTTTGAACGGAATCATGTCCCTATGAGTTAGGGGACCAGTTTCGGGATTGTCGTTTTGAATTTCTCCGTAGCGATATCCCTCTCTCGCTTTGCCTATTACCCACTTATTGTGAATTGATTCAGCAATTAAGGAGATTAACTTTTCCTTTTCCTGTTCTTCAGTTGGTATTCCAACTGCATATCCACATTGCATTGTCACTTCCAGTACTGCTTTTGCGCTATCAATCTTGGATTGTTTATAATAATCAGGTAAATCCTTGAAATCTACCAGCAAATTTGATGTTTTCTTTTCATCATCTTCCCTGTCACCATAAACATATCCATCTTCCCGCTTTTTTTTGCACCACATCTCATGATTCTTTTTTGCATAGCTTTTGGCAATAATTTGCATATAAGTTTCAAAATCAAACTTATCGCTAAATTCACCATTTAAAAGCATTTGCAAATAATCTCTTGAAACAGCTTCTAATAATTTTGACATTTTGCATTTCCTCCATTGTTCTATTATTTGCTGAAGTTTTCTAAGCAAGTTTGCTTAAGTATTGCATGTGCAAATTTGCAAAAAACGTACATGTTTTAATTATATCATATTTCATTTTATTAGTAAAGTTATGTAAATTAAATTATTTCTTTTTCCATCCATTCAAAAATCTCTTCATTTCCATCTATAATATCATACATTGTAATTGCTGGAACTTCATATTTATGCACAGATTTTATTTCTTTTTCTACTTCTTTAAATAATGATTTTTTTGTTCCCATTGTTAAGAAGTATTCATATTCTCTTACTATTTCACCTTTCCAATAGTATGAACTAAACCTTTTACTTTCTTGAACATAACTTACTAATCTTTTAGCTAATAATCTATCAGAAATTTCCTTTGCATTTTCTTCATCATTACATGATGTAGTAACTATTGCATATTTATTTTCCATTTTTCTCCTCTTTCTTTTACTTTATTTAATTTACTAATATAAAAAAATATCTAAAAATCAAAATCTAGCCAACCATATTTTGGAGAATTATAATTAGAAACTTTTTCTATTATATCTTTCGCTTTTGATGATAATTCATTTATTCTCTTTCCTGATGCTAAAGGTACTATATATCTTCTTTTTATATTTAAACCAACACAATATTTATTTTCTGGTTTAACTTCTCCTTCTCCTATTTTATCTGATTTTCTAAACTTCTTAAAAGCTTCTGAAATTTCTTTATATTCACAATTCTCTATCATATGTACTATTTCTTTTTCTGATTTATTATATAAATCTTCTTTATTTATAAGATTTTTATTGTTCATCTTTTTTATAATATCTGCAATAAATTGTGATTTCAATTTATCTTTATTACTTTGAAAAGAATACCAAAGTAGGCTTGCTCCTTCTACAAATTTTTCTGCCATTTTTATATTACAAAAACCTAACTCTTCTATATTGTCTTCGTTTTTCATTACACATATATCATTATAGATTTCTCTAATTTCATCTAAATTCCAACCATTTATAAATGTTAAAATATCAGAAAAAGTATATTCTAATCTATCTGCTGCAAGCTTTGGCGTACTATTATCAGCTATTGGATATAAAGTATAATCATCTACTTCTTCTAATTTTATATTATCTCTTTCTAATAATTTCATTATTTCTCTGGAATTCTTTATTATTTCACTAGTATTAATCTGTGTTGATTCTTGTACCAAATAATCTCCATTTAGATAATCAATACAATGCCTAAAAGCAGGACTTGCTATATCGTGAAATAATCCTGCTAATGTTTGTTTTTTATCTTTTGTGAAATTCCAAATTATTAATGCCACCCCTACACTATGTGATAAGCTTGAATAAAAAAATTTAACATTAAATAATTTTGTATAATCATTTCCAACTAATGCACTTATTTTATCTAATCTTTGCATTTCTGGGGTTTTTATATATTCTAATAAAAATTCTGGTATTTCTTCTGATAAAATATTAAAATACTCTCTTATTTGTGGATTTAATTTTCCTAAATATTCTTCCATTTATTTTTCCTCATTATTTATCAATCCATATACCATTGAAATATCTGTTGGAACTATATATTTTGCTCCAATTTCTTCTGCAACATCTAGTGCAAATGCACTCATTGCTCTTGTTGCATACCACCAATTTGGATCTTCTACCCTACTTCTTATCTCGTCTAATGATATTTCTTCATAATATCTTAAAGTATCTTTTTTTCTTGTTTCAATATCCATCATTATTGGTTCTAATTCATCTTCAAATAAAGTATTTTTTTCATATGAAATTCCTGATTCTAAAGCAAAAAGCTTATGACCTCCTCCTGCTAAAATTAATATATCTGCTTTTTCTTTTGGTATATTAAGCTTTTCTTTAACTTCTTCTCTTATTTTTTCTAATTTAGTGGTTGCTAAGTCTTCTCCTAAATCTGGATATTTATTCATTATGTCTATAACTCCAAATGGTGTATTTACCATTTCCTTTATTCCATTATCATATATTGCTATTTCTGTTGAGCCTCCTCCTCCAATAAATACAGCAACTTTTTGATTTACTTTTCTTACAGCTCCATATACTGTTAATTCATTTTCTTTTTCTGGTGAAATAATATCAAAATTTACTTTAGTTTCTTTATAAAATACATCTAAAAATTCTTTTTTTTGCTCATCAGTTAGATTTCTAAACACACTTGTTCCACATATGTATACATTACCATATTTTTCTTTACATTCTTTTACTAAATTTATTAGTTCATTCACATCATTTGAATCTAATTTATTTTCTTTTTTAAAATTTCTTTTAAACTCAATAGTTCTTGTTTCTATGTGCTTTACTTCTTTTCCATCATATAAATCTACTTTTGTACAAGTTGAACCAACTTCTATTATAATTTTTTCCATATTATTTCTACTTTCCCTTCTTTATAAAATATATTTATGTAATTATTCTTATTAATTTCAAATTATATTTTGATAAATTTCTATCTAGTACACACTTAAAATTACAACTCTTACTGTCTTTTATTAAATATTGAAATCTAAATAAGCATATTTTGGTGTTTCATAATTTAAGTAATCTTCTATAATATTTTTTGCTTTTTCTGATACATTGTCTATTCTTATTCCGTCTGCTACTAAAGGAACGATATATCTTCTTTTAGTTTTTGCACTAATACAAAATTTATCTTCAACTGCATCATCACTTTCATGAATCATTGTTAGTTCTCTAAATTTTTTAAATGAATCTGATATATTATCCACTTTGCAATTTTCTATCTTTTCTATCATTTCCTTTTCAGATAGCGTATATAGATCTTTTACTGTAACTAAGCCTTTTTCGCTCATTTTTTTCATTATAGTTGCATAAAACGTTAATGTTAACTTATCTTGATTTGATATCCAGTTCATCCACATTTTCTTAGCACCACTAACAAATTCTTCTGCTATTTCTAATGTTTTAAATCCTAATTCTTCTATCCCATCTTCATTTTTTAAAATTGTTATGTTTTTGTATATTTTTTTTATTTGTTCTAAGTTCCATATATTACGTGAACATATACTATGTGTTAGTGTATATTCAAGTCTATCTGATGAAAGTCTTGGTGTATCATTATCTGCTATTGGATATTTATGATAATCTGAAACTTCTTCTACTAATATATTATCTTTTTGTAATAATTTCATTATCTCTTCTGATTCTGTTATCATTTTTGCTGTTAATTCTTCAGTTGATTCTTGTTTTTCATAATCTCCATTCATAAAATCTATACAATGCTTAAATACTGGTGTTGATATATCATGAAATAATCCTGCTAATGTTTGTTTTTTATCTCTTGTAAAATTCCAAATTATTAGTGCTAAACCTATACTATGCCTTAGATTAGAATAAAAAAATTTTTTAGTATATAACTTTGTATAATCAGTACCACATCCACACCCTACTTTATCTATTCTTCTCATAGCATCTGTATTAACATAATCATATAAAAATTCTGGTATATTTTCTGATAAAATTTCAAAATAGTCTTTTGTTAATTTATCTAAATTTTCAAAATATTCACTCATTTTAATTTGTTCCTTATTCTAATTTCTATTACTTTACTTAATTTATAGGTTTAAGTTATTTTCTACATTTAACTAATTAGATTTCTCTTTTTTTCTTTGCATATGATAAGTACATTTTGCAAGAATTGGTGTTGGTACTATTTTAGAAAAAAACTTAGCACATTTTATTTGAAATCCTGGTACTATATAAAATTTATTTTTTAAAAATTTATCTACTGTATATTTCGCTACATATTCACTTGATAATGAACTTATTTCAAATTTTACATTAGCTACATTATTAAAATTAGTTCTAACTGGTCCTGGACATAATATACTAATTTTTACATCTGATTTTTCTTTCTTTAATTCTTCTCTTATTGCTTCTGAAAGTCTTACAACATAATTTTTTGATGCATAATATGTTGACATAAGTGGACCTGGTAAAAATCCGGCTATTGATGCAACATTTAAAATTTTTCCATTATTTTTTTCTTTCATATCTTTTAAATATAATTTTGTAAGTACATGCATAGCTGTTATATTAGTATCAATTATACTAATATCTTTTTCTAATTCTGTTTTCGTAAAATTTCCAAAATCCCCTAAACCTGCATTATTTACTAAAATATCTATATTCTTAACTTTTTCATGTAAATCTATACAATTATCTCTGCTTGATAAATCTACACTTAAATATTCTACTTTTGCATTATATTCTTCTTTTAATTCTTTTTTTAAGCTTTCAAGTTTTTCTACATTTCTTGCAACTAAAACTATATCATAGTTTTCTTTAGCAAATTCTCTTGCTAAATCTCTTCCAATTCCCGAAGATGCACCAGTAATTAAAACTCTCATATTATCTCTCCTTTGACTATAAAGCTATTATATTTCATTTTATATTTTTGTCAAGGAAAAAAATTGTATTCATTTTACTGCCAAAACTTATTAATAAATATTCGTAAAACTTTATTGTAAAAAATTTTCTAACAAAATAAAAAACAACGCAGTGGACAGTTCCACTACGTTGCAAAAATATTTCTACTTCAGCTCTTAAAACACAAAATTTGAAAATTCAGTCTCACCTCTTTGATTACCTCATGCCTTTTGCAATTGTCTTCAGAACATAGCTTACCGAAAACTCAATCATCTGCAGATTCTTTATCGCTATCCATTCAGAAAACTCCTGATTTATAATAAGCCTTATTGCATTTTATACAATGTTTCAGACATTTGTAAATTAAAAAGCATAAAATTAGATATATTACCTAACTTCATGCTTTATTTTTTTACTATTCAACTATACTATATATTATGCAAGTTCCATTCCTGAATCTTCCATTTCTTGTGTATTTACTGACTTTTCTGGATTTTCCAGTTTCTTTAGTTTTTCATCATCTTTTTCTATTGAACTACTTAATTTTTCAACAATAGAACTAGCAAAATTACGCATCATTGATTTTATACCTTTGCTAGCTGTTGTTTTATTTTTAGAAACTTTAGTTTTTGCTTCAACTATTTTATCACTAGCAAATTCTGCACCCTCTAATATTTTATCACCTGTATATTTTGCACCCTCTACAAATTTTCCTGCTGACCAGACAGCTCCTTTACCCACTGCTTCTAAAGGAATAGAAGCTATTGCTACTGCAGTTGCTGCACCTTTATATGTAGCTTTTCCAAATTTTAAAGCTTCTCTTTTAGTAGTTTCTTTGACATTATTCACAGTGTCTTTTGCTACTTGAACTCCTGCTCTTGCATATGCTCCAGCCATTTCTTTAGTATCATCAACGCCATTTCTAAATTTATCTGCACTTATAAATCCACTTTCTGCCATTTTTTCGGCAAACTTAGCTAATCTAGAATCTTTTTTCACTATATTTTTCTTAGTGTCAAATCCTTTAGCTGCTACTTTTTCTGCTAAATCTTTCTTTCCAAAAAGTGCAACTCCTTTAGCTCCTAATGAAGTTACTTTTATTTTTCCTTGTGCAAAAAAAGTTTTAAAACCTAAAGAACTATTGCTAATACCTTTTACAGCTCCAGTAACACCTGAATTTCTATCTTCATGTGCAATTTGCCACTGTTTTGATTCTTGTTGTTTATCTGAAGCTTCTCTAGCTAAATTCATATAATTTAAGTCGGTTTGTGCATCTACATTACCTAAACCTTCTTTTACATCTTTTCCAAATTGTTCAACTTTTCCTTTAGCGAATTTCGCACCTGCTATTGTAGCTTTTTTAGCTGCTTTTGCACCTTCTATTGCTGTATCTTTAACATATTCTCCTGCTTCAATAGCAGTCTTTTTTGCATATCTTGCTCCATCAGCTACTGTAAAGCCAAAATCTGCAGCTCTTTCCATTACATTACCAAGTCTTGAATCCTTCATTATGTAGTCTCTACCTTTAGAAACTACAGTTTCTTGCATTTTATCTGCCAAACCTTTTTGTCCAAATAAAGCTAAGCCTTTTCCAACTATTGAAGTTACTTTTAGTGCTCCTTCAACTCTTTTTGCTCTTTTATCTAAAGATCTATTTTTCGTAGCTGTAACTTTACTTGTAATAGTATCTGTTCTATTTTGATTTTGGCTTTCCCAGTACTCATTTTCTTTAGCCTTTAATCCTGCATGAGCTCCTAATTCTATTTCACTAGCTAAACTTTGAGAATCTATATCTCCAAATTCTTTGCTAATTCTTTTTGCTTGTTCTTCTAATCCTCTTCTTACTGCTTCTGCTGTAATCCCAGGGATTTGTGGAACTAGATTTGCAAAATTTTTCAAATCGCTTTTAATATGTTCTTTTGTTTCTCTAGTACAATTTTTAAAAGCTTCATTTAATTCTACAAAACTTTCTATATCTTCTGGCTTTATATCTTGTTTTTCACTCATAATCGTTTCTCCCTAACCTTGTATTTCTGTTAAAATTTCATCTATGTTGTTCATTATATTTTTCTTTCGAGAATCTATTTTTTCTAACATGCTATCTAAATCTTCAACTGAAGAATTATCTAAATTAACAATTCTTCCATCTATAAATATCTCTCCAATTTTTTCAGTATTCATAATTTTCTCCTATTCATTAGTAGCAAGATTAAATTCAGAATTAATCATATCTCTTAATTCTTCAATTTTTGCTACAAGATATATTGTTTGTTCATTAATAGAATCACTAATAGCAATATTATTCTGCTCTACTTTTATTAATTCACTTTCCATTTTTTGAATAACATCTTTTTCAAATTTAGCTTTTCCTGCAAATTTATTTAAAATTTTATTTATTAAATTTGTAATGAAATTAACACCTTCTACTACTGCTACATCTGAATTTCTATATTTTGTAATTTCATCAAAATCTTTTTTGGTAGCTAAAATGCAATCAGTTAGTTTTGCTTCACATTCTAATATTATTTCATCATATCCAGCATATTTGTTTATCAAAGCTTCTAGTTTTGATGTGTAAGTATCTAACGGATCTTTTAAATTTTCTAATAGTGCACTATATTTCTCAAATTCTTCTCTATTTACAGTTGAATTTACTACTTTTTGAAATTCTTGTTTTTTTGAAATATACTCAACATATTTTGAGCTTTCTAAAAAGCTTATTCTATCTTCTGCAACTTTTTTAAAATTGGCAAATGCAATTTTTTGATTAGCTTGAAGCTCTTGTATTTCAACTTGTATATTAAAAAATTGTTCTTTTCGCTTATCATAATTTTTTTGAAATTCTGCTTTATATTTATTTAATATCCTATCTTTTTCTTCTATATGGTCACTAATATTTTTTCCATAGTATTTTATTTGACTATCAATATTTTCCTCAATTGTACTAATTTTAGTTTCATAATATTCACTAATTTCCTTATTAAATTTAGCTATTTGTATTTCCAATTTTTGAACTTCTAACTCACTTAAATCTCTTATTTGAGTCATTAATTTAGTTCCTACGTTTTCCATTTTGTATCCCCTCACATTCACATTACTTTGAATTTATCTCTGGTAAAAAATTATATCTTTCATTATATTTCATTATTCTTTTATATAGCACAACTTCTCTTTGTTTTAATTCTCTATATAAATCAAGTAATTGCTCATCTGAAAAATTACTATAATTAATTGTTTTACCCATTATTGTAATTTTTTTCTCTTCCATAATTTCTCCTTGTAAAAATAATATCTCTGATACTATTTTACCATTAATTTATTCAAATCTAATAAAAGTAACATAAAAGATATTTTAATTTAATATTTGTAAAATTTATAACATATAAAAGAATTATAAAATTGTTTAATATTCACTAATTCTTTAAAAAAATAAAAAACCTTAAAATATTAGTAATATACTTAATATTTTAAGAGTTTCTATTTTAATTTACATTTTCTCCTTTTTTTATCCAAACAGATACACTACCATCGTTGCAATAGAAGATTCCATTTCCTTCATTATCAACATATACTGGTTCAGATAAGTTTCCTGTACAATCATAAAACACTGAATTTGCCAAGTTTTTTCCAACATTCATTTGTATACATCCACCTCTTTCATCAGACATAACAACTGCTAATCCTGAATTTGGATGTTCATAATCACCAAGTCTAGTAAATCCTATAACATTTCTATGATTAAAGTAATCGTATTGTTCTCCATAAGCATAATACTTTCTTACTTTTAATAAAATGTCTAACATATTTTGCTTTGGTGTTACTTCTTTTTCTGGTATTCCATAATAATCTCCATAAAATACGCATGGAAAACCATTCTTTCTAAGTAATATAAGTGAATATGCTAAAGGCTTAAACCAATCTAATATCCATGATTCTAACGCTTGACCTTGTTGCGTATCATGGTTATCCACAAAAGTAACTGCTTTATCTGGATTTGATGCAACTATTGTTCCATCAAATATTTGGCTCATATTGAATTCTCCATTACTAATTGATGCTCTATAAAAATTATAATGTAATGGTACATCAAACAAACTCATACATCCTTCTGTTTTATTTATGTATTCATTTATTACATCTATATTTGTACTCCAGTACTCTCCAACAGAAAACAGCTTTTTACCTGTATATTCTCTTAAATCTCCTAACCATTCTGGATAGAATTCACATCTTATATGTTTTACTGCATCTAATCTAAATCCATCTACTGAAGTTGTATCTATATACCATCTACCCCACTTTTTCAACTCTCTAATAACATCAAAATTGTTTAAGTCTATATCTGCTCCCATTAAGTAATCATAGTTACCATTTTCCTTATCTACGCTCTCATCCCAATGTTTTCCATAGAACTTATAAATTGCTGCTGTTCCAGTATTTTCGTCCCAATCAATACCATGAAAATGTGTCCAATCCCATTTAAAATCTGAATACATATTTCCTCTTCCTGGAAATGTATATTTAGTCCAAACTCTAATTGGTTTTGCTTCAGTTAAACTTATATTTCTGTTTGAAGCATCATCTATAACAGCTAAAACATCTTCTGTTTCATCTGCTCCCATTTTATGGTTAAGCACAATATCTGCTAAAACCTTTATATTATTTTCGCGCAACACTTTTATTGCATTTACATATTCATCTTTTGTTCCATACTTTGTAGGAATAGCACCTTTTTGGTCAAATTCTCCTAAATCATATACATCATACACTCCATAACCTACATCATCTTTTCCTCCTGCACCTTTATACGCTGGTGGTAGCCAAAGATGGGTTATACCGATATTCTCTAAATGTTTAGCATCTTTTGTAAGCTTATTCCAAAGTGTAGAATCACTAGGTAAATACCACTCAAAATATTGCATCATAGTATTATTCGTTCCAGGCAAATCTATCACTCCTAATCTTTATTTATTTCATTAGTTTTAATATTTCTTCTTTTTTATTCATTATTGTATCATATCCTGTTTGTACTAATTTATCTGCATCATCTATTTCTAAAAGGCTTGCACCTCTAGCATCTATTTCAATAGCTAAATCTGCTTCTTTTTGTGCTTTTCTAACATCTTTTAAAGAAAATATATCTACAGTTCTAAGTAATATTGCAAGTATATCTTCTTTAGGCTCATAATCATCTATTCTAAAACTTAAAGCTAATGTTTTATCTGCTCCCATATCTTTTAAAATCTTTACTGGCAAATTGTCTTTGGTTCCACCGTCTATAAAATTATATTTTCCATATTGGCATGGCGTATATACACCTGGAAAAGACATACTAGCTCTTGTTGCTGTAGCAATTGGCGCATCATAAATGTAATCTATATCATCATCTTTTATATCAATTCTCTTCGATAAAAATATACATTCTTTTGTTGATATTGTATCTACTGTTGCTATTGCGTAAGGAATTTTTATTTGATTCATATTAGTTATATTTTTATCTTTTGATACTTCTTTTACTAAGTTTTCAATGTTTTCTCCTGGAACTAATCCTTCAATTTTGGCTACTCCTGAGGTTATATATGAAAATCCTGCCTTAAATATTGGTCTTTTTTCTATTTTTGTAAGCATTTTATAGCATTCCATTGTTTTTTCTTTTATTTCATCAGTTGTATATTCCATTGCATAAAAACTTGCGAATATACTTCCAGAACTTGTACCTGATAAATAATCTATTTTTATTCCTAAATCTTCTAATGCTTTTAGAGCTCCTATATGAGCTAATCCTTTTAATCCTCCACCTGCTAACGCTACTCCTAAACTCATTTATTCTTCTGATTCTCCTTTTCCTTCTCTTACATATAAAGTTTGTGTTGGATATGCTAAATCAATGTTTTCCTTTTCTACTAAAAATAATAAACTACATAATATATCTTGTTGTGCTTTTAAAAATTTAACATATTCTGACTGTCTAACATACAGAAATATTTTTATATCTGTACTACAACTTGATATTGCATTTACATTTACTTCAACTGTTTCTTTTATTACTTCTGGATTATTTTGCAAAACCAATTTAATTTCTTTAACAACTTTTCTTACTTTCTCAGATGGTGTCTCTAAACTTAAATTTAGAACGCAATCAAATCTTCTGCTTGTTAATCTATTCCAATTTATAACAGATGTTGATGTTATCGTTGAGTTTGGAATAGTAATAACTGTATTATTAGCAGCTTTTATACGTGTACTTCTAAATGTTATATCTATTACTGATCCTTGAAATTCTCCAACTTCTATCCAATCACCAATTACAAATGGTTTATCTGTTAAAATTGTTGCTCCACTTAACATTCCTTTAACTAAATCTTGTGCAGCTAAGGCTATCGCCGCACTTCCTATTCCTAAACCAGTAACTAAAGTTCCAATTCCACCAAAATCAATATCCCATCCTACTATTTTTTTTATTACAAAGACAAATGATATTATCCACAAAATTCCTCTTAGTATTTTACAAGTAAATTTATTTATAGCTTTATTTTCTGATTTAAAAAATTTTTTATAAACTATTGACTCTTCAGTTATTAATGTTGCTATCGCTTTAGTTATGTAATACACTACTATAGTTTCAAATACTGCATTTGATATAACTATAAACCTTTTACTTGTTGGCAAAATATTAATCATAAGAAAAACACCCAATAATAAAAAGAACAAATTTAATGGTTTATACATAGTGCTATCTTTTGGATTCTTTTTATTTTTAGTTAATTTATAATATGTTTTTATTAAAATCTTAGCAAAAAGTGATTTAAAAATTATAAAGAAAACTAAAACACCTAAACCGATTTGTATATCAAAAATTTTAAGTAAATTTTCTAAATCAATTGATGTTAGCATTTCTCTCAATTCTTCCATTTTTTCCTCCGTTTATTATTTTTTAAATAATATGTTAAAATTGCTATGTTTACATGTGCAGCTTCAAATTTGTTTTCTAAAGCATCCTTTATACAATCTTCTATATTAATTTTTTCTATACTTAAAATTTCTTCTGTATCATCTAAATGTTGCTTTCCTTTTTCAAAGTCTTTTGCAATATACACATAAACTTTTTCATTAGTGTATCCACATGAAGCATAAAAATCAATTAAAAATTCAATATTATTTGCTTTTATTCCTGTCTCTTCTTCTAACTCTCTTATTGCTGCCTGTTTTGGATTTTCTCCTTTATCAATCATTCCCGCTGGAAGTTCTAGTAAATCTTTTCCTACTACTTCTCTATATTGTTTAACAAATATAATTTCATTATTATTATTTACTGGTAAAATAACAACTGCATCTCCTGGCTCTACACAGTCTCTAACATATTTTACGTTATCTTCTCGCTCATAGATTTTTTGAACGATGTTAAATCTAGGTCCGTTATATTTTATTTCTTCGCTAATTAATTTATTCAAAATTCTTCTCCTCATAATAATACAGATTAATTATATATTAAAAGAAAAAAAATGTATACCTTTTTTTGGAAAAACATAAATACAGTATTTTTTTCAATATATATTGTGCATCTTTTGACAATTTTATCGTGGATTTTTTGAAAAGTAATTAAGAGGTTTTATTGCAATATGTCAATAAAACCTCTTAATTATTATTTTCTATTTTATTATTTACTATTTTATTATTTACTTTCTACTCCTGTACTTTCAATCGCTTTTAGTAAATCTTTATCTTCTATAAATGATCTGTCTATTATTTCTAAATAATATTTTATTGCTTCTCTTTCTTCACTTGTAATTTCTGTTGAATTATATAACTCAATATTTTTTCTTAACAACTCTTTTGAACTTTCTGGTACTTTATACTGCCCTTCCTGTTCATTTATTTCTTTTGTTATATTATTAAATAAATTTTCTGCATATTCTGTTCCATAATATTTTTTTATTATATCTTGAATTTGTTGTTTTTTATTTTCTAATTCTGTTCCATCTTCTAACTCATTCATTTCTTTTTATTATTCATACTTTTCTCCACTTATTCATTATTAATAATAACATAATAACATAAATACAAAAAAAATTGTAGTTATTTATAACTTTTTCGCTTTTTCATGAAACTTTATATATAAGATACCAAAAAGATTTATTTGGTTTCATTAAATTTTCAAAAATTTTAAATTTTTGAAACCATTTTATTAAAAATTTAATCTAATTATATATATAAGAAAAAATGGAGGAAAATTTTATTATGATAAATGCACTATTAGTCGAAAGAGATATTGAAAATAGTATAGAATTAGCAAACACTATTCATATGAAAATTAAAAATTTAAGAATTTCAGCAATTACTAATAAACTTACCAATATAAAACATGTATTAACAAAACATGATATTGATATAATTTTAATGAATATTAATTGTTTTCAAAATATGAAAACAATTAAAGAAGATAAATTTTTAAATAGTAAATATAAAAATTCAGTTATTTTAATTTCAAATAATAAATCTATTAAAAATAATTCTATCTCAAGATCATATATTTATGATTATATTACAAATACTGATAATATCAGTAATCTTATAGAACCAATTAACGAATTAGTCAAATTGAAAATTGATAACAAAGTATATAATATTAAAGATTCTAAAGAAAATATTACTAAGAAGAAAATAAAAAAAGAATTAGCTAATTTAAGATATAAACTTTCACATAAAGGAACTCAATATATAATCGAAACAATATATTTTTTATATAAAACATCTGATTATTACAATAATAATTATGAAAGAGATATTTACCCTATAATAGCCCAAAAATTAGAAACTTCTGCACATAATATAAAATGTAATATTAGAAATGCAACAGAAAAAATGAAATCTACATGGGAAGAAAATGAATTATTAAAATATTTAAACAATCCTTCTGATTCTAATTTAGGACCTAAAAGAATTATTGAATTTGTTTTAACAAAAATATAGTTATTTGCACTTCAAATAATTATACTAAATGGAAATTTTAAGTTAAGAAAAACGTGGGCCTGTAGTAGCGCCCACGAAAAAGTTTTTGGATGCATTTTGTTGCAATTGTTAATAGCTCATCAATATTCAATTGTAAATTACTAAGGCGTCATCATTTCCTGCCGTTACCCGTGATCAGTCAGTGTAAACATTAAAAAAGCTCATAAATATCTTTCTAAAGTTTCCATTCGAAGCACCAGCAGATGCAGTATCAATCCATATATCAATAGATTGATTCTTAGAAACATTTAATACTTCTGCTTGATCTATGATTCCATTTGTTTCCTCGAATTTGAATTCTTTTTCATAAATCTTTACACCGTTCCGCGTCATCTTGACTTTAAGATTTATATTACCAATACCTTGATCTTCTGAAGCCCTATTATACAATGTCGCAAACAAAATTCTGTGAATACGATCGTCATTAGGAAGATTAACGGTAGCTATTTTAACATAGTTTCTGTCTCCCAAAACTTGAGGATCAATAACATTTCTGATTGCACCATACGCAAGGTTTGTAGATGTCGCTGCTCTTGTAGTCATCTCTTCCTGCTCAATATTCTCTGCTTCATCTACATCACATTCTGCTGCATAAACTGGTGTAGTTGCACATGCAATAACACACATTATCATTGCCAGCATTAAACTACTAATTTTTGCAAAAAGTTTTTTCTTCATTTTTACCTCCAGCATAATTGCTTTCTTGTTGTTATGCAACTTTTTGCACCCTAAACTTTTATATCAAATCCAATGTTGTTACATTATGGATTATGATTCAATATGTATGAAAAATTCGTACTGATAAATTATAAATCATTTTTAAACAAATGCAAGAAAAAGATAAAAAAGATAAATTTTTTTCTGTAAAATCTACCAAATTCTTATATTTTATAATTAAAATTAAATCCTATATAAACTATATAAAATTAAGAGTGTATCATAAGGAAACACTCTTAATTTTATATACTATCATTATATTAATTATTTACTTTTTCCAATTCAATTTTTACTGGTTGATCTTTAAAATATATTACTAAAGTTATCTTATCAATATAATCATCATATTTAGTTATATCACAAGTACAATGATAATCATATATCTTATTCTCTTTATATGGATCGCCATATCCACCACCATACATTATTTTAAATTTTTCACCGTTTGAAGTCATTGCATATGAACCTTCATTTTTATAATCTATCCAAGAACAAAAATTATTAATTATATTATCAAATAAACATACATTTTTAAAATACTCTTCATACAAGTCTGCATATTCTTCGCTATCATAAAATTCTACTACTTTTTCTCTAGTCTCAAAAGCTTTCATTTTTCCTAGTTCTGCTGGAAATATTGGCATTTCAACATTTGATATTTCTATTCCTATTTCCAGCCCAGTATCAGTTAGTTTTGCTTCATAAAGATTAAAATCCTTATTATCACAACTAACTACTTTATACGTATCATAAGTACGATTATACATATTTTCTGGCACATCTAAACTAAATTGCCAATTCCCATTTAGTGTAATATTTTTAAGGTTTTTTTCTGTTAAACGTTCTTCATCATTTATTAAGTCAATTTTTGTAAAGTATATATTTAATTTTTTAGAATTAGAATATTTATCATTAATATAATATATGTTATTAACTTCTATAAAGTTTTCACTTTTATGATATTCTCTAGGCATATTACGAATATCAAATAAAGTATAATCTGGATAATCAAAATCCATATTATTGTTTTTGCAATATTCTTTAAAATTTTCGCAATCCCAACGATTAAAATATAAAACTTCGTTATTTTCATCTACTATAAATAAATCCGATAATACTATAGCATGTGAGCCTTCATAATCTACATTTCCATTTATAGTGTCTCCTAAACTTACATAGTCACATATCTTATTTTCAAATTCAAAATAAAAATCTAAACTTAAATTTGAATCTGTCATAAGAAATTCATCAATTTTTACTTTAACATTTGTGCTATCTATAACTTCATTATTTTCAATAATTTGAACATTTTGAGACATATCATTCATTTCTGGTTTTGCTATATATCCATTATCTATAGCTATATCAACTCCTCTTCCTAGCCCAAAGTTTTCAAACCCTGCTTTTACAAAATTTTCTATTTCTTTTGCAAATACTACCCCTGTTATTAAAAATATAAAACAACAAGCAATAGCTAAATCAAATTTTAAATGATGTATTTTTGTTTTTTTAGTTTTATTTTTTTCAAGAGTTTCAAATGTCGAATATATTGTGCTATCAAAACTTTCATGTGACTTTAATTCTTTTGATACAATATCTTTTATAAAATTATCTATATTATCCATCTATACATCCCTCCTTTAAATCTTCCATAATCTTTTTTCTAGCTCTATATAGCTTAGTTTTTACAGTATTACTATTAATTTTTAATATTTTCGATATTTCTTCTACTTTATAGCCTTCATTATAGTACAAAACTACTATTGTTCGCTCATCACTATTTAACGGTCTTAATAAAGCATCAAATTCAATATTAGAATTAATATCATGAACTTTGGGTATAAATTTTTCACCTTCCATAAAATCATAAGAAACAATATTATCTTTTTGTTTTCGATTATAAATGGCATTACACTTATTTATTAATATAGTTATAATCCAAGATTTAAATTTTGACACATTTACTAATTTATGTATTGATTCATAAGCTGATATAATTGTTTCTTGTATTGCATCATCAATATCTTCTATATTAGAAAGTCTTGTTTTTGCTATTTTATATAAATCGTTTTTATAATAAATTATTAGTTCTTGAAAAGCTTTATTATCGCCTTTTTTTGCTCTTTTTATTAGTTCATCAAGCATTTTTTTCTCCTTTTATAATTTTCTATCTATATATAAGATTTAAAAAATATCCATTTGGTTTCGCTAATTTTAAAAATATTTTAAAAGGTGCTATTTTCTAGCACCTTTTTTTATTTTAATTCTTTTCTTGAATAATCAATTATTTTCTCTGCTGTATCTTTTAAACTAGAAATTGAGTTTTCGAAAATATCAACTCGTATTTCACTATTAGATTTCTTTTCTAATATTTTTCTTAAAAGCTCAAATGTTACTACTATATAATGTCTAAATTCATAGCTTTCATCTAAATCTTTGAAACCTATTGAATCTATAATTTCAAAAGATTTATCAAAAGCTTCTAAGATATCATTTATTAATTCTTCACTAATACCTAAATTATTAGTTTTATAATATTTACTTATCTCATTTTTATACTCTGAATATATTTCATCAAAATTTTCTATTTTTTTATTATTTTCTAAATCTCTTTTTACATTATGTAAGTAAAAAGCTTTTATATATACATATGTTAATGATTTATCAACATTTTGGTTATTATTAAACTTATCAATAATACTATAAATCATATCTTCACTTAAATTAAATATTTCATGTGAAAAATTTTTAATATCACTCATTTTTTGTCTCCTAAAATCAATTTTTTCTCTAATTATACACTTTTTACTTAATGTTATCAACATGCTAAAATATGAAATAATAATATTTAATTTATAAAAAATAGATTCCAATTATTAAATTTCTATTTATTGTAAGATAATTATCCATAACTATTAACTAAAAAACTCCAATTCAAAACTGAATTAGAGTTTTCATTTTATTTATTCATTAGTAAGTCCAACCACATTACTAGCATAGTATTGTGCAATAAGTTCGTCTAGTTCAACACTTACTTTATATATTACAGAGTAATCTTCGCCATTTGAAATACATTTATTTAATTTATCCCTTAATTTACAAATTTTTTCATCTAACATAATACCACTCTCCTTTTCTTATTTTTTATCTTTTGTATATATTAAAAATAACATATTGTTACAGCAAAGTCAACGAAACTTCAGTATTTTCTAAGGTTTTCGTCATACATATTTCGACAACTTTTTGTATTTTTTTACTATTTTTTATCTTTTTATCTTTTTTATCTTATTTTTCTACTTTTTAATCTCATATTTTTTTGGATATTTTATGTTTTTATACAAAATGAATATTGATATTAAAAATATAATTATAGACAATATTTGCGATATTCTGAAATTAAACAACATTAAACTATCCACTCTTAAACCTTCTAATATTGTTCTTATTCCTGAATACAATAAACAATAAATTAATAAAATTTGTCCCTTAAATCTTCTATTTTTCTGAATTTTTCTTAATATACAAAAAATAATAAAAGTTGATATTGATTCATATAAAAATACTGGGTGTACTTCTATGTATTCATTTGCTACAATTCCCATTCTTAAGAAACTACTTGTCTTTCTTCCAAAAGCTTCTATATTAAAGAAATTTCCCCAACGTCCAATGCTTTGAGCTATTGCAACAAATGGTATTATATAGTCTAAAAAATTCAATATATCTATTTTTTTTATTTTGCAATTTATGATTATAGTGGTTGCTCCTAAAATTAATCCACCATAAATCGCAAGCCCACCATCTCTTAAATTAAATATCTCTAATATATTTTTAGAATAATGTTCTAAACTAAATAATACAAAATATAATCTTGCTCCTATTATTCCAAATATTAAACCAATTATTGTGTTATCTAAAACTGTATCAAAATTTATATCAAATTTTTCCTTACTAAATCTTGCAAGTAGCAGTGCCACTATGATTCCTGTTACTATACAAATTGAATAATAATATACATCAATTCCAAACATAGAAAACGCTATTTTTGAAATTTCTAATTTTAAATTAATTCCTGGAAATTCTATAATATTCATAAACACAAATTACCTTTTCATTAATAAATTACTATTCCTTTAACAAGAATTATAAAAAACAAAAGTTATATTATAAAAAGTCAACATCAAACAAAAACAAAAATTACTTAAATATCTATTTTTTCGTTTGATGCATACAATTATTTTTATTTACTAATTGGTTTTATTACTGATATTACTTTTCTATCCTCTACAAATATTTCTTTTAAAACTTTTTCTACATATTCTTTACTTACCACTTTAAATTCTTCAAAATAGTCAAAAGAATTTATATTTTTAAAGTAATCTGCAACTATAATACTTGATATTGTTGACACTTCATTATAATCTTTAATAAATTCTCCATAAATTTTCTTTTTAGCTCTATTAAAATCTTCTTCATTTATTCCTGTTTGTTTCATTTTTTCAATTTTTTCGTCTATTACTTTAATTACCTCATCTACATAGTTTGTTTGAACTTGAATTAATGTATGTGCATATGTTTTAGAAAATTCGTAATTTATACTTGGTTCTGAAAGTATTTTTCCAGACTCATATAACTCTTCAAAAGTTTCTGAACTTTTACCAAATAACAAATCTCCTAATATTTCTATTGAAATATCTTTTTTTATTTTATTTGATTTAATATCATTATCCTTATATCCAATAATAATACAAGGCATACTTATATCCATTTCTTTTTCTATATATTTTTCAACTATTTCTGGTTGTTCTTCATTATATACTCTTCTAGTCTCTTCTTCTACTGCTTCTAATGTCATTCTATATTTTATTTTCTCTAAGGCTGATTCTGGCTCAAAATCTCCTGCAAGAACAATTATCATATTATCTGGTCTATAAAATGAATCATATATTTTATATAATTTATCCTTATCAATTTCTGCTATAGTTTCTTTAGTACCCGCTACATCAATATTTATTTCATTATCTTTATACATACATTTTAAAGCATTCATATATAGTGACCATACTGGCTCGTCATCATACATCATAATTTCTTGTTCTATAATTCCACGTTCTTTTTCAACATTTTCATCAGTAAAATATGGATTTTGAACGTAATTCATAAATTCTTCTAAAGCCTCATCAAAATTATCTGTACACTCAAATAAATAAGCTGTATGATCATTAGTTGTATATGCGTTTGCATCAACTCCTATTGATGTAAGTACATCTAAACTATTTCTACCATTTTCTTGTTCAAATAATTTATGTTCTAAATAATGGGCAATTCCATCTGGCATAATCGTTAATTTATCTTCTCCTGGTGCATAAAATTTGTTATCTATAGAACCAAAATTTGTACTCCATACAATATATTTTTTTCTAGTTTTTTTAGGTAATATTATTACTGTTAATCCATTACTTAATTTTTCAACATATAATTTTTCTTTAATTTTATTATTTTCTATTATTTGCAATTTAATATCTCCTATCCCTATAAATATCATTTATCTTAAATATTTTATATTTAAGTAAACATTAGCAAAATCTTTATTAATAGGAAATATAAAATATTTTCCTATTAAATAATCAAAATTTTGTATTCAAAAGTAAACTTGTAAAAATCTATATTATGTCATAATCATCTAATTTCTCAAAAAGTAAACTGTATTTATATTAATAGAATTTGCTAATTTTAATATATCTTCTTTTGATACTTTTTCTATTCTTTTAATATATTCTTCTAAACTAATATTAGTTTTTGATATTTCTTGTCCTATATAAAATACAACTTCTGTGTCTTGTTCTTCTTCAACATTTTTTATTCCAGAAATTAAATATGTTTTTGCATTATCAATATCCTCTTCTGTAAACTCTCCTTTTTTGATATTTTCAAGTTGTACTTTTATAAGCTCTAATGCTTTTTCATAATTTTCAATTTGTATTCCACATCTAATAAATATATTTAATTTTTGTTTTACAAAAGTGCTTTTTGCAGAATATGCTAAACTTGCTTTTTCTCTTACATTTTGGAACATCATCGAATTTGCTCCATCTCCTAAAATAGAATTATACACTAGGCATACTGCTTGCAAATTATCCATACTTTCTACAATATCTAATCCTAATACTAATTTTCCTTGTGTAACATTCATATTTTCCTGAATTTCTTTGACGTTTTCCACAATTTGTTTTCTTTCTGTGAATTCATTATTTAATGTATAATTTTCAATTCTAGGTTTTAATTTTTTTATATTCTCATTTTCTAATAAAAGTTTTTTTGTTTCTTCTTCATTAATATTGCCTGATATAAATATATCTATTTTTGAATTTTGTATTAACCATTCATAATATTCTGATATATCTTCTATTGTTATTTTATCTACATCTTCTGAATATCCATATTTATATAGTCCAAACCCATTATTTCCATACATTGTAGAAATACAGTTATCTAAAGCATATGAATCTTTATCATCAATTTTACTTTCAATAACCTTTTTCAAATTATCTTTTTCAATTTCTAAAAAGTCTTTATTTAAATTATTACCATTCTTTACAGGGTCAAATACTAAATCTAAAAGATTTTCTATATTCATTTTTAAAATATTCTCTCCATTTAGAGCATATTCATTACCTATAGATTCTATATAGAATTTTAAAACTACATTATCCCCCATTTTATCAACACCACAATTAAAAGAGGCTCCATACATATTTTCCAATTCTTTATTTATTAAATATTGATTTGGAAGTCTGTTTGTTCCTCTTCTAAGCATAAATGGTATTAATGCATTTTTTGTTACAGTATCTCTTTTTAAAGTTGTAGTTAATATAATACATGAAAGATCTGTTTTATATAAATCTGTTTTTATAAAATGTGCTTTTATTCCTTGTTTTAATTCTAAACTGATTTTACTCATTAAACTCTCCTTTTTTATTAGTATTGTTTTTTTTGTTATATTTATTCACATATATTATCATAAATTCTCTTTTTTAACAATAAAAGCACAAATAACAATTTTCATAATTTCTATGTTATTAAGAAAATTTAATTTTTGCATAACTATTTTACTATAATATTATTTTGACTAACTATTTCCATTCAAAAAATTGTATAATCAACATAATTTTTCTTAACAATTGATTTTTAGAAAATAGAAAAACTGTTACTACTAGCTAGTAATAACAGTTTAATGTGTATATGATAATTTTAGGACTTTCTATCTTACTCCTGACATTGGATAAGTAACATCTAAATATCTATCTTGATATATATTTTGCTTATCTTCAAAATCAAGCTTTGCAAATTCATATGGTGTTATTGCTCTTTTTGCTTTAAAGAATTTTGCGATTTTTTCTGGATCTAATTTTTCAAATTCATAGTTTTCATATAATTTTCTCTTTTTAGAATTTATTGGTAATTTTTCAAAATATTCTTTATCTCTATTTATTGCTTTTTCTATTTCTTCTGCTGGATCTAATCCTTCTTTATCAGAATTTCTGTATCTATATCCAAGCCAAAATGGATATACTCTTCCCATCACTTCTGGATTTTCACCTTGTGTTACTATATCTAAATAACTATTTCCTGAAAACTGATTGTATATATCTTTATCAGTTAAGAATTTTATAAATGCATGAAATTCCTCTTTTTCTTTTTTAGTCATTGATGGTTTATATGGTAACATTGGTTGATGTATTGCTTGATGTGCAAGTGATGCTATTATTTTATTTGGGTTGCTTTCTCCAGATTTAGCGAAAAATAAGAATGTTTTATTCCCTGTTAATTGATAACTTCTATGTGTATCAAAATTAGGATACATTATATATGTACTAACTTTTCCTAAGATTTCTGGTTCATATGTTCCTAAAACTGATTTTATATGACTCATTACTGCTGTTTCATTTAGTCTCCAAATTCTTTCTATAGAATTTTTATAGCTCTTTGTTTCATTAACAATACTTTTTATTTCTGGTTCCTGATTTAATCTATATAAATCATCTATGAAACTATCCATTTCTGGTAGTTCTTCGTCTGTTAAATCATACTCATATTTTAATCTACTTTTTAACATTTCTTTATGTGACTCTGTTCCTGCAAGTGATGAAAGTGGTACTATTTCTCCAAAAAAATTTGTTCCATCTGAATGAATTAATTTCCTGTTTGAAAAAACTCTTTGATGATTTTGTATAAATCTAGTTATCGCAGGTGAAGCATCCATAACTTTACGATTTCTGTATAATTCTCTTTTTTCTGGATTGTTTCTTGATGATAGTCTAGCTCTATACTCTCCACTTATTAAATTGCATACTACTGCGTCATCATTAACTGCAAAACTCATATTTGGTTTCGTCATATATTTCCTCCTATATATGTAATTACATTTATAGTTTTTAAAAAGCAATTAATTGCTTATTTTTTTCATAAGTAGTATGTTGAAAATTTATTGTTACTAAATTTTGCACACTCAACAAATATATTTTATCACAAATTGTGAAGAAAATAAATACTTTTTTGTGAATTTTATGTAAATTATTTTAAATTTTACATATTTTCTAAAATTATTTACTTTTAAAAACACAAAATCTAAAATAATTTAAGTTATATTTTTATATTATATTTACGTAAACTAAACTTGCCATATATGAAAAATAAGAAATTACATATGCCATACCACTCCATCTTGAAATTTTATTTTTTTCACCTAAAAATGGAATTATTCCAAGTGCTATCATTCCTATCATAAAAATAACTATATCTTTATTATAAGAAGTTGAATATGCTATTGGATTTATTAAAGCTGTTGCTCCTACAATAAGTACAATATTAAGTATATTAGACCCAATCACATTTCCTATTGCCATATCTATTTCCCCTTTAAATGTTGCATTTATTGATGTTATTAGTTCTGGTAAACTTGTGCTAAAAGCAACTATTGTTAAACTAATTACTTTTTCACTAACTCCAAGTTTAGCAGCTATAGCTGATGCATTATCAACTACAAAATCTCCACCAAATTTTAATGCTATAATTCCAATTACTATATTAAATATTGCCTTAAAACTTGAATTCTTTTTAGAAGCTCCTGATTCTTCTATTTCTTCTATTCCTTCTCTTTTTGCCATAAAAATATTATATAAAATAAATAAAATACAAAAAACAACTAATATAAATCCTTCTTGTTTTGTAATTATATTATTAGTGCCATTATTTCCAAAAATATATAATAATGCTGTTAGAAATATTACAAAAGGTATTTCTAATCTAACAGTTTGTTCCTTAAATCTTAAAGGTCTTACTGCTGCACATGCGCCTAATATAAAAAATAAATTTGATATATTACTTCCTACTATATTTCCAATAGCCATATCAGAATGACCATTTAAAGCTGATGTTAAACTTACCATTAATTCTGGCATTGAAGTTCCTATAGATACTATTGTTAATCCTATTATTATTTCTGGAATATGAAATTTTTTAGCTATACTACTTGATCCATCAACTAAAAAATCTGCTCCTTTTACCAAAAGTGCAAATCCAATTATTATAAATAAAAAATTTAAGATCATAATAATTTTCGTACGATATTAAAATATCATACATCCTCCTTTAACAGCATTTTCTATAATTATTTTTCTTGTACACAATTTATATATGCTACTAAAATCTAAATATTCTAAAATTATTATTTCCAATCTTTTTCATATTATAAAAATTTCTGTAAAGTTTTATAGCATAATGCTATAAGTAATATTTCTATAAATAAACTAGCAATAAAAATTTTTCTACTAAATAAAATTACATAACTCTTCTGAAAGTCCTGTATAGCTTTCTGGTGTTAAATTTAACAATATATTTTTATCTTCTTCATTTATATTTAATTCTTTCACAAATTCTCTTAAACTTTCTAATGTAATCTTTTTTCCTCTAGTAAATTCTTTTAAAAGTTCATATGCATTATCAAAATGATTTTTTCGCAAAATAGTTTGTACTGCTTCAGCCAAAACTTCTGGTGAATCTTCTAAATCTTTTTTTATTACCTCTTCATTTATCTGCATTTTTAAAAAGCCTTTTACAGTTTGATTAATTGATATTATTGTATGTGCAAAAGCTACTCCTATATTTCTAAGCATTGAAGAATCACTTAAATCTCTTTGCATTCTTGATATTTGAAGATTATTACTTAAACAATCTAATATTGAATTTCCTATACGAATATTAGCCATAGAATTCTCATAATTTATTGGATTTACCTTATGTGGCATTACAGAAGAACCTACTTCATCTTTAATAACTTTTTGTTTAAAATATCCCATGCTTATATAAAGCCACATATCACTATTAAAGTCCATTGTTATATTATTAAATAATTTTATATAACTAAACAATGCACTTATCATATCATGTGATTCTATTTGTGTTGTTAATGGATTAAACTCTAATCCTTCACTTTCAACAAATTCCTTTGCTGCATTTACCCAATCTATTTTTGGATATGCCGTATAATGCGCATTAAAATTTCCTACAGCTCCACTAAATTTTCCTTTTAATTTCACATTACTAATTAATTCTAAAATACTATTCCATCTATATACAAATACTGCAAGTTCTTTTCCGAACAGTAGTTGGAGTCGCATGTTGTCCATGAGTATGTCCTAACATTGGTAAGTTAGATAACTTAATAGCTTCCATTTTTACAGTATATATTAATCGCCACATATCATTATTTAATGTATTATTCATAAAATCTTTTATCATTTTTCCATAAGCAATATTATTTATATCTTCGGATGTACAACCAAAATGTACAAAATTAGTATATTTCTCTAAATTATTTTCTTTTAGTTTCTCTCTAACATAGTATTCTATCGCTTTTACATCATGATTTGTTTTTTCTTCTATTTCTTTTATCCTTCTAACATCATTTATGTGAAAATTATCTATAATTTTTTTAAAACTAACTTCTTCTTTATTTATTTTTTTTATTAAAAAACTTAGCCAATCAAATTCAATTATAACTCTATATTTTATGAAAGCATATTCACTAAAATACTCATTTATCTCTTCTGTAATACCATGATATCTTCCATCAATTGGCGAAATCGCAAGTAATAAATCAACTTCTTTCATTTTCTATCTTCCTTTCTTTTATTTAACAACAATCATATCTTCTCTGCCTGCGCCATTTCCAATAAATTTGATAGGAACTCCTACTATTTCTTCAATTCTATTCAAATATTTTTTAGCTTTTTCTGGTAATTCTTCTCTTGTTTTTACATTACTTATATCTCCAAAATATCCATCAAATTCTTCATATACAGGTTGACATTCAGCTATATATTTAGGATTAGTAGAATAATCCATACTAATTTCTCCATTATGATTATATGCAACACATAATTTAATCTTATCTAGCTTACCTATTGTATCAACATGATTTATTGCAAGTCCTGTTATACCATTTAACATTACTGAATATTTTAAAGCTACTAAATCTAACCATCCACATCTTCTTGGCCTTTTGGTAGTAGTTCCATACTCATGACCAAGCTCTCTTATTAAATCTCCAACCTCATTTTTTTGTTCTGTTATATAAGGACCTTCTCCTACTCTTGAAGAATATGCTTTTAATACACCATAAACTTCTCCAATATATCTTGCCCCAATTCCAGTGCCTGTACAAACTCCTCCAATAGTAGGATTTGAAGAAGTAACATATGGATAACTTCCAAAATCAATATCTAATAGAGTTGCTTGTGCACCTTCACAAAGTATCTTTTCTTTATTTTCAATGGCTTTATGCATTAAACTTACTGTATCTGTTATAAAAGGTTTTAAATATTCTGCATATTTTTTATACTCTTCTATCAATTTATCTGAATCAATTTCATCATATCCATAAACTTTAAAAATAGTGTTTTTTCTTTTAAGATTTTCTTTTACCATTTCTTCAAATCTTTCTGAAATTAAATCTTCTGCTCTTATTCCACTTCTTTCAAACTTATCACAATATGCTGGACCTATGCCTCTTTTTGTTGTTCCTATTTTATTTTCTCTTAAGTTTTCTTGCAGTTCATCCATTTTTATATGATATGGAAAAATTATCTGCGCTTTATCACTAATATAAAAATTACTAATATCAATTCCATTTGATTTTAAATTTTCTAATTCTTCAATTAATACTTTAAGATCTATAACAACACCATTTCCTATAATTGCTTTTGTTCCTTTGTTTAATATTCCAGAAGGTATTAAATGAAAAGCAAACTTTTTTCCATCAACACTTATTGTATGCCCTGCATTATTTCCACCTGAGCATCTTATTGCAATTTTTGCATCTTTTGAAAGAAAATCAATAATTTTTCCCTTTCCCTCATCTCCAAAAAAAGTACCTAAAACAACATCTACCATATTTTTTCTCCTTTACTTTTATTGGTAGTGTAAACTAATTTTATATCTTATTTAGCTACACTCTTGTATTTTCAA
>CANEHB010000021.1 GCA_947427205.1 uncultured Clostridium sp.
AGTATTTTAACATAGGTTCTTTTTTCTATGTCTACTAAATGGGGTGCATTTCAAAACTGCATTCTTTTTTATAGATTACTATTGACTAAGTAATCTAATGATGTTATCATATACAAAATTTAAAATAATTTTATTCAAATTTATTCTTATGGCGTTTCGCCAAATTTTCAAAAAAATATTAAATATACTAAAGAAAAAATATCGTATTGAAAAAATAAAAAAGATATGCTAATATGAAGGAGGTGAGAGATTGCCTATAATATCACAATTTTATGGGATAATAATTAGGATATTTTATAAGGATACGCAAAAGCATCATGGTGCGCATCTACATGTTGAATATTCAGCAGTATATTCTATAAATTCTATAGAAATTCTTGAGGGATATATACCACTAAAGCAAAATAGAATGGTTATAGCTTGGATGGAAATACATAAAGAGGAATTAATAGCACTTTGGAAAATATCCCAAGATGATGGAGAATTTTTTAAGATAGAGCCTTTAAAATAGAAGGAGGAAAATTTATGATACCACCAAGACCTAAAAAAGTACAAGTTTTAGATGACTATAAATTAAAAATTTTATTTGATAATGGTGAAGAAAAAATATATGATATGAAAAAAAATCTAAAAGAAAACTTTTATAAAAAATTAAATAACAAATATTATTTTAAAACTGTAAAGGTATCAGGAATTACTTTAGAATGGAAAGATGGGGAAGATATCGACCCAGACGAATTATACAATAATAGTATACTTCAGGAAAATTATTAATATAAATTATTTTAAATTAGACACTATATTTTATGTTCTAAAATTAGAAATAAGTATGGTGTTTTTTTATTTAAGTTGTGAAATTTGACATAATAATTAAAAGTGATATAATATATAAAGTATACTAAAGAAAAGATAGGAAATTTAAATTTTCTGTCTTTTTTTTTATGGAGGTTATAAATGAATATTTTTTTTATTAATTTTGTAGAAGTTATTATTATTTTAATATTAATAAATTTAATTCAGAAGATTATAAAATTAGGATTAAAAAATTTAATAAATAAAGTTTATGAAGTTGCAACTAAAAATGTGTATAAAGTAATAAAATTTTTAAATATTATTACTCTATTTTACTTTATAACAATAGCTTTTATTAATTATGGAAATAATGATTATTTAAAAATATTTTTATGTGATGAAAATAAAGTAAATATATTTATAGAAGATATAAAAGAAGTTTTAAATAGTATAAAAATTTATTTTTTGTGTTATATAATGATATTAATTATACTGTTTATTATTAATAAAATACGTGTTTTATTATGTTGCCAATATCAAAGAAATGAGGCTAAGAAATTATTCCTAAAAAATGCTGAAGATTCAAAAGAAGAATTAGAAGATGATATTACAGAGTTACACAAAAATTTATATACATATTTAAGCAATGAAAATAATAATTCGCCAATACTTATTACAGGTGAATGGGGATCTGGAAAAACTTTTACTGTTAATGATTTTTTTGATAAGTATTATAAGTATAATAGTAAAAAAATATATAAGATATCATGTTTTGGTATTACTACAAGAGAAAATTTTATGAAAAGGATTGAAAATGTATGTGAAGTAGAAGATAATGGATTATTTAATAAATTTATAGATATTATAGAAAAAATACCTATTATTGGAGCATTTTTAAAGAATGTATTAGAGAAAAAATATGATATAAATAACATAAAAAAAGGTTCCATTTTTATTTTTGATAATTTTGAAAGAATTGAAGTATGCGATTGTAGTTATAATAATGGAATCAAAACTGTTGAAAATGATGTAGAAGTATTATCTAAATATAATATTGTTTCAGGAACTATTGATGAATTAATAGAGACATATAAAATGAAAGTAATAATAATTGCGAATGAAAATGAAATGGTTCCAGGTTATGTATATGATACATTTATTACTAAATTAGCCTGTAAAAAATATACAATTAAGAAAAAGGATTTTATTTTTTCTGAGATATGGAATAATATTATTTCAAAAGAAATAAATGTCGAAGAGAAATATAAAAAAGTGTTTGAAGAGATTTTTGAAAATGTAGAAGAAAATACTTTAAAAGTTTGGAAAGATTGCAAATGTGAGAATATAAGAATTTTACATAAATGTTTATATAATTATGTGAATTATATATTGTATTTATTACAAAATAATCATAGTTTTGATAGTAGAATAGACGAAAAGTTAAGCATTTATTACACAAATTTACTTGTAAATTTAAACTATAATTTTAGAAGATTAAAAATAAAACAAGGAGAAAATATTGGATTATCATATTTAAGAAATGTAGATAAGTGTGACAATAGTATTTTTGAAATAGATGCAATATGGTTTACAGATAATGATATAAATAAAAAATGGATTAATTTAGAACAAAATAATTTTGAAATGAGACAATTGATTGAAGAGATTTTATCGAAAACCAATTGTGACATCAAATATTTAACACCACGTAATTGTTTAAATAAAGAAATTAAGATAGATAAGATTAATCTTGATAACATTATGCTTTTATTAATAATAAAAGGAGAAGATTTTATTGAAAATGCAATTAAAATTTTTAATACTGCTAGTATTTATAATTTTGAAACAAATAGTATAAGAGAGAATTTACGAAATGATGTAGTAAGAGCAATGTTTATTAATAATACAGAATTAAGAAATAGCTTTTTTGAAGCAATGGAGAGAAGTTGTACAAAAGATAGAAATAAAGAAATAATAGAAGAATTATTTCAAATTAGTTCGTCTTTTGAAATAATATATAAAAAATATATAGAGCAATTTAAAAATAAAGAATTACTTTAAAAGTGATTCTTTATTTTATTACGTTTTACAAATTAATAAATAAAAGATATTGACTAAGTAATCTAATGATGTTATCATATACAAAATTTAAAATAATTTTATTCAAATTTATTCTTATGGCGTTTCGCCAAATTTTCAAAAAAATATTAAATATACTAAAGAAAAAATATCGTATTGAAAAAATAAAAAAGATATGCTAATATGAAGGAGGTGAGAGATTGCCTATAATATCACAATTTTATGGAATTTTAATATACATATATGTAGAAATTGGAGGACATCATCATAAACCACATATACATGCAAAATATGGAGAATATGAGATTTCTATAACTATTGAAGGTAAAAAGATAAATGGAAATATGCCAATTAAGCAGTTAAAAATGATTGAAGCATGGATTGAAATACATAAAGAAGAAATAAAAGTAGCATGGTATGCTTATAATAATGATGGTGAAATTATAAAAATAAAAGGATTGGAGTAAATTTATGAGACCAAGAGCTATAAATATAAAACCAATGGAAAATTATACTATTTTAGTAGAGTTTGATAATGGAGAAATAAAAGTATTTGATGTAAAACCATATTTAAAACATAAAGTTTTTGAAGAATTAAAAGATATAAAAAAGTTTAACTCTGTGAAAGTATCAGGACTATCAATAGAATGGGATAATGGTGCAGATATTTGTCCAGACGAATTATACAATAATAGTATACTTCAGGAAAATTATTAATATAAATTATTTTAAATTAAATAAATAACAAAAAAATGCAGTTTTTAACTAACTGCATTTTTGTATTATTATCTTGCATCATCATCATTTCTATTTTGAGAAGTAGCATCTGAATTAGAATTTAATGTATTTTGAAGAGATTGTATATTTTTTGAAATTCCAGAAACCATAGATTTATGTATTAAAAAGTTTAGATGTTCTGGTTCTGGAGAAAATTCTTCTGGTATAGCTGATAAAACAAATTTATCACGAATGCTAAATCTAGTTATTTTTCCGTTTTCATTAGTTTTTCTTGAAAGCTCATCTAAAAGACAAGATAAATCTAAAGGAAAACCATGCTCTTTAGAAAATTTTGTAGCAAATGTTAAAGTTGTTCTAGTATTTCCATCTCTAAAAGGATGTACAAGCCAAAATTGTGTTAATTGCTTTGTAAACTCCATAGATTTTTCCTCTAAAGGTAAAGTATCCCAATTTGTGGTGTTCATTTTGTTTAAAACAGCTTCTAATCTTTTTGGAATATCTTTAGATTCTGCATAATTAAGACTAAGGCCAGGAAGCACAACTTCTTCTTTTACTATAGGAACATTTCTAAATTCACCAGCCCAATCAAAAATATCTTCAAAAATATGTTTATGAATGGCTTTTACATAATTTATATCAAAGTTTGTTCTAAATGTTTTTTCAATATTAAGAAATTTTGAAAAAGTTAAATCAGCTTCAGCCTGATTTAACTTATCATAATCATTAATTCCTAATTTATTTTTCAAAATTCCGATTTTCATTAATATAAGGATCTTTCATTAAATATCACCATCCTTTTTATATAGAGCAATAATTTTTTTTTGAACATCTTCTAATTCTGTAATTCCATCAATATATTCTTTTACTATACTTAATGCTTGATTACTTGGCATATCTGCACCTGATATTGATATTGCAAGTGCTGTTTTTACAATTTCTTTTCTTTGCTGACGAGTTGTGTTTTTTATTGATAAATCCATGATTTATTCTCCTTTTTTACTATATTTATATTATAGCATTTATAAGTTTATAAAGCAAATAGTTAAGTTCTATAATATAAAACTTAACTATTATAAATTGAATAATTAGAAAAATAAATTATTTTATTAAATAACTAACAATAGCATGACTGTCTAAATTATCATGTATAACTATGTCATTAATACAAAGATTATATTCTTTATTAAAATCATTTCTATTAAGTAAAACTACAGCAATACTGTTGTCAGGATTTTTAAAAGCTGTTACTTCAATATTATCAGTATATTTACTAAATGCAATTCTTTTGGCACCAGAATAAATGTATTTACTAAAGTGACCAATATAGTAAAATGTTAAATTTTTTATATAATCTGTAGCTTCTTTATTAATCATAATGGGGCTATTACAGTAATTTAATTTATGATTTGGACCTCCTTTATTATCTAAAACTAAATTCCAATCAATATAAGCATTAATTCCATTATTTAAATCTCCTAGAATATCATGACCATACATTTCTGCATTTTTGATTTCATCATTTTGATTAAATTTTGAGTATCCAGTACATCCTTCAGTATGTATTAATAATTTACCAGGAAAAGATTCATGTGTTAATGAGATATTTTCGAAGTGATCACCAGTATACCAGTGAAATGCTATTCCAGAAATTGCATCTAGTGCTTTATTATTATTTAACTCCTGCATGACTCTGCTAAATAATTTTTCCTTATTATGATCCCATATTAAGATTTTAGTATTTATATTGTTTTCTTTAAAAGTAGGAGATAAGTAATTTATAGCAAAATTAGCCTCTTCTTTTGCTGAATATAAACAAGACTCCCAAATTTGAAGAGCATTAGGCTCATTTTGAACAGTCATATAATTTATAGTTATACCTTCATTTTTATATGAGTTAACATATTTTACTAAATAATTTGCCCAAGTTTGATTATATTTTTCTAGAAGTTTTCCTCCTAAAACTAACATTTTATTAGATTTCATAAATTTTGGTGGACTCCATGGAGAGGCAAAAAATTGAATATTAGGATTTATTTTTTGTGTGGATTTTACTATTGGTATAATATAATTATTATCCTTTTCAACACTAAAATCTGATAAATCAGCTTTATTTGAATATGAATATGAATTTAAAGAAAAATCAGAACTTCCTATAGGCAATCTACCAATAGAGTAGTTTAATCCTTCTTTAGAGAAGTATTCTTTTATAATTTTATCTTGTTTATCAGATGGCAATTTTTTAATAGAAACACCAGTTGCTTCTGTAAAAGCTCCACCAAAACCAATTATAGTTTGATATGTAATTTCAGGATATATATTGATAATTTGATTTTCTAATTTTTCTTGATATACTTTAGGCTTTATTTTAGTTTCACTAAAAAACATTTTTCTTTTATAATTTGTTTCTATTTTTTTTATTTCCATAAAAGCTCCTAACTAATTAGTATATAGTCAAATTTAGTAAAGTAATTTTACTAATATAATAATTTAAGATAAATTTTTACTTTATATAAACTATTATATTATAAACTTTATATAATATAAATTAAATATTTATTAATTTTTTAATTATGTTTATTTTAAAGATATAAAAGATTTAGTTAAAGAATAATAAATAATATTTATGAAAATAAAAATATTTACTTGAAAATAATTAACATGTATAGTATAATTCTAAAAGATAAGGGAGTAGTTAGCATATTAATATGTAGTAAAGCCAACATAATGATAGAGATATCTGGTTTTATTTTAAATAATGAGACTTATCTGCAATTTTTTGTTGCAGATAAGTCTTTATTGTTTTTATTTTATAAAAAAATTAAAATGTTTGTATGATGTATTTATCATATTAAAATTCTTGCTAGTATAAAGTAGTAAATATGTTCTGTTTTAAAAATTAAATCATAATATTAGAATATAATAAATTGGGGGAAAAAATGGGAGTATTTGAAATTATTTTTATTGGAATTGGACTTGCAATGGATGCATTTGCTGTTTCTGTTTGTAAAGGATTATCAATGAAGAAGATGAATTGGAAAAAAGCAGGTATAATAGGATTATATTTTGGAGGATTTCAAGCTTTAATGCCAGCAGTTGGTTTCTTTTTAGGAGTTGGATTTGAAAATAAAATAAAAAGTATAGACCATTGGATTGCTTTTATTTTATTATTTTTATTAGGAGTTAATATGATAAAAGAAGCAATTGAGAAAAATGGAGATAAAAAAGAAGAAGACGATAGAACTGATTTTAAAACAATGATTGTTTTAGCTGTAGCAACAAGTATTGATGCACTAGCTGTTGGAATTACATTTGCATTTTTAAGTGTTAATATATTTTTAGCTATTAGTATAATAGGTATAATAACATTTATAATTTCAGCAATAGGGGTTAAAATTGGAAATGTATTTGGAGATAAATATGAAAAAAAAGCCGAAATTACTGGAGGTGTCATTCTGATTTTAATAGGAGTAAATATTTTACTAGAACATTTAGAGATATTAATATTTTAAAATTGCGCAAATATTGATTTAAAGCTGATTGTATGCTATAATAATAACGTTAGAGTTTATAAATCATTTCACAAAGAAAAGGAGGTAATACTATGAGTAGTATACCAAAACGTGATCTCGGAGTTGTTATTGGACGGTTTGGTCCAGAAACTTTAGGTCACACACTGCTTTTTGACACAAGCTTGTCTCTGTGTCGTAGGACTTTCATAATTGTAGGATCAGCACAGGAGCGTGGAACCTTAAGAAATCCATTTCCAGTTGAAACACGGATTAAGCTGATTAGAGAGACCTATCCAGAGGAGTCGGAAAGTAGCTTAGCTATCGGCGGATTGAATGATATGACGAATGAATTGGACATCAATGTAGATTGGGGAAGATACCTTAAATCAAACGTTGAAAATAAGTACAATAAGTTCGCCAGCTTAATGGTCTACGGCAATGATGAATTTAGGAGTAAATGGTTTGCTCCTGAAGATTTAAAAGGAACTGATGAATATATCATTGCCAGAAGTACGTTACCCATTTCAGCAACAATGGTAAGAGGATACTTAACAATCAATGATGAACGAAATTGGCAGCAGTGTTCACATGAGCTCATACATTATCTGTATAAGGAACTTCGTGATGAGCTGATGAGCGTACCAGTGTATAAAGAGATTTATGATCAGATTCGAAGGAGCAAGGTCATGGATCTTGATACATTTATGAAAGTATATCGAAGATACGAAGCGGAGGACCGAAAGAAAAAGCTTAGTCAAATCAATTGAAGAAATGAGTAAAACAAAACGATTCAGCTTTTACATAGGACTTCCTATGAATTTGTAACTGAAAACAAGTTTCCGTTAGAGGTAGACAGTATGATTGTTTTTAAAATTAGTATTATAACATTTAGTTGCGTTTTTGCAGGAATTGGCATTTATGCAGTTATCCGCAATATGACAATTGAATGTATCGGCGAGCTCAAGTATATGAAGAGGGAAGCCGAAAAAAGAAAAGAAATAGTTGAGACATCTTATAAGGAGAAGGATGCAGCGTATCTTACACAAATACATTTGGAGGAACACATTAGAATGATTAATGAGGAGAATGCATGTATTCATGAGCTGGAAGAAAAAATCAATAATCATTGGGGATGGAAAATTTTAAATCCAAATAAAAGATATGTTTCAAGATTTGATTTTCTTTAATACAGCTTGACATTTGGTGGAAGAAAAGGGTGCTGACTTTAGAAATAAAGTCAGCACCCTTTTTATATTATAATAAAGAATTATTATAATATAATGCAAATAGAGAATAAACATTATGTAATAATGTTTATAGTAAGTTGACAGATTTACTAGAATATGTTAACATAAAAAAGAAGACGTTTTTTAATCTCGTATTCCACTAGGACTTCCTAGTGTTTATGCATATACTAAAAAACAATAAGAGAGAAAAGGAGAGATTAAAAATGAAGTTAGAATTAACTGTGTGGTTTATTGCAGTACTTACGGTTGTAGAGGTGCTTATGGGAGTCACTTTTTTTGTTGAATTGTACAAAATCAATAAGTACAAAGAGTGTGAAAACCAGAAAAAAGCTGAAGTCATGAAAAAGCGGATCAACTTTACTACTTGGGGATTTGCAATTCTCATGATAATCAAGGTTACACTTGAGAACCAGGCTAAAATACCAACAATATTTCCAATGTTATGGTGGATAGATATGTTGATTATGAATTTATCAACAACATATTTAGTGGTGAAATACATTATTAGGAAACAGAAATAATTACATCTTGATGGTATTATTAGCAGAACTGAATACTTATGTATTTTCTGAAATCGACAGTAAAGAAATAATCAGTTATATGAGTAAGAATGTAGAGAGTATAAGTAAGAAATGCACACAAAGAGCAGGGAAGATGAGAGTCTCCCTGCTTTTTGTGATGTAAAAAAGAAACCCATTGTTTGATACAATGAGTTTCGTGTAAATATTTCCAATAATTATCTTTTTGAGAATTGTGGAGCTTTTCTAGCTTTTTTAAGACCGTATTTTTTTCTTTCTTTCATTCTTGGATCTCTTGTTAAGAATCCATTAGCTTTTAAAGCTGGTCTAAATTCTGAATTAGCTTCATTTAATGCTCTAGCTATACCATGTCTTATAGCACCTGCTTGACCTGTATAACCACCACCAACAACTTTAACTATTACATCATATTTTCCAACAGTGTTTGTAACAGCGAAAGGTTGGTTAACTATAACTTTTAATATTTCTGTTCCAAAATATTCATCTAATTTTTTTCCATTAACTGTAATTTCACCTTTTCCAGGCATTAATCTTACTCTAGCGATAGATTCTTTTCTTCTACCTGTTCCTTGGAATACTATATTTTCAGATTTTTTTGCCATTTTATTTTACCTCCCAAACTTCTGGTTTTTGAGCTATATTGTCATGTTCGCTACCTGCGTAAACTCTTAATTTTTTGATCATTTGTCTTCCTAATCTTGTATGTGGAAGCATTCCTTTTACAGCTAAAAACATAGCTTTTTCAGGAGTATTGTCCATCATTACTCTAGCAGAAGTTTCTTTCATTCCTCCAATATATCCTGAATGATGTCTATAAACTTTTTGATCTAATTTATGACCTGTTAAAACAGCATCTTTACAATTCGTTACTATTACATAATCTCCAACATCTTGATTTGGTGTAAATGTTGGTTTGTGTTTTCCTCTTAATAGTTTTGCAACTTCAGTAGCAACTCTACCTAATGATTTATCAGTTGCATCTATTATATACCATTTTCTTTCAATTTCGCCTTTTTTTGGGCTGTATGTAGTATTATTCATGGTATTAATACCCTCCATTCAAATTTTAAAATAATTTATATTTTATATTATTGTAAATCTATATAATTTATATAACTACCGGGGAGAAGTTATATAAAATTACCTATATTTACATATAATGCTTAATTATTCTAATATAAAATCCTATAAAAGTCAAGCTTTTATAGGAAATTTATTCAAAAAAATACATATTTTTATCTAATTTCTTCTTGCTGTTTTTCATAAAGTTCTTTAAATTTATTCATCCTTTGATTTACTAAAGTTTGATATACATCTGTACCAAGTTCAATAGCTTCTTTATAAGTAATTTCTTTTGGATTATGACTACCACCCTCAGATGGAATAAAGAATAGTATAATTTTTCCAGTTTTATTTGATGAACAAAGAACACATGCTAAATCGTGTCCTGGCCAAGAGTGCATGATTTGATAAGAATATTTCTTTGCTTCACAAATTGACTTTACATTTTCTACTAATTCTGGACTTGTTTTTACAGGGGTGTTTTGGGATGAAATTCTAAATGATATAGAATCAGTTTTATCTGGATTTTTTTCTTGTATATTTTTAAAAGTTTTATAAATAGTTTCTTTTGTGTTTTCTGCAGTAGCTGGATATTGTTGTCGAACATCTACAAATAATTCTGAAAAAGGATTATCTTGAACAACTGCAAAACTAACATTATTTATGTCAAAAGATACATTTGATTCTTCAGATATATCTTCAGCAAGAGAATTAACTATAGAAGTTGCAACAGGAGGTGTAGTTCTTATAAGTAAATTTGCATTATCTTGAATTTGATTTGCGCCCCATTTTTCAGTAACAGATCCAAGAAATTCAAAATTAAGATTTGGATTTTCTTTTTGAAGTTCATCTAATTTTAGTACAAGTTTAGAAAGACCTAAAACAGAGTCTTTTCTTTTATCCATTGGAGTTGCTCCTGAGTGATCGCTTGCGCCTTTTGCATTTACTTTTATTAAATTACCATCTTTAGGAAATGTTATTTTTTTATTACTGTTTCTAGAAATAGAATCAAATTGAGGTACAGTTATTCTAAGAGTTTCTTCTTGATTATCAGATTTTGAATTTACAGCTAAATCTGTTAAATCTGATATGACTTTTGCTGATGTAACAATTGAATTTTCTCCATTGATATATATTGATCCACGTAAAGGCTTTCCAATTGAATCAATAATACCAATATCTATATTAGAATCAGATAAAACTTGAGATTGTTCTATATGTGATTCGATTGCTTCTGAAATTTCATTTTCAGATACTATTTTATCTACTAATTTTATATTATTTAAATCTATACCATATTTAGCCAGGTGAGAGAAGATATAATCTTTATATTCTGTTACAGCTTCTTCAAAAGTTATACCATTTGAATCTTTTAAATCTTTTAATTTATCATATGGTAATTCACCACTAAGATAATAGCTTCCTAAGCAAGCTGAATGAAATCTAGTAGATTCTTCACAAGAATATATAGCAACTGATAAATTTCCATATTGTTTAGAACAAGATGATTTAAAATTTTCAGCAGCTTTTAAAGCCATATAAACTCCAACTGGACCATCAAATTGTCCACCATTAGTAACAGAATCTGTATGAGAACCAATTAATAGAGTTTTATTGTTTGAACAATCACCCTTAAATTTTCCACATATATTTCCGAACTTGATCTATATATATTTCCATTCCAATATCTTGCATAGCTTTCATACATTTTAATTTGTATTTGGCGTCTTCTTCTGTATAAGCAATACGATTTACTGGTTCATGATTATCAAAATCAAAAAAATCGTTAATATTTATAGTTTGCATAATAACCTCCAATATTAATATAGATATATTAATATCACAAAAACTTAGAGTTTTCAATTAAAAGTGTAGAATTGATAGTGTGTAAAATATAATATATTTTGATTTTATATAAGAAAAGCTTATATTTATAACTAAAAAATAAGTATAAAAATATAATAAAAGTATTGCAAAATAATATTTTTGTGATAAAATGTAGCAAAAATATGTTTGGGAGGAAACGAAAGATGTTTGCATATATAAAAGGTACATTAGAAGAAAAATCAAGTAATTATGTTGTTATAGATGTAAGTGGAATTGGTTATCAAATTTTTATGTCAAATATTTCAATAAATGAAATTGGAGAAGTAGGAAAAAATGTTAAAGTACATACTTATTATTATGTAAGAGAAGATAATATTAGTCTGTACGGATTTTTAACAAAAGAAGAATTAAAAATGTTTGAACTTTTATTATCTGTTAGTGGAATAGGAGCAAAATCTGCAATAGCAATGCTTTCTAATATAACTCCATCTAGTTTTGCATTTGCAGTAGTTTCAAATGATATTGCAAAACTAAAAAAAGTACCAGGAATTGGACCAAAAACAGCACAAAGAATAGTATTAGAATTACAAGATAAACTAAAAGCAGAACAAGAAATTGCAAAAGCAGATGATACACAAATGGATATACAAGATAGTAATGACGAAAATATTTCTGAAGCAATAGCTGCACTTCAAATATTAGGATATAATAAAAAAGAAATTGATAAAGTATTTGAAAATATAGATAAATCAGATTTATCAGTTGAAGATTTAATTAAAAAAGGATTATCATTACTTGCAAGATAGAATAAATAAAATTAGATAGCACGTATTTTAACGTATATAAATTATATTATTTATAAAATATAAGATAAAAATTATATTATTTATAAAATCAAAGATAATAATTAATATAAATTATTGCAAAATTTTTGGGAAAGGAATAATAAAATGGACTTAAATCAACCATTAGCATATAGAATGAGACCCAAGTCTTTAGAAGAATTTGTTGGTCAAGAGCATGTTGTTGGACAAGATAAATTATTATATAGAACTATAAAAGCAGACAGATTATCAAGTCTTATTTTATGGGGACCTCCAGGATGTGGAAAAACTTCACTTGCAAAAGTTATTAGTGAGACAACAAAATATAAATTTACTAAAATAAATGCAGTAACATCAGGAGTTGGAGATATAAAAAAAGCTGTTGAAGAGGCAGAAAATCCATTATTAAATCCAAGTGGAAAATGTATATTATTTATAGATGAGATACATAGATTTAATAAACTTCAACAAGATGCGTTACTTCCTTTTGTAGAAGATGGAACAGTAATTTTAATAGGAGCAACTACAGAAAATCCATATTTTGAAGTGAATAAAGCTTTAATATCAAGATCAATGGTTATAAAATTAGAGCCACTTCAAAAAAAAGATATATTAAAGGTTTTAAAAAATGCAATTACAAATAAAGAAGGATTAGGAAATTATAATATAAAAATTTCAGATGAAACATTAGATACTATTGCAGAAGTTTCTGGTGGAGATGTTAGAACAGCATTAAATGGACTAGAAGTTGCTGTTTTAACAACTAAAATGAATTCGGATGGAGTTATAGAAATAACAAATGAAATAGCAAGCCAAAGCTTAAATAAAAGAAAAGCAATGTTTGATAAAACTGGTGATAGTCATTATGATAATATTAGTGCTTTCATAAAGTCTATGAGAGGAAGTGACCCAGATGCTACAGTATTTTATTTAGCAAGAGCTATTAATGGTGGGGAAGATCCAGTATTTTTAGCAAGAAGAATAGTAATTGCAGCAGCAGAAGATGTTGGATTAGCAAATCCAACTGCTTTAGTAGTAGCAACATCTGCAATGCAAGCAGTAACAATGGTAGGAATGCCAGAAGCTAGAATTATATTATCAGAAGCGGCTGTATATGTTGCAACTTCTAAAAAATCTAATGCTACATATAATGCTATAAATAGTGCAATAGCAGATGTTTCAAGTAAAGATACTGGAACAATACCAATGCATATAAGAAATGCACCACTTGCTGGAATGGAACAATTTGGATATGGTGAAGGATATAAATATCCACATGATTATCCAGGTCATTGGGTAGAACAACAATATTTGCCAGATAAAATGCTTGGGACAAAGTATTTTATTAAAGATGAAAATATTGAAAATTAGAAATTAGATAAGTTTTGCCTAAATAGATTTAGATAAAGGTATATAAAAATGTTTATTTTTACAAAAATTGAATAATTAATTTAAAAAAGTGAAAAATACTCTTATGAAAAAGAGTATTTTTTTATGTATAATTGCTGGATTTTTCGCAGGAATGATTAGTGGATTTTTTGGAGCTGGTGGAGGACTTATTCTTGTTCCTTTTATGACTTTTTTATTAAAAGAAAATGAAGTAACTGCTAGAGCTACTACAATAATGTGTATTTTTTTTATGGTTTTAACTAGTAGTTTTTTTTATTTTAAAGAAAATTCTATTGATTGGTGGATTGCAGGAAAATGTGCAATTGGTGGAGTTATAGGTGGATATATTGGATCAAAATTACTTATAAATTTAAACAAAAATATTTTAAGAATATTATTTGTTATTTTTTTAATTTATGCTGGAATAAAAATGATTATTTAGAAAAAATAGAAAATTAAATTTATAAAGAAGTTTATAAATTTAATAAAAAAGCTTTTAAAACTTATAAATATAAATATTATAAATTTTTTATATATTATAAATGTTAAAAATATAATATTACATTTAAAGTAAAAATTAATTATGATAAAGAGGATATATGAAAGAAATTTTAATCGGGACCATTTCTGGAACTGTTGCAGCTTTAGGAATGGGAGGTGGAACAATATTAATTTTATTATTGGGAATATTTACTAAGATGGGTCAACATTTAATTCAAGGGACTAATCTTATATTTTTTATTCCTACCTCAATAACAGCAATTTGCATGAATGTAAAAAATAAAACCATAAATTATAAAATGTCAGTTATTATAATTATAGCAGGAATTATAGGAGCTATTTTGGGAAGCAAACTTTCTTTTAAAATAGATAATTCTTCACTAAAAAAATATTTTGGAATTTTTTTACTTTGTATAGCAATTTTTGAAATTTATTCATTTTTTAATCAGTATATATTAAAGAAAAAAGAAGATAATAAAATTAGATAGTATTAAAAGAAGATTTTTATATTTTATAGAAAAGTGCTTCACACTTACTATAAAATAAATCCTTTGATGATATTTATACACAAATTTTACTTTGCAAAATTTGACACATGAACAAATTTACTGAAAAATCTTTGATTTTTTAGATTTTTAATAATAAATAGTTTTGTAAGAGCAGATTTTAGTAAACTAAAGTCTTCTTTTAGTAATAAAAAAGAAAGGTGGTATAGATTATGAATTTTGTAAAAGGTATTATGGTAGGAACTTTAATTACTGCTGGAACAATGATGATGTATTCAGAAGGTGTAGATGAAAACAAAAAGAAAATGATGAAAAAAGGAAAACAAATAGCTAAAAGAATTAAAATGTCAGTATAAAGAAATAAGCGAAGTTTTACTATAAAACTTCGCTTTTATCAATCTGAATTAATATTAGTTGTTAAAACAGCAACTAATAATCTATTATTAGGAAAACTACTTTTTGAGTTCTCCTAATAATAAAAAGATTTATAAGATTTTATTAAATTGTATAGAAAATTATTCTTCGCAACCACAAGATTCTTCTTTTTCTTCTTCATCATAGCTTTTTTTATGATCTGGCATCATATCTTTATCACAGCATAAATCAACACCTTTTAAGCATTTTCCTTCATGATCACATACTTTGCATATTTTTATGTGTTTTACTCTGTTTACCCATATTTCTATAGCATAAGATTTGTTTGGACAAAGTGGACCAAAAACAAATTCTCCTTCTTTATCTGTGAAAGTATGAGATACAGGTTTTCTCTCATCTTTACAAACTTCTACTAATTTTACAACAGCATCACAAACAGGATCACCATGACAATCTCTTATAATTCCATAAACAACATTTCTATCATCTTCTGGTAATCTTAAATCTAAGTCAAATTGTTTTCCTTTTTCTATAACACCATCAACATCAACGATAACTTTTTTTTCAAATTCCATAATATTTTATCCTTTCAAAATTATTTAAACAATAATTATTGTCATAATAAAGTTTATGATTTTTATTTGAAAATGGTTATTTATTTCTTAATATTTACAAAAATATAAAATAGGTGTATATTTATAATCTAAGAATTATAGTTTAAATAGTAAATATTTATAACAAAATCAAATTATAATGAATAGGATAATTTTGGAAGGAGTATACTATGAAAATTGAGGTTTTAAGAAAAGAGTATCCAAAATTTTTATATAATAATTATAAAATATTTGAAGATGAGAATAAAATTTATATAGAATATGAATTTGAAATTGAAAAATTGTCAAAGTTTAATCCTAAAGTAGAAATTTTAAAAAAGAACTTTAAATTTAAAGATATAAATTCTGATACTGTAAAAAATATTGTTTTTAGCATGGGGGTGGTAGAAGCAATTAGTTATTTTAAAGCAACATGTTCACCACAATTTTATATAAAGTGTGGGAAATTGAATAGCTTTCAAGAAGGTTGGTTTAAAAAATTATTTTATGTAGGTCTTGGAGAATTCAGATATATTAACAACATTAATATATCTAAGGAGGATTGGATAGAATTTATTTCTGAAGGTGAAGAAATTAAAGTATTAGAGCAAAAAGATAATCTAAGTGGAATTATTATTCCTGTTGGTGGTGGTAAAGATTCTAATGTTACTTTAGATTTATTAAAAGATTATAAAAAAGATTCTCTTGTCTTTCGTATAGGAAATAATAGTGTATCAGAAGGATGTGCAAAAGTAGCTGGATTTAGTAATCAAGAAATTATTGAAGTAAAAAGAACTATAGATAAAAACTTATTAGATTTAAATAGTAAGGGATTTTTAAATGGTCACACTCCATTTTCTGCAATTGTTGCATTTTTAACTTACTTATGTTCATATTTATTAGGAAAAAAATATATAGCATTATCAAATGAAGATAGTGCAAATGAAACTAATGTAGAAGGGGAGAATATAAATCATCAATATTCAAAAACTATTGAATTTGAAAATGACTTTAGAGAATACGGACAAAAAGTTTTAAAAGCCAATGTGGAATATTTTAGTATGCTAAGACCTATAAGTGAATTACAAATTGCAATGTTATTTTCTAATATAGAAGAGTATCATCAAGTATTTAAAAGTTGCAATGTTGGTAGTAAATCAGTACCTTGGAAATGGTGTTGCAATTGTCCTAAATGTTTATTTGTATATACAATTTTAAGTCCATTTTTATATAAAGAAAAACTTTTGAATATTTTTAGAGAAGATTTATTTGAAAGAGAAGATTTATTAAAAACATTTGTAGAACTTTGTGGGTATGGAGAAACTAAACCATTTGAATGCGTAGGAACTTATAGTGAAATTAGATTTGCTATAACTGAAACAATAAAAAAATGTAATGGAGAATTACCGTTTTTATTAGAATATTATAAAAATAATTTTGAATTATCTACAGAAAATTTATTAACATATTATAATGAAAATAATAATATTCCAAAAGAATTTGAAAATATTTTAAAAAATAAATTAAGAGATTTAATAAAATAAGTGTTTTTTTAAATATAAAATATTACCTATTTTTATTTAATAGGAAAAATCTTGTTAAATAAGTTTTTTAGTGTTTTATGTAAATGCTAAATATCGTTAAAAATAGAAGGAGAATAAATGTTAGAAAAATTATTAAACTATTTAGAAAATAAAAATATAGTTATTTTAGGATTTGGAATGGAAGGGGAATCTAGTTATAGATTTTTAAGAAATCATTTTCCAGATAAAAAAATATTTATAGCTGACAAAAAAATAGATCTATTAGATAACAAACCAGAATTAATGGAAGATATTTATTTAGAAGTATCAGCACGGAGAAAATTATTTAAATGGAATTGAAGAATATGATTTAATTTTAAAAGCTCCAGGAATTTCATTAAAAGATATAGATATTTCAAAATTTGAAGATAAAATTACAAGCCAATTGGAATTATTATTAGAGTACGTTCCTATATTCACAATAGGAATAACAGGTACTAAGGGAAAAAGTACAACAACATCTTTAATGTATAAAATATTAATTGATCAGAAAAAAGATGCGTTTCTTTTAGGAAATATAGGAGAGCCTATTTTTAATGATATAGAAAGTTTTACTAAAGATAGTATAGGAGTTATAGAGCTTTCATCACACGCATTAGAGTTTGTAAAAAAATCAACCAATATTGGAATAATTTTAGATATTTTTGAAGAACATTTAGATCATTATAAATCTTTAGAAAAATATATAGAAGCAAAATATAATTTGGCTAAATATCAAAAAAATGATGGTTACTTAATATATAATTTTGATAATGAATTTATGAAAAAATATAATTTTAATTATAAACCAAATGATTATGCAGTTTCATTTACTCAAAAACCTAATACAAAAAATTGTGTATTTTTAGAAAATAATTTCATATATTGTAATAGCAAAAAATTTATGGATATTAATGAAAAAATAAATCTTAAAGGTGAACATAATATTAACAATATAATGTTTATTTTTGCAGTATGTGATATTTTAAATTTAGATATAGATAAAACTGTAAATACAATAAAGAATTTCAAACCATTAGAACATAGAATGGAATTTGTTGGAAACTTTGATGGTATAGATTATTATAATAATTCTATTGCAACAATACCAGAAGCTACTATAAGTGACATGAAAGCTATTAAGAACATTAATACAATTATTGTTGGTGGAAAAGATAGAGGAGTGAACCTTCAAGAATTAATAAATGCTTTAAAAAATAGTAATATTGAAAATATTATATGTCTTCCGAAAACAGGAGAGTATATAAGAGACGGATTAATAGATTGTAATAAAAATATACAATTTACAAATGAACTAGAAGAGGCTGTGAAAATTGCTAAAGAAGTAACTAAAAAAGGAATGGTATGTTTACTTTCTCCAGCAGCATCTAGTTATGGATATTTTAAAAATTTTGAAGAAAGAGGAAATTTATTTAAAAAGTATGTATCTTCTAGTAAATAATTAACATAAATTAGAACAGGTTACAAATAATAGGTTTACTAGAATAACATTATAAAAACTCGATAATAAGTAATAAAATATAACAAAATTGGTAAAAAAGATAAAAAAATCCAATTTTATGTAGACAAAAGTTAAAAAATGTGTTATACTATAAGTGTTTTAGGGAAAAAACGGAAAATAGATAAAACATTATATGAAATACAGTAGATAAATTTTAAGGAGGAACGAAAATTGAATACAAATTATTCAGAAAATAATCACTTAGTATTAGTAGGAAAGGTAGTAAGTGATAAGAGTTACAGTCATGAAATTTATGGAGAAAAATTTTATGTTTTTAATTTAGAGGTTGTTAGACTAAGTTCAACTGTTGATATTATTCCAATTACAATATCTGAAAGATTATTAACAGAACTAAATTTAAGTATAGGAAAAAAAGTAAAAGTTGAAGGACAATTTAGATCTTATAACAACTATGAGAACGAAAGAAACAGATTAATTTTAACTGTTTTTGCAAAAGAAATAACAGAAACTGAAGAGGTTGAAGACGAAAAAGATGAACTTACAAATGAAGTTGTTTTAATAGGTTATATTTGTAAAAAACCTATATATAGACAAACACCATTTGGAAGAGAAATTGCAGATGTTTTATTAGCAGTGAATAGAGCTTATAATAAATCAGATTACATACCAAGTATAGCTTGGGGAAGAAATGCAAGATTTTGTCAAAATATGGAAGTTGGAACAGAAGTAAAAATAACAGGTAGAGTTCAATCAAGAAATTATGAGAAAAAATTTGAAGATGGAACTGTTGAAACAAGAGTTGCTTATGAAGTTTCAATTGCAAGTATGGAAATTGCAAATAAAGAAGAAAATGAAAGTGAAGAAAAAGTTGAAGCAGAAGTTGTTTAATAATTTTTAGTATATAAATTAAATTTATATAGATTTTAGCAAATTATATAACGTTCATGTGCTAACTAGATGTTGGTATATGGACGTTTTCTTTTTTGATATAGATGCGGGGACGTAGATAGACATGGGGACGTAGATGTTGTCTAAGTTAATTTGATTTTAAATTTTTAACTTTTAATTTAAGATAATTTAGACAACATCTACGTCCCCATGTCTAAAACAATATTGACAATACACATTTTTTGAATATAATAGGTAGAGATAGTTAAAACTATACAAAAGATTAGAATTATAAGAAAACAGAGAAATTTTGAGGTGAAAAAATTGGATATACTAATTTCAATTATAAAATTACTTGGTGGAGTAGCATTACTAATTTATGGTATGAAAATATTAAGTACAAATTTAAAAATGATATCAGGAGGAAAGTTAGAAAAATTTTTAATATCAGCTACAGATAATATATTTAAAGGGTTATTAACAGGAATATTAATTACAGTAGCAACACAAAGCTCAGCAGCAACAACTGTACTTGTAGTTGGACTTGTTAATTCTGAAATTTTAAAATTAAAAAATGCAATACCAATAATAATGGGAGCTAATATTGGAACTACTATAACATCACAAATTTTAAGACTTACAAGTTTAGATAATGGAGGTTTTATATCATTATTTACTCCAGAAGTAATAGCACCAATACTTATTTTGGTTGGAGTTTTTATTATAGAACTTGCTAAAAATAGAAAAATGAAAAATATTGGTGAAATGATAATGGGAATAGGATTGTTATTTACAGGAATGATAACAATGATTGAAATTGCTAGTGGATTTAGTGATTTACCTATATTATCACAAATATTATCAAAATTATCTAATCCTATATTAGGAGTTTTAGCAGGTGCACTAATTACGGTATTACTTCAAAGTTCTGCAGCTACAGTAGGTCTATTGCAAGCAATATCTACTACTGGAATAATAACTTATTCAACTACTATTCCAATTATATTAGGTCAAAATATTGGAACTTGTTTTACATCTATATGTGCAAGTATTAGTGGAACAAAGAATGCCAAAAGAGCTGCAGCAGTACATCTATATTTTAATTTAATAGGGACAATAATATTTTTAATATTTATATACACATATCAATTTTTTATAGGATTTACATTCTGGAAAGATACTATAGAGATGGGGCAAATAGCTAATTTTCATACAATATTTAATGTAGTATCAACAATAATATTACTACCATGTATTAATTTAATTGAGAAATTAACCTTAATTACTATTAAAGATGAAAAAGTTAAGGATGATGAGGACGATAGTAATTATTTATCAGTATTAAATATGTTAGATGATAGAATATTAAAAATGCCTAAAATGGCTATTACAAATAGTACAAGTGTTATAGAAAAGATGGGAGAGATAGCAGAAAAGAATTTTAGAAAATCTAATATTTTACTAAAAGAATTTGAAGCTAAAAAGTTAGATAAAATTTTAGAAAGAGAAAACTCAATAGATAAATTAGAAGAAAAAGTTACAGAATTTTTAATTAAACTTGGAAGTCTTGATATATCTGATAAAGAAAGCGTAATTATATCAACTTTATTAAAAATGGAATCAGAATTTGAAAAAATTGGAGATTATGGATATAAGTTTTCTAAAATAGTAGAGAACATGAATGAAAAAAATATTAAAATTTCTGATATAGCATACAGAGAATTTGAATTAATATATGATATTACAGAAGATGCACTTTTAAGTACAATAAAAGCATATAGGGAGAAAAAAATAAAATATGTTGTAGAAATTGAAGCTTTAAAAGAGTTTTCAGAAATGAAAAGAGAAGAATATAAAAATGCTCATATAGAAAGATTAAAAGAAGGAAAATGTAATGTAGAAAGTGGAATTGCATTTTTAGAACTTTTAATTATATGTGAGAAAATTATAGATCATTGCTCAAATATATCTGTATTAACATTAAATTATATGACAAATGAAAATTTTGTTACAAAACAAGAATTTTCTAAGAGAATATATGAGACTGAAAGTCAACTTTTAAAAAATAAATTAAATGAATGCAATGAAAAATATGCTATTTAAAATTTTAGTATCAGACAATTATATCAGAATCAAGATTTTGTAGCAGTTTGCACTACATATAAAATCTTGATTCTGAAATTTTTATGTTATAGGTATATATTTTTTTATTATTATTTGATATAATTCAAATAAATTTATAATAAACAGAGGAGTTTTTTCATGAAAAACGAAGAAGAGATAGAAAAAGTAGAATCAGAAATTAGTACAGCAAACATAGAAGAAAAAGAAACTTTTGAAAATGCAGAAGATAAAAGTTTAAATCAATCAGTAAAAACTAAAAAAATAAAAAACATTGTTTTTCATATTGTTGCTTTTATATGTATGGCATTATTTTGTGCAGCAATATCACCAAAAACATTGCAAAACGATACATATTATACTGTAACAATAGGAGAATATATATATAATAATGGAATATCAGATTTAACTACAGATTTATATTCTTGGCATGAACTTCCATATACTTACCCACATTGGCTTTATGACTTAGGAATGTTTTTAATATATAATTCATTTGGACAACCTGGTATTTATGCATCAACAATGATTTTTACAGCGTTACTTGGTTTTTCAATATATCTTTTAAGTAATAAAAAGTCAAAAAATAAAGTGGTATCACTAATAATAACTATATTTTCAATATATTTAATGAAATCATTTATTGCAGCTAGAGCACAACTTGTAACATTTATTTTGTTTGTTTTAGCAGTATATTTTATAGAAAAATTTTTAGAAACAAAGAAAAAAAGATATGGATTAATGCTTATATTGATACCATTATTAATTGCAAATTTACATTGTGCAGTATTTCCATTTTACTTTGTTTTATTCTTACCTTACATAGGAGAATATGTTTGTGTAGTATTAGATGAAAAAGATTTAGACTTGCGATTTGTTTCATTAATAACTAAAATAAAGAAAAAGCTTTCTAAAAAAGATGAAACAAAAGAAAAGTGTGATAATAAAATAGAAAAAATTAAATTAGCAATTTTAAAAAGAACAAAGAAAAGAGAGAATTTAAGAGAAAATCCATATAAAATTAAAACAGAAAAAAATCATGTTATATTATTACTTATTGCAATAATGGCAATAGCAGTTCTTACAGGTTTCCTAAATCCAGCAGGAGATGGTGCATTTACTTATTTGTATAAAACAATGCAAGGAAATACAACTCAGTCAATTAATGAACATTTGCCACTTACATTAATTGAGAATGAAGAATTTGCAGTTGCTATTATAGTATTTTTAATGATTTTAATATTTACAGATACAAAAATAAAATTATCAGATCTATTTATGCTTGCAGGTATAACATTTTTAGCGTTTAAATCAAGAAGACAAGTATCTATGTTTGCAATCTTTTGTGGACCAATACTTGCAAATTTAATAGGCCAAATGGTTGAGAAATATGATAAAGAAAACTTTAAAAAATTAGAAAACTTTATATCTGGATGGTTTGGGGCAACAGTTATAATTTGTTTATTTATAATACTTTCTACTAATATTGTGAAACCACATTTTAGAAGTGATTATATAGATGAATCAACATATCCAGTAGCTGCATCAGATTGGATATTAAGCAATTTAGATGTAAAAAATATAAAATTGTATAATGAATATAATTATGGAAGTTATTTATTATTCAGAGGAATACCAGTATTTATTGATTCAAGATGTGATTTGTATTCTCCAGAGTTTAATGAAGATAAAGAAAATGGTATAGATGGTAGAGATATTTTTTCAGATGCATTAAATATAGCAGGAATAGCAGTTGATTATAAAACAAAATTTGAAGAATATGGAGTAACACATATAATACTATATGAAAATTCAAAACTTGCTATGATATTAGAAGATGATGCTAATTATAGAAGAATTTATAGTGAAGGTAATTTTAAAATTTTTGAAAAATTAGATGTTGCTAAAGATTGAAATTACAATTAATTGGGGGTATAAATTTGAAAAATAAAATAGTTAGAAGTTTGATTATTATTATAACTATATTAATTGTAATAGATCAATTAAGTAAATTTTTAATTATATTTCTAGTTCCAGAAGGAATAGGAAATGATTATTTAAAAATTGAAACAGTGAAAAATACAGGTATGGCATTTGGATTTAATGAAGGAAATGTTAGAAATATATTTTTAACAATTTTTGTTTTAGCAATAGTTATCAACTTTATAAAGAATCAACTAGAAAGACTTGATAAAAAAACAATAATAACATTGTCATTAGTTTTAGCAGGAGGAATTAGTAATTTAATTGATAGATTTTTTAGAGGTGGAGTTTTAGATTTTATAAAGATATATAAATTTCCAACTTTTAATATAGCTGATTTATATGTAATAATTGGCTGGGTTCTATTAATAATATTTTTAATAGATTTTTCAAAGAAAAAATAGAGGTGTAGGATTTGCGAAGTACAGTTAGAATATTAGGTATAGACATAGATAATATTAATATTGAAGAAGCAGGAGAAATAACTAAAAATTTAATAGAAGAAAGCAACAAGTCTTGCAAAATTGTAGTAGCTCCAAATACAGAATTCATAATGATGGCTCAAAAAGATGAAGAGTTTTATAAAATATTACAAAGTGCAGAACTTGCAACACCAGATAGTGTAGGAGTTATGCTGGGTGGAAAATTTCAAAACAAACCTTTTAAACAAAGAATACCAGGTCAAGAATATTTTAGAAAAGTTTTAGAAGTTGGACAAAAAGAGAATTGGACCTTTTATTTACTTGGTGGTAGAGGAGAAGTTCCCAAATTTGCAACTGAAAATTTAAAGAAAATTTATCCAAATATAAAAATTGTAGGCTATCATGAAGGTTTCTTTGAAGAAGATAGTGAAGAAAAAGTAATACAAGAAATAAGTAATTTAAAACCTAATGTATTATTTGTTGCAATGGGAGCACCAATTCAGGAAAAATGGATTGCAAAGCATAAAAATGAATTAAAAGTAGATATTGCAGCAGGGCAAGGTGGTACATTTGATTATGAAGCTGGAAAAGTAAAAAGAGCGCCTAAAATAGTTCAAAAACTATGCATAGAATGGTTGTGGAGATTAATATTAGAACCTTCAAGAATTTTTAGAATGATTGTATTACCAATTTATTTATTAAAAATTACTTTTACAAAAGATATAACAAAAGGAAAATTTAGCAAATAGGGGAAAAATATTGGAAAAAAAAGATTATAAAATAAATGAAGAATTAGTAGGTATGAGATTAGATAAAGCAGTAAGTTTGAAGGATAATTCTATTTCTAGAGCAAGTGTACAACGTCTAATTAATGAGGGAAATATTTTAGTAAATGGAAATAATAGTAAAGCTTCATATAAATTAAATTTAAATGATATAGTAACTATAGATAAAGAAGAACCTAAAGAGGTCGAAATTAAACCACAAGATATTCCTTTAGATATAATATATGAAGATAGTGATATATTAGTAGTAAATAAGCAAAAAGGTTTAGTTGTTCATCCAGGAAATGGAAATCCAGATGGAACATTAGTTAATGCTATTATGAACAAATGCAAAGATAGTTTATCTGGAATTGGAGGAGAAATTAGACCAGGAATTGTACATAGAATAGATAAAGATACATCAGGACTTTTGATTATTGCTAAAAATGATAAGGCTCATATAAATATGAGTGATCAAATAAAAGATCATAAAGTTAAGAAAACATACATTGCCTTAGTAAGAGGAAAAGTGAAAGAAAATGAAGCAACTATAGATATGCCAATAGGAAGAAGTACAAAAGATAGAACTAAAATGGCTGTATCGAAAAATGGCAAAAATGCGATAACACATATAAAAGTTATTGAAAGATTTAAAGAATATACATTATTAGAAATAAATATAGAAACAGGTAGGACACATCAAATAAGAGTTCATTTGTCTCAAATAGGTTATCCAATTGTTGGAGATTATGTATATTCGAATGGAAAAAATCCATTTGGAGTAGAAGGACAAATGTTACATAGTGAAAAACTAGAATTTAAGCATCCAATTACTGATAAAGAAATGAAGTTAGAGGCAAAATTGCCAGAATATTTTGAAAAAGTATTAGAGGAGCTAAGAAAGGAAAATAAAGGTAACTAATGGAAGAAATAAGACTACAAAAGTATTTAGCTCAAATAGGAATAGCCTCTCGTAGAAAATGCGAAGAACTAATATTAGATGGTAAAATACTGGTTAATGGAGAAAAGGTGGAGCTTGGAAGAAAAGTAAATCCAGAAAAAGACAAAATAGAATATTTAGGGAAAATAGTAAAATTAGAAAAAAAAGATTATACTTATATATTATTAAATAAACCTATTGGAGTAGTAACAACAGCTAATGATCAATTTGATAGACAAACAGTTCTTGATTTGATAAAAACAGATAAAAGAATTGTTCCTGTAGGAAGGCTAGATATGTATACATCAGGAGCATTAATTTTAACAGATGATGGAGACTTTATATATAAAGTAACACATCCAAAACATGAAATAACAAAAACTTATACAGTAACAGTAATTGGAATAGTTGCAGAAGATGATATAGAAAAGCTAAAATCAGGTATTAAAATTGATGAAGAATATGTAACTAAACCAGCAAATGTCAGAATTTTAAAAATAGATAACGATAAAAAAATATCAAGAGTAGAAATTACAATACATGAAGGAAAAAATAGACAAGTTAGAAAAATGTGTGAAGCGATAGGAAAAAAGGTTATTGCGCTCCATAGAGCAAAAATAGGGAACATAGGAGTAAAAGATTTAAAAATAGGAACTTGGAGATATTTAACTAAAGAAGAAGTAAATAAATTAATTTAATAAATTTGAATATACGAAAGAGGTAGAAAAATGGAATATCAAAAATTTATTCCAGAAGGATGGTTAGACACAAAAGATGAATTAGATAGGAGTTTAATTCAATCAGCATTTTCAGATGGACAAATACTGCAAGGAATAGTAAATACTTGTGATTCAGATTTTAATTTACATATAGATTTAGGTAATAACATAAAAGGAATAATTCCAAGAAATGAATTAGAAGCTATAAATGTAGATGAATTTGGATTCTGTAATCCTAGTATTTGTAAAAATAAAGTTAATAATTTTGTTCAATTTAAGGTAAAAGAAATAAATGATACTACTAATAATGTTATCCTTTCAAGAAAGAGTGTTCAACAAGAGGCATTAAATTGGTTAAAAACAAATCTGCAACCAGGCATGGTAGTAAATGGAATAGTTAAAAATATAAGAAAATTCGGTGCTTTTGTAGAAATAGGTGGAGGAATAGTTGGACTACTTCATATAGAAGACATTTCAGTTTCAAGAATAAAATCACCAGAAGAACGATTTAGTATTGGACAAAAAATTAATGTTATGATAAAATCTATTGACAACGAAAATAACAAGGTTGTTTTATCATATAAAGAATTACTTGGAGATTGGGAAGAAAATATAAAAGAATACAATGAAAAAACTGTTGTTGAAGGTACTGTAAAGGAAGCAGATAAATATAAAAACGGGATTTTTATTGAACTGAAGCCTAATTTAGTTGGTTTAGCAGAATATAAAGAAGGCTTAGAATATGGACAAAGAGTAAATGTTTATATAAAAAAAATTATAAAAGATAGAAAAAAAATTAAACTTTTAATTATTTAAGGAGGTTTTAGAAAATGGTAGATGATGAGCAAATAAAAACTACCGTTTCTCCATTCGCTATTAGAGAGGGAGAAATAAAAACATTTGATGGAAAGGATGGATATGTATCTATCAATCAGATTATTCACAAAATTAATTTAGGACATATATCAGATGTGCATTTCAAAATACTAGACTTAGTAAATGAATTTGAATTTTTAACTTCAAGACAGATTTATCAAATGCTTGTACACAGAGGAGTTGAAATAAAATCTCAAGATAAATTAAATACTAAGTTAGATCAATTAGTTAAAACAAAAATTTTAACAAGATATTATTTTACTTCAGAAGAAGGAAAAGGTATATATAGAGTTTACTGTATGGAAAAGATGGGTAAATATTTACTAAATTCTAAAGAAGTAGAATGTAAATGGCAACCTACTGATAATACAAAACCAGTAGCTCTAATAAAAAAGAGATTAGCAGGAAATCAAGTTATTGTTGCTTATATGAGAAAGGCAAAAAACTTTGATTCATATAAAGTTAAACCAAATATAACTGCAAAAATGGCAGGAAAATCATTTAAATGTCATGGAGAAGTTAAGATTTCTAAAGCTGGAAAATCATTAAGTTTAATTTTCGAATGTGTTAGAAGAGAAGATGATTGGCAAACAAAATTTGTAGAAAGAATGAGATTATATAAAGACTTTTTAGAGAATTTTGTTCAATTTGATTCTGGATATGAAGCAAGACCACAGCTTATTTTAGTTTGTGAAGATGAAAAGCATATGGTAGAAACATTTAAAGAAATTATAAAAAATGATTTAGATTTAGGGAAAATTAAAGTTTATTTTACTACAGATTTAAAACAAAATGCAGGTTCATTAGAAAAATCATTAACTGAATTTACAAAAAGCGAATCAACAGGAAAATTTGTAGCTAAAAATGTAGAATTTAAAATATTAGAATAAAAGAATGTATGTGTAAGGAGTGCTTCCAATAATGACAATTATTGGTAAGGTACTCCTTTTGACTAGTATTATTTTAAATACTTTGAAGCTAAATTTAATTATTAATATAATGATAAAGACAATGATTATAAATTATATGAGTATAAAGATATATTTATTTTATATAGAATAATAATTTTAATATAATATAGTTTGGAGAGAAAAATAATATGGGGAAAGTATTAAAAGTAAGAGAAGTTGGAGATCCTATTTTATCTATAAAATGTAAAGAAGTAGATATAAAAAACATTAATCAAGAAATTCTAGATGAAATTGATGATTTAAAGGAAACATTAAATTTTACAGAAGGTTTTGGAATTGCAGCACCACAAGCAGGAATTAATCGAAGAATAGTAATTATTAAAGTAGATAAAGAAAAATGTACATATAAAGATTGTGAAGAAGTACCAACTACAGTAATGATAAATCCAACATGGAAAAAATTATCAGAAGAAAAAGCAATTGAATTTGAAGGCTGCTTAAGTGTTCCATATATAAGAGGAAAAGTAGAAAGATATACAAATATTGAAGTTACATATTATAATGAGAAAGGCGAAAAAATTACAAAGCAATTAAAAGGATTTACAGCAAGAGATGTACAACACGAGTGCGAACATTTAGATGGAATAGTATTTTTGGAAAAAGTGAAAGAACATAATGGATTTGCAACTAAAGAAATGATAAATAAATTTAATTTAAAAGAAGAATAAAGTGAAATTAAATTTAGAAGTGAAGATAATAAATAACATATAAAAATAGCAGAGTATCTGAATGAACTGAACCTCAAAAGTGTCTAACTTTTTGGGCTTAGTTCATATCTTTTATCTGCTATTTTATATTATACAAATGAAAAACGACGACATTTGCAAGTAATTTTGTCTTTTTATATTAAATATTATCACTATTATTTCTTAATATTTGTGTTATAAGTGTTTCAAATTTTTTTAGGAAAATTTTATTCTGTAATTAATTTTCTAATTGTTTCATATAAATATGGTTTGTATTCTTCTATAGGAAGTGGCTCATTATATAAAATAGAATTGAAACAAGTAGAACTTACAAGTTCTATAATCATAAATAGTGTAACATCAGGGTTTTTTAATTTTATATTGTTTTCTTTAATACCTTTTAAAAATAAATTATAAATTCCATCTTCTTTATTTTCAGTTTCTTCATATATTTTTTTAACAGTTTGACTATAAATGCCCCAAGATAAATTTTTAGATATGAACTTTAACAAAATAGGGTTCTTTTTTAATTCATTTATAACATAATTTACTATAAAAATAATTTGATCAGTTAAATTATTAATGTTATCTTTTCTCAGATTTGTTAAAGCATCATAAAAAAGTTTATGTGACTTTTTCGCAATTAGAATGTCTCTTATCTCATATTTATCTTTAAAATATAAATAAAAAGTACCTTTTCCAACATCTGCATTATCAACTATTTCTTGAATAGAAGTATCTTTAATACCTTTTTCTGTAAATAATTTAAAAGCTGTATTTAATAGTCTGGATTCTTTGTTTTCTGTTTCATTATTTTTCATATTACAATTCCTTTCATAGAAATGAAGATAATGCTAAATATTTTGTTAGAATAATACTTATTTTAATTATCTTCTAGAATTATTATGTCATAAAAATGACTTTTAGTCAATAAAATATAAAAAAGTATTGACTAATGGTCAGAATGAGAGTATAATATCTAAAGTGACCAATGGTCATAAAATTCAAGGGAGGTAACAAATGGAAAAGTTTGGTGAAATTATATGCAAATATAGAAAAATAATTTTAATAATAGCTTTAATACTATTAATCCCATCTATAATAGGAATTAAATTAACCAGAATAAACTATGATATATTAGTATATTTACCAGATAATATAGAAACGATTAAAGGTGAAAATATATTATCAGAAGAATTTAATATGGGTGCTTTCTCAATTATAATTTTAGATAATATGCCTACAAAAGAGATTTTAAAATTAGAAGACGAAATAAAAAAAATAGATAATGTAGAAATGGTAGGGAGTATAGCAGATATTTTAGGAACTAGTATACCAATAGAAATGTTACCAGATGATATAAAAGATGTAGCTTATAAAGAGAATTCTACAATAATGATGGTAACTTTTAAAGAAGCAATATCTTCTGATGAGACATTAAAAACAATAGAAACTTTAAGAGAAATCACAGATGAAAGATGTAAGATAAGTGGTATGTCTGCAATTGTTTTAGATACAAGAGATTTATCTAATTCAGAAGTAGTAATTTATGTTGTTATATCTGTTATATTCTGTTTTGCAATTTTGCAAATAGCGTTAGACTCATATATAGCGCCACTTTTATTACTTTTAAATATAGGAATTGCAATTCTTTATAATATGGGGAGTAATATATTACTTGGAGAAACTTCTTATATAACAAAAGCAATTAGTGCAGTTTTACAATTAGGTGTTACAATGGATTTTGCAATTTTCTTATATCATAGCTATATGCAAGAAAAAGATTGCAATCAAGATATAGAAAAAGCAATGTCTACTGCAATTTCAAAAACTTTAGTTTCTGTAGTAGGAAGCTCATTAACAACAATAGCAGGATTTTTAGCATTATGTAGTATGGATTTAACACTTGGAAAAGATATTGGGTTAGTAATGGCAAAAGGTGTATTTTTAGGAGTTGTTTGTGTAGTAACAGTTTTGCCAAGCATGATACTTGAATTAAATATATTAATTGAGAAAACTAAACATAAAGAAGTTATGCCTAAATTTACAAAATTAAAAGAATTTACAATTAAACACTATAGGCTAACAATTATAATATTTTTAATTATATTACCAATAGCTTTTTATGGATATAAAAATACAGATATATATTATAACTTAGATAAATCATTACCAAAAACTCTTCAAAGTATAACTGCAAATACAGAATTAAAAGAGAAATTTAATATGGTATCAACAGAGATTGTTTTGTTAGATAAAAATATATCTAACGAGAGAATAAATGAAATGCTTGATAAAATAGAAGCATTAGATGGAATTGAATGGACATTAAGTTTATCTAAAATTGCAGATTTAGGTATTCCAAAAGAAATGTTGCCAGATGATTTATTAAGTAAAGTAGAAAATGATAAATATCAATTAGTAATCTTAAATTCAAGTTATGAAATGGCAACAAATGAATTAAATGATCAAGTTGATGAAGTAAATGCTATTTTGAAAGAATATGATGAAAATGCAATACTTGCTGGTGAAGGACCTTTAATGAAAGATTTAGTTGAGATAAGTGATCATGATTTTAATAGTGTTAATACTGTTTCAATAGGAATTATATTCATACTTATGATATTAGTGTTAAAATCTATTTCATTACCAATTATATTAATTTGTGTTATAGAGTTTGCTATATTTATTAATATGGGAATTCCTTATTATACCAATACAATATTACCTTTTATAGCATCTATTGTTATTGGAACAATTCAATTAGGAGCAACAATAGATTATGCAATTTTAATAACTACAAAATATGTTACTGCAAGAAAAGAAGGAAAAAATAAAGAAGAATCAATTGATGTAGCATTAGAGACATCAATAAGTTCTATAGCAGTAAGTGGACTTTGTTTCTTTGGAGCAACTTTTGGTGTTGGTGTTTATTCAAAAATAGAAATGATAGGTTCATTGTGCACATTAATGTCAAGGGGAGCAATTGTTAGTATGTTTACTGTAGTTCTTGTATTACCAGCATTTTTATTATTATTTGATAAAATAATTTGCAAGACAACATCTAAAATGACTAAGTTAAAAAATTGATATTAAAATGAAAATGTTATTTATAGTCAAAGCTATGAAAGTAAAATATTATTTGTGATATAAAGCTATGAAAATAAATTAAAGTAAAATATTATTTATGATATAAAGATATGAAAGTAAATTAAAGTGAAGAATTTATATTATTAAGTACAATATAAAAATATTAAATATTTATAAAAAAATGTGGTAGTGTAAAGTAATCTATGAAAAAGTAGATTATGAAAAAATTATCTAAAACT
>CANEHB010000022.1 GCA_947427205.1 uncultured Clostridium sp.
CGTGTCTCATTTTATTTTCCTTTCTTTTGCTACATGCAAATTCATTTTTTCAGTAAGTCTAATATATTCCTTTTATTTTATTTTGCATATAAAAATAATTTTACATTTTTAGTCACTTTTTTGCACTTTTCTTACGCACTTACTATTTTCGTGCTTTTTATCATTTTTGTTGCTCTTATAAAAAACTATTAAATTAATACTTTTTTGCTTTGAATTTACTTGACTTACTAACCTACTCTACTTATAATAAGAATAAATCAAATTTAATTAGGAATAATAATATTTAAAAATTTACAAAATTCAATAAGGTTTATAGGTAAATCCTTGTTTAAAAATCTAAATATATATAAGGATAAATATTTTATGGGACTATATGGCGATAAAAAAGATTACCAAGAACTTGTAAAAGATAACATTTCAAAAGCTAAAATTTTATATAATCTATCTGAAAAGGATAGAATTCTAGTCAATGAATTATTAAATAAAAAAGAAAAAATCAAAGAAAAAAATGGAATTCTTTCTAACTTTGAATTACAAAAAATTGATAAAAAAATAGAGAAAATTAAAAATAAAAATAAACATAAAAATAATAAATAACAAAAAGGACATTATAAAAATTAGCGATATTTTTATTTAGTAGGAAGTTCGTAGAACTTTCATACTAAATAAAAAAAAGCTGTGCCAGTCAGGCACTGCTCTTTTCAAAACTTTTAACTTCAGCCAATCTATACATATCAGAAGCCTTACCATCTGAAGCTTCGATAAGAGATTTAAAAAACGGTATTACTTCTCCATCATACGATTTTTCTACTGCTGGATCAAGTATAAGACTTTTGGTAACTTTATCTATCGTTTCTGCCACAACCTCATACTTATGTTTTTCCCCATCAACTGTTAATCTGCCTAATAGAAATCCTCCCCAGTAAACCTCATATCTCTTCATGTTCATTCCTCCTAATGGCTTTTTTAGTTTATTCCATATGCAACAACTTATTAAGTATAACTTATCTTTGTCACTATGTCAACTATTTCATCTCATTAAATACGAGAATATTACTGAACTTAATTTTAAACTATTATGTTTTATAGTTCCATCTGTTGTTGTTATTAAATCATCTTCAATAAGTTCATATTTTCCTTTTTTAATGTTATCATAGTCAATAGGAACTATATCCTTTTGCTCTTCTGTTTCATATTTTTTTATTAATTCTTTTGGAATTTTAGTATTACTTGCTATAACCACATCTATAGAATCTTTTCCTAAGTATTGTTCTAATACATTTATATGGTCACTTACACCAAATCCGTCTGTTTCTCCAGGTTGTGTTACTGCATTACATATATACATAACTTTTCCTTTAGCATTTTTTATAGCAGTTGCAACATCCTTACAAATTATATGTGGCATTACACTTGTATATAAACTTCCCATACTTAATATTATTAAATCTGCATCTGCTATTGCATCAAAAACTTCTGGTAAAACATGTGGATCTTCTTTATAAAAAAATCTTCTATATTTTTTATTTGCTTTTGTTATTTCCTCTTCACCTTCAATTACTTCTCCCTCTGTTGTTTCTCCCATTAAAGTTAAAAAGCAATCTTCTGAAAGTGGTAAAACTTTGTGTTTTACATCTAATATTTTACTTAAGTATTTAATACTTGTTTGCAGGCTTCCTGTTTCGTGAATTAATGATGTTAAAATTAAATTTCCTAATGCATGACCGTTAAGTTCACTATATGTAGATAATCTGTATTCCATAACATCTCTTACTTCATCTGGTAAAGTAGATAAGTTACTTAAAACTTTTCTAATATCTCCAACTGCTGGTGTAGAAAATTCTTTTCTTAATCTTCCTGTGCTTGATCCATCATCTGATACTGTAATTACTGCTGTTATATCAACAGGAAAATATTTTAATCCTTTGAGTACAAATGAGGTTCCTGTACCTCCACCTAATATTACTATTTTTTTATTTTTCTGCATAATGATTCTCCCTTAAAATAAGCTTCATTTTATAATATCTTATTCAGTATAAAATAATTTGATACATATATTATATAAAATACTAACAAAAATTTTATTTAGTAAAATTTCATAAATAATTTATAAAACTTTACTAAATTTCTTAAATATTGCTCTACATACTAAATTTTATATAATAAAATAGAATAATATACAATATCAAATACCTATATTTCACTTCTTCCTTCTAAAGCTTTTGTAAGTGTTATCTCATCTGTGTACTCTAAATCTCCTCCAACTGGTATTCCTCTAGCTATTCTTGTTGTTTTTATTCCCATCGGTTTTACAAGTTTAGAAATATACATTGATGTTGCTTCTCCTTCAACTCTTGGATTTGTTGCTAATATTATTTCTTTTACATCTCCATTCATTATTCTACTAAGTAGTTCTTTTATTTTAATATCGTCTGGACCAACTCCATTCATAGGAGATATTGAGCCATGTAAAACATGATAAACTCCATTATATTCATGTGTTCTTTCCATTGCTATTACATCTCTAACATCTTCTACAACACATATTACTGACTCATCTCTTTTAGGATTTGAACAGATATTACATGGGTCTGTATCAGATATATTAAAACATTTTGAACAGAAATGTAAATTCTTTTTTGCATTTATTATAGAATTTGTAAATTCTTCTACTTCTTCTTGATTCAAATCTAACATATAAAATGCTAATCTTTGCGCTGTTTTATGACCTATACTAGGCAATTTCTCAAAACTCTCTATTAACTTTTCTATTGAAGGTGAATAATATGACATCTAAATATCCTTCCTTATCTTACATTAACCCTGGTATATTGAATTTTCCTAAAGATGCTGCTTGAGCCTCATCAACTTTTCTTAATGCTTCATTTACTGATGTTAATATTAAATCTTGTAACATTTCTACATCATCTGGATCAACTACTTCTTTTTGTAATTTTATTTCTTTTATTACTTTATCTCCGGTAACTTTTACATATACTGCTCCTCCACCTGCTGTTGATTCAAATTCCTTGCTTCCTAATTCTTCTTGTGATTTCTCCATATCTGCTTGCATTTTTTTAGCTTCTTTCATAAGTTGGTTTATATTCATACCACCGAAGCCTCCCATTCCTCCTGGAAATCCTCCTCTTTTTCCCATTTTAAATTCCTCCTAAATTCTTTTTACTTTGTGAAAAAATTTTATCCGTTCTTCAAGATTTTTTAATCTCGAAGTAGCAATATGCAATTTTCACTTATTCTATTATATTTATATCGATTCCTAAATCGTCTATAGCACTTTTCTTCTCTGGCTTATCTTTTTGTTTTCCATCTTTATATTTTAAATGAATTTCTTTTCCTGTAATTTTAAATATTTCTTTAACTAATTCATTTTGATTTTCAACTGATTCTAATATTTTCTGATTAAATGATGTTAGTCCATTTGGAAATTCTACTTCCCATACTAAATCATTTAATTCATTAATTCTAGTATTTATTAATGCTGTATATAATCTAATTTTTCCATTTCTTTTTAAATTATCTATTAATTTTTTCCAAGCAACATCTATGCTTGATGCAGAAACTGATTTTCCTTGTATCTTCTCTTCTTCTGTTTCTACTCTGTTTACATCTTTTGGCTTTGCTTCTATTTCTGGCATTGATGATTCTATAGCTTTTCCTTGTTTTAAATTTGCTAATTTTTCTTCTAATAATTGTAATCTTTTTTCTATAGAATCTCCTGATGAAAATTCTTGTTTTCTACATGCTTTTATTATTCCTGTTTGGAACATAATTGTTTTTTGTGAAGACCATTTTAAGTCATTTTCTAAATTTGATAGTAAATATATAACATCTAATAGTCTACTTTCTTCTGTTATATCTGCTAATTTCTTGATTTCTTCTATTTCATTTTCAGAATATATTTTTAAATCATTAGTAGTTTTATAAACTAATATATCCTTAAAATATTTTATTACTTCCCATAAAAAATTATATAAATCTTTTCCATCATTTATTACATCATCTATCGCTTCTAAAGATTTTGTTACATCATACTCTAATATTCCTCTTGATAATTTATTTATATATTCTAAGCTTGGAAGTCCTACTAATTCTTTTACTTCTTCTATAGTAATATTTTCTGAATTTTCTTGACTACATCTTTCTAATATACTTATAGCATCTCTCATATGTCCTTCTGAAAGTACTGCTATTATTTTTAATGCTTCTTCATCTATTTTTATTTGTGCATCTGTACAAATAATTTTTAACCTTTTTATAATATCTTGCTCTGGTATTTTTTTAAAGTCAAATCTTTGACATCTTGAAAGTATTGTTGTTGGCAACTTTTGAGGTTCTGTTGTTGCCAATATAAATTTTACATGTTCTGGTGGTTCTTCTAATGTTTTAAGTAATGCATTAAAAGCACCTGTTGAAAGCATATGTACCTCATCTATTATATATACTCTATATTTAGCTTTTGTTGGTAAAAAATTCACTTCATCTCTAATTGATCTAATATCTTCAACACTGTTATTTGATGCAGCATCCATTTCAACAACATCTGTAAGTGATCCTTCTAAAATTTCTTTGCAAATTTCACATTCGTTGCAAGGCTCACCGTCCCTGTGGATTTAAGCAATTTACCACTCTTGCAAGTATTTTTGCTGATGTAGTTTTTCCTGTTCCTCTTCCACCATTGAATAGATAAGCATGTCCAACTCTTCCTGACATTACTTGATTTCTTAAAGTTTTTGTTATGTGATCTTGTCCTACCATATCTGAAAATTTTAATGGTCTAAAATTTCTATAAAGAGCTGTATATGACATTTTACCCTCCTTGTCCTTTTATGGACATTTGTTAATGGACATTTTTGTCCTAATAGGGACAAATATCCATTTTCTTTTGTTATATTTAAAAGCTTTTCTTAAGGAAGGCATGCGAACTCACATAAATACACTACTTATCGCTGCTTTCTTCCGAACCTGACGAGATTCATAGCTTTTTATTGAAGCATACCTTCCTTAAGAAAAGCCACTTAAATACTAAATGATTATATAATGGATTCTCTTATTTTGCAATACTTTTTATTGTAATATATTATTAATTTCGTTACTATTTTTTGAACTATATTAATTTTCTTTATATCTAAAAAATAGTATCATGAAAAAAGAATATACATTTTTATATTAATTTAAATTCTTTTAAATACTACATCACTAAAATCTGTTATTTCTATGCTTGATGATCCTTCTTCTATAACTGTATCTACTGGCATGTCTAATTTTATTGTTCCTTTATAACTAACATTGTTGCTTGTAGTTATTATTATGTCAAAACTTACATTAAACTTGATTTCTTCTATTCCTATACCTAAATTTGAAAGTAATCTTCCATCATATATAATTTCTTGAGTTTCATTTGATACATATGAACCTAAATCTTCTATAGAAAATCTAAATCCAAGTATTCCACCATTATTAGCTATCTCAAGAGATTTCATATCATCTATAACTCCACCTGTATATGTTATACTTTCATTTAAATAATCTTGTTCACTATGTGTATATAAATTTGAAAGTTCACCTGTTGGTCTTAATAACTTTAACTTTCCTTTTTGTGGTGCTTTATTAATATCAAAATTTTCAAATTTAATTTCTTTTATTGTAGTATCTCCTTCTATTGTTTTATCAATATACATAAATATATCATTTACTTGAGTAACTCCTATATTCCATATATTAGCTGGATCATCTACTACATGTCCATCAACTGTACTTACTAAAAGTATTTTACTTATTGAAAATGGTAATCTTTTTTCTCCCTCTACATCATACTTAATTATTATTGATATAACTACCATTAATATTATAGCTATAGAAACTAAAAATAAACATCTTTTAAATAGATTTTTTTTCATTTTTATTCCTCTCTCTTAAAAACCTAAAGAACTCTTTAAGTAATTTTTCACATTCTTCTTTTAATATATATTTTTCTACTTCTATTTTATGATTAAATTTATAATCTTTTAAAAGATTTAATACAGATCCACATGCACCTGTTTTATTATCATCTGTTCCAATATATAATTTTTTTATTCTTGAATTTATTAGTGCTCCTGCACACATTGAGCATGGCTCTAAAGTCACATACATCTCACAATCTAACAATCTCCACGCATCTATTTTTTTACAAGCTTTTTTTATTGCTAAAATTTCTGCATGACATGTAGCGTCTTTTTTATTTTCCTTCATATTATGAGCTCTTGCAATTATTTTTCCATCTTTTACTATTACTGCTCCTACTGGGACCTCTTCTTCCTCTAATGCTTTCTGTGCTTCTTTTAGAGCTTCTCTCATAAATTTTTCTTCCAATATTTTCTCCTACTATTTAATTGGTGTGCCCAGAGGGACTCGGCGAGCCGCGTCGGGAAAACAGTCTACTAGACTGTTTTCTAATCCTCCTTTTCGAGTCCCATTATAGTACACTATTTAATTGGTGTGCCCAGAGGGACTCGAACCCCCATCGGTCGCTTAGGAGGCGACTGCTCTATCCTGCTGAGCTATGAGCACATTTTTCGTTTATATTATAGCTGAATTGTTAGTAAAAATCAAGATAATAGGGATTTTCTAACTATTTTTATTAAAAAAGCTCTTTATTTTATCCATTATTTTTTGATACCATTTTAATTCATAAATAACTAATTCATTTTTATTAGCATGTTCTTCATTGTAATCTCTGCTATTTTTATCATTATTAAATATTTTGTCTAAACTATATTTTTTACTTAATTCTTCTTGTGCTGTTATTTCATTTTTTTTCAAAATATTTTCTAGCATTGCATATTTTTCTTTGTTTAAAAAATATTCTTTCCATAGATATAGCAATATTGTAGCTGCTTCTCTAGATACATTATTATTTTTTAAACTTTTTTTTGAATCATATGAAAAACTATACATTGTATCCATATGTTGCTTTATATATTCAATTTCTTCATGTGGAATTTTATTTTTTTCATTATTATCTAATGTATTAACTATTGTATAAACTTCTGTATATGCCTTAGCATACATCTCTACCATATTTGTCATTACCTTCCATTAATAATTTTTTTTGTGCATCTCTTGATTTATCTAGGTTCTGTCTATGTTTCTCAAAATCTATAAGTTCTGAACTTGAAATAGAGTATTCTGAAATACATTCTTTAGCTAAACCATTAATTCCATCTCTTACTTGTGGCTTTACATCAAAATATTGATTTATAAATTCTTCTGAATACATTTCGCTAGGCATTAAATCTGGCATACTGTATTTATCTATTGAAGTAATGTTATCTTCATCAAGAATTAAACAACTAATAGTTATATCGTCAATATTTTTTACCTTTTTCATAATTTCAACATATTGTTCTTTTTGAGCTTCAGTAATTTCCTTTGGGAAATATATCATTACCGAACTATTTTCAGCTGCCATACAAATAGTTTTTGCACTCTTTGCAACTTTTACACCTACATCAAACGCATTTTCACAATCTTCTATATCTATTTTACTATCTTTTAGCATACTTTTTAAAGTTGCATAATGATCTGTAGGAGCCTCTTCTGATTGTACAGTTCCATCTTGATTAATCATTACTATTTCTCTGTTATGATTAAATATTCTTTTATATTTTCCGCTATCTGGGGTTCCCTTTATCCCTAAATAAGCAACTTCAGTCTTATCTCCTCTTACTGGCATTTTCTTTAATTCATCTAAACTATATAATTTTAAATCCTTTAAACTCTCTATCTCTACTTTTTTCTCAGTATCTAAAACATAATCTATTTTTGATAAATCTTCTGGTGCTATTTGCTCTAAGCCTAATAGCTCTTGTCTAATTGTTTCTGTTTTATATCTTTGAGAAAATAATGCAGCTTTTTTTATATTACCATCACAAAATTTTTCACTTATTTGTTTTATCTCTTTATAATAGTCTGGATTAGTAGATAATTCTTCTAATATATTTGACACTAATTCATATTCTTTATTTCGTTGATTTACAACTACATTTGCAACATAACTAGAATCATAATCTTCATGTAAATTTATTAATTCATCAATTTCTGATTCATTTAAAATACCATCATAATTCTTTTGTAATAATTTTTTAAATTGTACTTTATTTTTTTCTGTTTCTTTCTTATTTCCTTTTTCATTATACTCATAAAATGCTAGTAAATGTTTTTTATCCTGTGGAATATTCTCAAAAATCTTAAAATTAGTTCTATTACAAATTTTACATAAAAAGTTCGGATTTATAAATTGCTGGTTAAACTCTTCATTTGAACATATTTCATCTTGTACATTTTCTGAAACTCTTATTAATGCTTTATTACAATTTGCTATTTCTGTAAAAAATTTTTTCCTAAATTGCTCATCTTTTCTTATTCTTTCAATCAATTCCTTTTCATTATGTTCTGACATATATACAATTGCATTTTCTTTATCAAATGAACTTGTCGTTTTTGCCTTCATTTGGTTTTCTGAAAACAATTTCCACTTTTCTTCAAAACTTATCTCATCATTTTCGTATACAAAACTATATATATCGTTTTTTTCAATAATATCATTTCTGTTTAATCTTATAAGTAATTTTACTAAATTAGGATTATTAGGATTATTCACAGACCTACCATCAGCATTATACACAAACATATCATAAGAATCCATAAACTTTTCTAAATCTATAGTATTTAATTGCCTATCAGATAATTGTTCTGCATAATTTCCACCTATAATTGTATTTATTTGATCTACAGTTAAATTTTTTAAATCTTTTGGAGACATTTTTTTTAATCTATTAGTTTTTAAATAAATACTAAACATTAAATTATTCATAAATGTCTAACTGCCCTTTCTATTTACACTTCTAATTTTCTATGCAATAACTCTTTAAAATTTATCTATTTGATGTTTTTAAAAAATTATATTCATCTTCTTTGTTCTCTATTATTTTCATTATATATCCTGTATAAATTCCGTCATTTTCTTCTTCTGATTCTAAATCATTATCTATTTTTACATTACATACAAATTCTTCATTATAATTATTTTTCAAATGTATAGTAAAGCTTATCGTTGTTTTTAAATTTTCTATACCTATATTTGCACTTCTTAAAATTGAACCATCAAATGAAATTGATCCACTATTAGCTGTAAGTTCACAATTTGTTAATATATTTTTATTTATATATCCTAATGATATTGGATTTGAACAATCTGTATAAAATACTGGTTCATTATAATCTGCTGATTGATTCTTTTTATTTGAATTCACTATTTTAAATAAAATTCCATCTTCTCTAAAGTTGTCTATATCAACATATTTTCCACATTCTAGTGGATTTTTATAGTTAATAACTTTTTCTCCACTATCTTGTGCACCTGAGATTTTTATATTATCTATATACAATTCACTTATTGTATTTTCAGCAGTTATTTCCTTGTTCTTAGTTGTATTGTCTATATATATTTCTATATCAGTAAACTGACTAATATCAAAGTTTTTTAAAAGTCCATTACTATTATCTATTGCATTTGCACTACTATATAAAATTATTTTTCCTATTTTGAATACTGGCTCTTTATTTTCCTCTACAAATCTTACAGCTTCTTCTGAATAAATTTGTTTCCCTACCTCTACCTCATAAATATATTTATAAGCAATAATAGACACTATTAATAAAATAATGTCTATTATAATAATTAATGGCTTTTTTATGCTTGCTTTTTTCAATCTCTTCACATTCCTTTTTATATTTTTTCATATAAAGCTTTCATTATATTAAATACTCTTGTTGACCAATTCTGATCACTTGCATATCTAACATTTACACCTGCTACAGTTGCTCCATTATAATATGTTCCTACTGCTGTTTCTCCATCATATATAGATGTTCCTTGCTCATTTATATAATATTTTACTAATACTTTAGCTACATAATCTATACCATATTGATAACTTTCAAATGTTGTTGATGACTCGAATGCTGAAAAATCAAATGAGCCAAATCCAAATAAGTTTTTCTTTTGCATTGCAATATTTGATGTTCCCCAGTTACTTTCGTGAATTGCTATTGATGCTAAAAATATTCCATTTATATTATATTTTTGCTCAATCTCATAAAATAATTCTGCATTATTTTCAAATATTTTTTCTCTATCACCTTGATTTCCAGAAAGTACTTTTTTAAAGTCTTCTTTTGTAAGTCCACTTGGTTTATTTAATTGCATTTCTGGATTTAATGTTAATAATAGTCTTTTCTTTCTTGACTTTTCTTTTATTCCTGGTGTTTCATTTTCTGATGTTATTAAATCTCCTTTTACATATCCTTCCAATCCATCTACTGTTACATAGCACCATCCATCTTTTTCTGATACTAATTTTACATCTATACTATCATAAATTATACACACTGTTTGCGCATCTTCTTTCGGTTCTTTATACATATACATTCTTTCTTTTGTATACATTATATCTCCAATATGTACTGATTTTTCTTTTAAATATTCAGATGTTCCAACTTCTATAATTTGTGTAATAGGGTCAGATAATTTTACTTCTCCTATTACATCTTCACTTATTAATTCGTCATTTTCATAACTCTTTATTACTGTTTGTTCTATAGCTCCAAATTTACCTACTTGAATTATTTTTTCTTCATCTTTGGGTAATGTATCATTTTTTACATATTCTGTTTCGTAATCAATTGTAACCTCTTTTGTTATTATTTCTTTTTTAGTTGATTCACTTATATTTGAGGAAATTATATCCATCATATTAAGAACTTTCTTATTTTTTTCAAATTCACTTATTGCAATCTTTTCCTCTTCTGAAGTTGCAAATATATAATTACTATGTATTGATGTCGAAAACAATATTAAAAATAAAATTCCTATTATCGCTCCTATTGCATTAAATTTATGGTCTATTACTTGTATCCTATTAAATTTTATTTCTTCTTTTACTGGTTCTTCTTTTGGTTTAGCTCGTCCATATCTAATGTCTTGTATTTCTTTAAAAAGGTCTGGAAGTTGCTCTGCTTGCTTATTTCTTATATCTTTTTGATTCATATTTTACTTCCTCCCTTCTTAAATTTAAACAATATTATAAACATCTTATCTTATTATACAATTATATTTTATAATATTTGAATTTCCTTATCAATAGTTTTTTATGGAAATAAAATTACATTTATATTACATTTAAAACTTAACACCTTTTATATATTGCTTTATAAAAAGTTTAACTGTATAATTTAAGTGAATAGACAATACATACTGGCTTAATCATTAATTTTTATGTATTAAAAATTATTCACTTTCGTATATATATTGTCTAAATTTTTTAAGGAGAGTAATCTAATTTTAGATTATAATTGTATTTATGAATGATTTTTGGACTAAAATAATAATAAATATCGTAATAGGAATTATAGTTTTTGGTGGCTTCTTTATTTTTTGGGGTAGAAGTGCAGGATGGTTTAAAAAGGGTGGATTAGTTTATGAGTATTTTCATAAAAAGAAATCAAAGAAAAAAGTTCCAATTAAGAAAAATAAATAAAATACTAAGATTTTCTAATAAATTCCATTTTTAAAAAGTCTTAGTACATACTTAATTATTTAAAAAAAAATACGAATAATTTATTTTTACTAAATTATTCGTATTTTTATATAACTTAATAATTACCATTCTATATTCTCTACTTGAATTGGGCTTTCATTAATTTTTATATCTTCTGCAGTTCCATTTTTAAAATATATTACTTTATCTGCCATAGGCGCTATTGCTGTATTATGAGTTATTATAATTACAGTCATATTTTCTTTTCTACAAGTATCTTGTAGTAATTTCAAAATTTGCTTTCCTGTATTATAATCCAATGCTCCTGTTGGTTCATCGCATAAAAGTAATTTTGGATTTTTAGCTATTGCTCTTGCTATTGCTACCCTTTGTTGCTCCCCACCTGATAACTGTGATGGAAAGTTTTTTAATCTATGGCCTAACCCTACTTTTTCTAAAACCTCTTTAGGATCTAGTGAATCTTTACAGATCTGTGTTGCAAGTTCGACATTTTCAACTGCTGTTAAATTTTGAACTAAATTATAAAATTGAAATACAAATCCGATATCTTCTCTTCTATATTTTATTAATTCTTTATTTTTTAATTTGTCTATTCTTTTCCCATCAACAATAACTTTTCCACTTGTTGCTGTATCCATTCCTCCAAGAATATTTAGTGAAGTAGTTTTACCTGCTCCACTAGGTCCTACTATTACAACTAATTCTCCTTTTTCAATTTGAAAGTTAGTATTATTTAAAGCTTTAATACTAACTTCTCCCATCTTATATTCCTTCTCTACATTTTCAAATTCTATATAAGCCATTATTCTGATACTTTAACCTCCATACTAAATTTAGAAATTGCGTTATCTATTTCTGATTTAATTACTGAATCATCAATGTCTTCACCAACACCAGAATATTTTTCCATTACTCTTATTGAGGAAAATACTAAACTTTGAGAAATATCTCCATCATCAACAAATTTTGGAAATGTAAATTTCATAGTAGTAGTTTCTTGTGGCCCTAAAACTACTTTTGCTATTTCAGCTGCTTTTCTTACTTCACTAGGTAATGATAATACAATCTCATCAGTTTCTGCACCATCAGATATTACTACTGTATAATTAGATCTATTTGTAAATTTTACTTCATAAGTTTCTATACTATAATTTACTGTCTTTTGTATAACATCTATTTTCAAATATTCATTTTCTGAAATACTTTTTACATCTTCATGATATATATAATTTCCTGCATTCATTTGCATTTGATTATTTTCATCTTCATAAAAAGTTAGCTTTTCAGAAGTAAATGTATATGTAGTATTTGTTAATCCTGTTGCTAAAAGATCATCTGTATATTTTATTTCATAAATATATACTCTTTTATTTCCATATTTTGTATTTGAATAATCTTGAATTGAATATTTTTTTGGAGTAGGCATTTTTACAAGCACATGTGTTCTAAATTCTTGTATATCATCATTAAATTCGTATTTTCTACAGTCTTCTGATAACATATTAAATGCTTTTTGATAATTTCCTTCATTACAATATCCTACATATTCTTCTATCATATCTTCTATTGTTGTTTGCATACGTTTTGGTGTTGATGATGAAGATTCTATAACAGATACATGTGGCTCAAATGTAGTACTTGGAACTGGCTCTACTACTCTATTTCTTAAATATAGATTTAATAAAAATATTAATCCCCATAATATTATAATTACTAATATTAATTTTTGATATTTTTTAAAGAAATGTCTCAATTTTAATCGAAATTCTGTAAAATTCATGGTCTATTCCTTTCTATACTTATATTACTGAAAATGACATTACAAAATCATTTAAATCGTTTTCTTTTACTACAAAGTTCATTTCTATTCCATCTGATTTGCTTCCTAATGGATTATACATAGTTACCCATAATACATAAAATTCGCCATTTCTTTCTATATTTGTATGTTCCAATGAAAACATACTTGGGAATTTAGTTTTTGCATACTTTTCAAAGTCATTAAATGTTGGAAAATAATTTTTCTTAAACTCATCATATAACATATCATATGCTATATTATAATCTTCATTTTCAATAGCTTTTATAAATTCTGACACATAATATTCTATTCTATCTCTTTCTCCTAAACCTGCTAAATTATTTATTGTCATTGTATCTACTTTATTTTGTATTGCTACTGAAAGATCCTCACCTTCTAATTTAGAATAATCTTCCTTTTTTCTCGATTTGTTAGTAATTATTAGTGATGCAATAATAATTATTGCAATAACCATAACTATTAGTATTTTTGTGTTATCCTTCTTTGGCATATAAACTCAATTCCTTTCATTTTTAACACATTAAAATATTCTTCAATTATCTATCATTTAACAACTGTTTTTTATCATCAAATTTTAATGGCTATGTTTAGATCTTTTTTCACTTTTTTTATTATCATGTTTATGTAAATTATATACTATGTCTGAACTACTAGCAGTTATGTCATCTACATCTCCACCTAATTTAGCATAATTATTATTAATTTTTGAAAGTTTCATATTTGATTCTAAACTTTCATAATCTGAAACTGCACTTGCTAAATCATTATATGCTTCTCCTGTATCTCCTGATAATCCAAGTGAACTTTGAACTGTTCTTTTTACATCATCATTTACTTCAAATCCAGAATCTGTTAAAACTCCATGTGATATATTATCTATCAACCATTGAGTAGTTTTCTCAACAGAATCTCGTTCATCTGATGATAAAACATTATCATAGCTGCCATCTGTATTTGCTCTTCTTGATGATAATATTATTGAAGCAAGTGTTTTTCTTATTTCATTTTTCTGTTTTTGTAATTCTGTTTTTGTTGCTCCTCTATTTCTATTTTTTGCTCTTTGTTCTATACTACTCTTATTCCAGAAGTTTGCATATTCTGCTTGCTTATATGTTTTTTGCATTTCTAATCTACCAGCTTCACTTTGTTGATATTTTTTTAGAATTTTTCCGTCATCCGCTTCGGCAAGCTCTTTTGCTTTTTTCTCATACTCTCTAGCCTCTTTATCTTTACCTTTTATACTTTCAGCTATTTTATCTACTTTCGCTCCATTCTCTTCTATTTGTCTTTGAAGAGCTACTATTCTTGGGTCATGGTCTTTAATAAAAGGATCTTTAGCTTTTAATTTTTCTATCTCCTTAGACTTTTTAGCTGAATCATCATTTAACTCATCTATATTTTTTTCACCTTCAGCAAAACTATTACTTGCTTCATAAGCTTTTTCTCGTAATTCTGCATATTCTTTTAACTCATCATCATCTGCTATAAGCTTTTGCCTTGCTTCTGAGATTTGTTTATCCATTCCTTCAATTTCTTTACCTAATTTTGCATATTGTTTTTTATCTTCTCTATCATTTGTATGTGCTGCATCATGTGAAGATGTGCCTTTACTTGAACTAAACAATTGAGATGTTCCTTTAGAAATACCTTTCCCTAGTCCAAATGCTTCCATCGCTCCCATACCACCTGACATATATGCCATTGATGCTCCCATCATTCCTAGAATACTAGAAGATGATCCAAATCTACGATTATCTAGCATTTTAGCAAATTTTGAAGATTTAAATGTATCATTCATAGTTTTAAAACCATTGATACCTTTCTTTATTCCACCAAAAGCTGTTCCTCCTACAGTTCCTATTCCACCACCAATAGCCTTTCCTATTCCACCTATTTTAGAATTTCCGATTGCATTCATTCCACTTCCAATTGCTGCACCCACTTTAGTATTTTTTAATAATTCTTTATCATGCCCTACGGCTTTTCCTAGTCTTCTAGCTGTATTTTTTGAAAAATTTATACCTTTTCTTGCTGTAGTTCCTAATTTTTGTGCATTCTTTACAGCCATCATTCCAACTGCTATACCACCTGCAAATGAAGTTGAACTGTTATCATCTTGGAATCCAAATATTTTTCTAACAATTTTTTCACCATCATTTACAAATTTTAAGCATAGGATTGCTAGAACGCCATTTACAAGTTGATTATATTCAAGCGAATCAAGTAAATTAATACCAAGAATTCCTGGAGAAGATTCTACAATTAATCCAAAAGCTGTTCTTACAAATGCTATATATAATATACAATGAAATGGTTGTATTAAAATTGTATATACAAACTCTTTTAACCATGTTCCTAAAGCTTGTGCTTTTCCATCACCCATTTTATCTATTGAATATGTTAATGATATAAGTGGTGATATTATAATTAAAAATCCGACTTTTATCATACGACTAATATATGAAAGTAAAAATGCTAATGATTGAAATACTATTGCACAAAATACTAATACTGAAACTATACTTGGTATCCCCACACCTAAAACTGCATTTATTCCTATTCCAGCAATAATACCACTTATACTATTTTCAATATTTGTATCTGTAAGTGTTGAATTTAAAGCATTTACTATGGCATTATTGCAATATATTGCAAATATTGCTATATACTGTAATACGAATATTAATAATAAACTACAACACCAATCTATTAACATTTTTTTATATTTTGCTTTTTCTTCTGCTATTGTTGAAATAGCCATTCTTATTCCTACATATACCAGAATTACTAAAAGTATGGCACTTGCAATCAATCTCATTATATAAAACCATCCTGCTATAGAAGTTCTAATTGTATATGCTATTGATCCGTTTGCTACTCCATTTACATCAAAAAAGTTTACATCCAATAATTTATATTTATTAAAGAATATATCAAAAGGTGTAATAATTGAAAGCATTCCTGAATTTCCATAATTTACACCATCTGCTTCAGCTAAATTTGCAACTATAATATCTAACACAAAAGCAAGACCTGTTGCTAAAACTCTTTTATCCCAATAAACTATTGATACTATTCCACCTGCTAAATCAGTTACTGTATTTAAAGTGTCTTCAGATATACCATTTGCATATGAAATATTGCTTGAGAAAATAAACTCAAACATTACTATTAGCAATATAAAAATTATTAGTATTTTACTAAAAAATTTTTTCATATCTTTAACTCCTTAAATTTTATATCTATTAATTATTTTTTCATAAATTTTAGTTACTTATTTCTATCTTATCTAAAATTAAATTTCTATGTTAATCTTCTTGTTACTTTACTTTGTGTTTCTTCAATTCTTTTCTTTTGCTCTTTTAGTACTTCTAATTGAACACTTTTTCCTTGATATATCTTACTTGTATAATCTTCATTCATTGCAGATATTTCTTGTTCTTTTTTACTAATTTTAGCTTGTAATTTTTTAGCTGCTTCATCTAATTTTCTTTGATATTTTTCATGCATACTAGTATTATCTGTATCTAATCTTCTACCTTCACTTACTAATGCCTTACCAATTATATCTGCTTGTTCTATGATTAACTGTTCTACTTTTCTATCTATTTCTTCTTGTGAATCTCCTGTTACTTTTTTAATTTTTTCTTCATATAATCTATCTAATTTTTCTAATTGTCTATCAGATAATCTACTAACATCTATATCTATATCTTGTTTTTTATTATTAAATTCTTTTACTGTTAAAACATCTTTTGTAATATCTATATCTTTTAATTCTTTTTCTTCTAATTCTTCCCATTTTAAGTCTTTTTCTGACTCACTTCTTACATCTAAGCTTTGATTAATTACTTTTTCATATTTTGCACCTACACCAACATTTACAAATTCTTCTGAAATATCTGCTATTAATGCATTTTTATCCATTCCTAAATCTTCTGATTGTTTCAATTTAGATTGTATTGAGGTTCTATTTGCATATTCTAATAACTTTGTTTCATTATTGTTTATTGCTGCTTTTTGAGTATCATCAAATCCTTGTCCTCCATAAATACCTTTTTGCGATTTGAATTTTTGCAATTCTTCCCTTATTTTTGATGATGAATCTTGTGGAGCTGTACTTAATATATTCATTACATTTGTTTTAAAAGTTCCAAATCTTTGGTCTCCTTCAAATGCATCTCCCATTTCTTTTAATTGCTTATTTAATTCTTCTAACGCCTTTGAGCCCTCACCAAAATCTCCATTATATTTATCTGCATTTTGTATTACATCATCTAAAGTAAATCTTGCATCTACTGCATCATCAATTCCCATTTCTTTTAATTCTCTAGAAACTCCATTTGATATTGTTCTACCACTACTTGTTAAAAATTCCTGTGTTCCCTTAAAAATTGCTGCTCCAGCTCCAATAGCAGTAGCTACATTTCCACCTGTTCCATAAATTCCAGAACCTATCATTAAACCTACACCTGCTGTTGCAGACATTTTTCCGAGTGTTCCTAATTCTCTTAATACTTCTGATTGTCCAAGTGATGTTTTTATTTTATCTACTCTACCTTTTACTCCATTTATAGCTTTTCCACGCATTGTGTGTTTTTTAGCTACATTTAAACGAGCTATAGATTCTGCTTCTTTATCTGAAATAGCTCCATTTCTATCTTGTTTTATTCTTTGTTTTTCTTCTTCTACTTCTGATAAAAACTCTCCTTTATGTTCATTTCTAGCTTGTTCCATTGCTTCTTCTTTTGTCATAGCATACTCACCAGTAGCAGAATTTTTACTTGCTTCACGTATTTTATCTGCTCTGTCTTGAATAGCAGCTTTTGATGCAATACTAAATTTAGCATTTTTATTAAAAATCCCTTGTATACTACTAGTATGCTTTGCTATTTTATCCGCTTTTTTATTATTTAGTTCTGTTCTTACTTCTTCTTTTCTATCTGAAAAACTCTTATCTGATCCATCTTCATTTTTATCTTTATCTAGCATTAATCTTTTTAATGCTACTGCTTCAACATGTGCATTTCTTCCAAAGTTTGCAAGATTCTTTCCAAAATTCTTTGCTCCGTTTACTGCTTTTCTTGTATTTTTACCAAAGTTTTTAGCTTGATTTATTCCAACAGCAGCAGCAGCCATACCTGCTGCTACAGAAGTTTTACTATTATCATCTTTAAATGCAAATATCTTTCTTATAATTTTTTCTGCTTCTTTAACAAATCTAATCATTAACATTGCAATAATTGATCTTGCCAATTTTTGTGTTGAATCTGATGCTTGATTTAATAGCTTGAATGCCATATCTATAAGACACATATATATAATACAGTGAAATGGTTGTATTAATATTGTAAATACAAATTCTTTAAGCCATGTATTTAAAGCTTGTGCTTTTCCATCTCCCATTTTATCTATTGAATATGTTAATGTTATTAATGGTGAAATTATGATTAAAAATGCTGTTTTTAACATACGGCTAAAATATGCAAATACTAATCCTAAAGTTTGCCATATTAACATACAATATATTATTGTGGCTGCAATAGCATTTAAATCAAATACTTTTTTTGCCATACTAGCTATAGCTTTATATGTATTTTCCATGTCTTCACTACTTACAGCTGCACCTATTACTTTTACTATAGCATTATTAACATTTACAGTAAATATTATTATATATTGAAGTACAAATATTAAAGCTATACTTGCTACCCAATCAACTAGCATTTTTTTGTACATTGCTCTATCTGATGCTATTGTTGATATTGCCATTCTTATTCCTACATATATTAGTATTACTAATAATATTGCTGATGCTAATATTCTCATTACATAATACCAGCTTGCTACACTAGTTCTCATAGAATTAACAAAGTTTTCTTCTGTTCCAATATCAAAAAAGTCAACTTGTAATATTTTTACTCTATTGAAAAATATATCAAATGGTGTGATTGTGCTAGTGTCTCCTCCATCTGTTGCTCCTTCAGTAAATGCTATCAGTACTGTAAACTTTTGCATAATCCATCCAGCAGCAACTGCAGCTATTCTCAATGGCCAAGTTAAAATTCCAATAATTCCACCTAAAATATTCCCAAATATATCAAATACACTATCTATTGTATAGCCAGTTACTGATGCATTTGAATAGTTTGACATAAAGAAATTATTTATCATTAATACTATTAGAATAACTATTAACAACTTCCTAAGTATTCTTCTCACAATCTCACCTTCTTCCTTTTATAATGTTAATTTACCTAAAGAATTTTTCATTCTAATTAATTTTGCATCTGCTATTTCTTTTTCTTTTACATCTGTAATGCCTTTTGCTTCTATTTCTAATTGACTAATAGCCGTTTTTAATTTTGACTCATATTCTTCTACAATCTCTGATTTTATTCTTCTTTCTACAAGTCCTATATCTGCTAAAGCTTTTCCTATAATATCTGCTTGTTCTATTTTTAGTTCTTGTATATGTCGTTCTACCTCTGCTTTTGCTTGTGCATCTAATCTCATATCTGTTAATTCACTAGTAGCTCCTTCTATCATATCATCAAATTGTGCTGAAATGTCTTCTATAATATTTTCATCATTTTTCATTTTACTTTGTATATAATTATCTATTTCTTTTCTATTTTCATCAAACTCTTCTTTAGTTTCAACTTTTTCCACATTTCTTCTTACCACATCTTCTATTACTCTATCATCTGTAACTAGTTCATCACTAAAGAATCTATCCATAACTTCTTCTACAAAAGTATCATTGTCAACATTTAACTCTCCTGCTGCTTCAACTTTTTGATATATTTGTTTTAAATTTTCGTAATCTGCTAATTTCTGTACAGCATTTCTTACTGCTCCATTATTGGTTTCATATAAAGTTTTACCATCTCCACCTTTCATTGGTGTACCTTTACCACCAACAGTATCAAGAGCAAATTTTATGACATCATCAGTTTTTGATGCATCTGCACCAATTCCTCTTTGTACTGTATTTTTTATTTGAGTTTTATATTTTCCTTCAATATGTGCTTCTTGAAGTGCATCTTCTATTTCTTGCATTATTTCGTCTAACACTCTTTTAGCTTCATCATCATCTGAAAATAATCCAAGTGCTTCTTTAGTTAAACCATTTACATCAAATTTAGTTTTAGCACCTAATGCAGCATAACTGTCAGCAACTGAACCTGCTAATGTTCTTGTTGTATTTTGGAAAAATCCTTGTGAACCTTTATACATTGCCATACCAGACATCAAAGCTGTTGGCATGTTTCCATTTGTTCCATATATTCCAGATCCAACCATAGTTCCAAGTCCAGCTGATATTACTCCTTTTCCTAAACCTGTAATAAATTGTAATGTATCACTTTGTTTATATAATTCTGCTCCTTTTTTAATTACTCCTCTAGCTCCTCTTATAGGTGCTGTAGCAACTCTTGTAGCTGTTTTTGCTCCTCTTATAGTAGCCGTTATTGGTGCTCCTACAAAATTAACTGCTCGTCCTAATTTAGTTTTTCCTCTTGTTAATTTTACTGGTCCCTTACTTTCAGCTCTTTTTTTCTTAGCTAAATTCACTCTTGCAATTGACATTGCTTCTCTTGTAGTTATTCCTGGATTTTGTTTACTTATTTGCGCTGCTAATGACTTAATTTCTGCTGAAGTTGCTTTAACATTATATTTTTCTTCTATTTTTTCTGCTTGATTTTCATTTCTATTTATTCTTATATCTTCTTTTCTTTCTGCTATAGTTTTATCTGGGTCATTTCCTGTATGTAATACTCTCCCTCCAACAGCTCTTGCTGTAATTCCAGCTCCTACTGCTAAAGCTTTCATACTGCTTCCTGCTTGTTTTGCCATTCCTTTAAAGTTTCTTACTCCATTTAATGAAGATCTTGCAGCACTTCCTGCTCCTTTAGCTTTGCTCATTGCCATTGCTGCTATTGCAGCACCAGCTCCTATAGATGTAGAACTATTATCATCTTGGAATTGGAATATTTTTCTTACAAGGTTTTCTCCTTCTTTTACGAATTTAACACATAATATAGCAACAACAGCTGTTGCTATAGTGTCTTTTGATACTCCATTTAAACCATTAGTTGTTAATAGTTTAAATCCTACATCAACAAAACACATATATATAATACAGTGGAATGGTTGTATTAATATTGTGAAAACAAATTCTTTTAACCAACTTCCTATAGCTTGTGCTTTACCATCTCCCATTTTATCTATTGAATATGTTAATGTTATAAGTGGTGCTATTATTACTAAAAACGCTAATTTTAACATACGATTAAAATATGATATAAGTAATCCAAAAGTTTGCCATACTAACATACAATATATTACTGTTGCTGCAATAGAATCAAGTTCAAGAACTTTAAATGCTAAATCTCTTATAACTGTATAAGTATCAGATATTAATTTTGAATTCACTGATAATGAAATCGCATTAACTATTGAACTACATACTGTTACAGTAAATATTATTATATAATGCATTAAAAATACTAGTGCTAAACTAACTATCCAATCAAATAGCATCTTTTTATACATTGCTTTATCTGATGCTATTGTTGATATTGCCATTCTTATTCCTACATAAATTAATATTACTAATAATATTACTGTTGCAAGCAGTCTTAAAACATAATACCATGATGCTATACCTGTTCTTATTTTATTAACTATAGTATCTTCTGTTCCTATATCAAAAAAATTTATATCCACTATTTGAACTTTATTGAAGAATATATCAAATGGTGTAATTATTGACATGTCTACAGAGCCTGCTCCGTCTGTAGTGCCCTCTATGTATGCTACTCCAGCTGTGAGCGCATTCATTGCATAACCAGCAGCAAGCGCAACAATCCTTATTGGATAGGTTAGTAAGCCTATAACAGATCCTATAAGTCCTGATAACCATTCTTCAAATGGATCTGCCATTTCTGCTGGATCTTCAGCCCTAACTCCACTAATAAGAAAATTGTTCAATATTAAAATTACTAAAAAAATTATTAATACTTTCTTTAATACTTTTTTCACAGCTTTCTCTTCTTTCTTTATTTTTTACCTAAATTTTTAATAAATGTATCTACATCTCCTATTGGTCCTGACTGATCTAATTTTCTTTCTGAATTTTTCATTGCTAATTCTTTTTGAGTTAACCTTCTTTGTTTTTGTTGTGTATCATTTAATTTATTTATTTGTGCAAATACCTCTTCTCTAGTTAAAGCACTAGTTTGTGGATCTTTTCTTAATTCTTCTGTAAATTCTTTTAAATTATCTTGTGCTATTTTTTTTGTAAGTTCCTCTATTTTTTTAGCAGTTTCTCCAGCAGCTTTTGCTTTTGCTATTTCACTATCTAACTTATCTACATATTTTCTACTTCTTTCATCTGCTTGAGCTTTATAAGTTTCAATTTGTAATCTATCAGAGTAATATGCAACTGCTGCTGCACCTTTTGCTTTAACTTTCTTTGTATATCCTAAATTTCCTGATTTAAGTTCTAGTTCTTGTCTTGCATATTGATTAACTTCTTCTAATTCTTTTCTCATTAATAATAATTCTAATACATCTGATGATTCCTCTTGAGATAAATTAATTTCTTTACCACCACTTGTTATATCTCCATTTTTTACTTTATCAATAACTGCATCTGTTGAAACTTCTTCTAATCCATCTATTGAAAGCTCTAATACCTGTTGTAATTTTCTCTTTCTTGCTCTTATCGTTTTCTCTACTTGATTTTTAGCAGTTTTTCTCTCTTCAATTTTTACTTCTTCATTATCTGAAGCTTTAACATATGTTTGTATTGCTTTTTGAAGTTTAGAATCATCTATTTCATTTATATTTAGTTTTTTACTACCATCTGATGTTCCTGCTGTTCTAGAACCATCACTTGTATTTACTATTTGAGAACCATCTTTTCTTGAACCAAATAATTTTTTCTTTTTAGTATCTGGTCTTCCTTCTCTTAATTTTGCTAAAACATCTTCTGATTTTATATGAGAAAAATCTTTTTGTCCTTCTGCTACACTTTCAACTGCATTTTGAATAGATGCTTTATCTAGTTCATTTATTTTATCTAAAATACTTGTAGATTCTTTAAGTTCTGCTATATTTGCTTTCTCTTTTAATGTGTCAATTAAAGCATTTTTTCCTTCTTTAAAGATATCTTCCACATGTTGTCCTTCTTCTAATATTTTAGAATTTATTAAATTATTTGATAATCTATTAAGCATTTCATTTTGAATTGATTTACTATTTACATCAAGCTTTCCACTTTTTAGCATTTGTTCTATTACTAAATCTAATTCTTTATTAATATTTTTTACATCTGCATCTGTAAGATCACGTTTGCTTCCATCTAATTTTACTATTTCTAATTTATCTTTTTTAACATCTGTTTTTGCTTTACCATCTAGTCTTCCCTCAATTGATTGTGTTGTTCCTGTTTTTGGATCATATATTAGTCCTTGCTCTGCATATAAAGCAATCATAACCTTATTGTAATCCTCTACTGCAAAATCTACTTTCTTTCTTATATCTCCTGTTTTTGGATCATATTCATATCCTAATTTTTCAAATTCTTCTTTTTTTAATTTATCTTCTTGATCTTTTTGAGCTTTTTCATATTCTGCCTCTTGAACAGACATTTCTAGATTTAATCCATCAGTTATAAAATCCATTTGCTGTTTTCTCATTTGTTTAGCACTATGTTTGTTTATTTGATGAATATTTGCAAATATTCCAGTGTGATTTGCTGTAAATCTAGCTGCTGTTCCTGCTGCTGCAACCGCTGCCATTGGGATAAATGAAATACCTGCACCAGATATCGCTCCTAAAGTTCCAACTGTTAGTCCAGCGATTCCACCATTTTTTAAATCTTTTATTTTATTTGAATTCCAACCAAGATCTGCATCTTGTGAAAAACCTTTTTTTAACTTCGAATATAATTCTGGATGAGTTCCTTTAACATTAGCTTGCACCATTGCATTCATTTCTCTATTTGCCCTTGTTACAGCTGCTTTTTGAATATCTCTCATAGCTGGTGCTGAAAATTTTGCAAATCCATATCTTCGTCCACTATAATCTTTATAATTAACTGGTTTTTTGAATGTTTTATTCATTTTCATTTTACCAGCACCTAAAAGTGCCATACCCATTGTTGGATGTGCTACTAATGTTCCCATACCAACAAACATTGCTGCCATTCCACCAAAACCATTTTTTATTGGTGTTAATACTTGTTCTTTAAATACTTTTTTATCAGCATCTGTAAATCCTAATAAGCTTTCAGCACTTAATTTACTATATAATCCATTTTTATCTGATACAAACTGTCCTGTTACTCTATCTTTATGTTTTGTTCCGAATACTCCTCTTCCTAATTTCTTTAAATTTGATAAATTAATTTGATTACCATTTTTATTTGGAGCAAATTTAAAATGATTTTGTATATCTAATATTCTTTCTCCACGTGCTGCTGCAGTATTATCTTTTGATAAATCTAATTGCTTAAATTTAGAATAATTCTCCATTGCTTTAAAATATTCTTGTTTTGCTTTATCATGTTCTGGTGTACCTTCTTTAGTTTCTCCAAGTTTACTTGCAGCTATCTCTACATTACCTCTTAATTTTTGTTCTCCTGATACAATTAGTTCTGCTACTGTAGCTCCATTTAGATTTTCTGCTGAATCTGATTGCATAAATTTTGGGTTTTTAGCTAAAACAGCTTCTTTAGCTACATTTCTTCTACTTTCATATTGCTCTTCTGTTTCTGCATCACTTCCATCAGCATTTCTCTTGAACTCATGTCCTTCACCATTTACGTCCATTTCTTTATCAATAGCTTTTGAAAAATTTTTTTCAGAATTATTTGCAGATACAGTAGAAATAGCATTTCTTATTCCACTAGCTGCTGTAATTCCAGCAGCTGCTCCTATTTTTCCAACGCCTTTTGCTATTCCTGCTAAAGGTGTATTCATCATTGTTTGAGCAAGTGGTTTAGCACCCATATATAAACCTGTTGCAGTTTTTAATGCTTGTTGCATCTTTTCAGCGCTTCCTGCTTCTGCTGTATGTCCTACTAAGCTATCACCATCACCAAATTTAAATATCTTTCTAAATTGTGCTTCTGCTTTTAAGCTATAGTTCATTAATATTAATGCAACTATTATTCCTGAAATTGACTCTAATGATAATACTAATGCTGATGATATAAATACACTATAAATTAAAGCATGTACACTTTGTATAATTACATTCATTATGTATTCAGATGTCCAAGTTTTAAATGTTGAGGATTTACCATTTAAAACTTTTTGCAATGCATATGCAATTCCAACAGCTGGTCCCATAAGCGTTAGAACAATCAACGTTAAATATCTTTTTATATAAACTAATGTATATCTAATAGCAAAATACACTAATGTCATGTACATTATCATTCCAGATAATCCATTTGATAATTTTGCATCATATGCTCTTGTTCTAACAGCTTCATATACATCTACTTCTATATCCTCATTAGATTTATTTATATTTGTTCCTGTTTCTGATAATTGTTTCATTGTAACAGTATTTATATGAGTAGCTGACTCTTTTATTATATTTACAAGTGAATCATTTATATATATTATAAATATCATCATGTAATGTATTGCAAATAAAATTATTACACCAACAACCCAGTCTACAAGCATCCTTTTATATACTGCTTTATCTGATGCTATTGTTGATATTGCCATTTTTATTCCTATAGCTATAAGTACAACTAACATAGCTGCTACTGCTATTAATCTTATTACATAATACCACATTGATACTAAATTTTTAATTTGTACAACAATTGGTGGGTTTGTTGTTTGATCTATATTTAATGCTGTTATGTATGCTTCACATCCATCACATTTTCCATTACATTCACAACTACAACCAGATGCTGAAGCACATTTTTCAGCATCTTCATTACATTTTTCACATTTATATTTTTGTCCTGTTCCACTAACAGTTTTGTCATACTCTAAATCGAAAAAGTTTATATTAAATGCTGGCACTTGATTATATACAATAGCTTGAACTGTTAAATTGTTAGAAGAATCTGTTATAGAAGTTAAATCTGTTGAGCTTAAACCATCTTCTACCTGCTGTCCTGCCATACTTACACCTGTAGTAGTTTCTAATGCCCATGTTAATAGTTTTTCAATAAGTGCTGTCCAACCTACAAAAACCATTCTAAATCCCATTGTAATAATACCAATTATCCAATCAGCAATATCACCAATATGACTTAAAAGCCATGAGAAAATACCATCTTTTGCTGTATATGTACCTTTAGTTGTACCAGAATAATAAAATTCGCCATCTTTTAGATCTAGTTTTGCATAAGATGCTGGTGTAGCAAAAAATGTTATTAATAAAGATGTTATTATTATTATTAAGATAATATTTTTACAAAACTTTTTTAATAGTGCCATCCTTTTTCCTTTCTAATATTAAATTAATATTTGCTTATCATCATAATTTAATATTCTATTTTTAAAATTCTTAAGTTCATAATCCTCTGTACCTTCTATAATTCTTCTTACTGTTCCATCATTTAAGTTATATGTATAAATTCCTTTTCCTTTTTTTGAATATATGAATGTATCATTGTCAATCCATAAATATGAATCTATACTATCATTTAATTCTCTATTAGGATTATTTCCATCTTTAGATATAAACTTCATACTATAAATATTTCCATTTATATCTATATCAGCATAAATATCATATTTAAAACTTTGGCCTATGCTTTCTAATTTGTCTTCTTCCATTGTTTGTCCATACTCTATGCATCTTTCATTTAATCTTTGATTATTTTTAAATCTTCTTTTTTCTGATTCATACACAGAATCTATTTGAAGTCTTGCAACAAAGTTTGTATTCTCCAAATATCTTTGAACTTTAGACAAACTGCTCTTAATATTATTATACACCAAAATTCCGTTTGTGTCATCATAATTTATCTTAATTTCTATACCTTTTAGAGGATATGATATAAAAACAGATGTTGATGAATATTCATATTTATCATAGTCTGGCCAAAGATATGTAAGTTCGTTCATAAATTCTAATAAACCTAGATCTTCATTTATAAATTTGTCAGCTAAATCAAAGAATTCATCTGCATTTTCATCTGTATTTTTGTATACTGAAATTTCATCTTTTGAAAAGAATATATATATATCTTTTCCTTTATAACCAAATACCTCTAATTCTTCGTCTTCAAATGTTGGAGTTCCTAAGTCATTTTTTACTGTTTCAAGTTCTACACCTGGAAATAAACTATTTATCACATTTCCTTTATAATTTTTATCAAATACTACATTATAAATCTTATTATTAATTGTTTTAACTTTTATTCCTTCATCAAAATATATATAATATTCATTAAAAATACTGTCTCTTCTGCCTAAATTTAGCTCATTCCAATTATTTCTTATACATTCTTCAATTACTCCAGAAGTAATCTCAAAATCTGTAGTTTTAATTTCTACATATTTTTTCATACTTATTCCGGGAATCCATATAAATAAAATAATCTTCAATGTCATTTATTATTATAGAAACTATTTTTCCTTTTTCACAAATAACTTTTATAGTAATATCATTTTCATTATCAATCATTTTAAAGCTTTTATATTTAATAACTTTTGCTAAATCTTGTATAAAATCATTATAATATTTTTCATTGCTATTATCATTTTCATCATATGGTAATATTGTAAATTTTAAATTCACATCTAAAAAATAACCTTCTTCTTTACTTTCTTCTTCAGAAATATATGTTGCCTTATAATACTCTACTACTTGTTTTACAGTTTTTATATTATCATAAGAAAGTTCTGGCTCTTCTAACTTTTTTTGCATCATACTTAAGCACAAAGACAAACATAATAATGTAAAAATCACAACAAATAAAACTATCAAAATTTTTTTATAGTTTTGCTTGTTGTGATTTTTAATTTTCCCTTCTTTGTACTTCATATTCTTTAACTAAATCCTTATCTGCCTCAAAGTTTATTAATCCATTTTTTACAAATTCTCTTGTTATATCTGTAAAATAGTAATTACTGTATAGTGTTATTCCTTTAGGATCATTATTTTCTATATTAATTTCTATGCCTCTTGTTGGAAATACAATATGTGCTTTTTTTATATTTTTATCATATTCAAAAGTATCATATGATAGTATTTGCTCTGAAATTCCATTTACAAATGCATCTAAATCTTTGTTTTCTAAGTATTTAGATAATAATTCTTCAAACTTTTTATTATTTTGATAAGAATATCCATAAACAGATGTCTCATCACCATAAAAGAAATAATATAAATCAGTAGTTCTATATCCTAAATACTTTTCATTTAAACTGCCAAATACATTATCACTATGAAGTTCATATATTTTTGAAAGTGGTGTATTTGATTCCACATCTGACAAAATACTATATCCATAATCTTTTGAAAAAATTATATTCATTACAGATTTGTTTGGGGCTAATTTTATTTTTATAGTACCATTTTTATAGCTAATATATCCATTTGGTAACTCTTTTCCTTCATCCAAATATTTTTCAATAGAAGAAAGATACATTTGATTAGAAACTAATCTTTCTAAATATCCATTAGAAACATATAATGGTGAGGTTTTCACTATTTCTGATGTATCTACTTTAGTATAAGAGTCTCCATCAGTTTCTTTGTAAAAATCTTTTATTTTATTGAAAGTTATTTTATATTGCTTATCATTAGAATTGTACTTCATTTCTATATCTATATTTTTTTCTTCATCTATAAGATTAAAGTCTACTGGGATAAAAAATGGTCTTAAGTCTTCTATTAAATTAGTAAAATAATTTTCGTTACTTTTTCCATTCTCATCATACAAATCCATTGAAAATCTTACATATATTTTGTTTTTATCTCTAGATAAATACTCTGAATTATATTTTTCTATAACTTCTTGAAAAGTTTTTGGTTTTGAGTCTTCTAATGTTGATACTGCAATATTTGCTACTTCTTTATTTTTTTTAAGATCATTGTTTTCTCCTAAAGAACTTTGAAGAAGTATCATTAAACATAGTAAACAGAAGAATAATATTATTAGAAAAATTATGATTAATTTTAATGCATTTTTTCTATTCATTTATTATCCTTCCTTCTTCATAAATTTATTAACACCTCTTAATGTTACTAAACCTTTCATATCAAATACTACTTTAACCATTCTCTCTACTGATCCCATTGCCATTAACATAGCTATTGCTACTAATGGTGATGTTGCAGCTATTGAGTTGGCTGTCATCACGAAAATTAAATAAATAAGTGCATGAAGTGGTTGTATTAATACATTTACTATAAATTCTTTAAGCCATATTGAAAATGCTTGTGCTTTACCATCTCCAACCTTATCTATTGAATATGTAATTGTTATTAATGGTGAAATTATAATTAAAAATCCTACCATTAAAAGTCTTTTTATATATGTCCATAAGAATTTTAATTCTGTAAATAATAAGCACCAATATATTATAGACCACATTGTAAGTTCAAGTCCTGATTTTGAAAGAATCATACACCAAGCTTGATCTCTAATTGTTTCTTCAAATATGCCATATGTAGCTGTAACTCCTGGTGCAGTTTGTCCTAATATTGAACATCTTATATCATAAAATATCCCTGTTATAATTTCTCCAAAAGTTACAACTGCACTTATAATATATAACATCAAGAACATTATGACTATACTTTCTACCCAACTTACAAGCATCTTTTTATATTTAGCTTGCTCAGATGCTACAGTTGATAAAGCCATTCTTATACCAATATATATTAAAACTAATAGTCCTATTGCTAATGCTAATATTCTACAAATATAGTATACACCTGTTATACCTTCTTTTATTTTAATATTACTTGCACTTGCATCCATTGTTGTATTACCTACTTGATAAGAACTATCTGTATTAAAATAATTTATATTAAATAGTGGTATTCTATTAAATACACATCTATCTATTGTAAACCAATATTGAAGTTCTCCATCTTCTGTTCCATATGTTAACTGTGATATTATTATATCCACTTGTGCTGCAAAGAAAATATTTAATAGTCTCGCCACAACTCCAGTTACAGCACCTACTATAGATGCGCCATAACTAAGTGCAGAAGTAGCAACTTTAGTTCCACCACTTTGTTTTTGAGATGTAGTACCTTCTTCTGTTATCTCAGCTGCAATTCCATCACTTGGAACTGCTGGTTCTTCATAAGGACTAACATGTTCAGTATCATCTGGACTCACTCCTGCTTGCGATGCATATACATTGCTACTACATATGAAATTAAATATTATCGCCACCACTAATAAGCAGCTTATAACTTTTTTCATATAAATTCCTCTTTTTATTTTCCTTCTGCTTCTCTTCTTGCTTTTTCCAAAGCTGCTTGTTTAGATAAGTTTGTCTCAACAAATTCAAATTCTTTCTTAGTTGGTTGTATTGCAAGAATTGCTGAATCTCCACCAACTTTTAGTAATCCTTCACCTCTACTACAAGTTATTAAAAATCCTGCTTCACCTTCACTTAGTTTGAATACTTCTTTTAAATATTGTATTTCAGATTTATCTTGTGCTAAAAACAATTTTGTTTCTGAAGAAGTTAAAACAGCCTGTACTTCTTGTTTTTCATAGAAATCTTGGAATTTCTGTGAAATAACTGCAAGTGAAACATTTCTTTTTCTGGCACGTCTTGCCATTGTATTTAAGAAATCAACAGCTTCTGGATATGGAAGTAACATCCATGCCTCATCAACCAAAACTCTTTTTTTAGCAGCTTTAGTTTTATCTTCACTATTTTTCTTAACATATTTTTCCCAAACCCAAGAAAGCATTATTTGTTGTGCTAGTGGTCTTGCGAATCTTTCCTCTAGTTGAGATATATCAATATTTATGAAAGGAACACCATCTAAAAGTTCAAATGTTGATTGTCCATCAAAATAAGCCATTTGTCCTTGATATTCTCTAACATATTGTCTCATAACTTTTACTAAATAGCTATAATGGAAACGATAGTCTGGGTTTTCATTTTCTTGTGCTTTTCTACAAATTCTTTTATACCAAGAACCTATTGTAGGCATATCTTTTTTAGTTCTTCCTAAATAATTTTGTGATATATCTACTCTTCCACCTTTTTCATCTCTTGTATATAGACTTTCAATATTATTTGTTATACCTAAGGCAGCATATTCTTCTGCAACTGCTTCAGAAATAATTTGTTTTGTAAGCTCATTTACTTCTTGACTTCTTGTACTACCTCTTGCCATTGTAAGTAGTCCATTTGTAACGTCTTCTACTTTGTTTTCAACACTTAAAACTGTTCTTTCTTTACCAGTAATTTCATCTTTTACATTTTCTGGTTCTATATCAAATAAGTTTATAACTGTTTTTGAGTTAGGACTTAAAGTAACATTTACTCCACCTAATGCTTCGGCAACTACACCATACTCACCTTCAGCGTCTAGTGCTAAACTTTCAATTCCCATTAAAACTGCTGAACGAGCTGTTATTGTTTTGATTGTAACAGATTTACCAGCACCAGATTTACCAAATATAACCATATTATAATTTGTTAATTTTGGACTAAAATTGTCATAAAGTATAGGTAATCCCGTTTGTTTATTAAATCCTAATGGTATACCATTTTCATGTCCTACTTCTGATGTAAAGAAAGGAAATACTGTTGACATAGCCCTTCTATCAAAAGTATGTGATTTTGTAAGTTTGTTGTCACAAAAAGGCATATTACTTCTAAATGCCTCATCTTGCATTGCCCAAGCTGGTTTTATATCTATAAGAACTTTTGACATTTCACTTGATAATAATTCTGTATATTTTTCAAGTTCATCCATACTATAAGCAAATATTGTTGCTATAATTGATGAATCAAATAATTTGTTAAATCCTGCAGCTATAG
>CANEHB010000023.1 GCA_947427205.1 uncultured Clostridium sp.
TTATCATTGTTTTTATATATAAATATTAGTTAAAAATTTATTATCAAATATTTTAAATATTATAATAAAAAATATATTATTTAAGTGAGATATAAAAATTATCTAAATAATTTTATTAGTATAAATCTAAATAAAATAAAAACAGCTAAAAAAAGAGACTTATGAGATTGTCTTAAAATCGATTTTTATAAAAAAATAATATAATTATACTATTTTAAATAAAAATCCATATATAGGCAAATAAATCGTCAAATTTAAAAATACTCTAATTTTAATTTATATTTTTGAAAAAATTTGAGTAGGGGAAATGATTTTATATATAAATAAAAAAGAGGTCTAACAATTTTTATATCTTAGACTCTCTTTAATATATTTGGTACTTATAGGTTATTTTTTACTACTAGTTTTTTCAGTTTCACTTTTTTCTTTTTCATTTACAACATTTTCAATTTCTATTGCCTTTTTTGATTGTTTTTTCTTTTTTAAGTTGTCTTTTGCTACTGTTGTTAATAATTTTATTCTATTAGTTTGATTTGTCTCACTTGCACCTGGATCATAATCAATAGGAGAGATGTTTGCGTAAGGGTATTTTTCTCTTATTGATTTTATAACACCTTTTCCAACAACATGATTTGGTAAACATGCAAAAGGCTGTACACAAACTATATTAGGAATTCCGTGTTCTATGTACTCAACCATTTCTGCTGTTAAGAACCATCCTTCTCCAGTTTGGTTACCTATTGATAAAATATCTTTTACTTTAGTTTCTAATTCAAAAATATCACATGGTAGTAAATAATCCTTTTTTGAGTTTCCTAAAGCTATTTTTAGATCTTTTTCTAACATTTCAATTAGTTTAATAGCAACTCCAAATAGTTTGGCTTTTGTTTTATCAGTATTAAGTAATTTATTATTTGTGATTTTATGTGTTGCAATAAATTTTATAAATCCCATGAAATCTGGTGAGATAACTTCAGCACCTTCTTTTTCAAGAACATCTATAACAAAGTTATTTCCAAATGGATGATATTTTATTAAAACTTCTCCAACTATACCAACTTTGGGTTTTGGGTTAGAAGTATCTAATTCTATTGTTTCGAAATCATTAACCATATCATAGATAGATTGTTTAAATTGTTTATAAGATGATTTTCTAACAAGTGATTTGCATTTTTCCATCCACTTGTCAAACATGGCTTTTGATTCGCCTTTATTTACTTCATATGCTCTGTTTTTTAATAACAATTTTTGCAATAAATCACCATAGAATATGGCCTTTATTAAATTTATTGCCATAGGAATTGTTATTTTGAATCCAGTTGATTTTTCCATACCTACTACATTGAAAGATATAATTGGTATATGAGAAAAACCAGCATCTTTTAAAGCTTTTCTTATAAATCCTATATAATTTGTTGCTCTACAGCCACCACCAGTTTGAGACATTATAAGAGCTGTTTTATTTAAGTCATATTCACCAGATTGTAGTGCTTCTATGAATTGACCTGTTGTTAAAATTGATGGATAGCAAGCATCATTGTTTACATATCTTAAACCTGTTTCAACTGTTTTTTCTGTACAATCTCTTAATACTTTTACTTTATATCCAAGTACTGCTAATCCTTGCTCTAAAAGGTCAAAGTGAATTGGAGCCATTTGTGGAACAAGAATTGTATATTCATCTTTCATTTCTTTAGTGAAAGGCATTCTTTTTACTTCATAATCTCCTAAAATTTCATTACTTTGTTTATTTTCTTTTTCACCATTTTCAGATTTTTTATTTGCTATACGTTTATTCATACTAGCAAGTAGAGAACGGATACGAATTCTAATAGCTCCTAAGTTATTGATTTCGTCAATTTTTATAAGAGTATACATGTTTTCGTAACTCTTTAAAATTTCTTCAACTTGATCTGTTGTTACTGCATCAACTCCACAACCAAATGAATTTAATTGTATCATTTCTAAAAAATCATGTTTTCCAACAAATTCTGCTGCAGCATATAATCTTGAGTGAAATACCCATTGATCAACAACTCTTAGGTGTTTACTTACTCCATCTTTTACTTCGCATATACTATCTTCTGATAATACACATAGTCCTAAACTTGTAATAAGAGTATCTATACCATGATTTATTTCTGGATCAACATGGTATGGACGTCCTGCTAAAACAATACCCCTTAAATTGTTGTCCTTTATATATTTTATTGTTTCTTTTCCTTTTTTACGTACATCATTTTTATAATTTTGATACTCTGCTTCAGCAGATTCTGCAGCTAGCTTTAATTCCTTTTTAGTAAATTTATATTCTTTAAAATATTCCGAATCATATACAACTTTTACTAAATTTTTAATATCATCAATAGGTAAAAATGGATTTATGTATTTTATGCTATCTTTTCTTAATTCTTCGACATTGTTTTTTATAACTTCTGAATAAGATATTACTATAGGACAGTTATAATGATTATCAGCTTGCTCATATTCTTTTCTAGAATATGGTACACAAGGATAAAATATAGTGTTTATACCTTGGTTAATTAAGCTCATAATATGTCCATGAGCAAGTTTTGCTGGATAACAAACTGATTCTGAAGGCATAGATTCAATACCTTTTTCATAAGTTTTTCTATTACTCTTTTCTGAAAGAATTACTCTAAAACCTAATTTTGTCAAGAATGTAAACCAGAAAGGATAATCCTCGTACATGTTCAATACTCTAGGAATTCCGATTGTTCCACGAGGAGCATTTTCTTCAGAAAGTGGTTCATAACTAAATAATCTTTCAAATTTATATTTATATACATTTGGTAAATCTTTTTTTTCTGATACTTGTCCTGCACCTTTTTCACATCTGTTTCCTGAAATGAATTTATTACCATCTTCAAATGTATTTATAGTAAGTTGGCAATTATTTTCACAACCTTTACAACGCACATGAGAAACTTTTATATTTAGATTATCTAATTCTTCTGTCTTTAATATAGTAGATCTATATTCCATATCTAAATTACTATTATATTGTTCTTGTGCTAAGAGAGCTACACCATAAGCTCCCATTAATCCTGATATATCAGGTCTTACAACATTTTTACCAACTATTAATTCAAAACTACGAAGTACAGCATCATTATAAAAAGTTCCACCTTGTACTACTATATTTTTTCCTAAAGTTTTTACGTCTCTAACTTTCATAACTTTTTGTATAGCATTTTTTATAATAGAATAAGATAATCCACTTGATATGTCTCCAACAGAATGACCTTCTTTTTGAGCTTGTTTAATTTTTGAATTCATAAACACTGTACATCTTGATCCTAAGTCAACAGGCGCTTTTGATTTTATAGCTTCTTCAACAAATTGTTCTATTGTTAAATCTAAACTTTTTGCAAATGTTTCTAAAAAAGAACCACAGCCTGATGAACAAGCTTCGTTAAGCATAATGTTGTCAATAGTATCATTTTTTAATTTAATGTACTTCATATCTTGTCCACCAATGTCTATAATGCTATTTACTTTTGGTAAAAATTTTTGTGCAGCAGTATAATGAGCTATTGTTTCAATTTCATTTAAGTCAATATGTAATGCTGTTTGGATTAGTTTTTCACCATATCCAGTTACACCACTAAAACGTATAGTAACTGTTTTTGGTAGTTCTTTATATAGTTTTTTTAGCATAGAAATAACACTTTTTAGTGGATTTCCTTTGTTGTTTTCATATAGAGAATAAAGAAGAGCTCCTTCTTTATCAATTAATACTAATTTAGTTGTTGTTGAACCAGCATCTATTCCTAAAAAAGCATCTCCTTGATAGTTTTTTAAATCATTTCTTTTTACTTTATCTTTATCATGACGTTCTTTAAATTCTTCATAATCTTTTTCAGTTTCAAATAAAGGAGGAAGTGTTTTTCCTTCTGTATATTTTGCTTTCTTAAAGTATTTCAATTTATCTTTCAATTCATTAGTTGTTATTCCTGTAGTTTCAAGTGAAGCGTAAGCAGCGCCAGTAGCAACCAAAAGATGTGCATTTTCTGGAACTATTATAGTATCATCTTTTAATTTTAATGTTTCTATAAATCTCTTTCTTAGTTCAGGAAGATAGTTTAAAGGACCACCTAAAAACGCAACTTTTCCTTTTATTGGTCTACCACAAGCTAAACCACTAATTGTTTGATTTACTACTGCTTGGAAAATTGATGCTGATATATCTTCTTTTCGTGCTCCTTCATTTAATAATGGTTGTATATCAGTTTTAGCAAAAACTCCACAACGAGAAGCAATAGGGTATATTGTTTCATGTGTTTTAGCAAGTTCATTTAAACCATTTGTATCTGTATTTAATAATGAAGCCATTTGATCTAAGAAAGCACCAGTACCTCCTGCACAAGTACCATTCATTCTTTGTTCTATAAATTTATCAAAATAAATAATTTTTGCATCTTCTCCACCAAGCTCAATTACAACATCAGTTTGTGGGATTAGTTTTTCAACAGCAGATTTACATGCAATAACTTCTTGAATAAAATTAACGTTTAAAATTTTTGATATGTCAAGAGCTCCAGAACCAGTAAGAGAAACTGTGAAAGTGTTGTCTGGATAATCTTTTACAAGTTTATTTAAAACGTTATATAGAGTTGATTTTGTATCTGAAAAATGTCTTTCATAGTTTGAATAAACAATTTCCAAATCTTTATTTAATATTACAATTTTTACGGTTGTTGAACCAATGTCTAATCCAACATGTAATAATTCTTTCATAAATTACCTCACTTTTCTAAAGAAACCATATAATGAATTTTATATCTTAAAATGATTAAAATTATTATCATAATATCATATATATTATAACCTTTGTCGCATTTTGTCAATGTTTAAATATTCCTAAAATGGATTAGAAAATAGTTTATTTTAAGCAGTTTTCAGAGAAAAAACAAATTGCAAAATTAATAAAATCTTAATATGATTAAATATTTGATATTAATATCTTGAAACCTCAATATTATAATGTATTTAATCTTAAAAATCAATCTATAGATACAGAATACTGCATATTTGTCTTAGAAATAATAGGTATATTACAGTACGGAAAAATTAATGAACCTAAAAAAGATATTTATATATTTTATATAAATATCTTTTTTAGGTTATATCATTAAAACATATTTTAGAATAAACCAATATTGACATGCACTTCCAAGCATTACAAATATATGAAATATTTCATGAAAGCCAAAATGCTTAAAATTAATCTTTGGCCATTTTAATCCATATATTAATCCACCAATTGTGTAAAATATTCCTCCTGCAAGTAACCATAGTAAACTATATAGCAAGCCAGCATCACTGAAAACTTTAACTAAAGGATATATAGCTATAATAACAACCCATCCCATAGCTATATAAATACTTGTAGTAAGTGCTCGAGGTGCTTTTATCCAGATTGATGTAAGAATTGTACCAAGTACTGCAAATCCCCAAACAACACCAAAAATTGACCATCCCCAAGGACCTCTTAATGGGCCTAAGCAAATAGGAGTATATGATGCTGCAATTAGTATATATATCATAATATGATCTAATTTTTTAAATACAGTAAGACCTTTTTCGCTTATATTTAACCAATGATATAGGGTACTGAATAAGTATAGTAAAAATAGTCCAACCCCAAATATTGTAAAAGATACTACATCATATGCATCTCCCCAAATAGCTGCAAATACAATTAATATTACTAAACCAATAAGAGATAAACTAGCACCTATACAATGAGTTAAACCACTTACTAAATCTCTAACTTTTGCCATAATAAACCTTTCAAGAATGATATTTAGATTTTTATAGGAATAAATCTATAAACCATTTAGTAAATATAACATATAATACACCTAATTTACTTATTAGTCAATAATATAGTTTAATGAAACTTAAAATATAGTTTTTAAAACTAGATTAATGAACCTTATGTAATAATTATAAAAAATAAAATTGTACATGAATAAAAGTAAGATTTTAGAATAGTATTTACCAAAGGAGGAATAAATATGCAAAAATGGATAATTTTAGTAGTTGTTTGTGTAATTTTAATATTAGGTACAGTAATTATATTAAATGTAGATATAGAAACTGAGTATGTACCTGAAACAGAAATAGAAGAAGTGGAACTTAGAAAAACAATAGTAACACTATACTTTAAAAATAATGAAACAAACGAACTAGCAAAAGAAACTAGATTAATTGATTCTAAAGTATTATTAAAAAATCCATATGAAGAATTAGTAAAAATGATTTTAGATGGCCCTGAAAATAATAATTATGGGAAAGTAATACCAGAAGGAACAAATTTATTAGAAACTAGTTTTGAAAATGGTTGTGTAACAATTAATTTTAGCAAGGAGTTCATAGATAGTAATGCAGATAATATTCAAAAAAGTAACTCTATATATTCTTTAGTAAATACTTTAACAGAACTTACAGAAGTTAATAGTATAAAAATACTAATTGAAGGACAAGAAACAGATGCATTTTCAGATTGTGATATAGATTTAAAAAATCAAATTAGCAGAAGGTAAGTTACATATGTATTTTACAAAGATAAGGCAGTAAAAAAAGGAGTTAAAAAAAACTCATTTTACTGTCTTTTATGATTTTATCAAGTATAGAATGATTGAAAATAAGATAAAAGTAATGTATAATAGAAAACGAATTGATTTTATATAATATATGGAGGAAAATTTGGAGCTTAAAGAAAATGAAAGAATAGATGACTTAGAATATAAAAATTTGAAAATTATTCAAAATCAAAGTGGGTTTTGCTTTGGAATAGATAGTGTATTATTATCTGATTATGCCAAAGGCATGAAAAGAGCAGCAAAAGTAGTAGACATAGGAGCAGGAACTGGAATAATATCTTTGTTATTATGTGCTAAAACAGATTTAGAAAAAATATATGGAATAGAAATACAAGAAGATGTAGCAGAAATGGCAAAAAGAAGTGTAATTTTAAATAATTTGCAAGATAAAATGGAAATAATAAATACTGATATAAAATGTGTCTTTAATCACTTAGAAAAGCATAAATTTGATGTAGTTATTACAAATCCTCCATATAAAAAGCCTGATACAGGTCTTACAAATATTGAAGAGAAAAAACTAATATCAAGACATGAAGTAAAATGTACATTAGAAGATGTAATAAAAAATGCAAGTATATTATTAAAAGATTTAGGTGAATTCTATATGGTACATAGAGCAGAAAGATTAGTTGATATTATGTGTCTGCTTAGAACATATAAATTAGAACCTAAAAATATTAGATTTGTACATTCTAAAATTGATGAAAAGCCAAACTTAATTTTAATTCGTGCAGTAAGAAATGCAAAAGAGTTTTTAAAGATTGATAAGCCTCTTGTAGTTTATAGAGAAGATGGAGAATATACAGACGAGATTTTAAAAATATATAATAAGAAAAGAGTGTAGGAATGAAAGGAAAATTATATTTAGTAGCAACACCAATAGGAAACTTAGAAGATATAACTTTAAGAGCATTAAAAGTGTTAAAAGAAGTTGATTTGATAGCGGCAGAAGATACAAGGCATACTTTAAGATTATTAAATCATTTTGAAATTTCTAAACCTTTAATAAGCTATTATAAACAAAATGAGAAAACGAAAAGTGAAGTTTTAATAGAAAAATTGCTAGAAGGAAAAAATATTGCTGTTGTTTCAGATGCTGGAACTCCAGGAATATCAGATCCTGGTGAAGAAATTGTTAAGGTAGCAATTGAAAATAATATAGAAATAATACCAATTCCAGGAGCATGTGCCTTAGTTAATGCATTAATAGCATCAGGACTATCTACAAGAGAATTTTGTTTTATAGGATTTTTATCAGCTATAAAAAAGGAAAAAAGAGAAAAACTTGAAGAAATAAAATATGAAACAAGAACGCTTATATTATATGAAGCACCACATAAATTAAAAGGAACATTAGAAAGCATTTTAGAGATTTTAGGAAATAGAAAAATTGTTTTAGCAAGAGAGCTTACAAAAATACATGAAGAATTTATTAGAGATACAGTAAGTAATATATTAGATAGAATTGATGAGATAAAAGGCGAATTTGTTATATTAATAGATGGAAGTTTAGAATCAAAGCAAGACTTAGAACTAAGTGTTATAAATGAGAAAACATTAGAAGAACACTATAGTTTTTATGAAAATCAAGGAATGAGCAAGAAAGACATTATAAAACAAATAGCAAAAGATAGAAATATAAATAAAAATGAAGTATATCAGCATTTTTTAGATAAAAAATAATAATTGACATATGGCATTCAAAATAAAATAAACCAACTGTTTTTTGTCAAGAGCAGTATGGTTTATTTTTTAGGGAGAAATATCCTATAAAACAAAATGCAACCATAAGAAATGGTTGCATTTTGCAAAAGAGAAAAATGATTTATAATAGGTTATGATTTGGTCAAGAATAATTGATATTACTGGTAGAAATATGTTGAAACTTCATATGGAACAGAATCGCTTGAACTTACTTCAATTCGATATGTTCCCGGACTGAAACTTGTAGTGTGATAATAAACGCACTCACGTTCGGTTCCGTCTAAAATCAAAACTTTACTTGCAACAAGCTTATTGGAACTGCTGTATATGTGAAGTGTTACGCTTTTCTGCCGTTATCACTTGTCCCATAGGCTGTGATTTTTGTACATGTTTTGGTTATAGTGCTGGTGTAACTTCCAGACCGCCCGTCTTCACTGCCAATACCATTCACTTTATGAAAGTTTCCGTTTGGAGCTCCAGCAAAGGCTGTAATGCTGAAAGCACACAATAGAGTTGCAACAATAATCATAGAAACAATTTTCTTGAGATATTTTTTCATAGATCTAAGTCCTTTCTTGAAAAATCATAGTTCTCTCTTTATCCATTAATCATATTGTTGTTGAGTGTAACATATATAAGATTTTTGGATGTTTCTATGACCAAATCTTGTTCATTATAAATTATTTTTTTAGAATAAACAAAATAAATTGTCAAAAATAGTATTTAAAGAAAAATAGTAATTAAAAGAATGCGGAAAGTAGTGAATTATTTATTTTTTTATCTTTTTTATCAAAAACTTGAAAAAAAATAGTAGTAGTGATATTATTTTTTTAGAATTAAGAAAGGAAAAGATTGTAAATGTTAAAATCTAAAAAAGTGAAAATAGCTATGGCTGTTATTTTTATAACAATTATAATAGCAATAATACTATTTTTTGTATATAGAAATTCAATCTATTCGTTAGAAAAGGTTAAGGAAATATTAACTTCAGCAAATACCCTAAAAAATGTACATATAAAAGAAGAAATTTTTATGGGAGATTATAGTGATAGTATTGAATTTTCAAATTACTATATAAAAGATAATATGATGTATATTAATCAAGAAAATGATTCATTAGAGAACACTGTAGAAACTATATATAATTTTGAAAATTCAAAAGAAATAAGTATAAATCATTCTAATAAAACTATTAATGTTTTAGAAGTTACAGAAAAGCCTTCAATTACTTTACCAGAAAATGATAACTTTTTTACTTTGGCAAATTTAAATAAACAATATGAGCATAGAGGAACATATAAATATATAGGAAAAGAAAGTATAGATGGACAAAGATGTATAAAAGTATCTTTAACGGATAATTATGAAGATAAAGTTAGTGTACATTATTATTATATTAATTTAGAAAATAATTGTATTATAAGGTATGAGCTATATGAAGGAAATGATGAAAGTGAATTAAAGAAAAATTATGAGGCAGTATATACATATACTTTCAATACAGTAACTGATAATGATATTTTAAATTTTGATAAAAATAATTATCCAGATTATACATATTATGAATAAAATAATCAAAAATAAAATAAACCAACTGTTTTTTGTCAAGAGCAGTATGGTTTATTTTTTTAGGGTTAAAATATAAGAAATATCATATAAAAATCTATATATTATATTGTATTTTTTAGCTTGAAATGATATAGTATATATGCAATATTGGAAAATTATATTTGTTTTGGAGGTAAAATTTGAGTAGAAGAAGAGGAAAAAGGTATGATGATACTCCGAGGATAGATTCTAAAAAAATACTAGCTTCAATAATTGCTATTATTGTTGTAATAATGATTATTTACTCACTAAAAATATTATTAGTAGATAATAGAAAGCAAAAGGACGTTTCTTCATTGACTACTTATCAAGTAGCATATGATAATGAAAAATGGGGCGTAATAGATAATAAAGGAAGTATAGTAATAAAAGCTGAATATGATGAAATGATAATGATACCAGATAAAAACAAAGATTTATTTATATGCAGCTATGATGTAGATTATGGAAACGAAAGTTATAAAACAAAAGTTATAAATAAAAGAGGAAATGAAATATTAAAAGAATATGAAAATGTAGAACCAATCGAAAATACTGATGGAATGACAGTTTGGTATGAAAATAATGTTCTAAAATATAAAAAAGATGAAAAATTTGGGCTTATAAATTTTGATGGCAAGAAGATATTAGATGCTGAATATGATGATATATATGCTATGTCAGGAATAGAAAAAAGTATAATAATAGAAAAAGACGGAAAAAAAGGCTTAGTAAATACAAGCTTAGGAGAAATTATTATACCAGTAGAATATATAGAGATTTCAAGTCTTACAGATACGTATGAAAATGGCTATATTGTAAGAAACAGTGAAAACAAAAGTGGTGTTATAGGAGCTGATAAAACTAAAATCTTAGATGCTAAATTTGATGAAGTAAGAAATGTTTATTCAAATAATTATTATGTAGTAGTTCAAAATGGCACAATGCAAGTTATAGATAATCAGGAAAAAGTTATATTAGATAAAGGATTTGACAGTATAGAAGAAATTGCAGTAGATAATTTTATTATTATAAAAAATAATAAATATGGTGTCATTTCAAAAGATGGAAATGAAATCATACCTACAGAATATGAAAACTTAAAATTTGCTTTTTCTAATTACTATATTGCTCAAAAAAATGGAAAGTATGGAATTATAGATAATGAAGAAAATACAAAAATAGATTTTAAATACGATACAATTTCATATATAAAATCAGCTGATTTTTTTGAATGTGAGAGAGAGAATTATACAACAGATGTACTTGACAGAAATCTTAATACTGTTTTAGAGAATGTAATTATTTCAGATTTGAATATTGAAAATGGATATTTAAGAGTGAGAGAAAATAGTGATTATAAATATTATAATTTTAAATTTGAAGAAAAAACAAATAAAGACATGTTAGCAACTAATACTTTATTTTTAGTAAAAGAAAATGGAAAATTTGGTTATGAAAATAAAAATGGAGATAGAGTTGTTGATTGTATTTATGATGATGCTAAAGAACAGAACGAATTTGGGTATTGTGCAGTAAAAAAAGATGGACTTTGGGGATCATTAAAATCGGATGGAACTGTTGTAGCTAAGCCAAGTGTAAATTTGGATGAATATTTATATATAGATTTCATAGGCGATTGGTATAGATATAATGATTTAAGTTTAAACATATATACAAAATAATAGAAAAAACAGAAGAAAAAAGGTAGGTAATAACGTTGGAACTAATGACAAAATATCAATATACGTATTTTATACATCCATATATTATAGATGAAACTAAATATGATAGATATATATTAAAACTTTTAAGAGATAAAAAATGCTCATACAAAATATTTGAAAAAGAAAAAGATTTGGATATATATAATTTTTTCTTACCTAATATAAGATCATATTTGTTTCCAACTTTTGAACTTAGAGGAGACAAGCTTAAAAACTTTAACTCATTAGATATAGAAAAAAGAAAGAAGAAAATTTCTAAAGATAGTGTAGCATGTTTCAGTTATAACTTTGCAGAAGATATACAAGGAAAAGTCGGAACAGAAAACGGGATATTCTTTAAGATAGAAGGAATAGAACTTATTTGTTTTAATACAGGAATATGTTTCTTTACAATGAAAACACATTTAGAGAATACAAATAAGTTTATTGATTTATTAGATTTTAACTATAGATTTAAAGGGATTAATTCAGAATTTGCATCATTGAAAGAATATGAGAACATTAAAATACAGACTGATACTTTTAAAGATATGAAGGATATAACTGAGTTAATAAACCAAATTACAGGGATAAGTAATAAGCCAAGGTCAAATAAAAATAGTAAAGAAGACATAATTAATTCTCAGTTTTATACTTATTCTTACGTATGTGTTGAGACAAGTAACTGGAATGAGAAAACAGATTTTATAAATATAGAAAATGACTTCTTAAAATTTGCTAATGTATTGCCTAGTGACTATAATTCAGATTTTAATAAAGCAAATATTGAGCATAACCTTCATATTATAGAGAAACTTAAATATGTAAAAACCACAATATCAAATAGAAGTTCAAATATAATATGTTCAGGGATAGATACGTATAATTATACTAAATTGCCATATGAATATGAAAATCAATATTTTTACCTTTATATACTATCATTATATAAAAAGTTATTTCTAATGAAACTTAATAATGACTTTAAAAGATATGATAAAATTATTAAAATGAGAGTGAATTTCATAAAATTTACAAAAGATATTTGGAATAAAGAAGCTACTTTAGATGATACAGGAGCTTTGTATTATAAAACTCTTAATAAAACATTAGAATTAGATGAGTTATATGCAGAAATTCAAAATAAATATGAAGTAATTTATAAAGATTTAAACATAGAAAAGAATAATGTATATTATTCTATAATAGTAATATTACTAATATTCTCTTTAGTGTTTAATACAGTAAATATATTGTTTTTAATGTATTTATTATCATAAGTAGAAAAAGAGGATTAGATTTTGAAAATATCAGTTGGAACAGATATAGTAGAAATAGAAAGAATAAAAAAAGCTATTGAAAGAAAAGAAGAAAAATTTTTAGAATCTATTTATACAAATAGAGAAATAGAATATTGTGAGGCTAGAAAACTTCAAAAATATCAAAGTTATGCAGCGAGATTTGCAGCTAAAGAGGCAATTTATAAGGCGTTAAGTAAGTATATAGATTTTGAATATTCTTTTAAAGATTTTGAAATAGTAAATAGTAAAAATGGAAAACCAGAAGTAAGTTTAAATTTTGAACTTAAAAATCTAAAAAGTATTGATATTAGTTTATCACATTGCAAAGAATATGCTGTGGCATATGTAACAGCTATGTTAGAGGTGTAACGAAATGGAATTTTTTGATTCGCATTCACATTATAATGATGAAAAATATGATGAGGATAGAAAAGAAATAATAAAAAAAGTATATGAAGAGGGAATAACTCATACAGTATGTGTTGGTTATAATTTAGAAAAAAGTAAATTTGCATTAGAAATTGCAAATGAAAATAATTTTATACATGCTACTGTTCGGAATATCTCCAAATGATATTGAAGATTATACAGAAAAAAATCTTTTAGAAATAGAAAATTTAGCTAAAAATGAAAAAGTAGTTGCAATTGGAGAAATAGGGTTAGATTATTATTGGAATAAAGAAAATAAGGAGAACCAAAAAAAATTATTTATAAGTCAAATTGAAATTGCAAATAAGTTAAGTAAGCCTATAGTAATTCATACGAGAGATGCTGCAGTAGATACGATAGAAATTCTAAAATCACATCCAGTGGATAAAAGAGGAATTTTTCATTGTTGTCCATTAAATCAAGAATTAATTAAAGAAGGTCTGAAATTGGGGTTTTATATATCATTTAGTGGAAATATAACTTTTAAAAATGCTAAATCTTTTGATGTAGTTAATTTAGTCCCTTTAGATAGAATTTTAATTGAAACAGATTCACCATATCTTAGTCCAGAACCACTTAGAGGTACTCGAAATAATCCAGAAAATGTAAAATTAGTAGCACGGTAAAATTGCCGAGATTAAGAATATATCTATAGAAGAGATAGCAAGTATTACATATGAAAATGCAAATAGAATATTTAATATTTAAGTTCCAAATAATGGAACTTTTTTATTTTTTATCAAATATTGACTTTTTTCTTTAAAAAATTCTTTGGAAAAAAATCCCAAAAAGCTTATTTACGTAAGAATTTTGAAAAAAATAACAAAAAAAGTAACAAAAATTTAATAAAACAAATTTAAGACTTTTTAAATGAAGTTCCGTAAAAAGAATTTACAGATTGTGGAAAACCTGAAAAAAAATACTATTGAAAAATTTTTTCAAAATGCTATGATAGTGCTAATGAAATATTCAGGGAGGATTTATTATGAAAAGGAAAATGTTAATCTCAATTGCATTAATTACAATTATGCTATTGAATTGCATTCTACCACTATTTGTGGTAAATGCAGCAGAAGGTGAAGAGATTCAACTAAACAGTAAATTGTATACTGCCATAACAAAAAGTCTTACAACTCAAGGTATAGCTTATAATGGTAGTGACGTTACTCACACATTATTTATGAGTGAAGCAGAAATAAGTAAGGTTACAAAATTAAACCTTAATGAAGGTGCAATTTCAGACCTTACAGGATTAGAAGCTTTCTCTAATTTAACTCATTTAGAGTTATCAGGAAACAACTTATCTAAAGAAAGTAATTTAGGTGTATTAAATACTTTAAGTAATTTAACATACTTAGATTTATCTACTAACAATTTAGAAGATGTTAGTGAAATCTTTTCTTTAATAAGTAGATTAAAAGAAAGTGGAACAATAATATTAAGTGGTCAAAATGTTAATCTTGTTGAAACAGCAACAGTAGATATCGAAGAAGAATCAAACAATGATGAAACAGCAAGTTACAAATTACCATCAATATTAGAACTTGCAGGATATATCAAATCAGCATGGAAAACAGAGTCTTCAGTTGCTCAAAACTGGGGTGGAACAGCTCCATCAGTAAAATCTATGCCAATGTATGTATCAGAAGTAGATCCAAATGTAGAAATAAGAATAGCTAGTGAAACAGGAACACCATATAGAGGTTTAGTAAGATTAAGCATATATATATATGATGATCCAACAGAAGCATCACAAGCAAACAATCCAAACAAAGCTTCAGAAAATATATTAAATGGAAGTAGATTTAATTTATATTATGTAGTTCATTCTAGTAATGAAACAGCAATAACAACAATGGATACAAATCTTTATAATGCAATAAAAGAACAATTAACAGCAGGACAAAAAGTTAATCCGGAACTTGCAAGCTATCCATATGCAGTAGATACAGATGGAAATATTATATATGAAACATTTACATATGTAACAAAATCAATTAGTGGAAAAACATATCATGTATTAACAAATACAGCAACAAAAGCTGTTGAATATGCATATAATCCAGATACAAACACATTATATGAATCTAATGGTTCAAACATAGGAGACAGAGTAGATACATCAGTAGAACCAACAGTAATAACAACAGTTGCTGACAATGGAGATATGAGTTCAAAAGCTGGTTATAAGATTGCATATATAAGTGAAAAAACAGGTGTAACATTATATGAAGCAGCATATGACGCACCAAAAACATTTGTTATTGATAATACAGTTTTAATGAATAAAATAAAATCTTTAATATTAAATAATAAACAAATTAGAGATTTATCAGGAATAGAAAAATTTGTAGGATTAACATCTTACTTAAATGTTTCTCATAACTACTTAAGTAGTATCGAACCATTATATTTATTAGAAGCTAATAAAACAATAATGGAAAGTAAATTACAAGAAACATATAATTACTGGTTAAATACAAGACAATATGGAAACTTATCAAAAGCATCAACACAAACAAAAGAAGATAAAAAAGCAGTAGAAGAAAATATAAAATCAGTTGAAACAGCTGTATCACAAATAATTAATTTATTAAAATCAGCTGCAACATTAGATAAAACAGCAGAAAATTATTCAAACGAAATAAAAAGTAAATCAGATTCAATTTTAAATATCATAAAAGAAATTGAAGGATATGTAGATGAAGAAGGTAATGAAGTAAAAGGATATTTAGATTTATTAGCTGAAAATATAAGTGAAGTAAATTCAGATATTTCAAGTATGTATTCATATTTAGATAAATTATATCAAATATATAATAATGAATATAGATTAACAACTTTATTATCAGATAGTATAAATTATCAAACATATGAAGAATATAAAGCATATTATGACGCAACACACACAACAACAGATGCTGCTAAATCATTATTAACAGAAGAAATAAGTTATTTAACAGCTTTAGAATCTAAGGAAGGTTTATCAGAATTAGATAAAGAATTATTTGCTAAGGCATTTGGAATTAATTTTAATACAAAAGAAACAGAAACACCATTAGGAGATTATTTCAAAAAATTCTTAGATGAAACAGCATTAAACAGAGTACAAATTATAAATGTATTAGATCAAATAAGAGAAATTGGAGTTTATTCAGAAATGGCAAATTATTGCTTAATTAAAAGAATGAACGAAGATACAGCTACAGGATATTGCTATGAAAAAGATTATTTAGAAAATAGAATAAAAGAATTCGGATATGATGAAATACCATCAGATTTTGAAACAGCATTATTAGCAAAAATGGAAAATAATGATGTAGCAACAGGTTTATACAAAGTATATAAAGATTATGAAACAAAAGCTTTAACATACAAATCAGATGATTCAAAAGAATTAAGAATAAATGCTGGTGTTGGAGAATATAAAGAAGTTTCAGAATTATCTAAAAAATCAACAATTTATACAACAGCTGAATTAATATCATTAGCTACAGCAGATGTAGAAAATGCAGATTCAGATAATGTTACAGCAGTATTAAGAAATATAGGAACAGCAGCAAGTGCAAATATAATAAAAACAATTAGTATATATGAAAACGTAAATGAAAAAGGAGTTACATATGTAAGCCCAACAACTAACCTATTCATATATAATCAAATGATGTCACTTGCAAATAAATTACTAAATGGAAATGTAGCAAGATATGTTACATTAGCAAGATTAAAGAAATTAGATGTATCATATAACGCAGAATTAGAAGACTTAGATGGAATTACATCATTAACACAATTATCAGAAATATATGCAGATTATGATTATATTGCTGATGTTACAAATGTAAATTGGGTAGCACTTAAAAACTTAAAGAAATTAAGTTTATCATATAACTACATTTCAGATATAAGTGTATTAGCAGAATTATCAAATTTAAAATATTTAAATTTAAGTAATAACTTAATAGCTGGTGAATTAAAAATATCAGAAGAACAATATGCAAAATTATTTAAAAACTTAAAAGAATTTGATTTATCTGGAAACCAAATTACAGATATAACAAGTTTATTAATCTTCTTAGATTATTTAACAGAAGGAAATTATGCTAATTATTTAGCTAAAGAAGACACAATAAATATTAACTTAAAAAATCAAAATATTAATATAAATATAGAAGAACCAATAGTATTATCTGATTACCCAACAACAGTTGATGTTGAATTACCAAAAATATTTACACAATTATTAGCAATAGATACAGAAAGAACAGCTTTTGGTGAAACAAGTCAAAATGGTAGAGTTGAATCAGAAGGAACATATGTAACATTAAATACAAGAACACCTGGTGAAAAAGAAGCTAAAGTAGTTGTAAAAGCTATGAGTGGAAATGGAACACCAGTTGATACTTGTGTAGGTGAAGGAACAAAAGCTACAATAAAATATGTAGTTGGAAGTAAATCAGTTTCAAAAGTAACAATTAGTCCATCAGAAGACTTATCAGCAAAACCAGGAGAAAACAAAGTATTCACAGCAAAAGTTGAAGGTGAAGATTTAACAGATACAAAAGTTAGATGGTCAGTAGAAGGTAATAAGAGTACAAATACAGTAATAAATTCAGAAGGAAGATTAACAATAGGAGCAGATGAAAGAGCAGATTATATAACAGTAATTGCAGTTTCAAATGCAAATCCAACAGTAAATGATGCTGTAAGAGTAAAAATAGTTAGAGAAAATGCTAACTTATCATTAACAATAAATCCTTCAGAAGGTGCTTCTGTAAAAGCAGGAGAAACAAGAGTATTCACAGCGACATTAGAAGGAACAAATATAACAAATAGAACAATTAATTGGACAGTAACAGGAAATACAAGTATAAATACAATGATCTCTGGAAATGGAGTATTAACAGTAGCAGCAGATGAAAAATCTGATGTATTAACAGTAACAGCTGTATCAGATGCAAATGAAAGCGTAAGTGCTTCAGTAGCAGTAAAAGTAGTAAAAGAAAGTAAACCAGTAAATCCAACAAATATAACAATAACAGTAAATCCATCAGAAAATGTTGAAGTAAAAGTTGGAGAAAACAAAACATTTACAGCAAGAGTAGAAGGAACAAACTTAGAAGACAAAACAGTTACATGGTCAATAAATGGAAACAAGAGTGCAAATACAACTATATCATCAGAAGGTGTATTAACAGTAGCTCAAGATGAAACAGCAACAGCTATAACAGTAGTTGCTACATCAAATGCAGATAAATCAATAGTAAAAACTGTATCAGTTAGAATAAATAAAGTACAAGATGTACATAATATAGTTTTAGGATATGAAGTAGAAGATGAAATGCTAACTGGAGTAAAAACAAAAACACCAGTAGCAGATTTCAAATCAAATCTTTTAAATGAAGATAACTATGTTGCAGTTGTAACAAAAGGTGGACAAGAAGTTAAAACAGGATATATTGGAACAGGAATGTTTGTAGAAATAAGAGATTTAAACGGAAAAATAGCTACAAATGAAAATGGTGATCCATTAGTTTACTCAATTTCAGTAAAAGGAGATGTAAACGGAGATGGTAGAGCTACTTCAGTAGATTCACTATTAATAAAAGCTTATAGAACAGAAGTAAAAGGAACAGAATTAGGAATAGAAGAACTTAGATCAGCAGATATAAATGATGATACAAAAGTAAATGCAACAGATGCAAGATTATTATTATACCATAGAGCAGAAGTAAAAGGATACAATTTAGATTACTAAAAAACAAAAAATCTGTGGTGACTAAGCAGTAAGCTTGGTCACCCAGGATCTAATAAAAAATACCAAAAAAAGGTATTGCTTTTTTAAAACATAAATGTTATCCTTATAGTGTATAATAAATGAGGAGACGATTGATATGAAAAAAAATAAGTTAATATTATTGCAATTATTCATTGCTTTTGTACTAATTTGTACAAGCGTTTACGCTACAGTAAATGCAACTATAGATGTTTCAACAAGTGAGACAACTGTAGAAGCTGGTAAAAATGTTTCAGTAAAACTTTCTTTAAAAAATGTAGATAAGAAAGTTACAAATATTGAAGGATATATCAATTATAATAAAGATGTTTTAGAAAATCTTACAGTTGATAGTATCGAAAAAAATGAAGATGGAACAGTAAAAATCGGAAATGAAACATTAAAAGTTGAAGATGTAACAACAGGAGTATCAGGATCAGATAGTGGAATCAGTTTTAATGGTGATCCATCATCTAATAATGATTCAAAAATTGTTATAGATTTTAAAGATGGAATAACTTCTGATACAGATTTATTAACAATTAATTTTAAAGTAAAATCAACAGCTAAAATTGGTGATATTGAAAAAGCTATATCTTATTCAATGTTTGTTATTACAGCAGGAGATGAGACATCTGAAGAAATTACAAAAGACGTTTCATTAACAATAAAAGCAGCTACAACATCAAATCCAGATGACGATAACAAACCATCTGATGATGACAAGAAACCAGATGAAGGTGATAAAAAACCAGATGATGATAAAAAACCATCAGAAGATGATAACAAAAAAAATACTACAAATAATGCTGTAAATAATGCAAATACAAATACTAATAAAGTAAATAACACTAATACAAATACAAATAAAAATACAAATAAAGTAAACAATACTAATACAAATACAAAAGATAATACAGTAGCTGGAACAACAATCCCAGCAGCAGGTGCTAAATTAATAGTAATACCAGCAATAGTATTAATAGTATTAGCTTATCTAACATATAATAAATATAGAGATATGAAAGATATTTAATATTTTCTTTATGAAATAATTAATAATCCCTGAAGAGATAGCAAGAGAAAAGCTATCTCTTCTTTTTATTTAATAGGAAAGTGTACATTACACTATTTTTTATTTTAGTATTGCAATAAAAAAGTTATGTGATATAATAGTTATAAATTTAAGTTATGGAGGATATTATTATGTGGATAGCATTAATAGTCATAGTAGCAATAATTCTTCTTGTAATTTTAATGTACAATGGATTAGTTCAATCAAGACTTAAAGTTAAAAATGCTTGGAGCCAAATAGATGTACAATTACAAAGAAGATTTGATTTGATACCAAATTTAGTAGAAGCAGTAAAAGGATATATGGCACATGAAGAAGGAACATTAACAAAAGTTACAGAACTTAGAACTTCTTGGGCAACAGCTCAAACAGTTGGCGAAAAAGCTGAATTAGATAATCAATTATCAGGAGCATTAAAAACAATTATGGCAGTTTCTGAAAATTATCCTGATTTAAAAGCAAATAAAAATTTCTCAGAATTACAAGAAGAATTAAGAAGTACAGAAAATAAAATTTCTTATGCAAGACAATTTTATAATGATAGTGTTACAATGTACAACACAAAATTGCAAGTTGTACCAACTAACATAATTGCAGCAATGTTTCATTTTTCTGAGGAAGAATTATTTAAAACAACATCAGAAGAAGCTAAACAAAACGTAAAAGTTGATTTTAGTAAATAAAATTTTAGCGCTATCTTTATGGGGTAGCGCTTTTTTAATATATTAATAATAAAATGTATAAAATATAATATAAATATAAAAAATTTAAATCATATAATTCATTACGAAAGGAAGTCCAAAATGTACGAAGATATAAGGAAAAATAAAGTGAAAACAGGAATAGTAGTTTTTGCATTTTTAAGCATAATAACATTAATTTTATATTTTTTATGTTATGCTTTTGATTTTGGTGAATATGCTATAGTAATAGCATTAATTTTTTCTGGTATATCTACTATTGCGACATATTATAATTGCGATAAAGTAGTACTAGCTTCAGTTAAAGCTAGACCAGCAACAAAAGAAGAAGATCTTCAGTTATCAAATATACTTGAAGACTTGATGATTGCATCAGGCGTAAGTGCTAAACCTAGATTATATGTAGTAGATTCAAAACAACCAAATGCTTTTGCTACAGGAAGAGATCCAGAACATGCTATAATTTGTGTTACGCAAGGGTTATTAGAAAAATTAAATTATTATGAACTAGAAGGTGTAGTTGCACATGAACTTGCACATATAAAAAATTATGATATACGTCTTTCAGCTGTTATAAGTGTAATGGTAGGATTTGTTATCATTTTATCGGATATGTTTACAAGAATATCATTTAGATCAAGAAGAAGTAATGATGATAATGATTCTGGAAATGCAATAATTATGATAATAGGACTAGTATTCTTAATTATTTCACCAATATTATCACAAATTATACAACTTGCTGTATCAAGAAGAAGAGAATATTTAGCAGATGCTACGGCAATATCATTTACAAGGAATCCAGATGGACTTATATCAGCATTAAAAAAGATAAGTTCAGATAATGAAGAATTAGAATATGCAAGTAATAGTAATGCACATATGTACATCATAACACCATTTAAAGAAAAAAGAAAAAAGAGCAGTTTATTTTCAACTCATCCAGATATAGAAGAAAGAATAGAAGCACTAAAAAATTTAAAATAGTAAAAAAACGAAAACTCTGTAATACCAGTAAAATCAAGTGTTACAAAACTGTAACATAAATGTAACAATGTATTGACAAACTATTAATTTAATAGTATAATGACCTTGCAAGTTAAGGAGGAGCATTTATGAAAACAGAAGAAAAATTATCTATAAAGATAATTAGAAAAATTGTTTTTATAAGCATTATTCTAATTTGTTTACTTACAATAGGAGTTATGGCTTCTAAATCAGAAGTTAACTATGTAACTATAGTTTTTCCAGAAGGTTATGAATCTACAGTAATGACATCAAAAGTTTTAGTATCTGATATTTTATCAGAAAATCATATAATAGTATTACCAGACGAAACAGTATATCCAGAAATAGATTCTAATATAGATTTAACTAAAACAATAACAATATCTAAAAAAACAGCAGAGAAAAAAATAATTGCTGAAGATGTTGAAAGTGTTACAACAGAAGAAATCTTAGGAAAATATGTAACAGTTACAGAAAAAATTATTGTAGAACAAGTAGAAGTACCTTATGAAACAATAACTAAAGATGTTTCAAAATCAGGCACAGAAACTAAAGATTCTGTACTACAGCAAGGTGCTAATGGTTTGAAGGAAATTAAATATAAAGTAAAATATCAAGATGAAGAAGAAATAGAAAGAACAGTTATATCAGAACAAGTTATAAAAGAACCAGTTGATAAAATTGTTCAAATATCTACAAAAGTTACATCAAGATCTGGTAGTAGATCAGCATCAATATCACCAGAAGCAATAGCAGCAAGTGTAGATGGAGTAACACCAAAGGTTGTAAAATTAAACACTTCAGCATATTGTTCTTGTTCAGTATGTTGTGGAAAGTCAAATGGAATTACAAGTTCAGGAGCAGTAGCTAAAGAATGGCATACAGTAGCAGCAGGAAGCGGCTATCCAATAGGAACAGTAATTTATGTACCATCATTAGCTGATAAACCAAATGGTGGATGGTTTGTAGTTCAAGATAGAGGAGGAGCAATATCTAACAATAGAATAGATATTTATATGGGTTCTCACTCATCAGCATTACAATTTGGAAGAAAAACTTTAGAATGTTATATATATCAATAGTAAAAAAGAAAGCTTTTGCTTTCTTTTTTTGTTGATAGAAAAATTTTATTTGCTAAGATTTGTTGATAAAAATAATAATTTGATAACTAAATTATTTATGGCAAATTCGTTTTAGTATATAAAAAATAATAAGTGTTTTTATAAAAAGGTATTGACATATATGTATAAACATAGTAATATATGTAAAATTCAGGTCACATAGAAGTGATATCAAAATTCTAATTTGGCATTCGCCAAGATTTTTCAAATTTTAAAATTAAATATTAAGGAGTGAAGTTTTTGTTATCTGTTGTAAAAAGTATGTCATTGCAAGGACTAGATGGAGTTTTAATCGACGTTGAAGTTGATATTTCTTCTGGTATGCCATGCTATGATGTAGTTGGACTTCCTGATACAAATATAAGGGAATCAAAAGAAAGAGTAAGAACAGCAATAAAGAATTGTGAAATCGAGCTACCAAGTCGTAAATATATAATCAATTTATCACCAGCAAATATTCGTAAAGATGGAGCAATTTTAGATTTGGCTATTGCAGTTGGAATATTAAAATCAATGGGAATCATTAATGAAATTAATTTGCAGGATGTTATTTTTATTGGAGAACTCTCATTAGATGGAAAAATAAACAAAATTAATGGAATTCTTCCAATATGTGTAGAGGCGTATAAAAAGCGGTATTAAGAAAATTATATTACCAAAAGAAAACGCAAAAGAAGCAGCTATTGTAAAAGGACTAGAGGTTATTGGAGTAGAAGATTTAATACAAGTAATTGAATATTTGAATTGTAAAATAAAGATAGAATCAGAAGAAATAAATATAGATGAAATATTGAAAAAAGAAAAAAAGAATTTATTAGATTTTTCAGAAGTGAAGGGTCAAGAATTAACCAAAAGAGCTTTAGAAATTGCAGCAGCAGGGGGACATAATTGTTTAATGATAGGAACACCAGGATCTGGGAAAACAATGCTTTCAAGAAGAATGCCAACCATACTTCCAAATTTAACTTTTGAAGAAGCGCTAGAAATAACAAAGATACACAGTATAGCAGGAATTTTAAAAGAAGCATGTTTAGTATCAGAAAGACCATTTAGAAGTCCACATCATACTATTTCGGAAATTGGACTAATTGGAGGTGGGAGAATTCCAAAACCAGGAGAAATTAGTTTAGCTCATTTAGGAATATTATTTTTAGATGAACTATTAGAATTTAATAAAAATACTTTAGAAGTTTTAAGAGGGCCAATGGAAGATAGAGTTGTTAATATTAGTAGAGTAGGAATAAATGTATCTTACCCATGCAATTTTATGATGGTAGCAAGTATGAATCCATGTCCTTGTGGATATTATGGAAGTAAAATAAAAGAATGTACATGTACTCAAAGTCAAAGAGAAAGATATAAAACAAAACTAAGTGGTCCAATGCTAGATAGATTTGATATACATATACAAGTATATCCAGTAAATTATGAAGAAATGGGAAATAGAGTTTATGAAAGTTCAAGAGAAATTCAAAAAAGAGTAAATAAAGCAAAAGAGATGCAAGTAAAAAGATACAAGGAATATTTAATATATTCTAATGCAGAATTAACCCCTAGGCTAATAGAGAAATTTTGTAAGTTAGATAAAAGAACAGAAGATATTTTAAATAATTCTTTTAAAGCATTAAATTTAAGTGCAAGAGCATATTACAAAATTTTGAAAGTAGCAAGAACAATAGCAGACTTAGAAGAAAAGGAAAATATAGAAGAAGATCATATTTTAGAAGCAATACAATATAGAAGTTTAGATAAAGATAAAAGATAATTAAAGATGTAAATACATTTTTAAGAAAATTCATAAATAGAAAGGTTTTAAAAGGAAAATTTTTATGAATAATGAAATTATAGAAATAGAAAGAGCAGATTTTCCAGATAAATTAAAAAATATAAAAAATGCACCTAAAAAGTTATATGCTAAAGGAAATATAAATTTATTATATGAAAAAAATTTTGCGATAGTAGGAACTAGAAGAATAACGGAATATGGAGAAAATAATTGTAAATTTTTTGCAAAAGAATTAGCATTAAGAGATATTCCAATAGTAAGTGGAATGGCACTTGGTACAGATAGCATAGCGCATAAAACATGTTTAGAAAATGAAGGAAAAACTATTGCTGTAATGGGTAGTGGATTTTGTAATATTTTTCCAAAAGCTAATTTGAGCTTATATCAAAATATTATAGATAATGATGGATTAGTAATTACAGAATTTGAAAACCAAGAAAAGCCAGTAAAAGAAAACTTTCCAAAAAGAAATAGAATAGTAACAGCAATATCAGAAGGGATTTTAGTAATAGAAGCAGGATATAGAAGTGGTACAAGTATAACTGTAAAGAATGCCAAAATGCAAGGAAAAAAAGTATTTGCACTTCCTGGAAAGCTAGATAGTTGTGTAGGAATAGGTGTAAATAAAATGATAAAAAATGGAGCAATTTTAACAACAAATATAGAAGATATATTAGAATATTATCCAGACTTTAATCAAAGAAAACGAAGAAATATAAATAGAAAAATTAACCTTAATATTAAGCCAGAATATATACAAATTTATAATTCATTATTAGATAAGGAAAAGAATTTGGATGAATTAGTAATGCAATTTAATATGAATTTAAGAGAACTATTAAAGTTACTTACTAATATGGAGATTGATGGAATAATAGAAAAGGATTTAGGAATTTATAGAATAGTAGAAAAAGATAATATATAATTTTAGACAGGAGTGAAGAATATAAGAAAAGAACCAAAATTACATAATAAAGAAATAGGAAAATATGGCGAAGAAATTGTTTCAAGGTATTTAGAAAATTTAGGATATATTATTATTTGCAGAAATTTTATTACAAGTACAGCAGAAATAGATATTATATCGATTGATAAAGATGAATATGTTTTTATAGAAGTAAAAACAAGAATATCAAAGAAATATGGAGATGGGATAGAGGCTATAAATGAAAATAAAAAAAGACATATATTAAATGCTACGAGATATTTTATTTATAAAAATCATTTAGAAAATAAAAATATAAGATTTGATGTAATTGAAGTATATATAAATCAAAAACACAAAGTTATAAATCATGTAAAAAGAGTATTTTTTTAATTAAAATATTAAGAATCTATTAATAATAGGCTTTTTTTAGAAGAAAGCTTGTCTTATTGTATTATTATGTGTATAATAAAATAAATTTTATATGAAAAAATAGGAGAAACATATGAATAGTAAGGAATGGAGAAAATGGCTATTTTGGTTTTCTTTTGCAGTAGCAGTAATAACAGTATATAAAACTATAGATAGCGTATCAGCAATATTTAGCTGGGTTGGAAATCTTTTCAATTTATTGATGCCATTTTTTATGGCAATATTAGTTGCATATATATTATATATGCCAAGTAGAAAAATTGAAAGTGGATTAAATAAAACTAAAAGTAAATTCTTAAAAAAACATTCAAGAGGATTAAGTGTGCTACTAGTATATGTTATAGCAATACTATTAATATTCATAATATTTAGATTTATAATGCCAACAATAACTACAAGTGTAACAGATTTAGCAAGTAATATACCTAATTATTATAACAATGCAATAGACTATTTTAATAATCTTGAAGAGGATTCAATATTTATAAAATTAAATGCAAAACAATATATAGATAAATTACAAGAAATAAATATAGAACAACAAATACTAAAATGGATTAATATAGATAATATAAATTATATAGTAGGCGGATTAGTAGGAGCAACAAATGTAATCTTTGATTTATTTGTAACTGTAGTCGTTTCAGTATATATGTTGCTAGAAAGAAGTGATATAAAAAGCTTCTTACAAAATCTTTCAAGTGCTATATTTGATAAGAAGACTAATGAAGCAATATCAAGATATTATAGAAAAACAAATAGTATATTCTTTAGCTATATATCAAGTCAATTAATAGATGCAATAGTAGTTGGAGTAATTACATCAATAGCAATGAGTATAATGAAAGTTAAATATGCAGTATTACTTGGGTTTTTAATAGGATTATTCAATATTATTCCATATTTTGGAGCTATTATAGCAGTTGCATTAGCAATAATAATAACTGTATTTACAGGAGGCTTTGTTCAAGCAATATGGCTTGCAATAGTAGTAATTATCTTGCAACAGATAGATGCTAATATAATTAATCCTAGAATATTAGGAAATTCATTAAATCTTAGCCCAATACTTGTTATATTCGCAGTAACTGTTGGGGGAACATATTTTGGAGTTTTAGGTATGTTCTTAGGAGTACCAGTAGCAGCATTCTTAAAAATAGTAATTGAAGATTTTATATCAATAAGAAATAATAAGGAAATAAAAGAATAAAAATAAGATACACATATCCAAAATAATGATATGTGTATTTTTGTTTTATAGAAAAATTAAACTGAAAAGAAAAGAATTTTTATAGAAGATAATTGTGTGAAAATTAATAAATAATTGATAAAAAGTTTGTGTTAAGTTTAAAATGCAAGCTTTTTTGTATAATTTCATATTATCCCACTAGTTATACCGGAAGATAATTATTAAAGTAATAGAAATGATAAAAAAGCACGAAAACAATGAGAGCGTAAGAAAAGTGTGAAAAGTGACTAAAAATGTAAAATTATTTTTATATGCAAAATAAAACAAAAGTAGTATATTAGATTTAATAAAAAATGAATTTGCAGATAACAAAAGAAAGGAAAATAAAATGAGACACGAAAGCATTG
>CANEHB010000024.1 GCA_947427205.1 uncultured Clostridium sp.
CTCTAGGCTGTTTTACTTTTTCTGGTTTAGGTTCTTTTTCTTTTTTAGCTCTAGGCTGTTTTGCTTTTTCTGGTTTGGGTTCTTTTGCTTTCTTAGTCATAGTTTGTCTCACCTTTGATTTAGGTGCTTCTTGAACAGATTTAGGTCCACTTTTTGATTGTTCTATTTTGTAAGTATCTCTTCTCTTTACAATACTATCATATTGAATTACCTGTGTAGTAGTTTTTGCAGCATTCCCTTGAGATTTAAAAGAAGTTTGTTCTACTACAAGTGTTGGTCTTTTTCTTATTTCAATTTCTTTAATTGCTGACTCTAAATTACTAACTCTTTTATAGTAGCTATTAACACCTAAAGTTGTTGCATGTGTCGAATTTATTGCTCTTTGTGTAGTTTGTTCTGAAAGTGTTATTCTTCTTTTTGTTTCAATTGGTATAACAATTTTAGGCTCTTCTATTCTTTTTTCTTGAGTAGTACTAGTTGTCTTTCCATTTTCTAGCCTTCTAATTTCTTCATCTAAACTAGTAATTTTTTTATAATACTTATCATTTACACTACTTGTATCAAATTTCATTACTGGTTTTGGCTCTTTAGTTTGTTCTATATTTGATGTTTCTCTATTTAAATTTTGAAACATAGATACATCCATTTCTTTAATAACCATTCTTAATGTTTCTTCCATTCTTGAACTAGAAATAGGATTAAAAATACCTTTTAATCCTATTTCTTCCTTATTTTTCAATGGATCAACATTTTGACTATTTAACACATTTTGCATAATCTATTCCCTTTCATCATCAAAAGTTTCTCGTCCACTCTCTTTTTGTAATAATTTAGCTTTTCTAAATAACTCATATGCAGACTCCATAGTGGCTGCTCCAGTTATTCCATTATTAACTTTATTTAAAGCTCCTTTAAGCGCTATTCTTGCTTCATTTGGAATATTTACTAATTTATCAACATTCTCATAAATTGGTACATCTTTTAATACATAATCAATAACAAGTTTCTTTTCAGGAACTATGTTACTAACTTCTTCAAAAACCCTAGCTGTTTCTAGAGCTTCTGCTTTTACAGATTCTGTTGCCCAACCAGTTCCCCAACCTTTCATTGATTGCATAATATCTGTAATTCCATGAGAAGTTGCAAAACTATCTGTCATAAATTCTACACCTGAATTTCCTGCGTACGCTTCACTTTCTAATATTGTTTCAAATGCATTTTTTACTTTATCTGGAAAGTACATATCTACTGCATCTACAATTTTTGTACTATCATCAAATGAAAATAGTCCATCTATGTATGAAGTTGCATATCTTTTACCTGTTGCCTGGCACAAATTTCTAGTAGCTTCATCAGCAATAGAATAACAAACTCTATCTCCAGCCTTATATCCTAAATTAGCTAATGTTTCATATGTTTGTGCATCTAAATTATCTGGTATAACAAAATCCAAAGACATTGCTTGTATATTTTGTGAAGTTGGTGCCTCAAGCCAGTTTACAGTTTTACCATATGTACCTGTATGTTCAAACATAGCAGAATTCCCATATTCTAAATCTCCAAGTTTTATATTACCTGCTGTATTTCCTTCTATATGAGGTATATCTGTAGGTGTAACATCTTCAAAATGTGCACCACTTGGTACAGATATTGTTCTTTCTCCAACTTGTTCTGGTACAGATTGCATAGTTTGAACAGTATCTTTTATTTTTCCAACTCCATATTTAACCAATTCATGTTGTCCTTTTAAAGCTAGTAAATATGGTATAGTATAAAGTCTAGTTAAAGTATTTTTAATTTCTTTTGATCTTATTGCTCTACCTATTGGGTCAGCACTTATAACTGCTTGTTTTGATCTTGTCCATCTTATACCTTCTGGAACAGTTACTGCTTGTACTCCACTTATATTACGTTTAAGTTCTTCTTTATCTTTAACAAATTGTGTATTTCTACGTGGATTTTCAGCAGGATTTCTAGAACCTGTTGAACTTACATATGCTGAATCTATACCTTCATATTCTAATGCTAATTTTGATAAAGTTCTTCTTCTTAAAACATTTTCGTCTACATCTTTTGGATGTCTATATATGTCTCCTTGAATTTCTTGAGTTGATGCAATAATTCTTGCATCATTTTTTCTCATTTCAATATTATTAAGTACTACATCTTTTTGTCTTTGATATTCAGCTTGCGTTTCAGCAACAGTAGCATCAATATAGTTTTTCTCTAAATTCTTATCTATTTCACTAATTTGTCTGTCTACTATTGCTTTTTCAGTTCTTTCTTTTCTTTTTGTACCTACAAGTGGTAACTCGTCTAACCATCCTTTGGCTCTTGCTACAAATCTATTATTTCCATTTTCATTATAGTACTCAACTCTTGCACCACGTCTCGCATCAGCTCTTCCATTATATGGATTAGGATCTTTTTCTCCTTTATACTTAATATTTGATATTGCTACACCTATTCCTTTTAATGGTAATCTAACAGGCATTGTTCCTATATTTGCTACATTTGCTCCTAAAGTCAAAACTTTTCTTATTACACCCGGAGCTTTTAATGGATTTTGCCATCTTGAAAAAGCATATACATTATATGCTGCTGTTTTTACTTTTTCTGATAAACCTTCTGCATCTTTTATTCTTTTTAGTGGTAAATTAGTATCTGCATATTTTCCTGCTGTTCTATGATGCTCTTTATGAAACATATAATCATTAGCTGTATTATGAAAAGTATCTATATATTTACCATCACTAAGCATTTCCATTTTTATTTGGTTCATTGCATTTGATTTTTCTTCCTGAGTACTCGCATTTTTATATGCATCATAACCTTTATACTCAGTAAGAGTTAATTTATCACCTGCAGTAATTTTTGTAGATCTTTCAAGTTTTGATTTATATTCTTCTAATTGAAGAAATTTAACAATACTTTCAACACTATTTTCATATTTTGAAGCATTCTCTGGACTTGCAAGTAAAGTATTAAGCTCAGTTTGCATTCCTATATAATCAACTGTACTATATTTCCCTACTTTTGGAACTGGATTTCCATTTTCATCTTGTTCCATTATTTCTGTTCCATCTTCATTTCTAAGTATAAAAGTACTATCTGATTTTATATGCTTTTTGAATAAAGCTAAATATCTATCAAATTTCTCTTTATATTCTTTATTTCCATACATTTGAGCTCTAACCATACTAGCATAATAATTAAGATCTTGATTTTTCATATCTTGTATGCTAGCTGGTATATTAGCTTTTATCTCTTCAATAGTAGGAGCTTTTGCTTGTAATACTTTATCTTCTTCATCTAATAGGTGTATTTGATTATCATATACATTAATTTCTTCATTATAAAGTTTTATATCTGCTTCTAAAGATTCTATAGCTTGATTAAAAGGCTCACAAGCTTCTAATATCAATTTTCTTCCAAATGGTGTACTTGGCTTTAATTTATTTGAAAATTGTATATTTTTTAAAGAATATATATCTGAATGATCTTTTGCTGCCTTTTTTAAATTATCTAATAATACTGTGAAATCTGAAGTAGCTTTTGCATTTAAATTTTTAAATACCTTATCAGTTTCACTTATTCCCTTTTGTACATCATTTCCTAGTATTATATTAAAACTTTTTTCATCTACTAACTTTGTAGGTTTAATTTTCTCTACTAAATCTTTAATTTCATCTCGCATACTGTTAATTCTATTATTATTTGCATCAATTTGGCTTTGACTTAAAGATCCTCCATGTGAACTTACCATATCTTGCAATTTTTTTATTTGTTCTAATTTATCTTTTATATCAGTCAAATGATCTAAACTATCAAATTCACCACGTGTTAATACTTTTAGATTTGGTATCTTAGCCTCATAAATTTCATTACTTACAGCCTTAAAACCTGATAATTGTCCTCTAATTTCTACTTTTCTTGCTTCTGCTTCCTCAATTCCTTTTTCTAAAGCTGCTTTATATTCTTTATTAGTAGGATCAATTTCTCTTAATCTACCTCTTATTTCAGCTGTTTTAAAAACATCCTCACTCATTTTTTTAAATAAGTCATTAACATTTTTAAATCCAGCATATTCACCAGTAGTTAATGGTTCATCAGATGATTTCATTACATTCTGTATTCTATCAAATAATTGATGAAATACATGATCAAAATCCTCATTTTCATCTAGTTTAATATTGTATTTAGAAGAAAAGATATTAAAAATATCTTTTAATATCTTTTCACATTCAGAGAAATTCTTTTCATCTATATATAATTTTTCAAATTCATCAATGATTTGTTCCATATTTTGATTTATTTTATTCCATGAAACTTTCATATTTTCTCCTTGTATAATGAACTTATAGCTCATTATATTTTTTTATTTTGTCTTATATTTATATTTGTAAATTATATTCATATTAATACTGACTACATTTGAGAGATTATTCTAGCTTTTATTTTGTTTATAAGATTATTGTATTCTAATAATTGTTCATTTGATGCATTTTTAATAACATCATCTGTCATCATTTCACTAACTAATCTTAAACCCTCTAATAATTTTTCTACTTCACTCATTAATTTTTCCTCCTTTGTTTATATATGTATCTAGATTATTCTATCTTTCTTCATCTTCAACTTTTTTATCTTTGAAGTCAAATGCTCCACGTGGTCTTGAAGTTTGTGGATTTGCAACACTATCAGAATAAGCTCTATTTTGCATTTGAGCTTCAGTCATTTTTACTGAATTATTTTTAAATGCTTCATAATCACCTTTTATTCTATTCATCTCAGCTTCAGATATCTCACCATTTTGGAATCTAATTTGAGCAACATAGTATTCAGCTGCTGTTATTTGTGTTAATCCATATGCACTTGCAGCTCTTGTAGCTGATGTTTTAATAAATTGTTCTTCTTTTTTATACATTAAGTTATCTGCTATTTTTTGTTGAGAAACCGCTTTTTTAAGTTCTTGTGTTACTGCATCTTTTACATAGTATAATTCTGCTGTTACAACATCTAAGTTAGTTGCATCTTCTCTTGTTCCATTTGATACAATATCATCTATTTCTGCTCTTGCTGTATTTGCAGCAGATGTTTCAGCAACTGATATATTATCTGTTAAATATCTGTTTTTATATCCACTATTCCACATTGAACCTGTAAAGAATTGTGATCTTAACCATTTGAATGGATGTTTCTTTCCATCTGCTTGATATGATTCTCTTATTAGTTCTCTTTTTTCTTTTCTAGTTAAAGCTTTTTCTTGTGCTTCTACAACAGCTTTTGCAGCATCTACTTTACCTTGTACATAATTTGCTTCATTATCAATACTGTTATTTTCTAATACAGTTTTTCTAACATCATCTTTTACAGCTCTGTAGTTTTCCATAATTGGATTACCATCTTCATCAAAAGCTGGTTCCATAACCACATTTCCATCTTCATCTCTTACATATTCCATAATTGGATTACCATCTTCATCTAATGCTGGTTCCATAACTACATTTCCATTTTCATCTTTTACACGTTGCATAATAACATGTCCAGTTGCATCTTTTACTTCTATCATAACTGGATTTCCATCAGCATCAACTTCTGGTCTTCCGTTTGCATCCTTTTTTTGTTTCATTCTTGGTTCAACTTTTTCAACCATTTTTTCTTGTACTGCTGGTCTCATTGCTTGTCTTTGTCTTATTTCAAATTTTCCTTCTAATTCTTGTTTTTTAGCTAATTTTTCATTAAATCTTTCTATTGAAGTTTTTGTTTGATCTTGATATTCTTTTTCGTATCTTATTTCTGATTCATAAGATGTAATTGATTTATCTAAAACATTTAACATATCTTCAATTTCTTTATCTGATAACTTTGTTGCTGCTGCTTGATCTGATAAGTCAAATTTATCAAAATTATTTTCTATTACTGTTCTCATATCTTTATATATACTAGCAATATCTTTAGTTTTTATATCACCTTTCTTAGTTTGTACATCTGCAAGAGTTGTTCCAATACTTCCACTATCTTTTACATTTAAATTATCTAATTGTTTTAAATCTAATCCACTTATTTCTAAGTCTTTTAAATCTTGTCTTAAACCTTTTATATCTTCAAATAATGGTTCTATAGCTCTTTCGTTTGCTTTAAACTCATTAGAATCTGGAGACATTCCAGCCATTGCATCTTTATAATTTTTAATTTTTGTTAATTTTTCTTCAATGTCTTTAAATATTTTCTCAGCTTGTTGGCAATCTTTCAATTCTTGCATTTTACTTTTTGAAAGATATTTTTTACTAACTTCTGAATAAACTGTATTTCCAAATAATTTTCTAATTTCTTTTTGTTCGTCTAAAAGTGGTGTTAACATATCAATTTTTTCTTGGCTTCTTGTAATTTCAGATTTAGCATTATCTATAAATTCACGATCTGTTACTCCTCTTTCAGCTAATTCTGAAACGATTTTATCTTCATTTAATAAAACTCCTACTGTTTGAGCCATTTTGTCTTTTAAAGCTTTTCTAGCAGTTTTTTGATCATTACTACTTACAGCATTATGATCAATATTTTGTGTAATTTTTGCATCTACTAATTTTAATACTTCAATAAAATCAACATTTTCTGTTAAATCATCAGAAATCTTTACGTCTATTACTTTTTTTCCATCTGGTGTAACTTCTAGCTTTGATCCTACTTTCATTAAACTTGCAATAAATTTTGTTAGTTTTTCATAAGATTCTTTTTCTCCATCTTGAGATAAGTTTTCAACTTCTTCTAATAATCTTTGTAGTCTTGGTCCTACTAAATCTTTTTTTGATACTTTTTCAATATTCATTAATCTTTTTGGCAGTTAATCTTTATATTAACTACTCTCCTCCTTTATTATTTATTTTTTTCTTTTATAGTTTTTAATAAAGCTTCTAGTTTATTTACTTTCATTAAGTACTCAGCAAGCTCTGTTGCTGTAGCTTCTTCTTTCGAATCTGTTATTAATTCTTGCAATTCATTTATCTTATTTATAATATTTTGTCTTTGGTCCAACTTTCCCTCCTTCTTATGAATAAACAATCTCACTTGATATTATAGCACAATTAACATTTTATGTCAACATTTTTGGATTTTTTTATGTATACAATATTTTTCATGTTTTCATAATATCATTTTCTAATTTATTCATATATTCTAATTTTATTTTTTCTAATGATCTATCTGCCATTTTTTGATATTTTATCTTTTTGTCTTTTATATTTTCCTCTAGTTTAGGTAATATTCCAAAATTGGCATTCATTGGTTCAAATTTATCATTTTCTGTTGATATATATTTTGCTAGTGCACCTATTACTGTATTTTCATCAAATACTATTTTATTTTTCTCATAATTTTGTTCCTTAAATAACTTTGCTGCATCTATTCCTGCAACAAAACCTGATGATATTGATTCAACATATCCTTCTACTCCTGTTATTTGTCCTGCAAAAAATATATTATTATTTTTCTTCATATTATATGTGCTGTCAAGTATCATTGTAGAATTTATATATGTATTTCTATGCATAACTCCATATTTAACAAAATTAGCTTTTTCTAACCCTGGTATTAATGAAAATACTCTTTTTTGTTCTCCATATTTTAGATTTGTTTGAAAACCAACAATATTATACAAATCTCCTTTGGTATTATCTTGTCTTAACTGAACAACTGCATATGGTCTTCTACCTGTTCTTAAGTCTGTAAATCCAACTGGTTTTAAAGGTCCAAATCTTAATGTATCTATTCCTCTTTTTGCCATTATTTCTAATGGCATACAACCTTCAAAAATTTCTCTTTTTTCAAAATCATGTAATGCAACTATTTCTGCATTTATTAATTCTTCATAAAACTTTTCATATTCTTCCTTATTCATAGGAAGATTTATATAACTTCCAGTTTGATTTTTTATTCTTCGTATCCAAGTTTCGTATTCTTCATCTTTTGCTCGTTCTTGCTCATATCTATCTCCATAAAAAGCTATATTCATATCTATAGAATCTTTTTCTATTATTGGTGCTGCTGCATCATAAAAAAATAATTTATCATTTCCAGTTAATTCAGATATTTTTTCAGATAATTTTTCAGATGTAAGTGGTCCTGTTGCTACAATTACAATACTATCTTTTGGAATTTCTGTAAGCTCTTTTCTTATTACTTCTATGTATTCATTTGATTCTACTTTTCTTGTTACTTTTTCTGAAAATTTTTCTCTATCTACTGCTAAAGCCTGACCTGCTGGAACACTTACACTATCTGCTATAGGTATTAGTTCACTCCCTAGTAGCCTTAGTTCTTCTTTTAATAATCCACATGCATTTGTTATACTGTTTGATTTAAAAGAATTACTGCAAACTACTTCTGCTAAATTCTCATTAGTATGAGCTTCTGAAAATTTATTTGGTTTCATTTCATATAATTTAACTTTTATTTTTCTTTTGGCAAGTTGCAAAGCTGCTTCACATCCAGCTAAGCCTCCTCCTATTACTATTACTTCTTTCATGTTTTGCTATTACTTTCTATATTTTATATTTTTAAACAACAATACAAATAAAAAATATTGTATATGTAAAATTTAATAAATTACATTTTTTACTAATATTCAATATCTTCACCATCTTGAGAATCTGGCATGTATTTTCTATTAGTAACTTCATTTGTTTTTGCCATTTGCCCTTTAGCTAAGACAACGTCAGTATTTATTGTTGGTGTTTCAATTCCACCATATCTTTCATTAAATGTTAGTTCTGTACTACTTTCTTTTTTTATTTCTTGTTTTTCATTTCCTTTCTTTTTATCTTTTTTAAATAATTTTGCTATCTTACTCAAAAAACCTTTTTTTTCATCTTGAACTACTGGTAAATTATCATTTTCTTCTGTTACAAATTGATTTTTATTAGATTGAAGATTTCTTAAATACGAAATAGGCATAGCAACAAAATTTTGTATTGAAAATGCAGTTGATATAAGAGTTCTCCAAGCTGGCTCAAGAAAACTACCCTTTCTTTCAGCATTCATATTATATTCAAATCTATCTTCGTTTAAATTTCTAATTGAATTCAATTCTTCATTATTAATATCTAATGTTACAGCTTTTTTAAACAATCTATCCATTTGCGCATCAGAGATTTTTCTATTTTCGTTATTTAATTTTTCTACTTTTCCTCTAAACTTTTCTACCCTTTTTTCATGTTTTTTTCCTTTTGGAATATTAGCATCAATTTGAGATTTCATAAGTTTCATCTGGACATTTATTTTTGAAAATTCTTTTAGTTCTTCTTTTGATTTTCCTCGTAAATTTGTAAGTTCTGCTATCTTTCCAATATTTAAAACTATTTTTCCAGCTTTATTAGGCTCTATATATTCTCCAAATTGTTCTCTATTCTCTATCATATATTGTTCTATAAATTTTTTTGGATTTGATTTTACATTATATCTATCATCCTTTGAACATTGCAAATATAAAAGTGCTATCGCTTTTGTTTTATCTTCTTCACTACCTTTAGCCAGTGAAAAAATATTTACTGATTTAAAAACACTATTAACAATTCTTTTTTCTTCTGCATGTGAAAAACCTCTTTTGATTTCTGCTAATTTATTTATAGCATTAACATTGTTAAATTCTCCCTTTTCTGCAATCTTTTCTAGATCTTCTCTTCCTATTATAGGTTCAATTTGATGTTTAACAGAAAAATCAATAATATCTTCACATCTTGTTCCAATATTTAAGTTACCACAAACTTTTTCAAACATTTTTTTAATAGTTTCGTCTTCTGAAAGCACACCTCTGGCAAGAACGGTTAATAAGTCTTTCTTATTAGTCTCATCTAAAGAATCTATATCGTACTTATCACCCATACTTTTTATTATTTTATTATATTTTTTTAAATATTCGAACAAAGTTACTTTATTTTCTTGTTCTTTCCATTTTTCACAAAATTCAATAACTTTATCTGTATCTATTTTTCCATCTTCATCTATAACTGAACTAAAATATTTAGAATCTTCAAGTTTTCCTAATCTTTCAAAATATTTATTATATAATTGACTTAAATCAATTGCATAACCATTATTCTGTTTTCTTACTACTTCTGCTAACATGAATGCACTTTTAGTAAAATTATAATCTGTAATATTATTTATTTCTACAAACTCAAAACTATCTTCCATAGATTTAATTTCTAAATCTGATATACCACTTCTATTTAATTCTTCATGATCTTCAGTTGTATTGATTCTATGTTTGAAAGAATTACTAATATTTCCATAATTTTGTACATATTCATTTACAATTTTACTTCTAGTATATTTATCAGCTGTCTGCCACATCTTATCTGTTAATTCTTCTTTAGATAAAAATTCTATTTTTTTATTTTTTTCATCACTTATAAAAGCATAATCAGAATCAATTCCATACGCTCTTTTTTGTTTCATACTTTCTTCAACATTTTGTTCTCCAGAAAAATCCAAAACTATTCCATTAGGTCTTTCATTTATTCCCCTAACTATATTTCTATAAACAGTTTCTAAAGTTTCTAATGCTGTTTTTTCATTTTCTACTGAACTACTCGAATCTGTATATAAATTTGCAATCATTTGATCTGTAACACCAAACTTGTACAAACTATTTAATCTTATGACAACTATATTTGATTTATCAGCAAGTAAAGAAAATATATCAAATGTTTTATTTTCATTATTAATAATTATAGAGTTTTTATCTTTCTCTATACTTTTTTTGCTTTCTTCTTTTATTGCTTTTTTATTTTTTTCGTCATTTTCGCCCATAAAATTTCACCATAAAACTAATTTAATAATTTTATTATAAATTATAACAATTTATATTTACAATAACAAAAGGATTACATTTTATGTAAAAATAAGCACTTATTCTCAAAGTGCTTATTTCCCTAGTTTATATAGTTATTTTTAAATTTATATTAATTTTATACTCTCTCCCCATCTCCATCATATGTTGAACCTGCTGAAATTTGATTTCCTACTACTTCTTTGCTAAAATCACTACTATTTCTATTAGATATTGCATCTATAACACTTCCTGTTATTCCCTCTACTTTTATTTTAGAATTAAAATCGCTACTATCTAAAATATTTTTGCTTGCAACTGTATTATCTAATAATTCTACTTTTGGAGATTTAGCTATTTTTAAAATCTCTTTGTTACTAAACGTATTTCTAATTCCACTTAAAATTTTTGATATAACTCCTTCTGGTTTAGATTGTTCATCAAATGCTTGTGTATTCATTTCTTCTACTTGAATTGTTGAACTATTAAATTCAAAATTATTTTCATCTAAATTTACTTCTGCTGTTTTTTCAGGTAATTTTGGTATTATAAATCTGCTAATAAAGTTTTTTAATTTACCTAATAAACCTACTTTTGGTGTTTCCATATATTCAATCTTTTCTTCAGGTATTCTTTCACTTTCTAAACTAGATAATTTTTCTACTACTACGCTATTTTCTGGACTAATTTCAATTCTATCTCCTTCTTCCCTATTTCTATTCCCTGTTTCATCCATTTCTTTATCTCGTTTTTTATCTGCTAAAATTGATTTTTTTACTGCTTCACGGTTTGCAACTACCTTAAATTCCTTTTCTTGACTTTTTTCAAGTCTAATTCGTTCAATTTCTTCTAATTTTTCTTCAAAAGTTTTACCTTTAAGTTTTCTAAATTCATCTTTATCCATATTTGTATATATACGAATCTTTTGACGCATAAATCTAGTTTTTGCCAATTTAAAAGCAAATTCTTGCATTGAATCTAAATCTGTTATCGTAAAATCTTTTACAATATGATACTGCTTTTTTATTTCTTGCATAAATTGTTCTTCATTTACCTTAGAATTTCCATTCTCATCAAATTCAATATATGTATTATTTTCATCATTTAATGCTTCTAAACTTCTGTCAGAAAATTTTGTAAATATTTCTTTTAATTCAGGATCATCAGTATTTTTTGCTCTTTCTCTAGCAATTAATATAATATCTATATATTCTCTTTTTTCAACTGAGTTCATCTTAGAATATGGTACTGATACACTTTTTGAAAAAGTTCTTAGAACTTCAGAGTCTAATTTATCCTGAGCTAGTTTTTCTCCTTCTTCTTTTAATTTTTGTAATTTTGAACTACTTAATCCATATAAATTTCTTACCATATCTTTGTTTTTTTCTAATAGTTTACTTAATTCTGAATTAAGTTTTTTTAATGTTTTCTCATCATTTCCTTCATTTCGTACTCTATCTATTTCAGAAATTAATAACGCATAATGATATTTAACTGCATCATCTTTATTTTCTATCCAAGATTCTACAGTTGCTCTCGTATTTAGCTTTCTAAAAGTTTCAACATTTTCTTCACTAAATTCAACTTTTGATGAATTGAAATAATTTTGCATCTCAGTTTTATTTAAATCAACTCCTGTAACTAATTCTTCTGCAAGTTCATTAAATGGAAAATCCGAATCTGATACTTTTAAATCTTCCAATGAATTTAACTCAACTTCAAGAGTACTTCTTGTTTTCTCTATTTTTTTCATTTTTATTAATCTAGTAGCTAAGTTTTTTCGCATAGTTTTAGTTTTTACTTTTAATTCTTCAGAAGATAAATTTTCCTCATACTCTAATGCATATACTGTTCTAGCAATATCCTCTGCAGTAGTTGATTTATCAAAATCAAAATATTTAGAATATAATACTTTTAAACCATTTATAGATTTATCTCTAATTACACTATCTTCACTATCCATTCCAACTAAAAGTAATGTTGCATATCTCTTCTTTTCATCACCTTTTAATGATAACGGATCTATTGTTTTTATACTATGCATAACAGTTTCATCAACTAATCCATTAGTATATTCGTCTAGCTTTTCTTGCCAACCTTTACGTAAATTTCCTTTTCCATCCCTTATTTTTTCTCCTATATCTACATAACCAGGATTACTTTTATAAAATTCAGCTCTCCCTAATAATTCTCTAGTATATCTAGTAGTTCCTTTTGCCATTTCCAATTTAGTTTCAATTAGCAATACTTTTTCTAATTTTTCATTATATTCATCTTGTTCATAATAATTAAAAAATTGATTTTCTAAAATTTTATCTTTACTCAACATTTCACTTAGCTTCTGATCAACTTTTGCAAATTTTAAATCTTTCAAATTTCTTATTTCGTTATCATCCAGTGCTTTAGAATCTATATCATTTAATAATTCAAGAATAACTCTTTCATCTTTAAAAAATGTAATTTGTTCATTTAATTTATGTAATTTATCTTCATTTTTATTTCTTAATTTTGTGATATGTTTAACTCTATCATCAATTAATCTTTCAAAAGATTCTATTCTTTTACTAGGCTCATCTTCACTTATATTTAATTCCTCTAAAATCATATGAATTCTATTAATTGATATACTTCCATCTTTATTAAAAATAGTATCTTCTACAAAGCCTTTATTTTTAAAATAATTTTTAAAATATTCCGAATTATCTTTAATATAATCTCCGATTATACCATAAATGGTAGCGTCATTATTTTTTGTATTATAATTATAATGTCTATACAAAGTTATTACTTCTAATGCTCTATTGTCTTCTCCTGTCTTATTATCAATTTCTAAATTTCTATTTAATACATTGTAAATTGATTTTACTTTATAACTTGAATTTTGTCTATTCACTTTAAAAACTTGAGAATTTGAAATTTTCCTATCACTACTAAGTTTTTCTTGTAGTGTTCTATTTATTTTATATAAATCTAATCCTTGCAATTCTTCTATAAGTTCATTAGATAATGCACCAATTCTTAATTCTCCTAATTGATTTATAACTTCTGTTTCTGATTCACTATCGAATCTGTTTTCTTTTAGTACTTCAATTTTTTCTTTAATTTTAGCTATTTTAGGTTGTTCTGATTTTCTAATATCCTCTAAAGAACTATTAATAGTGTCAATATCTTTTTCTAATCTTTCTATTGTTTTTTTAGTATTATCTGAAATTTCTAAACTTTCTAAAGCACTTTCAATTTTAGTAATACCTATCTCTCCATCAGTTCTAAAAATAGACCCTACATTTCTTCCTGTATTTTTTAAATATTCTTCAAAATATAATCGTGCATCTTTTATATAATTACCAATAATCTTTGCACTTTTAAAATCACCATCTCTATAATATTTTCTATATAATTCCATTAATACTATTGGATTAGAATCTATTTCATCATTTTCTCTATTTTTACTAAATTCTTTATTTAATACATTATAAACAAGTTCTTTTCTCTTTTCATTAACTAAAACAGTTTTACCCATAGATTCTTTTTCATTTTCATATTCAGAACCTAACACTATTTTACTTATTTCTTCTTCATAATTATCTATTGTTAATTCTTTTTTAAATTTTTCTTTTATATCTTCTATACTATTAATTTCTATTCCTATAGATGCAGCCATTTCTTTAATACTTTCAAAGTCAGACTTTACACCTAAAGCATTACAAGCTTGTGTAAAATATTTACGAGTTGCTTCAATATCACTAGCAAAACCCCTTGCTAATATTTTTACTATCTTTCTTTTTTGTGCTAGATCTGTTATTTTATCGAATGTTATATTATTTTTACTAAACATCTCGTAAGTCTTATCAAGGCTAAGGTGTAATAGGGCAGCACTATGCTTTTTATTCCAATCATCTAAAAATTCTGGTAATTTACTTAAATCTATACTTCCATATTTTTTTTCAAATTCTTTATGATATTTTGAATCTGTATTTTGATTTATTTTTTCTACAATTTTTTCTATTTCTGCTTGTGGTGCTCCTTTTGTTATCATTTCTTGATATCTAAATAAATCATGTATAAACTCTCTATCAACATTTTTATTTACTGTACCATATTCTATAATTTTATTTATTTCACTTACTTCTTTTTCAGTAACACCAAAATCTCTATTTCTTTTGTTCATTGCTTCATCATCATTGTAATAATCACCAATAGCATCAAAAGCGTCTTTAGTCCAATTATAATATTCTTCTAGATTAATTTCTTTAACATCACCTATTTTAATAGCTGTAACAATTTCAACCATTTCAGCAATTTTTTTATTTTCTGGAGTTCTATCTATTTCATCATATGGTATATTTAATTCTCTACATTGAATTTTACTTAGTGTCTCATCCTTTTCACCTGTTTTTAAATCAATAACAATTCCATTAGGATAGTTAGTTATTTTTATTGCCAATGTTAAAAATACTTTTTCTAAATTTTTAAAAGCTTCTTCCTTACTACCACCAACAGAAATATCTGATGACATACTATATATATTTCTAACTTGTTCTTCAGTTACACCAAATTTAAAAAGATTTTTTAATCTTTTTACAACATCATTATCTTCTTGCATAAGATCATCAAAATCAATTAATTTATTCTGATTTTTATCATATGCAGCACTTTGAACATCTTTATTTTCTTTTCCTGCTAAATGCTCGGTTTTTTTTATGTTTTCGTCCATTTTATCCCCTAAAATACAACTTTATATTATTATATATTTTATTATAAATTTTATCTTTTTTATTTTCAATTACATTATTATTACATTTTGCATTTTTACTAAAAAGTAATATTTATTGCATATTTTTGTATTTAAATAAGTGCAAATATGCGTGCAAAAATGGCGTATTAATTTTAGTAAATCATTTATTCAATAAAAAATATAAAGTAAACACCATTTAGTAAACTTTTATTAAAAAATTAAAAATAACAATATTAGTCAGTCCTTTATTTAATAGAAATTGTGTAGCATTTCCCTACTAAAGAGCAAAAAGAAGATTATAAAAATTGCAAAAAAGAAAATTACTTACAAATGCCCTCGTCTTTGTTCAAGTGCCAAATTTGCGTAGTAAATTTGTACACAAAATTTGCCAAAGACTTTATATTATAGGAAATTGCAGAGTAATCTCCTATAATATAAAAAAGTATATTTTTATGATTTAATATAAAAATATACTTTTTTATTAATAATTGTATATCTATACAATTAAAATATTTTAAATTTTTTATCTTATTTTTTCTTCTTTGATACTGTCTTCTTTTTCTTAGTAGTTGTTTTCTTTTTTGTAGTAGTTGTAGACTTTTTTTTCTTTTCTCCCTCAATCTCACTTAAGTCTTCACTTGCTGGAATAAATTGTTCTCCAACTTTAGGCTTATTCCATGATATATAACTACATCCCTCATTTTCACCTTTGTTATTTTCGCAAATATAATAGTTACGTCTTTTCTTTGTTTTTCTAACTTGAACTACTCCTCCACAGACTGGACATGGTACATCAATAGTTTCAATAATTGGTTTAGCATTTCTACATTCTGGATAACCAGGACATGCTAAGAACTTTCCATATTTTCCATATTTTATTACCATCATTCTTCCACATTTTTCACATGGAACATCTGAAACTTCATATTCAAGTTTTACATGTTCTAACTCTTTTTCAACTTTTTCTATAACTTTTTCAAATGGTGTATAGAATTCTTTAATTACATTTTTCCACTTTTCATTTCCTTCTGCTACTTTATCAAATTCTTCCTCCATTTTAGCTGTAAATTCTACATTTATTACATCACTAAAGTTTTCTATAAGTAATTTATTCACAACTCTTCCTAAATCTGTTGGAATTAATTGTTTTTGAACTTTCTCTATATATCTTCTTGTAAGTATTGTTGTTATAGTTGGAGCATAAGTACTAGGTCTTCCTATTCCTTTTTCTTCTAAAGTTTTTACTAAACTTGCCTCTGTATATCTTGCTGGTGGTTCTGTAAAACTTTGTTTTGCATCAATTACTTCTTTTTTTACTTCTTCTCCTATATTTAATTCTGGAATTTTTTCAAATTCTTCTTTCTCTTCATCTTCTACATATAATGTCATATATCCTTTAAACTTAAGTGTTTGGCCATTTGCTTTAAAATTATAATCATTTCCATCTATTGATACTGATACTGTATCATATATTGCTGATGACATTTGACTTGCCATAAATCTGTTATATATTAATCTATATAATTTATATTGATCTGGAGTTAAACTATCTTTAATCATTTCTGGCACAAGTTCTATATGTGATGGTCTTATTGCTTCGTGTGCATCTTGTGCTTCTGATTTTGTTTTATAAAATCTATTTTCATAATAGTTTTCACCATATTTATTTACTATATGCTCTTTTGCTGCGTTTCTTGCTTCATTTGATATTCTTGTAGAGTCTGTTCTCATATAAGTAATTAAACCTGTTTCTCCATAATCAGGTAATTTAATACCTTCATATAATTCTTGTGCAACAGACATTGTTTTCTTAATTGCAAAATTTAATTTTCTTGAAGCATCTTGTTGAAGTGTGCTTGTTGTAAATGGTGGTGCTGGATTTCTTTTTCTTTCACCTTTTTTTACATCAGCTACTTTATATTTAGCATTTTCTAAATCTTTTAATATGCTATCTACTTCTTCTTTTGAATGAAGTTCAAGCTTCTTTCCATTTTTTCCAACAAATTTACAATCAAAACTTGTCTTTGTTTTTTTATCAGATACTTTTAAATTTATATTCCAATATTCTTCTGGTATAAATTTTTCTATTTCCTCTTCTCTATCAACAATTAATTTTACTGCTACTGATTGAACTCTACCTGCTGAAAGTCCTCTTTTTACTTTTTTCCATAATACTGGGCTTATTTTATAACCAACTATTCTATCTAATACACGTCTTGCTTGCTGTGCATCTGTTAAATTTAAATCTATTTTTCTTGGGTTATTGATTCCATTTTTTACTGCTTCTTTTGTTATTTCATTAAAAGTTACTCTACATACACTGTTTTCATCTATCCCTAAAATATAAGCTAAATGCCATGCTATTGCTTCACCTTCACGGTCAGGGTCAGTTGCGAGATAAACTTGTTTTGCATCTTTTGCATCTTTTTTTAATGAATTAATTAAACTAGCTTTTCCCCTTATATTTATATATTCTGGTTCAAAGTTTTTCTCGATGTTAATTCCCATTTTTGATTTTGGCAGATCTCTAATATGTCCCATTGATGCAACTACTTTACTTTTTCCACCTAAAAATTTCTTAATTGTGTTTGCCTTTGCTGGGGATTCCACAATAACTAATTTATCAATCATTTAATTTTCTCCCTCTTTATTATTTATTACCTTATGTATTGTAATTCAATATATAAAATTTGGCAAGTCTTTTTTATTGTTTCATTATCTTGAATAATATCTTCAATATTTAAAATTTCTTATAAAAGTTCTTTTTTGATTTTCTATTTTGTTTAATAGAAGATGCACTAAAGAGATTTAAAAGGCAATGTGCCAAAATAGGATATTTTCTATTTTAATAATTTTTCTATCTCTCTGTAAATTTTTTCTTCTACATCATTTGGTGCAATTGAATTTGCTACTTTTCCCATCTCTTCTAGCTCATCTTTATCTTGAACAATACTATCAATCTCTTTTGATAGACTTTCTCCATTCGCATTTTTATTTAGTATAATTTTAGCTGCTCCAATTTTTTTTAGTACAAGAGCATTATCTTCTTGTCTATTGGCTGATTGTGATGGTAATGGTATAAATATTGCTGGTTTTCCTACTATTGAAATTTCTGTTATTGTCATTGCTCCACTTCTACATACCATTAAATTACATATATTCATCAATTCTTCCATATTGTATATGTATGGAAGAATTTTTACATTTTTCACATTATTAATTGAAATACTACTTTTTTCAAATTCTTCTTTTACTACATCATATTGCTTTGTTCCTGTTGCCCAGATAATTTGATAATTTTCATTTTTCTTTGATTTTATTAATTCTACTACTGCTTCATTTATTTTTTGAGCACCCTGACTTCCACCAAATACTAATACTATTGGTAAGTCATTTTTTATACCCAATTCTTCTAATAATTCTTTTTTTCTTTGTAAACTTATATTAAGTTTTCTAATTTTAGTCGGAGTTCCTGTAAACACTACTTTTTTAGCTCCTTCTAATTTACTTTTTGTTTCTTCAAATCCTATTAAAATTTTATCAACCTTTTTAGAAAACATTTTTACAGCTCTTCCAGGAAATGCATTACTTTCATGTAATACTGTTGGTATTTTTCTTGAAACTGCTACATAGAAAACGGGTCCACAGATATATCCACCTGTACCTAAAACTAAATCAGGCTTAAAATCATCAAAAATCTTTTTTACATCTTTTCTACTATTTATTGTTTTTACAATATGTTTTAAATTTTGAATAGAAAGTTCCTTTTTTAATCCATATACATCTATAGTTTTTAATTCATAACCTGCTCTTGGAACTAAATCATTTTCTAAACCTCTATTTGTTCCTATAAATAAAATCTCAGATGTAGGATCCTTTTCTTTTATTTTATTTGCTATTGCAATACCTGGATTAATATGTCCTCCAGTTCCTGCTGCTGAAATTATAACTTTCATCTTTCTTTCCTTTCAAAAAATAAATTATATATCAATAATAGTGGAAATAAAATTTGTATCTTTTTCATAATATTCTATTTTATGAATTATTAGTTTTACTATTTCTTGAAACACTTAAAAGTATACCTACAGCTGCTAAATCAGCAAGCATTGCTGAACCACCATAACTAAAAAATGGAAGTGGCATTCCTGTTACAGGAATTGTATTTGTAACAACTGCAATATTTATTAAAGCTTGAAGTCCTATCATCGTTGTTACTCCTATACCTATCAATGTTCCAAAATTGTCCTCTGCTTTTATTGATATAACTATACCTCTCCATACAAATAACATGAATAATATAATAACACTAACACAACCAAAAAAACCTAATTCTTCTGCTAAAACTGCAAAAATAAAATCATTCTGTGGTTCTGGTAAATATAAATATTTCTGTTTACTATTTCCAAGCCCAAATCCAAACAATCCACCTGATCCTATCGCATATAAACTGTTAAGAATTTGCCATGCTTCACCAACAGGATCTGCTGATTCTAAATCTAACCAAGTTTGAATTCTTGAAATTCTGAATCCTCCACCTTCTACTGCTCCTGATGATGTTTTTAAAATTATTGCCAATCCTCCTATTGCAGCTAAAGCCCCTGATCCAAAAAAATATTTTAGACTTGACCCTGCTACAAACATTTGAACTAAAGTTATAGCTGCAATTATAAAAGTTGCACTAAAATGGTTTTGTAATATAAATATTGCTCCAACTATTGGCAATAACCAAATTAATGGATATAAAAATCCTGGTACTAATTTTTTTATTTTACTTTTTTCTTTCATGTCACTCAACATTGATGCATAAAAAATTATAAAACCTACTTTTGCAAATTCTGAAGGTTGGAATGAAAAAACTACTATATTTATCCATCTTCTAGCACCTCCAGCACCAGATCCTACAAATCCAACTGCTACTAATAAACCTATAAACCCTATATATATTGGCCACTTTAATCTTCTATAAATTCTATAATCTATTCTTGATAAAGCTATCATTATTACTAATCCAAGAATAGCCATTATTCCTTGTTTAAAAACATATTTATAGCTATTTTCTCCATCTGTTTCAGAAAGTGATGTTGGCGCACTTGCTGATAATAACATTATTAACCCTATACTTAAAAGCAATAATGTTATTATTATAAGTGTATAATCAAATTTTCCATTAATAAAAAGACCAACTTTTTTCGTTTTCTTTTTTGCCATTTGTATTTATCACCTTTCTAAATAATTTTATACAATCAAAACTGCTATAATTGATGCTACAAGGGTTATTCCCGAAAATACAGCAACAACTCTATTTTCTCTCCATCCTTTTAATTCAAAATGATGATGAAGTGGAGCCATTCTAAATAATCTTTTTCCAGTTTTTCTAAAATATATTACTTGTAATATATCAGATAAAGTTTCTAAAATTGGAATTATTGCAACTATCAATAAAATTAATGGTAATTTCATATAAATTGTCATACTTGCTATAACTCCACCAAGTAGCAACGAACCTGTATCTCCCATCATTACTTTTGCTCTATAAAAATTATATATTAAAAATCCTAAACAAGCTCCTACCACTATGCTACCAAATATTGATATACTTTCATATCCTAATTTAATTGCAATAATAGATATTGCTGTTATCATTATTGCACAAACACTTCCAGCTAGACCATCTACGCCATCTGTTAAGTTAACAGCATTTGTTGCTGATAGCATAACAAGTATTGTAAATGGTACATAAATCCAAAGTGGTAAAATTAAATTGTAATTTATTAGTGGAATTATTATATCTGTACCATTTTCTGTAAATTGCACTAAAAATATTGTATAAATTGTTGCAATTACTAAAAGCCCTAACATTTTTAATTTAGGATTTAATCCTTCTGTATTTTTTAATACTACTTTTTTAAAATCATCTATAAATCCAACTATTCCAAATCCAATACTTGAAAAACAAACTGCAAGCATTGGTATCACTTTTTGAGCATCTTGAAAAACTACACAATAAATTGTACTAAACACTACTATAGAAATTATCATCATAATTCCACCCATTGTAGGTGTTCCCTGTTTCTTCAAATGTGCTCTTGGTCCGTCTAATCTTTCACTTTGACCAATTTTCAATTTTTTTAGTATAGGAATTATTATCTTTCCAAGAATAGCTGTAAGTACAAAAGATGCAATTAAATAAATAATTTGAGTAATCATTATTTCTTCTCTCCTAATATTTCTTTTATAATTTCTCTTTCATTAAAAGGTTTCTTTTCTCCATTTATTTCTTGATAAACTTCATGTCCTTTTCCAGCAATAATTACTATATCTCTTTTATTCATAATTTTAATAGCTTTTGCTATAGCTTCTTTTCTATCTACTACTATTTCGTATTTTCCTTTTGTTTTTGATATACCTTTTTCAATTTCGCTAATTATATCTTCTGGCTTTTCTGTTCTTGGATTATCTGTTGTAACAATAGTATAATCAGCCACTCTTCCTGATACTTCACCCATACGAGGTCTTTTTTCAGTATCTCTATCCCCACCACATCCAAACACACATATTACTCTACCTGGTGTATATGTTTTTGTTGCTTGTAATATATTTTCTAAGCTTTCTGCTGTATGTGCATAATCTATCATTATTGCTAGTTCCTCTTTATTTGGCACAAGTTCATTTCTTCCAGGAACTACAATATTTTCTAGTCCTTCTTTTATTTTTTCAGTATCTATTCCTAAAGAAGTTGCAAGTGAAATTGCTGCTAACGCATTATATACACTATATCTTCCTGGAATATTTACTTTTACTCTTTCATTTTTAGTTCCTAATTTTACTTTAAAATCAACACTTATATTTGTTATTGTTATATCCTTTGCAAGTATATCTGCTTTGTTATCAACTGCATAAGTTTTTATATCACATTTTGGTGAATTATTTATTATTTTATTGCATTTAAAATCATCACTATTTACAAATCCTTTTGGTGCCATTGAAAATAGTTTTAATTTTGATTCAAAATATTCATTCATATCACTATGTTCTTTTAAACTTATATGATCTTTATATAAATTAGTAAAAATTGCATAATCAAAATAGCATCCTTCAACTCTACTTAATTTTAAGCTTTGTGAAGACACTTCCATTACTACATATTCTACTTTTGCTTTTGCCATTTTATAGAACAATTCTTGTAATTCCAAACTTTCTGGAGTTGTTCTATTACTATATCCTAAACATTCATCCCCAATGTAATTTGCTATTGTTCCTATTAAACCTACTTTATGTCCTGCTTTTTCTAATATAGATTTTATCATATATGTTGTTGTTGTTTTTCCCTTTGTACCAGTAACACCAATAAGTTTAAAATATCTTGATGGATTACCAAAATAGTTACAAGAGACTCTTGCTAACGCTTTTCTTGTATCATCTGTAATAATTATTGTTACATCTGGTTTTAATTTTATTTTCTTAAAATCAGCTGACATATCTAGCATTACTGCTGTTGCTCCATTTGCAATTGCCTCTTCTATATATTCATGACCATCAAAATCATATCCTTTTATTGCTATAAATAAAGAATTTGGTACAACTTTTTTTGAGTTACACTCTACCTTCTTTATTTCGATTTCCATATCTCCCTTTGATTTATAATTTTCGACTCCTGTTAAAAGTTTTTTTAATTCCATAAAACTTATTCCTCCGAACTTTTTAAAATTAATACAAAATTTTGTACTAATATACATTGATATTTATTCTACGTTATTATATAGTAAAAAACTTATTTTGTACAGAAAATATTTTAATTTGTTGTCTGTATTTCTAAATAACTTATCACTTCATTTAATATTTTTCCAGCTACTGGTGCTGCAACTGTTCCACCTTGATGTCCTGACTGACCTGTTGGATTATACAAAGTTACTAAAATACTAAGCTGTGGGTCATCTGTTGGAGCTACACCTATAAAAGATGTAACATATTTTCCAGTATTTACTCCATCTTCAGAAGTTCCTGTTTTTCCACCTACATTGTATCCTTGAACTCTTGCATTTTTTCCTGTTCCCTCTGATACAACTGATGTCATCATACTTAATACACTTTCTGCTGTTTCTTTTGAAATTACTTGATTTTTATATTCTGGTTCTATCTCTGTAATTTCTCCAGTTTCTGAATTTATTATTTGTTTTACAACCCTAGGTTTAACATATAATCCTTTGTTAGCTATGCTTGAAACCATTGTTATCATTTGTATTGGTGTTACTTCAAATCTCTGACCAAAACTTATAGTTGCAAGTTCTACTGGTCCAACCTTTTCCTCTTTTAAAAATATTGAATTTGCTTCTCCGACTTAAATCTATTCCTGTTTTTTCTAAAAATCCAAATTTTCTTAAATATTCATAATATTTTGATACACCCAATTTCTGTCCAAGTCCAATAAACACTGGATTGCATGAATTCATTAAAGCTTCTCTTAAACTTTGTGAACCATGTGGTCTATAATATCTCCAGCATTTTATTCTAGTTCCTGCTATTTCTATACTTCCTGAACAATTATATGATCCCTTTCTATCTGTTTCAGCTATTTTTTCTTCTAACGCTGCTGATGATGTAACTAATTTAAAAGTTGAACCAGGTTCATAAGTATCTGCTATTGCTTTATTTCTCCACATTCCTTGTAAATATGAAGATTTCTGGCTACTATCTAATTCTGACCAAATATCTAGTACCTCTTGATTATTTATTGTATATGGATCATTCAAGTCATAAAATGGATATGTAGCCATTGCTAAAATATCTCCATTTCGTGGATCCATTATTATTACATTTCCACCATCTGTACAAACATTATCTATACATGCTTCCTCTAAATATTTTTCAACTATTGCTTGAATATTCATATCAATTGTTAATACTAAGTTATTTCCTTGGCTTGGATTTTCATAGTTTTCACCAGTATCACTAATTGAATTTCCTTTTGCATCCATCATTTTACTTATACTTCCATTATCTCCTGTTAAAATTTTATCATACTTTGCTTCAATTCCATCTAATCCCTGATTATCACTTCCTACGAATCCTATAATGTGTGATGCTAAAGTTGAATATGGATAATATCTTTTGGTATCTTCATCAATATTTATTCCTGTATAAATATTATTTTCTTCCATCCATATTCTTAAATTATCTGTTTTCTCTTTTTCTACTCTTTTAATAATTGTTTCTATTGAGCTATTTCGTTTTACTTTTTTTAAAACCTTTTCATAATCTAATTCAAAAATATCTGACAAAGCTTTAGCAACTTTTTCTTTATTTTCACTACTAATATTTAAAGGATTGACTGTAACTGTCTGTACAGTACTACTTTTAGCTAAAACAATTTCTCCACTTGCATCATATATTGTTCCTCTACTTGCAGTTATGCTTCTGCTAGCATATTGCTGTTTTTCCGACCTTTCTTTCCATTTGCTCCCTTCTACAAATTGTATTATTCCTACTCTTATACATAACACTATCCAAATAAGTGTAACTACTATTAATATAAAAATCATTCTTTTTTTTGAATCTAAACTACTACTTCGCATTTAATCCTCCTGTATATATTAATAATAAATTTTATTATATAAAATAAAAAAAAGAACATTTTTTATTTATAATAAGAAAAAAACTGAATTATTTATATAAAATAATCCAGTTTTTTAAAATATACTTTTAAGTTTACCTATTAATCCTTCAAAAAATCCTTTTTGTTCCTCTATAATTACTTCTTCTGTTCTATGTTCTACATAGTCTCTTTTAGGAATACTTATATAATTAGTTTGTTTATTTGTAAGTTTTTGCATTCCTAATAATTCTTTTGCACTTTGCTCAATAGTATTTAAATTTAAACTATTTTGAATGTTAATTTCTAATTGGTCATTTTCTTTTTGAAGTCCTGTTATATCTGATTTTAATTTTTGAATTTTTGCAAAACTTTCGTTAATTTGAGAGTTTCTAAAGAGTATAAAGAATAAAATCGCAAACAATAATACAGCTTTAAAGAATATTGAAAATTTTGCTTTTCTACATAATTTCTTTTGAGCTTTTAATACTTCTTGCTGTCTTTTTTTTATATTTGCTTCTTGTCTTGTTGTAGTTTTCTTACTAGTCTTTTTTGCTGTTTGCTTTTTTCTTTGAATATCATAATCTGGTCTTATTTTTCTAGGACTTGTTTCATATTGGTATCCATAATTTCTTCCCGCCATACTCTTTATTCCTCCTTTCATTAGTACTTTTAATCAATTTTATTTCTTCTCAAAGATTCTTAGTTTAGCACTTTTGCTTCTTGAATTTTCTTCCATTTCTTCTTCTGTAGGAAGTAGTGGTTTTCTTGTAATAATTTTTCCTTTTGATTTTGCTCCACATACACAATACGGTAAACCAGGTGGACAAATACATTTTCCAATACAGTCATTAAATGCATTTTTTACTGCTCTATCTTCTAAAGAATGAAATGTTAAAACACATAATCTTCCACCACTTTTTAAAGAATCTATTGAATCTATTATAGTTTGATATAATGGTTTTATTTCATTATTTACTTCTATTCTTATTGCTTGAAAAGTTCTTTTAGCTGGATGTCCTTCTTTAGCCTTTCTAGGCACCACTTCTTCTATTATACTTACAAGCTCTTCTGTTGTTTCTATTTGTTTTTCTTTTCTATGCTCAGCAATTTTTCTAGCTATAGATCTTGAAAACTTTTCTTCGCCATACTCAAAAATTATTTTTGCTAATTCTTCTTGGCTATATGAATTTATTACTTCTTTTGCTGTTAAATCTTGAGTTCTATCCATTCTCATATCTAACTCTGCTTCACCCATATAGCTAAACCCTCTATTTCTCTCATCTAACTGATATGATGAAACGCCTAAGTCTAATAAAATTCCGTCTACTCCTGATATACTAAGGTTTTCTAATATTAATTTTATATTATCGTGATTATCATGTACAAATTTTACATTATTAAATTCTTTTAATCTTTCCTTAGCAACACAAATAGCCTCTTCATCTCTATCAATTCCTATAAGAAGCCCATTTTTAGATATTCGATTTGCTATTTCTTTACTATGGCCAGCTCCGCCCCATTGTTCCATCTACATAGATTCCATCAGGTTTAATTTCTAATCCATCTATGCACTCTTTAAGCATAACTGATTTATGATTAAACTCCAAATTTCTACCCTCACGCTAGTTTTTATCCTTATAGCTATAGACAGTTGGTAATTTATTTACCAACTGTCTTAGCTAAATTGTAATTTTTCTTTTGTATTATATATTTTTTACTTTAGTAAATTATATATTTCTCTTTGGTATTATCTTTAATTTTTATAAACTAAAGATTTTATATTTTGTTTGCTTTTCCTTTTGCATAAACTTAAAACTTTTTCTTTTGTATGCTTTTTCCTTTTGCATAAACTTAAAACTTTTCTTTTGTATGCTTTTTCTTTTGTGTAAACTTAAAACTTTATCTTTTGTGTGCTTTTTCTTTTGTATAAACTTAAAACTTTATCTTTTGTATGCTTTTTTCTTTTGTGTAAACTTAAAACTTTATCTTTTGTATGCTTTTTTCTTTTGTGTAAACTTAAAACT
>CANEHB010000025.1 GCA_947427205.1 uncultured Clostridium sp.
GGAAATACAAAATAAATTTGCTAAAATAGTCGAACAAATCGATAAACAGAAATTTCACTCTGTATTGAAAAATATTATAAAAGTAAAGGAGAGTGAAGTTTATGCATAAATGTAAATTAAGTGATTGTGTAAAAGAAATAAATAATAGAACAACAGAAAATAATCAATATGAAGTATTAACATCTTCAAAAAATGGAATATTTTCACAAGAAGAATATTTTGATAAGCAAGTTGCTAGTAAAGATAATACAGGATATAAGATAATTGAAAAAGGACAATTTACATACAGAAGTATGAGTGATTCAGGTACTTTTACAATAAATAGATTAGAAGATAAAGATATAGGAATTGTAAGTCCAGCTTATCCAGTTTTCGAAGCTACCAATATTGATGCTGAATTTTTGAAATATTATTTTAAATCAGAGTTATTTAATAAGGCAATTATTAATTTATCGCAGGGAAGTACAAGAACTGCATTAAAATTCAAAGATTTAATAGACATAGAAATATTCTTACCAGAAATAGAAGAACAAAAGAAAATAGTAAAAATATTAAAAAATAACGATCAAATTATAGAAAAATATGACAAATTAATAAAAGAAAAGGAACAGTTTATAAAATCCCAATTTGTTGAGATGTTTGAAAATAAAAAATATGAAAAGCTAAGTGGTAAAGAATTATTTTCATTTTCAAGTGGAAAATTTTTAGAAGCTAGTAAAAGACTAGAAAATGGAATTCCTGTGTATGGTGGAAATGGTGTTGCATGGTATACAGATGAACCATTAATTGATTTTAATACTATTGTAATTGGAAGAGTTGGAGTTTATTGTGGAAATGTAAAATTAATTAAAGAACCTGTATGGATAACAGATAATGCCATATTTATTAAACAATTTAAAAAAGATGTATATAATATAGATTTTTTATATTATATGATGGAATTAGTAGATTTTTCACGATTTGCACAATTTTCGGGACAACCCAAAATTACACAAAAACCATTAGAAGAATTCAATTATGTAGTACCACCAATAGAAGAACAAATAAAATTTTCAAATATAGTCCGACTAATCGATAAACAGAAATTTAACTATATAAATAAGATAAAATTATTAAATAAAATAATAAATATTTTTTTAGGGGGCAAAAAAATATGAACGAAGAAATACCAATAGCAAATGAACTTACTACAAGCCAAAAACCAGCTTTAGAAGTTTTAGAAAAACTAGGATATAAAAAGATTCCCAGTGAAGAAGAAAATGGGGGATATAATAATTTAACAATTAGACATGGTGATTTAAATCAGGTCTTATTAAAAGATGTTCTTGAAAAGAAACTTAATGAAATAAATAGTTATGAATATCAAGGAAAAGAATATAAATTCACACCTGATACTATTGGACAAGCAATAAAAGATTTGAATGGTTCTTTATTAACTGGTTTAGTAAGTACAAATGAAACAATATACGATTTATTAACAATAGGAAAATCATATACTCAAAGATTAGTGGATGGAAGTACTAGATCTTTTGATATTAAGTTTATAGATTTTGATAATCCTGAAAAAAATGATTTCTATGTAACAGAAGAGTATTCTGTTATGAGATCAAACGGTAAAAATACAGCAAGACCAGATATAGTTATGTTTATCAATGGAATACCTTTAGCAATTATAGAATGCAAGGATGTTGGTGGAGTTTCAATTACTCAAGGAATATCTCAAAATATTAGAAATCAGAAACCAGACTATATTCCAGAACTTATGAAATTTATTCAAATTTTAGTATCCGCTAATAAAAATGCAGTTAAATACGGTACAGTTGGAACACCTGAAAAATTCTGGATGGTATGGAATGAAAAAGATACTGAATGGCAAAAAGAAATTTTATCTAAAGTAGTACAAGGAAGAGAAATAACAAAACAGGATAGAGATATAGTTTCACTATTTGAACCAACAAGATTTTTAGAAATAATTAAAGATTTCATTATTTTTGAAGCTGGAATAAAGAAAGTGCCAAGATATCAACAATATTTTGCTACTAAATCAATTGTAAAAAGATTGACAGTAGATAAAGAAGGCGGCGTTGTTTGGCATACACAAGGTTCAGGAAAATCTATAACAATGGTATATGTTACTAAAAAAATAATGGAGGATAAAAATATAAGAAATCCACAAGTTTTAATAGTAACAGACAGAATTGACTTAGATAAACAAATAATGAAGACATTTAATAGAATAGGAATACAAGCTAAGAGAGCAAGTACTGGAGAAAATTTAGTAGAACTTATAAAAAACGATAATATTAGAGTAATAACATCAATTGTTAATAAATTCGAAACAGTTGTAAATAAAGGTGTGGTTGTTGATGCACCTAATACTTTTATATTAGTTGATGAAGGTCATAGAACTGAATATGGCGAAATGAATAGAAGAATGAGAGAAGTATTCAAGAATGCTTTGTATGTATCTTTTACAGGTACTCCTATTATGAAAAAAGATAGAGATATTTTTAAGAGATTTGGAGGTTTAATAGATAAATATTCTTTAGATGATGCATTACAAGATAAAGCTATAGTACCTTTAATTTATGAAGGAAAGATGGTAGATCAAGATGTTTCAAAAATATCTATAGATAGACAATTAGACTTGATAACAAGAGATTTAAATGAATCACAAAAACAAGAAGTAATTCAAAAGTGGAGTAGATTTGAAAAAGTTGCTTCTACTGAAAAAAGACTAGGACTTGTTGCTATGGATGTGGCTGAAAATTATACAAAATATTGGCAAGGAACAGGATTTAATGCAATGTTGGCAACTAATAAAAAAGTTGATGCAGTAAGGTATTATAATTTCTTCGAAGAAAACTATCCTGAAATCAAAACAGCAGTTGTTATAAGTGCTCCAGATATGAGAGAAGGAGAAGACGATATACAAGAAGAAACTTCAGATATTGTAAAGAAATTCTATTTAAAAGCTATTTCAAATTACAAAAATGAAGAAGAATATGAAGAAACTATTAAATCAAAATTCATTAATGGCGATATAGATATATTGATAGTTGTAGATAAACTACTAACTGGATTTGATGCACCAAAAGCCTCTGTATTGTACTTAGATAAACAAATTAAAGAACATAATTTATTACAAGCTATAGCAAGAGTAAATAGACTTTATGATGGTAAAGACTATGGATATATAGTTGATTATAGAGGATTACTTGGAGAATTAGATAAAGCACTAACTATGTATAAAGATGCAGGATTAGAAGAGTTTGAATTAAAAGACATTGATAAATCTGTATATTATATAGATAGTGAAGTTGATAAATTACACAATGTCTACAATGAACTTGTTAAAATATTTAATTCAATAAAAAATAAGAATGACATGGAAGAATATGAAGTCTATCTTGCAGATGAAGAAATAAGAAAAGACTTTTATGATAAATTATGTAGTTTTGGTAGTATATTGGGATTAATATTACAAAGTGATAGTGGATATTATAAAGTTGGAAAAGACAGAATTACTGAGTATAGAAGAGCATTAGCTTTTTATCAAAAATTAAGGGCGACAGTAAAATTAAGATATACAGAGACAATAGATCATAAAGAATACGAATCTAAAATGCAAAAATTATTAGATGATTATGTTATAGCAACAGAGGTTATGAAAATTACTGAACCAGTTGATATAACAAATACAACAGAATTTAATAAAGAATTATCGAGAATTGAGTCAAAAGCAGGAAAAGCAGATGCTATTAGAACAAGATTAGTAAGAACGATTTCTCAAAAAATAAAAACAGATCCAGCATTTTATAAGAAATTTTCAGAAAGAATTGAAGAAACAATAAGAGCATATAGAGAAAGAAGAATAGATGATTCAAAATATTTAGAAGATATGCAAAGCATTACTGAAGATTTTAGAAGTGGAAATGCAGGAATAGTATATCCAAGCAATATTACTAATGAAAAGTCAAGAGCTTTTTATGGAATAATTCATGATAAATTTGAAAAAGTCTTTGGTGATAAGATAGGAACAGAAGAATTAGGAGAACTAACATTAAAAATTCAAGAAAAAGTAGAAAATAAAATAAAAGTTGATTGGAAACAGAGTGAAGATGTTATAAATAGTATGAAACAAGATATTGATGATATTTTATTTTTCTATTTAAATGAAAAAAATCTAAACTTAGATTTTAATGAAATTGATAGTTTGATTGAAACAATTATAGAAATTACTATATCAAATTATTAAAAGAAAGGCTGATTAAATGGAACAAGAATATATTGAGATTAATAAACAAAAAATATATTTTACAATTCAAAGAAAAAAGATAAAAAACATTAATTTAAGGGTAAATATAGATAAAAAAGTATATATTTCTGTTCCTTTTGATATGTCTATAGATACTATTAAAGAGTTTATTGCAAAGAAGTACAAATGGATAAACAAGCAAATTGAGTATTATGAAACTTTTTCAGAAATAAAAGAAAATATTAATTTTGAAAATGGAGAAACAGTATTTATTCTTGGAAAGCAATATTTAATGAATATAGTAGCGGATAATAAGAACAGTATAGAATTAAAGGGAAAATACATAAAAATTCATGTAAAAGAGAAATATATTTCAAATAAAAAATATTTGAATAAAATATATGATGAATGGTTAAGAAATTATGCAATGAGTGTTTATAAGGAAATATCTGCTGAATTTGAAAAAAAATTAAAAAGGCATAAAGTTAAAAATCCTCAAATTATAATCAGAAAAATGAACAAAAGATGGGGAAGTTGCTTAGCAAATGAAAATAAAATAATTTTAAATTTAAAACTAATAAAGACACCAATTTGTTGCGTAGAATATGTAATATTACATGAATTATGCCATTTTAAATATCAAAATCACAGTAAGCAGTTTTATAATCATATAAATGTATTTATGCCAGATTGGGAAGAACGAAAGAAAATTTTAGATGAAGAATATATGGGAGTTATATAAAGGAGATAGGATAAATTGAACGAAAAAATTACTGAGCAATTTGTTGTAAATCAAATTATTGAATTTATGATAAACAAACAAAATGGTAATTGGCATGAAGAAAAAGTAGAAAAAAGTGATTTGCATAAGCATGGAGTTGACATTAAACTAGTTGGTGGAAAAAGAAATAGTGAATATTTTTATATTGAATGTAAAGGTAAATCTTATGCTAAGTCTGCAAGAACAATTAATAGAGAAGGATGGCTTAATGCATTAGGACAAATAATAACAAGAATGGATGTAAAAAGATATTCACTTTCTAAGGAAGATGGCAGAATATCAGGAATAAATCATGCTTATAAATATGGTTTAGGATTATATTGGGAATCAGCTCAAGTAGCTTTAAGGAGAATACCAAAGAAAGTAGCTGAGGTATTATGTTTGCATATTTTTTCTGTTAATGACAATGGAGAGGTTAAATATTTTACACCAAGTAAATTTGGAACGGAATATCCTAAAGACAATTTTTTTAGTTAGGATTTGATAATAATATAGATAAGAGGTGATTATATGGCAAACTATGTTGTAAATAAAATTATATGTACAGAAGAAATATTAAATAAATATTTTATAGATTATTGTCCAATGGATGAAAATGAAAAATTAGAAGAGCCATATATATCATTCAATAAACTTTTTGGAGTAAAAACTTTAAATGAATATGCTGAGAAATATGGAGAATATATTTATTATGGTTATGGTTTTTTATATGAGAAAAACGAAGAAGGATTGATAGAAATAAAATTTTTAACAAGATACTTATATCCGATTTGTGCAATTGTAAAAGCCGTTGAAATGTTTAGAGAAAATTTGATATGGTATTCTTGTGAAGAAAATAAGATATATCTTTCAGAATTTTTCTGGAATGGAAAAAAGGTACAAGAAAATACTTTATATATTGAAAATACAGAATATAATGAATGGGTAAATGAAAATGAAGATTATATAGAAGCAATAGAATATCCAGATGATGAAATATGGCATTATGATTTTAAAAATAGAAGTGATTGGAGAATTTGGGAAAGTGATGATTTAATACAGAGATATTTTAATGAATATCCAGCTGAGGAATATTATAATCAAATGAAATATGATAAAAGTAACAAAGAAAATCCAGATATACAGAGTCAAAAGCAAGATAATGATAAAATGTATTACTTTTTATTCGTAAAATATGATGATTGTGATGGATACTGTAAGGATTATAACTATATTTCAAATGATTTAGAAATTAAAGTAGGAGATAGAGTATTAGTTGATAGAATGGGAAATTTAGCAGTTGCCACAGTAGAAAATGTAGGTTTTTATAATGAACTTAATGCTCCATATCCAGTGAACATGACAAAGAGTATAATAAAAAAAGTTGATGATTATTTTGAACTAGATGATTTAGATTTTTATGACGAAGAAAATGAATATGAAGAAGAGTTTGAAGATGAAGATACATTAAATATAAATATTGAAGACACATATTTAAAATTTGGAGTTTCAAATTATTTACAAGGAAAAGATAATGACGATAACTGGACCAAAATAAAACTTATTATTAAAAATCGATATTTTAATTATTATAAAAATAGTGAGCTAATGACGTCAGCAGAATTAGAAAGATTATTAAGTATGTTAGAAAGACTTATAGAGGGAAAAATAAATAAAAAAGAAGAAATAGAATTTTATGAACCTGATTTAACATTTAAATTATATCCAAAACTAAATTTATGGAAGACAGGAAAATTTGCATATATAAAAAAGGGATATGAAATACAAGATATCTATATGGAATTACACATACATCTGCAAGATAATAATGGTGCATATATAGGTCAAGAATATATAATAACTTTCGATAGAGAAGAAATTGAAAAAATTGATGCATACATTAAAAGTAAAATACAGAGGAATTAGTAAAATTAATAAAAATATCAATAAAATTTGAGAAAAAATCTCAAAAATATTGATATTTTTTTGTTTTTAGCATATAATATATAAAGTAAAGGAGGAATTCAAAAATGTTAATAAGATTTAGTTTTAAAAATTTCAAATCTTTTAAAAATGAAAATTGTTTAGATATGGAAGCTACATCGCTAAAAGAACATGAATATAATATTGCAAAAACAAAAAGTGGTGAATATCTAAAAGTATCTGCTATATATGGAGCAAATGCTAGTGGTAAAACAAATGTATTACAAGCATTTGGATATATGAAAAATAGAGTTCTAATAACAGATGATTCAAGAAAGAATTCTCCAGTAGAAGAAAATGTTTTTAGTTATATGATAAATAATGAGCCAATTAGCTTAGAAGTAGAAATACTAGCTAAAAACGGAAAAGTATATAAATATGGTTTTGAGGTATTAAAAGATAATATTATTTCAGAGTGGTTGTTTGAAAAAAGAATAAATAAATTTTATACAATATTTGAAAGAGATAGTAACAATGTAATATTAAAAGATGAAAACAAAAAGCAGGAATTTTCTAATATAGATGAAAGAACATTATTTTTAAATATTTATAGTAAAATAGATAGTAACAATAAAGATCTTAATAATGTAGTAGAATGGTTTATAAATGCTAATTACTTAGATTTAGGTAATCCTTTATTTGAAAATAATATAAATAATAGAATATCATTAAAAATATTAAGTGATGAAAAATATAAAAACGAATTAATAAGATTTATAAAAACTTTTGATGCTGGCATTGAAGGAATAAAAGTTACTCCAGATTCAGTAGAAGCAGTAAAAAACAATAATGGAATTATAAAAATAGAGTTAATTCATAAGGGGGAAAACGGAATTATTAAAGCATTGCCATTAGAACTTGAATCAAACGGAACTAGAAAGATGTTTCACTTATTTGATTTTTTCATGGATGCATTAAAATTAGGTATGGTTTTGTTTGTTGATGAATTAGATGCTAAGCTACATCCATTATTAACAAGATATATTATAAATTTATTCCATAACCCTGAAACTAATAATGGGAATGGTCAGTTAATATATTCTACACACGATACGGTTAACCTAAATAAAGATACTTTTAGAAGAGATGAAATATGGTTTGCTGAAAAAGATAAAGATGGAATTTCTACAATCTATTCATTGTCTGATTATAAGATAAATGACACAAAGGTAAGAAATGACGCAACTTACAACAAAGATTATTTATCTGGAAGATATGGTGCTATTCCAGTATTAGAGGACTTTGATATAGTATAATGAAAAGTAAAGAAGCAAAAGGAAATAAAAGAAAATCAAATTTTTTGCAAGTTGCACCAGCAAATTATTTGATTGTATGTGAGGGAAAACAAACAGAGCCTAATTATTTTAACGGATTAAAACAAGAGATAAATAAAAAATATGGAAATAAAGTCGAGGTATTAATACCTAATATTGATATAAAAGGAACAGGTATGAATACTACATCTTTAGTAAAATACACTCAAAAGATAATAAATTACTCTCATAAAATATATGGACAAGTTTGGGTTGTATTTGATAAAGATGATTACAGTGATGAACAATTTGATTCAGCAATAAAAAATTGTGATTATAATGTTGCTTGGTCAAATCCTAATTTTGAACTTTGGCTATTATCACACTTCAAAAAAGTAAATAGATATGTTTCAAAAGATGATGTGTTACAAGAATTAAGCGCTGAGTTTAAGAAAAATGGATTAGGTGAGTATTCAAAAAGTGATAAGAACATATTTAATAAAGTTACTAGCGAAGGAAAATTAAATATTGCAATAAAGAACTGTGAAAGCGTGGAAGGATTAAATAAGGAAGGACAAGCATCACAAAGAAATCCAATGACTAAAGTATACAAGATAGTTGATGGATTGAAAGAATATTTAGAATAATTTTTACAAAAGAAAAGCAAAGTATGAAAGTAATTATAGTTACAGGATTATTTTGCTTTTTTTGATAATAAAAGACAAGTTTCGACAAATTATTTAAAAAAAACATGATATAAATTATAAAAGATAGGGAGGAAAAATATGTGGTTAGATAATGCTAGTAAATTGGATATGCTTTTTTATAAGCCATATGCAGATTTGATAAAAGAAATAGTAGAAGATGAAGATTATAATCCATTAACAATAGGAATTTTTGGGTTATGGGGAGCTGGAAAATCAACATTACTAAATATGATAAAAGATTCAATAGATACTCAAAATGTAGAGTGTATCGAAATAAATGCTTGGATGTTTGAAGGATATGAAGATGCTAAAACCGCGCTTATGGAATCATTGCTTCAAACAATAGAATCAAATAAAAAATTTACAGATAAAGCAGGAGAGGAAATAAAGGGATTATTAAAAAGAGTAAATTGGATGAAATTGGGAACAAAGGCGGTCTCTTTTGGAGCACCATTACTTGCAAGTATAGGAATGGCAAATCCGTTTCCTTTATTATTGAATGTTGCTACAGATGTTCTTAGTGATAAAAACAAAATATCCGAAACTATATGTAACGCAGCAAATGGATTAGATAACATAAGAGAGAACTATTTAAATGAGAAGGAAAAAAGTACAGTAGAAAACATTAGACAATTTAAAAATGAATTTGAAAAAATGTTAGAAAAAACAGAAATAAAAAACTTAGTAGTTTTAATAGATGACTTAGATAGATGTAATCCTGATAGAATAATAGAGACACTAGAAGCAATAAAACTTTTTTTATCAGTAAAAAATACTACATTTATAATTGCTGCGGATGAAAATGTTATACAATATGCAATAAAAAAGAAATATCCCAAAGAACATGACTATGATCCAGAAATTGCGCAAGAGTACATAGAAAAGATAATACAATTGCCAATATATATACCAGAATTATCTTCGAAGGATATAGAAAACTATCTATTATTATTAGTTTGTCAGAAGTATTTAAGTGAGGAGACTTTTAAAAAAATGTTAAAAAACATTTATGAAAGTAAAATCTTAATAAGGGAAGAAACAATAACGTTAAGTGAATTACATGTTATTATTAGTAGTATCCCAGACAAAAAATTCAAAAATAATTCTGATATTGAGTTTGAAAAAGATATAGATATTATAAATAAAATAAAAGATATAATAGCTTATACATTAAAAGGAAATCCAAGACAAGCAAAAAGATTTTTAAATACTTTTGTTACCAAAAGAAAATTAGCAGAAAATTATTTTGGAGAGGATATTGATATAAAAATTCTTACTAAATTATTAGTATTACAAAAATTAGATATTAATTTATTTAAAATATTAAATGAATGGAATAAAAATTTTACTACAAAAAATGAAGAACTTCAAAAGTTATATATTGCACTTGAAAAAGATGATTTGTCAGAATATAAATTATGGGATACTGTACAAATAAGAAAATGGCTAAAGTGTGAACCCACAGATTTATTTACCAAAAGATTAGATAAATATTTTTATTTAACTAGAGAATTATTAGTAGATAAACCATCAGAACAGAACATTGATGCAAAAACGAAAGAATTGCTTGAAGAAATAGGAAATTCAAAACCTCATAATATTGACAATATTGTAGATAAATTTAGTAAACTAGAAGGTGGGCAAATAAAAGAAGGATTTAATATTTTATTACCACAAATAAAGGAAGGAAAATTAGAACTTTATATAGTAAAGAGCATATTTATACATTTTATTGATTATAGGAAATCAATAATTAATGAGATAGAAGAAGGAGAATTTATTATAGAATTATCTGATATACCTTTATATGAAGCTATGTATACAGCAGATAAAGAAAATATGAAAAAATGTATAGAAAGTTTAAAGATAAAAGGAAGAATTCAAGAGAAATTATATAAAATGTTAATAAAAGGGGATGAATAATTTATGGGAACATCTAAAGGCTACATATTACCAACTAAAAAAAATTGGACAGATGCCAAAAGAGCTGCAACACAATTATCAAAGGAAAATAATTTAAATAATAGAATAAAGTTGGCTAATAAATATGCAAGTGCAATGAAACAAGATAGTGCTACAAGCTCAAGTAGTGCAATTAGAGTAATATCACAAATTATAGGATTAAGCCAAAGTATAGCTAATAGAGGAGTTGAACAGACATTAAAAGATTTAAATAAAGAGTACCTGTTAGATAAAACTCCAGAAGAGGTATTAGATTTTTTAATTTCAGAATATTCGGAATATGGAAATACAAAGGATAACTATTTAGCAATAGATGCGTTAACTATAACGCTAAAAGAATTAGACATAAATACAATTGAAGAATTAGGAAACATATCTATAGAAGTATTATTGAAGGAGATATTAATAAACTATATAGAACTTAATTTTAAATTTCGTTTTGAAGAACAAATTAATAAGAAATCTCCAAACAAAGCACATGAGATAATTGATAGCATGAGTGGATACATAAAAAATAAATTAAGGGAAGAATTGAATATTTCAAATTTAGAGAATATCGATTTTAATAACTTGAATAGTAATAAGATTATAGAAGATAAAATTATTGAGGCATATGACATATTTAAAGAATTATATGGAGAGGAGTGAGATTAAAATGAAGATATGGATAAATAAAAACAAGGTTAATGAAAAAAGAAGTATTGGATTTGAGAATGCTTACGAATTTTCTATAAAACGAAATGAATTAAGTACTATGTATACACATATAGATTATACATGGAGACAATTTGGAATGAATAGAATTGAGACAATATACGAAGATTTATTTATTATTGCTATGACTGTTTTTAGTATAGATAAAAGAATTTCCAGAACATTGTTTCAAGATAATTGGACAAGAGAGATAGAAGTGTCTATACCAGTGTTAGAAATAGAAAAATGGAACAAAACAACAGAGCAAATAAATCAAACATTAAGCTTTTTGACGGGTGATATATGGAATATTGAATTTAGAAAAACTGAGGAAATTTATTTAGAAACTAGCAGAATGTTGCACAAGAAAAATAGAATAGATAAAAGTCAATTTACGGCAGTGTCATTATTTTCAGGAGGCTTGGATTCGTTTTGTGGTGCTATTGCATTAGCAGAACAAGGTGAATCGTTGTGCTTAATAGGTCATAATGAATATCCAAAATTAAGAGCTAAGCAAGAGGAATTAAGTAATCTTATTAATGAAAAATATCCTTCACAGAAGTGTAAATTTATAAGTTTTTCAGCAAATTCTTATGCACCACAATTAAATGGGGAAGTATTAAGTAAAAGTGAAAATACATCAAGAGGAAGATCTTTTCTATTTTTATGTATAGCAATCACAATTGCAGGTATTATAGGAGATGAAGTTCCAGTGTATATTCCAGAAAATGGATTTATTGGATTAAATATTCCTTTAACAAATAGTAGAAAAGGTAGTTGCAGTACTAGAACCACACATCCATATTTTATAAGTAATATTAATAAAATATTAGATTGCATTGGAATAAAGAATAAAGTTTCAAATATATTTGCATATGATACAAAGAGAGAAATTGTTAACAAAATTAAAGAAAATGAAATCTTTAAACGAGGAGTCAAAGAAACTATTTCTTGTTCTCACCCATGCATTCCTAGATATGATAGAAATGGAAATAATAAATATCCAATTAATTGTGGATATTGCTATCCATGTTTGATAAGAAAAAGTTCATTAATAGATATTAAAAATATTAACGAAGAATATACATATAAAGATGTAGATATGAATTTTATAAAGAAAAATGAAGATAGAGATATAACAAGTGATACAAGAGCTGTTTTAAGTAGTATATATCGATATAAAAACATGACTGAAAAAGAATTAACTAGATTAATTAAATGTTCAGGAAAGTTAACAAGCGAAGAAGTGGAAAAATTTAAGAGAGTATATAAAAGTACAATGAATGATTTGATGACATTATTTTCTGACGAAGAAATAAAAAAATATATAGGAATTGATTGATATGATAAATTTAATAGACACTCATTTTCATTTAGATTTTTACAAGGATCATAAGGAAATTTATAAAAAGATAAATGAATTAAAACAATATACAATATGTGTGACGAATTCTCCAGAAGTATATCAAGAATGCCAAAGAATATATTTTAATACAAAATATATTAAATTTGCCTTGGGATTTAATCCTAAAGAGAATCATTCTAAAGAAAGTTTTGGATTATTTAAAAATAAGTTTAAAGGAGCAGATTATATAGGAGAAGTAGGTTTGGATTTTTCAAGAACTTATAGTGATACTAGAATAGAGCAAATAGAGATATTTAGTCAAATAGTTGAAATGTGTGCTAATGAAAATAAGTTATTATCTGTACATTTAAGATTTTCTGAAGATACTGCAATTGAGATTATAAAAAAATATATGCCGAAAAAATGTATAATTCATTGGTTTTCGGGTAGCATAGTTCAACTAAAAAAATTAATTGAATTAGGTTGTTATTTTTCCATTAATGCAAATATGATTAATAAGGATAAAATCAAATTGATACCGCAAAGTAGAATCCTTATAGAGAGTGATGGACCATTTACAAGAATAAATGGAAAGAAATATCATCCTGTTTTCTTAAAAGAGCAATATGATTTAATATCTAAGTTCTTGCAAATAGAAAATCTTGAACAATTGGTATATAACAATTTTAAGGAAATACTAATAACTTAGAAAAAGCGAGAAATTATCTCATTTTCTATTATTCTTCAAAATATTTTCTCTAGAATTATTAATTTTTAAAATCTCTAAACATGAAGATGGTATAAAAGAACAGATGATTTTTTAAGAAATTAAGATATAAAATATCAATATACAAAGTGCAATTCTCACATCTTAAAGTGCAAAAATTGCACTTTAAATCTTGATATTATATATTATATTTGATACAATATATGTAGGAGGTATTTCTAATGGATAAGAAAAAGGATTGGAATTTAGAATTATCTGAATATATAAAACAAGGCGAACCAAACAGAGTAGAAAAGACTAAAACATGGGAAACAGCAATAGGTTTGCAGGATGTGGATGGATTAAAACCTTCAGAATACTTAATAAAAACTGCTAAAGAACATATTGAAGGAACAATAGATATTGAAGAAGCAAAAATAAGAATAGATGAATATTATGAAGTTCAAGGTAGTAGAAAAAAATTTGAAAAAGAAAATGAAGAAGCAGATAAAGTTGCAGTAAGAATAACAGAAATACTAAGTGAAAAAGCATTTAATTTTTCACCAACGGAACTATTAAATATTCATAAAAGATTATTCAAAGATATATTTGACGTGGCAGGAATATATAGAGATTATAATTTTACTAAGAAAGAATGGGTATTAAATGGAGATACAGTAATATATGCACCATTTGATACTATAAAAGAAACATTAGAATATGACTTTGAGCAAGAAAAAAACTTTTCATATAAAGGGTTAAGCTTAGATGAATCTATAAAACATCTATGCAAATTTACATCAAATATTTGGCAAGTACATCCATTTTGTGAAGGAAACACAAGAACAACAGCCGTATTTATAATTAAATATTTAAGAACTTTTGGATTTAATATTAATGATGAAGTATTTGCTGATAATTCATGGTATTTTAGAAACTCATTAGTAAGAGCTAATTACAAAAATTTTGAAAAAAATGTATTTGAAGACACTTCATTTTTAGAAAAGTTCTTTTATAACCTACTTACAAATGCTAATAATGAATTGAAAAATAGGTATACACATATAGATAATATTCAAAGTGCAAATGAAAATAATTTAAAGTGCAATAATTACACTTTAGAAGAACAGGCAATTATAAACATATTAAAAAATAATCCAGCAACTACTCAAGAAGAAATATCAAAACAGATTAATAAATCTGTAAGAACTGTAAAAACTTATATGGCAGAAATGCAAGAAAAAGGTTTAATTGAAAGAAAAAATGGCAAGAAAAATGGCGAATGGCAAGTAAATGAATAATTTTATAATATAATAGGGAAGGCGAGAATTGATCTCGCCTTTACCTATTCTTCAAAACATCCCATAACTAACTGAGAGCCATCCACAAATCCATTTCTATAATACTTTTCAGTAATATAAGTCAAATATCTCATAAAATCATCATAAAGAAGATCAAGTTGTTTTTCTATATAAGTTCTATTCTGTTTAGGAATATTCTTCAAAATATTCTCTCTAAAAAGATCAAATTTAAATTCATTTTCTCTATCCTGTTTATCTGCATAACACAAATAAGTTTCTTCTCTAAAATCAAACCACTCTTTCAAAATATCATTTTCATTAACATCTCTAAAATTAACCATATCTAATTCCTCCTACACATATAAAATTTCATTAAAAACAATTTCTTCAGCCCTATTTTTGATATTATTCATAGACTGAACCCACTCCATTTGATGATGTGCTTTCAAATTTTCATCAATATGTTCAGCTTCAGCAAATTGCTTTATAAGTTCATTTACTTTAGCATTAATACTTTCATCCATATCAATTAAATGTTGCTTTAAAGTACCACTTATAAGTAATTCAGTATATAAACCTCTTTTATGTTCTTTAATAAAATTTAATCTTAAGCGACCATATTTCCCAATAGATTTTTCAGGTTGCTTAGGTAAATATAAGCTAGGAATTAAATAGTTTCCTTCTCTGTGATAAGTAATTTTATTCATTTTTAAAACCTCCAAATTATAAAAAATTAAAAATGTCCCCAATTTGCAAATGCTATTTTGAACCTCTTGTGAGACAAGGCTTTTCAAACCTTGGGGACACGATGGGGACAAAAACACCCAAAATTGACCTAAAAACGCACAAAAGTTCTTTGAATAAAAATAACTACAAACGTTGATATTTAGATAAAAACTTAACTTCTCATTAAATTACAAAAAATGCTGCTTAAATTCTCATAACCCGAAGGCCATATTCTAACAATACTTAAAATAGACTTTATAACAAAAAATATCATATGTATGCAATATTTTTATTTACTAACATACTGTATAGTATAAGTTATAAAACAAAATATAATTAAAAGGAGATTAAAAAAACGTATTAATGATTTAATAGATTGATTTTATTATTAATTAATTTATATGAAGGAACAGCATAGAATAAGCAAGAAAACAAGCTAAAATAAGCATCTCCCTAGTAAATTACAATATTTTTACTAAAAAACATATATTAACAAAATACTATATACTCAATGCTTTTGCAAAAATTTAATTTATCAAAGTAGTAACATATAAAAAAATGATTTACAAGATTAAATTTTTTTCTATAATATCATATAATTAGAATAATAGGGTGTAAAAGAGGAGAATAGCAAAATGGAAAAAATAGGAAAGGAAAATATTCTAGAGCTATATTGATGTTTATAATAAGTGCTTGTATTATTATATTATCAGTAGTAGTGTATGTAAGCCTATCAAAAAACGTTTTACATGATTCGTTCTCATTGTTGGAAAATACAAAAATGTATATAGAGCAAAATGAAGAAGAAATTACTTCTGAGCAATATAACATAGAAGAAGGTTTTATAACAAGAATTACTGCAAGAACAACGGTGAATAAATTTAAGCAAAATATAAAAACTAATAAAGATATAAAAATTACAGATAAAGATGATAATAAATTGAATAATAGTGATGCTATTTCAACAGGTTCTATATTAAACTTAGGTGATGTATCACAATATACACTTGTAGTTATAGGAGATATTGATAAAAATGCTTGTATAACAGTAACAGATTTAGCTAAATTAAAATTATATTATATTGAATTAGAAATTTTATCAGATAAAGCTGAGCTAAAAGCATCAGATATTGATGGTAATGGGAGTATAACAATAACAGATATAGCTAGATTGAAATTAATGATAATTAATGAAAAGGATGACGAAGATTTTACAATTTCTAATATTCAAACTTATAAAAATGGAGAGCAAACAAATAAGTTTGAAAAAGGAGAAAACATTGTTTTAAGATTTGAGTGTACTAGTACAAATCAAGAAACACAAAGATATCCAGAAAAAATAAAAGTAAGTGATAAAGAAGATTCATTAACAAAAAAATGAAAATACATATGAAGTAGAAATTTATGGAATTTCTGATGCTGGAAAACAAACAATTACTATTGAAGAGATTATTTTAAATGATGGAAATGCTGTTAATGTAAATCAAAACTTTATTGTAGAGATTGAAACCGAAGAGATAGAAGAAACAGCACAAATAGAAAATCAAGAGGTATCAAATAAGTATCCTAAAAAACAAGAAGAAGTAAATATAACATATACAATAACACTAAATAAAAGTGAAAATATTTCAAAAATAGTTGTAAATAATCAAAGTAATGATGAGGACTTATTTGATATGCTAGAAGGGTTAATATATTTGAATCAACAACAAATGCTACTGTAATAGGAAGTGCAAATTCAATAGGTGGATTTATAGGTGGATTTCAAAATTCAAATATATTTGATAGTTATTCAATAGGAAATGTTAAAGGAAATCAAAATGTAGCAGGATTTATTGGAACTGCCAATTCATCAATAATTAATAGATGCTTTAGTAATGCAAAAGTTCAAGCAACTTCTAATTCAGGAGGATTTATAGGGCAAGCATTAGGTACTACTAAATTAAGTAATAATATATCTTTTGGAAATTGTACAAATGCATATAAATTTGATGGAAGAACAGGTGCTGATATCATAAAAAATTATGAAAATAACTATGAATTTGCGGAATCAACAGGAATTGATTTTGATGGTAAAATTGGAGTTACAAGTATTAGTGATGTGATGAATAAAGACTTTTATATAAATACATTAAAATGGAATAGTGAGATTTGGGATTTTACTAATATAGTAAATGAAGGAATTCCAAAACTAAAAAATTCTGATACTAATAACGTAGTAAACTTTATGGGAAAAATATCAATATCATCAGTAGAAGAATTTGAAAAAATTTCTGAAAAATTAGATGGTATTTATATAATAGAACAAGATATTGATTTTTCTGAATATACTGTTTCAGATGCAGTAATAGCTAGTACTTTTACAGGAAAAATAGAAGGAAATGGACATACAATTTCAAACTTAACTAATGCAGCTTTATTTAAACAATTTAATGGAACTGTTAAAGATTTAAATATTAGTAATTTTACTAATAAAAGTACAGGAGACTATGTTGCAGCATTTGCAAAAAATAGTTCGAATGCTACATTCGAAAATATTGTATTAAAAGGAAGAAATACTATTGGAATTGTTGTAGCACAAGATAATAAAAATCCAACTTTTGATAGGATAAGTGTAAAAAATACTAATATAACTATAACAGGAATGTTTGCAGGAGGTTTAGTTGGTGTTCATTATGGTGGAACAATAAGAAATGTATATGTAGATGGAAGTATAGACATTACGCAAATTGGAGCATGAGGAATTATAGGAGCAACATGTGCTAATGGAGCAACTTCTACCGTTTCTAATGCAATATCAAAAGTGGATATTGTAAGAGAAAGAAACACAGACAATAAAAATAGAGTAGAGAATGGAGGAATTGTTGGATTTCTTGCAAATGTAACAAATCTTATATCTATTGATAATTCAAGATCACTTGGTAATATGAGAGGTTTAGAGAATATGGTTCCAAGCGAATTTATTAATACTACTGAAGCAAATATTCAAAATAGACTTACAAAATGTTATGAATGTTCAGAATCAACAGGAGTAAGTAATGTTACAGAAAATACAACAGGACATTTGGAAACTGTATCTAACCAAAACTTAAATGCACAATTTTACAAGGATTTAGGATTTGATGAAGAAGTTTGTGATTTTACAAAAATAAATGAACAAAAATGCCCAGAATTAAAATAAATTAAAAAAATCATAATTGAATACGAGATTCAATTATGATTTTTTTATTAACATTAAGAGTAAACCACGGATTATAACTGTGCTTATATATATTATTGAAAAGTATTATTTCCATATTATATATAACAACTATAGATTAATGTTATAGAGATAAATTTTATTGTATAAATTTAAAATAGATATATTGTAAGTAAAATGGAATAAAATATTATTAAAATCAAATTTATTAAAACATCAAAATGTACCAATTACTGTAAAAAAATTTGTTGAATTTTTCTTAAAAATATTATATAATAATGTATAAGTGGGATAAAAATAAAGTGTATATTCACAATTAATAAGGAGGAATTAGAAATGAAAAAATCATTAAAAGTGAAAAAAATTTTTTGTACATCCTTTTGTATACTATTATTAGCATGCATATTAATTGGTTGTGGAAGTAAAACAATTTATAAAAAAGCACAATCATATAAGATACATACTTATAATAGTAGTAATAATTCAAATCAGAAGAATCTTTCATTTGATAATGTTGGTAGTACAGATCAAGTGGTATATTTATCTGATATTCCTTACAGTAAGGCTCAAACAGCATGGGGAAGTATTATGCTAGATAAAACAACAGATAATGCACAACTTACTATGTTGTTAAATGGTTCAACAAGTGTAATAAAAAAAGGAATTTGGGCACATGCTACATCTACTTTAGAGTATGATATTAGTAATTATAAAGATTACGCATACTTTACAACATATTATGGTGTAAATACTACATCAGGTGGTAAAGGAAATGGTGTAAAATTTTATATCTATACTTCTGAAGATGGAAAAACATGGAATTTATGTACAGAAGAAAACCCTACTGCAATGTTAAGTACAAATAATGCAGTATATGCAAAAATAGACATTAGAAATGCTAATTATATTAGATTATATGCTAATGATAATGGCTCTAATGCAAATGATCATGCAGTATGGGGAGATGCAAAACTTGTAAAAGAAGATTATAAAGATAATCTTATGACAACAGTAGAAGAATATGATGAAATCATAAAAGCCAAATATGATGGTGGAGTAATTAAAGACGATTTAAAACTTACTCTTTTACAAAGAAATTTTATTAAAAATGTTGGTCAATATCAACTTAGAAACTTTTTACAAGAAGACCCAAAAAATAAAGAAACTTTAGAATGGTTTATAAATAATGAAGAAGCATTACGATTATGGACAATTGGTGGAAAACCAAGTGGAACATATTTAAAATCATTACAGGTGCTAAGCAAATTATATGATGCTTATAAAGAAGACTTAAATAATGAAGAATTAACTCCAAATGGAACAAAGTATAAAGATTTATATTTAAAAATGATGTTATCATTATCTTTATCACATGCGGGAAATGTTGGATTATGGATTGGCGGAAATCAATTTTCTGATGCAGTAACTCGTTATGATATTTATAAACAAATGCATTTAAATGGAGATTTATATTCTAATGCAATGTTTGAAAGTTATACAATAGATGAAATGCGTGGTGTTATGTTTGTTAACATCGATGATGAAGAAATAATGTGGTTACATGATTATTCTGAAAAGAAATATTCAAATTTAGTAGATCGTTTTAATCCATTCAAATATATTACTTATAGAACAGGTTATGGATATTATAGACCACAATATTATAGTCAAGAAAATTATGAAAAATGGAATCAAAAATATAATTTATCAGACTACAACATCACATATCAAAGTGGAAAACCAAAATTATGGATAGTATTTGAAGAAGGTTCTGTTTGTGGTGGACTTTCAAAAACAGCAGCTAACCTTTACGGTGTTTGGGGAGTTCCTGCTTATGTAGTAGGTCAACCAGCACATGCTGCTTATATTTATTTAAAAAATATTGGTGGCGGAAATTATGCATGGCAATTATCTTATAATGTTGCATCAACAGCATGGGCTGCTACTGATGGTAGACCATTAAATGGATGGGGAAGTAAATATAATAGTGGTGTTATCAAAACAGGTTCTTATAGATTGCTTGCTCAAGAGGCACAAAATGAATATGATAAATATGAACAAGCACAATTAATTTTATTATTAGAAGATGTTTATAAAAATGATAAAGAAAAGCAAAAACAAATTTATCTTGATGCTTTAGAAGAAGAAAGAATTAACTTTGATGCATGGTTTGGATTAGTAAATTCATATATTAATGATAGTACTAAAACAGATTCAGATTTAATAGATTTAGCAACTGAAATCACAGATGTTTATGCTTATCATCCATTACCAATGTATGATTTATTAAAGAAAATTGGAATGAAAGTTTCATCTCCAGAGTATCGTAGTAAATTGATGATGATACAAGATAGAACATTACGTCAAGCTACGAAAGCAACATCAGCAGATACGATATATCATGCAGAAATACCAGTAATTGCAAATGCAATTTTAGGTGTAATTGATTCTAGAATTGCTACTTTCTCTTTTTCAGGTGCAGATGCTGGGAAAATAGTATTATCTAAACAATTTCAAAGTGCGCAAGTAACTTGGAGTTATAGTTTAGATGGTGGTAATAATTGGAAAGAAGTTTATGAACATTCTATACAACTTACTAATGAAGAAATTGCATCAATAAATGCTAATGATGATATTAAAATTCGTATATCAGGATTACCATTAACTGATGAAAACATTTTCACTATTAATATTAACAAGGGAGTATTCCCAAGCAATACTGTTTCAATAGACGATTTAGAAAATTGTATTAATGGTACAACTGATCAAATGGAATGGACATTAGATCCTAATTCTGGAGAGTGGACATCATTTGCTGATGGAAATCCAAATTTAAGAGGAGATGTAGTTGTATATCTTAGATTAATTGCATCAGGAACAAATACAACAAGTGATCCAGTACATTACACATTTACTATGAATGCATCTTCCTTAACTAATAGATTTATTTCAAGAAGTAATATAGAAGCTGTATCAGCATCTTCTACAAGTAAAGGAAATGTATCAAATATTTTAGATGGAGATATGAGTACATCATGGCGTAGTAAACCAGGAGCTATGTTTTCAGGAACATATCCAGTTTCAAACGTTGTTTTAAAAATTATTGATAGACCTAGATATGTATCAGAATTAGATTACACACCAGAGCAAAATGCAAAAACAAATACTGGTAATTATATTTCTGGTAGAGCAAAAAAAATAAATGTCTATGTAAGTTTAGATGGTAAAACTTGGGAACTAGCTGTAACTCAAAATAATTTAGCTAATAATAATGAAAGCAAGAAGATTACTTTCCCAGAACCCAAAGAAGCTCAATATATAAAAATTGAATGTACAGAAGTTAATGGCATGCAACCTTTTGAAAATTTCTTCTCAATATCTGTTATAAATTTATACGAAAATCCATCAGCTAGTGAAATACCTACTGCTGAGATTAGTTATAATATTACTAATAAAACTAATAAAGATGTTATAGCAGAGTTAGTAGATGAAAATAGACCAATTACTGTTACAAATAATGATGGAAGCAAAACTCATACATTTACAGAAAATGGACAATTTATTTTTGAATTTGTTGATGATGAAGGAAATAAAGGTAGTGCAACAGCCAATGTAGATTGGATAGATAAAATAGCACCTGAAGCAGAAGTTACTTTTAGTACAACTGAATTAACAAATGAGGAAGTAGTAGCAACGATTACATTTAGTAAAGAAAATATAACAGTACTTTCAAAAGATGTGCAAATTGCTGAAAATCCAGTAGATAAAAGTAAAACTATTACTTTTGAAACTAATGAATCTTATGAATTAGAATTTGTAGATAGTTTAGGAAATGTAGGAACAAAAACAATTGCGGTAGACTGGATAGATAAAGAATCACCAACAGCAGAACTTACCTATAGTACAGTTAATCTTACAGATCAACCAGTTACTGTAACAATGGAGCCAAGTGAAGAAGTAACAGTTACAAATAATGATGGAGAAATGACACACACATTTACAGAAAATGGAACATTTACATTTGAATTTGTAGATAGAGCAGGAAATGAAGGAACTGCAACTGCTAATGTAAATTGGATAGCTAAAGTACCAGAATATACATTAACATATTCTACAACTGAACCAACAGATCAAGATGTTACTGTAACATTAGAGTTAGAAGAAGGTTATAGAATAGTAAGTAATAATGGTTCAAATATTTATACATTTACAGAAAATGGAGAAAGCAGTTTTGAATATGTAGATGAAAGTGGTAATAGAGGAATAATACCTATTAGTGTAAATTGGATAGATAAAGTAGCACCAGTAGGAACAATAACATATAGTACAGAAACTGAAACAACAGAACCAGTAACTGCAACAGTAACATTTGATAAAGAAAATGTTACAATAACAAACAATGATGGAAAAAACACATATACATTTAAAGAAAATGGAGAATTTATATTTGAATTTGTAGATGCTGTTGGAAATACAGGAAAAGCAACAGCAACAGTTACATGGATTGGAGATGAACCAGATATACCAACTCCACCAGAAGAGCCAAGTTTTGAATTAATCTTAACACCTTCAAAAGATAAATTAAATGTAGAAGAAGAATTTGAAATAGATATTGCAATTGATAACTTAAAAAATATACAAAATGGATTAGTAAGTATTGGTGGACAATTTGAATATGATGAAAATATATTTGAATTATTAGAAATTACAGGTCAAAATTCTTGGAATATAGATAGTAATTCATTTAATGATAAAAACTTTAAATTTATAACAGAAAAAGGACAGTATGTATCTCAAAATGAAAATATAATGACAATAAAAATGAAAGTAAAAGATACAGTAGAGGGACCACTAGATGCTAAATTTAGAGTAATATCAGTTATTGCAAGTAATGCTGAAGTTGATATTGAAGCAACAGATGTAGAAATAAATATGCATATAAATGAGAAAATAATAGAAAATTCAAGCATAACTTCAGAAAATTATGAGATTAAAGAAAATATTATATCAAAAGTACCACAAGAAACAACAGTATCAATATTTAAGGAAAATGTAACTTCTAATAGAGAATTTACAATAGTAGACGAAAGCGGAAATACTTTAAATGATGATGAAGTTATTGCAACAGGAATGATATTGAAATTAGATGAAAATACTGAATATACATTAGTTATTACAGGAGATATTAATAAAGATGGAAAATTGTCTGTAACAGATATTGCTAAATTAAAATTGCATTTAATTGAAAAAGAAGTTTTACAAGATTGTAGGTATTTAGCAGCAGATATAAATGGAGATGGACGATTATCAGTAACAGACTTAGCACAATTAAAGTTGTTAATTATTGGAAAAAATAAAATATGAAGATTAAATTAGTTATGTTTTTGGATTTATAATTACTAATTTAAATGATGAAGAATATCTAAAATAATAAAAAAAGAGGATGATAGTATCTATATTATCATCCTCTTTTTAACTTTAATGGAAACCCCCCAGCTATGCTGGGGGAAATAAAAAACTTATAGTTTTGCACAGGGTAATAAA
>CANEHB010000026.1 GCA_947427205.1 uncultured Clostridium sp.
CTTCGTCATTATCTTTTTCTAAATATTTTATTATATAACTTAAGTCATGACGTTTTTCATAGTATATATTTATTATGTTGTTTGCTTCTATTTCTGTTATTGTTATGTCATTACTACTTTTATAATAGAATCCATCTATTTCTATTTTCTCACTTGTTCCTAATACTTGTGTTCCATATGTTTTATTTCTATCTACTTTCGCTGTATGTAATACTCTATTTGTATCTTTTTCTAAATAATTTACTGTATATGCATATTTATTTGCTGTCCATTTTGCATATAATGTTATACCTTGAGACGGTGTATATGTTCCATTATTATCTGCTCTATTTCCTGTACACTCTGCTGTTGTAAACCAGCCTCCAAATGTATAGCCTGTTCTTGTTGGTGTATAGCTTACACTTTGTGGATTCCATACTGCATATAAGTTAACTGTTCCATTATTTGTTGATGTCAAATTTATTACACTCTGACTATTATTATACTCTTTACTTCCACTTGCCGTCTTAGACCATCCTAAAAATCCATATGTTGACATTCTATTTGTATTTGTACTTCCTGAATAATTATGATTGTATGTTACTGTATATTTTCTTTCATATCCATTTGTTGTTAAATTTTTAGAAACATCATATATATGGCTACTATTTGCTGTACTCCCTGCTGTTGCTTTATTCCCATTATATACTACTGTATATACATTTGCTGTTGTATGCGTTGTATTTGTTACATTATGTGCTGGCATTGTAAAAGTATATCTTTTTGTAGTTGTTGCTTTTGTTCCTGTCCATTCTTTCCATGTATACCCTGCTAATACTGTCGCATCTATTGTTACACTTTGTTCATACTTATATGTTCCTGCTCCACTAGTACTTGATATTCCTGTACCTTTCTTTAAAGTTACTCTATAACTATTTCTTGTATATTTATATATTACTTCTGAAGTTCCATCTGATTTAACAGTTATTGTTTGTGTTGCTGGACTTGTAAATCCTGTATATGTTTTTACACTTGGTGTTACTTGTTTTCCTATTTCTTCATTAAAGTTTTCTGTATCTACAGTTTTATATGATCCATTTAACTCTTCTTTTTGATGATAAACTTTATAATTAGAAAATGGTTTTATTTCAATAATATTTGTACCACTCAAATTTCCAGCATGGTCTATAGCTGCTATATGTAAATACTGTACAACCTGTGGATTAGAAGTTATTATTTCTTTATTTTCTGTAAAATTTGAATTAGAAACAGTAACATTTCCTGTTTTATTTGTATCAATATAATAATAATATCCTTTAAGTCCAGAAATACTATTATATTCTTCTGTATATTTTTCACTATATACATTATTAGTACTATCTAATGTTTGTAATTTATATTGATATGTTGTTCCATTATCTTTAGTATCATCTATTTTGAATGATATTGATGATCCTGAATATTGTGGTTTTACAACTGGAATATTCGGTGCTGCTTTATCTGAAATATCTAATGTTGCAGAAAAATCACTATCACTTTTTACTGATAAAAATTGAATACTTGCATAACCATTTCCAGTATGTGATATTTGATTTATAGATGTATTTGTAAAATTATATGTTTTTCCATTATAAGAATATCCACTTTGTATATGGCTTGTTCCTGCATATGAACATACATTTACACCAGTCATTCTAACACCATCTTTTGTTATCCAATTGTTAATAGAACCACCCTGACTATTCTGTGCAATACCATTAGACATATATGAATATGTTCCTGTTAAATTAAACCCTCTTGTTGCTCCACCATACCAGCCGCCGCCACCGCCACCGGCTATTAGAGTATCCTCTATCTCCTGAATCCGTAAAAACAGAAGTTGAATATACTTCATCACTACCTTTTCCAAGCACACCATTACTTAACTCACTATTTACACCATATATTCCATATAATCTACTAGTTTCATCAAAATAAGAATTTGTAGCATATGCACCTTGAAAAGCTCGTCCAACACATACTCTTTTTCCTCCTCCACCTCCAGCAGTTATAATTCTTGAACGTAGTGAAGTTTCTCCACTCCATTTATCTGATGCTGTTGATTTTACTAAACGAAAATCACTTGCTCCTGAACCATTAGTTGAATATAAATATGTTGGATATGGATTTGCAGATCTACCGCCTCCTTTTCCACCTCCGTTAAATAGCTGTTCTCGTCCTCCTACATAAGCATATAATTTGGTATCTTTATCAAGAAAAACAGTTCCAGAAGCCACACTTCCTTTAGTTGAATATCCAGGCTCTGATGTTCCTCCACCTCCTGCAACTACTAATTTATAAAATCCTGGAAACTTTACTACATATTCTTGAACATTACCTGTATATTCAAATCGCTTTGATTCAGTAGCAGCAAAGTTATATTCTCTTTCATCTAATTGGCGATATTGATTATTATTTATTGATGCATACAATTTATATTTTTTATTTTGATTATCACTTGCATTTGCTTCAAGGAAAAGAACTCCCTCATATATTTTTTCCATAAATGATACTTTTGATTGGCAATTTAAGCGTATTACTGTATCCTTTTTATTAAAATGATATACATTATTACTATCTATATATCCATCACCAAATTCAACTTGAAAACTAGATATTGTAACACCATTATTAGCTACAATATTAGATAAATTAAAAGTATCTCCTATATCACCACTTATTTCAACATCTTGTGCACTTCCATTGTAGGTTGCATGACCTTCAAGCATTACTTTAAGAGTAGTAACTTGAGGCACATATTCTATAGATACACCAGATGAAGTATAGGGATTATTAGTAAAACTAAGATCTTTTATAAAACTTTCATTATAATATCCAGAGCCTCCTCCTCCAGTTGAAACTTCATATTTTGTAGTATCTACTGAAAAACCACCATAGTAGCCTCCTCCACCAGCGCCTGTATAATTTCCAATAGAATCTTGTCCTTTACCAAAAGCAAATCCTGAATTTCTTGTTGCACCTGTATTATATCCAGGTTTTATTGTTGTATTTTCTCCTGTACCAATATAATAAGAACCTTGACCTTCATTATATCCACCATAACCACATAAATGATCTAATTTTCGTTGATGATATGCAGTTGCTATTACCATAACAGTACTATTTATTTCATATGGTTCATGTGTTCCTAATATTTCTGTATCATAATAGCCACCTGAAATATATTGTGTAGAATCATAAAATGATGTATCATAATATGTTCCACCACCACCTCCAGCTACAATTAAAATATTATTTTTGTTATTTTGGTAATTAAAAAGCTGACCATCTCCTATTAATGAATTATACACTGCTGTTGCACCACCACCTGAACCACCATATCCAGATGAGGAACCACCACCGTTCCATCCACCTTGTGCTCCATTTCCAAGAGAAGATGTACCATTTCCTCCAACTGCTATATAATATGTACTACCTTTTGTAACATCAATAAATCCAGATATTGTTGCACCTCCAGTAGCTAAAATTCTTCCTCCACCAGCTCCTTTAACAGTTATCTTATAACGTCCACTTCTAGGTACTGTCCATTGCTGAACACGTCCAGTATAAGAAAAATCCCATTTATTTACACTACCCATATTTGTATTAATATTATTTGATATCATTGATATACATTCATCAATTTTTATATTCGTAGCATAAGTATCATATATATTAAAAAAACTAAATATGTTTAATAATAAAACTAATATTAATATTCTTTTAAAAATTATTCTTTTCTGTTTCATCTTCTTCCCCCATTTTTAAAATATATTAAAGCAACTAGATATTTATTTAAAAAATTAAAGTTTAACTTCTTCAGACATACGAAAACCATTTTAGCACGCATTACTTCTAAGGCTTATTACATTTTTTATAACACTTTTTGGAGCTATAAAAAAGTCTCTTTTTATACTAACTTATTACATGCGTAACAATATTCAAATTTTCGTATTTCATTAAATTTTACTTTTTTTATCTATTCTATTTATTTTACTATACAACACATTTTTTATTTTGCATATAAAAATAATTTTACATTTTTTAGTTGTTTTGGCACTTTTATTACGCACTTATTATATCAGTGCTTTTTATCTTTTTTATTACTTCATATAAATTGACAAAATTAGACAAATATTATATAAATGTTTTATTTACAGTACATAGTTTATCTATAATATATTATTCTCATAAATAATATATCTTTCTACTCTATGTCCTATAAATAAAAAATGTTTAAATTTTAAAGAAAGGAGATTATTATTTCTAATAATAATAAATATTTTTATGTTAAAAGAATTTAAAGAGTTTGCTACTCGTGGAAATATTATGGATTTAGCTGTTGGTGTTGTAATAGGAGGCGCTTTTCAAGCTATTATCAATTCTTTAGTATCTGATATTATAATGCCTGCTGTTTCTATATTTACTGGAAAAGTCGATTTTTCAGATATGGTATTTACAGTTGGTAGTGCTTCTATAAAATATGGTAATTTTATAACTGCTATAGTAAATTTCTTAATTATAGCATTTTCTATATTTTTAGTAATTACATATCTTAATAAATTAAATAAAAAAATGGAACAAATTAAACATGGACAAATAGAAAAAATTAATTCTAAGTTAGGAAAACCTAAAAAGGAAACTACTGTAGCAATACCTACAGTAAAAATTTGTCCTCATTGCTATAGTGAAATAAATTATAAAGCTACTAGATGTCCTAATTGTACTTCTGAACTTGAAAAGAAATAGAGATTCTAGCTATTTAGAATCTCTATTTCTTTTTTATATCTTTCTGCTCTTTGTTTATCTTTTTCTGTTATGTTTTCTAATCTTGTTAAATTACTATTATGATATAAATCAACTAACTTAACTTTTCTTGCAATTCTATTATGTTTTAAATTTCTAATATATTCAAAATCATCTACAGATTTATCATGTGTTATTAGTTTTAGTGCATCAATTACCTCTTCTGAAAATTCTTTTTCTAAATCCTCAAAAGTAACATTTGTATCTTCAACTACGTCATGAAGAAGTGCTACAATACATTCTGATTCCGTTTCCATTTGCTCTGCTAAATGCATTGGATGATATATGTAGGGCATTCCACCTTTATCTGCCTGACCCAGATGAGAATTAAAAGCTATTTTCATTGCTTTTTTTGTATTCTTTGTATAAATCATTGTAAATTCCCCCATTTACATTTCATTTAAAATTTTATCTGCATCTTCCTGAGTTAAGTAATTATATTTTACCATTTTATTTAAAACTTGTGCTTGTCTTTGCCTTGCAAGTTCTGGATTTTTAGTTGGCGCATATACTGATGGTGCATTAGGAATTCCTGCTAGAAGTGTACATTCATATAAATTCATTTCTGAAACATCTTTGTCAAAATATCCTTTGCTAGCATTTGCTACACAATAATATCCATCACCAAAGTACATTGTATTTACATATAATTCAAAAATTTCTTCTTTACTGCATTCTTTTTCAAACTCAAATGCCATAAAAATTTCTGCTATTTTTCTTGTAAACTCTTTTTTCTGTGTGAAATATGTATTTTTAGCTAACTGCTGTGTTATTGTACTTCCTCCTTCTGCTAAGCTCATTGTTTCGATATCCTTTTTTACTGCTCTTGCAATTGAAACTAAATCTACACCATTATGTTCAAAAAATCTTCTGTCTTCTACTGCTACAACTGCATTTACATATTGTTTTGGAAGTTTCTCATATTCTGTATATACATCTGTTTCTTCTTTAATTTCTTCAATTTTTTCACTAATACTCATTTCATTTATTGCTTCTTTATATAAAGAATAACCTTGATATGTTATTATTCCTACTCCTGTAATCGCTCCTATAATTGCCACTATAATTGTTGTTATTAGTAAATATTTTAAAAACTTTAAAAATTTCTTCATATATTTCTATCCTTTATTTTTCTATACTTTTTAAAAATGCATTACATCCTTCTAAAATATCTTCATATGTTTTATCAAAATTTCCTGTATACCAAGGATCTGCTATATCTCTAGGATTATTAGTAAAATCTAATAATCTATATACTTTATTTTCTGTATCTTCTCCAATAATTCTAATAATATTTCTTATATTGCTCTCTTCCATTGCTATTATATAATCAAATTCTTCATAATCTTTTTTAGTTAACTTTTTAGCTCTTCTGCTTTCTACTGGTATGCCTATAGAATTTAATTTATTCAGAGTTCCATAATGAACTCCATTTCCTATCTCCTCATTACTTGTTGCAGAAGATTCAATATAAAATTCATTTTCCATTCCTTGTCTTCTAACTAATTCTTTTAGTACGAATTCTGCCATTGGAGAACGACAAATATTTCCTAAACATACAAACATTACTTTTATCATTATCTTATCTCCTATAATAATATTTTATCTATAAATTAATTTATTTTCAAGGATATTAAGGATTTTTTAAGATTTTAAACAATTGATTTTTTAGTAAATTTTCTATATGTTACTTATGAAATATATTAATTATAATATAAAAAACAGTAGCAAATTGATATGAGACTTCACTAAATAAGATAAAAAAAGATAATACAATAAACATGTATTATCTTTTTTTCTAAATTGATACTTGCTTAATATTTTTCATTTCTTCATATCTTTTTATTTTTGCCGTTGTTGTTTTTATAAATTCATCTTTAGTAGCAATTAAATTTTTTATATATTTATATGTTGGCATTGTTTTATTTATTTCTTTTATCTTTTCCCATAAAATGCTTTCAATTCTAGCTTTATCTGCTCCTGGATAATTTTCTTTAGCATATTCTTCATCATATTGAATTTTTACTGATAAAACTAAATCATCTTCTTTAGGCATTCCAAATACCATTGATTCTTTTACTAATGGTAATTTATTAACTAAAATTTCTAATTCCTCTGGATATATATTTTTTCCATTTTTTAAAACTATTACATTTTTCTTTCTTCCTGTTATAAATATAAATCCTTCTTTATCTATATAAGCTAAATCTCCTGTTAAAAGCCATCCATCTCTAAAAGTTTCTTTAGTTGCATTTTCATCTTCATAATAACCAAGCATTACATTAGGTCCTTTGACTGCAAGCTCACCAATTCCCTCTTCATTTTTATCAAATAATTTTACTTCTATTCCTTTTAATGGAAAACCTATTGATCCCTTTTTACCATATTTTTTATTTTCTGCTGCAACTACTGGCGCTGCTTCTGTTAATCCATATCCTTGTATAACTTTAACTCCCATTTCATTAAATGCTTTCCAAACTTCTTTGTCTAATCCTGCTGCTCCACTAATTATAAGTCTTAACTTTCCACCTAACTGGTCTATAATCTGTTTAAAAACTTTTCTTTTTGTGACTGGAACTATATTAGTTACTTTTCTAGCAATATTTATAAGTCTTGTTTTTCCTTGCTTTTCTACTTCTTTTACTATCTTTTTATACATTGATTCCACAAGAATTGGTACTCCTATAAAAACGGATACTCCATATTCTTTTAGATTTTGTGCTATATATCTTAATCCATCTGGAAACGCTGTTGCTGCTCCATAACTTAATATATATATTATTCCTGTTGAACCAAATGTATGATGAAATGGTAAAAAAGCTAAATTCACATCTGTTTCTCTAAAATCTTCTGTTGCATGCATTGCTGATATGTCAAACGCTATATTTCTATGTGATAACATTACTATTTTTGATGTACTACTTGTTCCAGATGTAAAACATAAAACACTCATTTTTTCTGAATCAATTTCAGCATTTTCATATTCTGAATTCCCTTCTGAACGCATCTTTTTACCATTTTCAATAATATCATATAAATTTTTATATTTTAAATTTTCTTCCATGCATATATAATCTGTTAATTCTGTTTTACCATTTGCTTTGATATTAGATATTATTTCTTCCATTCCATTATCAAAAATAATTACTTCTGCTTTACTTCTTATTATACTATTTTCAATTTCTATTTCTGTTAATCCTTTATCTAATGGTACTGCAACCATATTTCCCATCAAAATACTTATATAGCTTAGAGCCCATTCATATCTATTTTTTGAAATAATCGCTATTCTTTTATTTTGAAAATTTAAATCATATAACCCTGTTCCAAAATTATTTATATCTTCTAAAAATTGAGTAAAACTTATATTTTTATATTTTATTTCTTTATTGTCCTTTTCTTTTATTATAAATGCTCTATTTTGAGGATATTTTTTTACTACGTCATACATAATTTCTTTAACATTTTTAAAATCTGGATAATCATAAAAATATTCATCTTTTTTCATTTTTATCACCTCTTCATCTAGTTTTCAAAACTATTATATGTCATTTTCATATTAAAGTCAATTAATATATTTAACAAGTATAATTATTTTCTCTTATTAAGATTATGCTTTTCTCTTAATTCTAGTTATATTTTTTACAAAATTAAACAATTTTATTTGTTAATATTATCAAAATTTTTCTTTAATGAAAAATACAAAAATTTTCATACTAAAAAACAAAGTGCAAATAAATATAAAAAAATAGACACTTCAAAATCTAAAGTGTCTCTATATACTATTTACTTTTATTAAATTTTTTCTATTTCTTATTTTTCTTATTTATTTCTACTATTTGAGTTGATATATATTTGCTTGCGCCTGATCCCATTGCCATAAATAGTGCTGTATCGTTAAAAAGTTCATCTTCTGAATCATTTTTCTGGCTAAATTTCTTTCCAATTGCAAGAACTGTATTAAAAGTTGAATCGTATAAATCACTAAAAAAATTTAATGTTTCTTCTATTGATGTTCTTTTTACTCTAATATCAATTAAATCTTTTATATCAGAAATTGGTAGCGCTTGTTTTAAACAACAAATTATTATTAAATAAGCAATATGTTCTCTTGAATATTTTTTCTTTATTGGTGCAGGCATTATTCCTAATTTTACATAGTTATTTATCATAGAATGTGTAATAACTGCTGTATTTTCATCTATTTTATGAAATGATAAATACTTATCCATAAGAGCTATAACTTGGTCCATATATAAATCTATCTCTGGTAAATCTTCCCAATAAGGTAATTTATGTTTTACTATTTTAAAATAATTTTCAAATTTTTTTTCTTTATTTGTTGCCATATAAAAACCTCTTTACTACTATTAATATCATATATAATAACACAAATTTAGAGGCTAGTAAAGACTTAAGGACGGAGTTATTATTAAAACAACTTCGTCCTCATATCTTTAATTTTAAATTACATTTGCTATTATTCCAAATGAAAGAAGCATCATTATTATACTTGCCATAAATAATCCTACTAAAACTGCTAAAAATGTTTTCTTTCTATCCATATTTAGAACTGATGCTATTAAAGAACCTGTCCAAGCACCTGTTCCTGGTAGTGGTATTCCTACAAATAATACAACACCGAAGTATCCAAATTTTTCAATTTGACCTTTATGTTTTTCTACTTTTTCATTTAACCAATTTGCTATTTTATTAAAAAACTTAAACTTACTGTTTTTCATCCAATCTAGTATTTTTGTTATTAATAATAATATAAATGGCACTGGTAATACATTTCCTATTATACTTATTATATAACTTGGCAAAGGATCTAATCCAAGTAATGCTGCTGCTATTAATCCACCTCTTAGTTCTAATATTGGCATTAAAGAAATTATAAATACTAAAATTTCTTTTCCATAAGCTATTGATGTAAGCCCTCCAAAAATGCCTAATATCCCATTTACTAATTTCTCGCTCATTTCTTTCTCCTTAAATTTAATCTCTGTATTACATTTTAACTTAAAATTTTAAAAATCTCAATACTTTATTAAATTATATATCTTAATACTACTTTTAGAACGTTTCAATTTATAGCTTAATATATTTAAAATAATAATTAATATAAATTGCTACAACAGTATTTGAAAGAAATTAATATATATTATATTTAGAACATATTTGTAATAACTTTATAATTCTTTCATTTATATCTCTAATATTTTTTTAGCAGTTAACTCTCCTACAAATTCTTCTGGAAAAACTACTTCACTTATATTTAATTTCTCTAAAACTTTTTTATGATACTTATCTCCTGCCTTTGCAATGATGTATTTGACTCCTGCCTCTTCAAGAGCCATACATGATAATATACTAGCTGTTACATTTTCTCCAAAACAAACTACTCCAACATCAAAATCCTTAAGTGGTACTCTTTCCCATGCTTCTCCTGAAGTTACATCTATGCATATAGCTTTTGTAACATAATTACTAACTTTTTCCACTACCTTTATATCATTATCTATTGCTAAAACCTCAATCTTAGAATCTGATAACTTTTTAGCTATGCTCATGCCATATTTTCCAAGACCTACTATTACACATTGTTTTTTCATAAAAACCTTTTCCTGATATAATATATTTAGGTTTTTAAAGAGGTTTTACCTATAAACCTTTTTAGAACTTTATATCATTTCTAATATAATTCTATTAATATTTCTTATAAATCATTATAAAATTACATTTTCAGTTGGATATTCTATATATTTATCCTTTTTATTTTCGTTTATAAATACTAATACCATTGATAAAGGACCTACTCGACCTATAAACATTAAAAACATTAAAACTATATCTCCTACAATATTTACTTCGTTATTATTTGTAATTGTTAACCCTGTATTTGATATTGCTGAAACACTTTCAAAAATTACATTTAACATATTTATCTCATTATAATGATAAAAAATTGCACATGAAATCGCTATTATTATCAAAAATATGGTAAAAACTGTTAAAGCTTTTCTTATAGCTGAATCTGGTATTTCTCTCCAAAAAATTACTGTATGCTCTTTTCCTTTTAAAGTAGATATAATTGTTGCAATTATAATTGCAATTGTTATTACTTTTACTCCTCCTGAAGTTGAAGCAGGAGAACCACCAATAAACATTAATATTATTAAAATTACTTTACTTTCAAAAGAAAAGTGCTTTAAATCAACTACAGAAAAGCCAGTGGATCTTGAACTTGCTGACATAAATAAACTATTTATTATGGATATATTATTTTCTAATATTCTCATTATTAAAGTTGGTAAGATTAAAAGAATTAATGTATAAACTAGAATAATTTTAGTTTGCAATTTTAATCTACTAAAATTTCTATATTTATTATTTCTCAAATCTTCTATTACAAATACTCCAATACTTCCAATTATCATTAATGATATAAATACTAATTGTACATATAAATCATTATTAAAAACTTCAAAACTTCCTCCAAACAGATCAAATCCTGTATTACTGAAAGCTGATATTGTATGAAAAACACTATACCAAATTCCTTTAAATACTCCTAATAATGGTATAAATCTTACCATCAAAAGAATAGTTCCAATTATTTGGGCTTTTAACATAAGTTTTCCAATAAATATTGAATGTTCTTTTATACTAGCATAACTATCATTACTGATATTATCGTTTATTACCATTATATCTGACATTCTTATTTTTTTATTTTTTATACTCCAAAAATAAGATACAAATATTATAAATCCCATTGCTCCTATTTCCATTAAAATTGCCAAAATAAGTTGTCCAAAAAAATTAAATTGATTTACAAGTGAACATTTTGTAAACCCTGTTGTTGTAAGTCCAGATGTTGCTGTATATAGTGCATCTTCAAATGAAATACTTTTATAATTACATATTGGCAAAAGTAAAAATATCATTCCTATTAAAATTATAATTAAAAATCCAAAAATTGGTATCAGATATGTTCTCTTATTTTTTAACATATTACCCCTCTAGAAATAGTATAACCAATTTTTTCCTAGATATAAAAAGACTTAAGTAAAATTTATATTTTACTTAAGTCACATTTTTTAAAATCTTCTTCTATTTATTACATATGTACTTCCCATAATAGTTTTAGCTTGGTGTTTTATTTGACCTGCCATTTCTCCTATCTCTAAGGTTGTTTTATATATTCTAGGATCTATTTCAAGTACTGCTATTGATATTGTTGTTAGTGGAAATTGCTCTATTATTCCTCGTCTATTTGCTACTTCTACAAATCCTCTTTCTACATCATCCTTATTATAAAAATCAACTGCATATTTATCAAATTCTATTATTATTTCTTGACATATTTTATCATAATCAGCCTGTCCTGTAATTGCTACAAAATCATCTCCACCTATATGTCCCATAAAGTTATCACTATCAGGTATTTGATGAATATATTTTGATATTGTTCTTGCTGTAAACTTTATGATTTCATCTCCATTTGAAAATCCATAAACATCATTATATGCTTTAAAATTATCTAAGTCAAAATATAAAATTGCAAACTTTTCTCTATTTAAAAGTCTTTTTTTCATTTCTGCTTGTATTTGTACATTTCCAGGCAATCCTGTTAAAGGACTTATTCTTCTGTTTTTAGTTAAAAGACCTACAACATTTTTTATTGTATAGTAGAAATATTCATCATCTATTGGTTTTTTTATATAATACTCAACATCTGTTTTTAATACATCAATTATATGTTGTCTGTCTCTATTTGAACTAACTACGATTATTGGTGTTATGCTGTTATCTTCGTTTGATCTAATGCTTTTACAAAATTCTACGATATTTATATTTGCTGTATCTTCGTCAATAATTATTAAAGAAGGTATATTTCTAAGAGCTATTTCTATTTCTAGAGTTTTTATTGTTTTAAAATTAAATTCATCAAGTTCTCTTCTAAAGCTTTCTTTTAATCTTTCAATTAGTTCATTATTATTATCTATTATATATATTTCCTGAACCATATATACTCCTTAATATATCTTAACGTGTTACTTCTTTTGTTTCTGTTTTTTCTGTTCCATCTTCTGTTACTATTCTTACTGTAATATTATTTGTTCCCTCTACTATTGGTACTTCAACTGGTGCTTCTTGTAATACTCCTGGTAATGGTACATCAAAATGAGCATCATTAACATCTATATTCATTTCTTTAATTCCATTTTCGCTTACTGCTTTAACAAGAATCTTATCAGAAACCCCTTCTATTTCTTCAAACATGATTTCTATATTTGTTTCTGCATCTGGTTCATTTTTAACTACTTCATTTGCTATTGTTTCTGTTCCATCTACACTTGTTGCTGTTACTGTTATATCATTTTCTCCTTCTACTAATGTAATTTGGAATCCAGCTTCTTTTGCTCCAGCTTCTTCTAATGGTACATCTTGACTGATATCATTTAATTTTACATTAATTCCTTCTATACCATTTTCATGATAACAATATACATCTGCTGATTTTTTATCTGCTGCAACTGTTATTTTAACATCAGGCTTTGTAACACCTTTTAAGTTCTTTTGCTCTGTTGTTGTATTATTATTTTTATCTACTGCTACAATTGTTAAATCATTTTGTCCTTTTAATATTTCTATATCAAATTCTATTTTCTTTTCATCTTCGTCTACATCTATTCTTTGTTCTTCTTCATCATTCCATCTATATGTTACAAAATCAAGTGCTGTTTCATCTGTAACTGTTATTACTAATTTTTTAGTTACATTATCAACATCTAAAGTAATTACTGGATAAATTTTATCTTCTCCATTTTCAGAAATAATAACTTCTTCATATGTTGATTCTACACCATCAATATCAACTACTTTAATATTTAAAGTATGTTCTCCTGCAATAAGTGCTATTTCTACTTCCATAGTTGATTCGCCATTTCCTTTGTTGTTTATTTCTTTCTCATTATCCCAACTATATATTAATTTTTCAATTGCTTTATCATGGCTTACTTTAATTATTCCTGTTGTTTCTTCTTGCTCTACACTTATTTGGGCCTTAGTTTGAGTTGCAACTGGCTTTGTTTTTTCTGAATTCTTTTTGTATAATCCATATGCTCCACTTCCTAGTAAGCATATTGCAAATATAATTAATAATATTGCAAAAACTCTAACTATTTTATCTGACCCTGATGAACCACCACCAGAACTTTTATTTGGATTATAATCTAATATTTGGTTCATTTGTACAACACCTCATTTTAATTTACTTCAAGCTAAATTATAACATATAGCATTTTTATTGTAAACACAAAATTTTACCTTTTTACACAAATTTTTCCTGTGTAAATCACATTTTTATTTATGAAATTTAAGCAAAAAAATAGACACGGGGACGTAGATTTTGTCTAAATTATTTGATTTTATATTTTTAACTTTTTATTTAAATTAATTTAGACAAAATCTACGTCCCCGTGTCTATAATTATCCATTAAATCCTCCCCATGGTGTGTGTACAGCGTCAATACTTTCGTGTTCCATCTTACTTTCTCCATCATTTTTTATAACTTTATAAATAAAACAGAGTTATAGTTAAAATTTAAACAATAACTCTGTCATTTCTTTTATCTCTTTATTTTAAATTATATTAAAACATATTTTTTAATTAATATAATTCCTGTTGTTAATATCATAAGTACTGTTGTTGTTAATGCTAAATATGTTGGTGCTTTACCTGTTGAAATCTCTAGCATTACTTCTGCAGTATCTATATCGTCTTCTGTCATTACTTTATTATTAGGTGTTGAATCTATATCTGGTGTATTACTATCATTTTTATCTGCACTAATTTCTGCAACATTTGTTTTTAATCCTAAATTATCTTCTCCATTTATCCATTTTAATGTTACTTGTACTGATGCTGTTTGTCCTGGTTCTAAACGAGTTTTTGCTAAAGCATTTGTTGTTATTTCTTTGTCAGAAACTTTAGTCCATTGTTTATTTTCTTCAGCTATAAATTCTAATCCATCTGGTATATAATCTTTAACTTCTGTTGCATATCCAGCTATTTGACCTTCATTTTTTACAGTAATATTATAAACAAATTTAACTACTGTAGATTTTACTTTCTTTCTGTGAATTTCAACTTTTTGTAATCCATCAGCTGAATTTACTGATATTTCTCTTGTTGTTCCATTTTCACTTACTATTATTTTGATTAAATCTTTTTGTAGTGCTAAGTCAAAGTATTTTACATATACTTTTTCTGTATCTATATCATCTTCACCATCTTTATTATTTCCTGGTGTTGAATCTATATCTTCGATTGGATTTCCATTTTCATCTGAATCATCTGTGATTTCAGCTGTATTTATTATTATTCTTCCTTCATTTTTCTTAGCATCTGTTTCTACTATTTTAAATACAATTTGTAAATCTTTGTAGTCTACATCTTTTGCATCTTTTGAAGGATCAAATGCTTTTATTAAACAATCTTCATTTCTTGCTTGTGATTTTTCTTTTGATAAGTAATCTGTTTTAACTGTTACTGCTTGTTTTAAGTCTGTTGTAACTTTTCCGTCTTTATCATATAATTTCCAATCATATTTTTTATTTGTTTCATTATCTTTAACAAATTCTAATCCATTTGGTATATCATCTGATACTTCTTTTGCATATCCTGCGATATTTCCTTCATTATATACTCTAATTGTATATGTTACTAAATCATTGTTTTCTACTGGTAATGCCTCTGCATTTGATGTTATTTTTAATTTTCCATTTGAGTCTTTTGTAACACTTGGTTCTCTTCCTGTTATTTCACCATCATTTACTTTTGTTATAAATTTTTGTAAACTTAAGTCAAATTCTTTATCTTCTGTTGTTAAGTTTTCATAGTCATTATCATCTTGTTTTTCATCATCTCCAGGATAATTATCCGGATTTACTGTATCTGGTGTTGAATCAATATCATCATCAGAATCTTTTGTAATTTCTGCAATATTTCTAAAGTTATTGTTTGAAACTTTATCTGCTAATACTATACATGTAACTTGTATATCTTTAAAATCTAATTTTGTTCCATTTTGTTTATCAAAAGCTTGTATTAAGTTTTTAGTATCTGTTTCTGAAGATTTTAATTTTGTTGATGTTAATTTTGCTTTTCCAACAACAACATCTACATCAGATAATTTATCTACTCCCTTAAAATCATCTTTTGATAAGTTCTTTGTTCCATTACTTATTGTACTTAATTTTACTGTTTTAGAATCTTCTGGTATCTTCCAATAATTATCAACGTTTGTTGTATGTCCTACTAAGAATCCTAATCCTTCTGGTAAGTAATCTGCTACTTCTTCTGCATATCCTTCTATATCACCTTCGTTATATACTCTAATTGTATATGTTACTATATCTCCTTTTTCTACAACAAGTGGTGTTTTTACAGTTGTATATTTTGCATCTGTACTTGATCCGTTTTTTAAACTTGTTACATCTACAACTGGTTCTCTACTTGTTTTTGGAGCTGAATTATTTATTTTTGATATAAATTTCTTTAGGCTTAAGTCAAATGCTCTTCCTTCAACTTCTACTTTTTCAAAATCATCATCATCTTCTCTACCTTTATAATGATAGTTTTTATCTGTTAAATCTTCTTTATTACTGTTGTTTCCTTTGTAATTTGAAGAATCATAATCATTTTTTATATAATCATTGTTATCTGGATTTGAATCTCTATCTAAAATTCCATCTGCTGAAATTTCAGCTACATTTGTTAGTATTGAAGCAGCTTTTGCATTGCTTCCTATTTTGCATTCAATTTGTACATATGCACTATTTAATTCATCACTATTTTTATCAAATTTTTCTATAGTTGTATTTTCTAAATAATTTGTTTTATATACTGTACGATTTGTTCCATCTAATGCTTTTTCCCATCCATATGTTCTGTTTATTTCACTATCTTCTACATATTCTAATCCTGCTGGTAATGAATCTGCTATAATTGTTCCATTAGCATCTATATCACCTTCATTATATACTCTGATTTCATAAACCACTGTATCTCCTACAGCAACTTTTACTGGATCTTTTGCATGTTTATATTCAGCTGTTCTACTTGTTCCATTTTTTAATCCTGAAACATCTACATCTGGTTTTCTATTAACACTTGTATCATTTACTTTTATTATGTATTTTCTTAAAGCTAAGTCAGCATTTATTTCAACTTCTTTGTTTTGAATATAAGGTGTTTCATCTTTTGTTAATAATACTAATGGTTGATATACCTCTATTCCTTCATCATTTACTGATTTATTTTCCCAAAGTGTTGCTGATGTTTCATAGCTTGAATAAGAAAGTCCTAATGAAATTTTTGTTATATTTGTATTTGTTTTTGGTAGATATATGTAATATTCACTATCAAATATCTCATTTATATTTTTATTTGTAAATTCTTCTTCTCCATCTATTAATATATCATAAGCATCTCTAGAAATTTCTTTTTTATTTTGATCAACTAAAGAAATATTATATTCTGTTGGAGCTGCTGTTCCTGATTTTACTTTAAATGGTCCTACTACATAATAGTTATCATTTCCAGTAGCAACAGGTGTGATATTTTCCATAACTGGATATGTAACTGAAGGAGTGTCTTTTCCTTCTATTGCTGATTTTATTAAATATTTATATAAATGATCGGCCATATCTTGACGATAGCTATATCCTGTTACATCATAGTATGATCCAGTTGTTTCTACTGGTTCCATATCATCATTCATTTCAAATTTTGAAACAGTAACACTTGGTAAAGTTTCTACATTGAATTTTTCTGTATCGTTATTTGTAAAGTACCACATAGCATATTGTTGTACTACATCAATATCGTCATCAGTTAAAAATGCTTTTACTGTATCTAAATCATGGTCTTCATAATCAGCGAATGCTTTTGCTAAATAATCATCTTTTTGTTCTGGTGCTTGTTTTTTCAAAAACATATTGTTTACAAGCCAGATTAAAGCTTTATAATTAGCTGTCCATTTAGCACTATCATCTGAATATGATGTACTTAAATGTAAAGCTTTTACATTTGAATCTGTAGAGTCTTTAAAATCTGCTACATTTGTGTATTCTAAGCTATTATATCCTGTAGCTGTTACACCTGGGAAAGATTTATTTGCATTTAAGCAATAAAACATATTCTCATAGTTTGTATCTCCCTTAACTATAATTTTAAATACTCTAGTTTCTCCTACTCTGTATCCATAAGGTGATTCATCATAAAACTCTCTTTGTTTATCTGTTAGAGTTCCACTTGCTTCTTCTCCACCTTCATGCACTACAAGAACTTGTAAGTCAGCTTTAGTATCATTTTTAGTTAAAGCTGCTGCAAGTACTGTTGTTGTATATGGCATTAATAAAACTACTATACATGCCAATACAAAAGCAATTCTTATAATTCTCTTTTTTAACATAAAATCTACCTTCCTTAATTTAATTTTACATAGTTATATTATTATATAATATATTTTAACTCTAAAATTTTTTGTGTCAACACACTACATTTATCCAAATTCTATTTAATCTTAGAGCTGTCGCTTTTTTGCATTACATATCAATTATATTACATTTTTGTCATAAAATCAAGGTATTATGTAATTTTTTGTTTGATTTCTCAGTATTTTTGCCACTTTTTGTAAATATGTGATTTGATATTTTTTGAATAACTACAAAAAAATATCATAAATTTTCTATAAGAGTACTTATTTTACTAGGCAATCAAGCTTTTGATATGTTTTTCTATGTAACTCTTTAAATTAAAGGAAGGAAAATAATCTTAAAATTACTTAAAATCAATTCAAAAATATTTTATCTAATTTAAAGATTACAAGTATTATAATGAAAATTTCACAAAAAATAGTTACTTTATTTCTAATTATATTTTTATTAGTTCCTACATTCTGTTTCGCAGATGATGAACTATTAGATGATTTGGAAGAATTTGAAGTATATGAAGCATCAAATTCATCAACAGAAGAACCAAATACAAATTCAAAAAGTATTATAGCAATAGATAGAAAAACTTTATCAGTATTATACGAAAAAAATGCATATACAAAAGTTGCTATGGCATCAACTACAAAAATAATGACTTGCATTGTTGCTTTAGAGAATTCTTCTTTAAATGATATAGTTACTGTATCTAAAAAATCTGCATCTGTTCATGGATCTACGTTAGGATTAATTACTGATATGCAAATATCTATGAATGACTTACTTTATGGTCTAATGCTAAGATCTGGAAATGATTGTGCAATAGCGATTGCTGAAAAAATTAGTGGTTCTGTAGAAAACTTTTCTATATTAATGAATAAAAAAGCAAAAGAATTAGGTCTAGAAAATACTAATTTCATTACACCTCATGGATTAGATGATGAAAACCATTATACAACACCATATGATTTAGCAATCTTAACTGACTATGCTTTAAAAAACGAAAAATTCAAAAATATTGTATCCACAAAAACCTGCACAATTTCATTTAATGGATATCCACGTACTATCTCAAATACAAATGAACTACTAGGAAATTTAGAAGGAGTTTATGGAGTGAAAACTGGATTTACTTTTGAAGCTGGAAGATGCCTAGTATCTGCTTGCAAAAGAAATGATTTAGATATTATTGTAGTAGTTTTATGTGCAGATACTAAAAAAATTAGAACAACAGATAGTGCTAATTTAATAAATTATATTTTTAAAAATTTCAAATATGTAAACGTATCTAGCACAATCAATAAGGCATTTTCTGACTATACTACATATTTTAATAAAAACTACTTTTTAGAAAAAACTAATGATGTTCCTATTCTAAAACTTGAAAATTTGGATAACTACTATTTTCCTTTAGAAACTAATGGTTCTGTTCAATTAGCTACTAAAATATATACTATAAATAAATTTTCTTCTGACATTTCTAAAGGAGCTCAAATCGGAAAATTATACTTATATAATAATAACAATCTTCTTTGTGAAGTTAATATTACTTTAGAAAATGAGTTATCTAAAAACACTTGGAATTACTATTTTTGGTACATAATTAAAAATTTTAGTAGAATATAAAAAAAGCCTAGCATATGAAGTAAACTCTACTTGTTAAACTTTTTATCTAGCAAGTTTTGTTACTTCATAATGCTAAGCGCTCTAATTTATAATATTATAAATTTATTTTAGGTCATGAGATTAAATTCATCTCATGACCTAAAGTTAATAATTAATTAAGTTGTTAAATATTTTTATCTATTTATTTTTTATTATGTTCTTTAAGTTATAGTTAGCTATATTTTATTTATAAATATTTATTTCTAATTACTATTCATCTTTTTAGCTCTTTCTACTGTTTGTTTTCCTTCTTGTTTTTTCTAATTTGAACTACCACAATATTTAATAATATTACTAACGAAATTACTACTAATGCTATTTGTGGTAATATATCTCCTGTTCCTGGGGTTAATAATGTTGTTAATGTTTCTTTTACATTATTTGTGCTATTAGAATTATTAT
>CANEHB010000027.1 GCA_947427205.1 uncultured Clostridium sp.
ACTTATTTCTATAATTTGACTAATCCTCATTTAATAAGAATTTTTTACTGGCTTTTATATTAAATTAAACTAAAATCCTCAAAAGGCTTTTACGTCTTCTGAGGATTTGTTTAAATTAATATTTATTTTACTTCAAAAAATATATTACTTTCTTGGATCTCTCCAACTTCTCTTTGAATATGAACTACAAAATTTATTTCTTGTTTATCATTGTACTCTACTGTCATATTAAAATATATATCATTATCATTGCTATTATTAAAAGATTTTACATCAAATTTATTATTAGAATAGAACAAATCTTTTGCATTATTTTCTTGTAATTCTTTAGCTAATTTTTTAAATGTATTCAAATCACTTTTATAAATATAGCTATCTATTACACTTTTGTTTTTAGTATAGTATTCTTCAATTTCTTTTTCTGAAGCATTAACTATGTTAGAATAGATTGATTTCATCTCATTAATACAAAAATTTTGAATTCTATTTCTCATTGTTATACTTTTTATTGGAAGTAAATCTACAATCTGGTCAAAATTTTCTATTTCTGTCGATTTTTCAGTTATATCTACTTTAACACTTCCTAAATGTTCTACTTTATTATCTTCTGAACTTTTTTTAGTAAAGTTTAATATTATAATTAATGCTATAACTATTACTGCTAATATCAAAATTAATTTTTTAATAATATTTTTTTTAACTTTTCTTTTTTTCAAAATATTTGCTCCTTTGTATATAAATTACTTATAACTTTTAATAATGGAATTTATTTCCTGTTCCAGGTGGAATTTGTATAGGATCTTTACTTGCATCTACATTTGTACCTGCTGATTTCCAATAACATCTATCTGCTATTTCATTTTTGTATTCACTACCACCAGACATTACAGATTGTGCAACTTTTATTGCCAAATCACTTGGTGCATTTACATAGTAAGTAGTACCATTTACTTCTAATGAAATTGTTTCTCCTTTTGTTACATATCCTCCTGTACATTCTGAAGGATCTGTAGCAACAACAACAAATTGCATAGGTGCAACTAAAATTTCTTCAAGAGTTGCGCCAAATTTTCCACTATCAAGTCTGTTTTTTATTACCCAAGCTGCTGCTGCTTGTCCTTGTTCTGCAGTTGGTCCACATTCAGCAGTAAGAACTCCTGCCATAAATTTTATTACATCATCTGCTAGTGCTGAAGTTGAACCTACATCATCTAATTTCATATAATCTTCAACATTTTCTACAACTGTACTATCTAAGTCTCTCATCATTACTCTTATGTAATTTCCCATTACTTTATCATGATTTTCTTCTTCACCTTCATCTTCACCAGTTTCATCATCTGGTCTATAATATTCATAAGGTCTATTTTTTTCTTTTCTTACATTTTCAATTAATTCTTTATCAGTCATAGTTCTTCCTATAACTGTACCTTCTTTTATGTATATTCCTGTTAAATTCATATTATCTTTAGTTTTTACAGCTGCTGATGATGAATAAATACTTGAATTTGCTTGTTCTTTTAAACTTGATTCTGCATTTAGTTTTTCTGTTGCCTTTTTACTTGCTAATTTGTAATCTGCGTCTTTTTCATATTTTGACTCTAAAACTTGATCTTCTTCTAAAGGATCTTTTCCTTGTAGATCTCCATCTGTTATTTTCTTAAAGCTATCTAAAGTTAATTTTTCTCCATTAGGAATCTTTTCAGAAATATCATCTTCATCTCCTTCGCCTTCTTCTCCTGATAGCTCTTCATCTGGAAGTTCACACACAAATCCATCAATATACACTATGTATCCTGCAATTCCATATTTTTCATAACTTTCTGCAAATTCTTTATATCCATATATAGTTTTATCTATATTTGTCCAGTCTTCAATATCCTCTTCACTAGTAACTTTCTCTGCAAAACCTGCTTTTGCTTTATTGGTATCATATGATATATTTCTAGTATTAACATCATCAGATTTGTTTATTGTTTTCATTTTAACTAAACTATCAGCTTTAAAGCTATTATTAGTTGTACTTTCAAGTCTTTGATAATTTTCAGCATCTAATACTAGAATTTTTGCATATCCAACTTTGTCATGTACTATTTCTGATGCTGATTCTTCTTCACCTTCTTTTGGTTTTACTTCCAATGTTCCATCTTCTTTAGTTACTATAGAATTTTCTGCATTAACACCATGTTTTAAATCTGTATTTACTCTATATTCTTCTCCTGTTAAAGAATCTATATCTGAATCTGTATATGTTCCATATTCTAATAATATACCTGTTACTGGTGAAACTACTGCTTCATTTCCTTTATATCCTTCAAAGTTTGAACCTGATGCCATTCCATCTGGTGCTTCATCAGCTACCCAAAGTGCATCTATTGTACTCAAAAGTCCATCTACTCCACCAGAATATGTATGTCTATCTGGATTTGAAGTTCCTGAATCAAGTGTTATTATATTTCCATTACTATCTTGTCCAACCATTGCTACAAAGTGTCCATCAGAAGTCCAGAATGAATCTCCAGTTTTACTTTGATGCATTAAAGTTATTATTGGTTTACCTTCTGAAAATGCTTGTTCAATACGGCTTTTGTATTCAGAATCTGGTATTCCTGCAAAACTTTCTCCTGTAACTCCATATTGCTCCATAAATGCTTTTACTCCAAAAATTGTAGCATCAAAACTTATTCCAACAATATTATCAGTTGGATTTACATCTTGTCCATAACCAGTTAATAAGTTAACACAAGATGTAGGTCCACATGCCGCAGCATGTAAAGTTTTAGTTGCTCCACTCCAAGTAAAAGTTTTCTCAGCATAACTGCCTTTAAATTGATAGTAATGTGTAAATTCTACACTTCCACATTTTACTTTATAATCATAACCATCTCCTGCTTCTGCAACCCTTTGGAAATCAGAACCCATTCCACTAACTACTTTACTAATATTTGCACTAGCATTTAATTTATCACGTAAGCTAAAGTCATTAATTGTACCAACAGGATTTGTAACTCCACTTACATTTGTTATACCACTAACTGTTGCTTCTGATGTTTTATCTCCAGCTTGTATATTTTCATTTGTTTCACCATTTTCTTTATCTTCACGTGCCTTTTCATACATAGCTCTTAAAACATTTTTATTATTTGCCTCATAATCAGGTTTTGAATGTATTGTTGTTCCGTATTCATCTTCTCTTTTATCTAGCTCTCTTTTTGGAAATCCTCCTGATCCAATATCTGGAATTAACCATTGTAATAATCTAGGAGTTTCTTCAGTTAATTCTTCTTTTGTAAAATATCCAAGTTCTACTATTAATTCTTTAAAATCTCTATATATATAATCTGCATCTAATGTATGAGTATTCTCTAACATACTAAATGCATTTAATGAATCTTGATTTAATGATACTTTTCCAGCATAGTCTGAAGCCTTGTATTCTTTTGTTTCTCCATTTTTTGTAAGAGTTATAGATGTATTTAAGTCACTATCTGATAATGATGTATGATATGCCCCAGAAGCAATTCCATGATTATTTGCTACCTTTTTTCTTAATTCAGTTATAATTTCAGCAGTCTCTGCTGAACCATCATATCTAAAATAATTATTTTGTAAAAATATTTTCTTGATTTGATTATTGGTTTCTGTTCTTTGACCTTCACCTGTCTGAAGAACAGTTCCTTCCATTTCCATTTGTACATATATCTTTGATTTTATATCGTAGTCTTTCTCATCTGATGATATATCTGGATACATAGCTTCATAATTTGTTCCACTTGCCTCGTCACTTTTTTCATATGCTACCCATATTCCATCTGGATTATCCCAACCTAAATCTTTCATTACTTCAGAATCTGAAGCAGATACTGTTACTGCCTTTTTTGCAACTACTTTATTTTGCTCTTTTGCCTCTTCTGCTGTTCCATTAAACTTACTGCCTAAACTTCCATCTGAATTTACTTCATATAATACATATTCTCCATAATCATCTGTTTCATATAATGTCCATCTTTCTTTCATCATTGCTTCATATTCATAATCATAGTCTACAAATTGTAAATTTGTATTTTCAGTTACAAAATATACATCTCTATACCAATGATTTTTAACATTTGCTATATATGGTTGATAAGCTAAAAAGCTATAATCATTATCTTTTCTTAAATATCCTAATATTTTTTGTATATACTTTTTACATGCACTACATACATCATATCCATCTGCTAGTTCTCCTGTCTCTGTTGTATTTTGTACACATGAACATTCTGGTGAATGTGGAATTCCTAATGCAAGCGCTGCATTAGCTTCTTCATTATTAATAATTATATCATCCATTGCTGCTTTTACTATTGAAAATAAATTCCTTGCTGAAACTCCTGATAAAGCTGTTTCTAATTTTTCATATGTTATATATTCAGAATCTGTTTTAAAGGCTGTAGTTGCTTCTCCACTAATTTTATGTAAATAAACATCTATTTCAGTTGGAAAATTAGTTACCATATCAACTGATAAATCTGGCATCATAGTTGCAAGATGCATAGAAAGTAAAAATTCTATTGGCATACCATATCTTCCAGACCAACCATCTAATGAATATTCAATTGGATTATTAGCATTAAAAAGTCCATTTCTTTTAATTGAAAGTTTTTTTGATTTTGCATCGATCTTTATACTATCCCAATTCCATAAACTATCTGTATTAATCAAATTTCCTTTTTTACCTATTATATCATCTTTTTCATAATATAATGCTATAAGACCTTTTCCATAAGATTCTCCCATACTATCTGTAGTTTTAACTATATCAAAAAGAGGTCCAGCAAAAAAATACTCAATTTTATAAAGAGTTATAGTAAGTGCATCAAATTTTTCTTTTAAAAATTCTTTTGCCCTTTCCCACCATGATGACTCTTTTATCTTAGCCATTGCATTAGTTGGAGCTGCTGTCAAGTTATCATTTTTTAATGTATATACATAATTATCTGACATTATATATGTATAGATAAAATTACTTTTAGCATATATTATTTTGTCATTATCATTTCTAATAACACCTATTTTAGTATCTAGTTTTGCACCATTTGAATCATTATAATCTTCTCCAACATCAAGACTATCTACATAATCTGTTAGGAATCCAAATCCTTTTAAATCATATCCCATCTGCTCCAAATAATCCAAAGTGTCAAAAATTTCTGTATCACCTATTTGCTGAGTAGTATCAGCACCAAAAAAAGTAGCAAAGTCATTTCCCAGTGAGTTAAACAAAGCCTTTAATTGTTCCATTACCATACCAGGCATAGTTACTAAAAACATAACTAAACCTATTATTACTATTAAAATTACAAGTATAACAAAAATCCATAGTAATATTGGTCCAAGTGCTGCAATTACAGAACTTTTACCTTTCCAATTCTTAACTGCTTTTTTTACTGCATTTGTTGTTTTCTTAGACCAACTTTGTTTACTTCTAGATGCACTACTTTCTTGAGCTTGTGCTATTGCATCATCTTGATTGTTTTCTTCTGGCATTGGTGGATCTCCAGCACCTTGCTCTGTTCCATTTTCTGGATCATCATATAAATTATTAATCATACGCATTTCTTCCTTATCTTTTATTTAAAAAATAAACAAACTATCTCTTATATAATATAATACCACAAAAATCAACTTTTTTCAACATTTCAGGCATTATACTGCTTATTTTTAAATTCATTTTCATATACTGCTATATACATTTTAATTTACTTTTTAATAGCTAATTAATAAATTTTATTTTACTTTTTTACTTCTTCTATAATTTCTTTACTTGTAAGTTCAAAATACTTTAGTAATGCACTTGCATTTCCAGATTTTCCAAAACAATCTTTCATACCCATTCTAGTTAATTTTGCTGGATATTTATCTGTTAATACTTCAGATATTGCTGATCCTAGTCCTCCTATTATACTGTGCTCTTCTATTGAAATTAACTTTTCTGTTTCTTTGGCACATTTTATAATCATTTGTTCATCTATTGGTTTTATTGTGTGAAAATCTACTACCCTTATTTCTATTCCTTCTTTTGCAAGCTCTTCTTTGGCTTTTAAGCTTTCTGCTACCATCATACCTGTTGCAAATATAGTAGCTTTTGTTCCTTCTCCAAATTGTATCCCTTTTCCTAATTCAAATTTTGTATCTTTTTCATATATTACAGGAGTAGCTGCTCTTCCAAATCTTATATAAACAGGTCCTTTTATTTTAGCTGCTTCATTTATAGCCCATCTACTTTGTGTATCATCAGATGGTGAAATTACAGTCATATTTGGAAGTCCTCTCATTAAGTTTATATCTTCTAACATTTGATGAGTTGCTCCATCTTCTCCAACAGTAATTCCAGCATGTGTTGCACAAATTTTAACATTTAAATTTGGATAACATATGCTGTTTCTTATTTGATCATAAACTCTTCCTGTTGCAAATACAGCAAATGTACTAGCAAATGGTATTTTACCACAAGTTGAAAATCCTGCTGCTGTTGCTATCATATCTTGTTCAGCTATTCCCATATCAAAAAATCTTTCTGGAAATTCTTTTGCAAATATATTGGTTTTAGTAGCTCCTGCTAAATCAGAGTCTAACACTACAACATTTTCATTTGTTTTTCCAAGTTCAAGCAAAGCTTCTCCATAGCTCTGTCTTGTAGCTATTTTATTATTTAAATCCATATTTTAATTTAATGATATATATTAAATATCATATACTCCTTATATTAAGATATTTAGATTTTTAATAAAGGATTTACCTATAAACCTTTCTTTAATACTCGCTTTATATATTGCTTAACTCTTCTATTGCTAATTTATATTCTTCTTCATTTGGAGCTTTTCCATGCCATCCTGCTTTATTTTCCATATATGAAATTCCTCTACCTTTTACAGTTTTAGCAATTATTGCTGTTGGCATATTTTTTGTTTTTTTTGCAGCTTCAAACGCATCTAATATTTCTTCAAAATTATGTCCATTTACCACTATTGTTTTAAATCCAAAACTCTCAAATTTCTTATCTATTGGATATGGACTCATTACATCTTCTATTGTTCCATCAATTTGCAAATTGTTATTATCAACTATTACACATAAATTATCTAACTTATAATGACTTGAAGACATTGCGGCTTCCCAAATTTGTCCTTCTTCGATTTCTCCATCACCTAGAATACAATATACTCTATAATCTTTTTTATCCATTTTGGCAGCTAATGCCATACCATTTGAAACTGATAATCCTTGCCCTAAAGATCCTGAGGTCATATCAACCCCTGGTATTTTTTTCATATCTGGATGACCTTGCAAATAGCTATCTATTTTTCTAAAACTTTTTAAATCTTCTTTTGGTATAAATCCTTTTTCAGCTAATGTTGAATATAGAGCTGGTGAGCAATGTCCTTTTGATAAAACTAATCTATCTCTATTTTCATTTCTTGGATTATTAACATCCACTCTTAATTCTGAAAAATATAATGCTGTAAGTATATCTGCTACTGATAATGAGCCTCCTGGATGTCCTGATGCTGCTTGATATACCATTTCTACTATATTTTTTCTAATACTTCTAGCCTTTTCTTCTAATTCATGTAGTTTTAATGAATCTAACATAAATATTCTCCTTTTCCAAATGTACTTATTTCACTTAGTATTCTCATTTTTGACATTATTATATATTATTTACTATTTTTATACAAGAATAAAATAATTATTTGTCGAAAACATCGTAGCAAAGAAAAATAACTTAAAAATGATATGATTAATTAAGAATAAGATTGAAAATATTTAATATTAATTACAAAGCTAGTGAAGTCTTTGTTTAATTGGAAGTCTGCAATATTTTCATACTTGCAAAATTTCACAAAGGCTTTATATTATAGGAATTACGGAACACTTTACTATAATATAAAAAATCTTGACATTAATAAAAATTAATATCAAGATTTTTATATACTACTAATAACTTTTTTAATTAAATTGGAAATATTCCAAATAAGAAACGTGCTGGCATATACCATATGACTAATCCTGTTGCTATTGCATATGCCCATAGTGGAACACCTTCTAATATTTTTAATGACCAATTCCAAGCATTTGCTCCTGCACTTTTTGCCCCATCCCAACTAAATAATTCAGTAAGCTTAACTCCAAATAATGTTGCATTTGTTAAATCCATTCCAAATACATCACTTAAATCTATTTCCCATCCTAAAATATTTATTATATTTGTTTTATCTGGAATTTCTGTTACTACAGACATATTATAACTACGTATTTCATTCGCTTTGAATTTAACTTGATAATCTTTAGATTGTCCACCTTGTAATTCTGGTATTTCAACATATTTTGTTGCTGCAAGCAATCCTTGTTTACTATATAATTCTATTTTTACATAATGATTTTTCATATTATATGATGAATTATTTAACAACTTAAAACTCATATAACCATTTACATTTGTTGCTTTTCCTGATGCTTCTTCTATTGATATATTCGTTATTGTTTGCTCTATATTTCCATTCATTTTTTTATACATATTTTCAATCAAACCATTTTCTAGTACATATGATAAAAACATAAATCCTAGTATGGCTAAAAGATATAATAAAAAGGTTCTCATTCTTTCCATATTATATTTTCCCCTTTATTTTACAGATTATGACATATTTATTATACACCAGAATTGCTTATTTGTAAACATTTAACAATTATTTTTATTATATTTATAGCATATTTTCGCATATGTTGTTCTAACTTTTACTTTACATTAGCACTAAAATATGTCATATTTTTATATTATATTTATTAAATTTCTAATTTTATTTCTTTATTTAGATATAAAGAATATATGTATATTTCTATAACTTCTTTTTCTAAAGCCTCTTCTATTGCTTCTTTATATATTTTTAATTGATTATAATACTTTTTAATAATCATGTCTTCTTTTCCACTCTCTATAAAATCTGTTTTATAATCTATTAAAATTACTTTATTATCTTCTGTTATTCCATATAAATCTATTATACCTTGTACTAAAATATTTTCATTTTCTGCTATGTCATAAATTTCTTTTGCTTTTAGCTTTTTGCAAAATGCTTTTTCTTTTTCAATTATTTTGCACTTTTTTATTTTTAATGCTAAATTAGATTTTAAAAAGTTATTAATTTTTTCTAAATTAATAAATGTAGCTTCTTCATTAGTTATAATTTTTTTGAAAATTAATTCTTGTTTTAAGTTTTCTAAATCTTCTTTCGAATATTCTTTTTTAAAATCGATCTTTTGCATAAACAAATGCATTAATGTACCCTTTTTACTACTAGTTATATTTTCTTCTTTATCTAAAAATTTAGGTACTATATTGGCTATACCAATTTGTTTATTAGTTAAATTATCAAAGTCTACTTCTCCAGTATAAATGATATCTTGATTCTTTATTTCTTTAATTTTACTGACAGTACTTTTTATTGGTAACTTTGTTTCTAAACTTTTCTCATATTTCCAATCAAAATTACTTTTTAATTTTTCAAAATCTGTATTTTTTTCAAAATCAAAATTTCTAATTTCTACTTCTTTTTCTTCATTTTTTGTTATAATGTCTTTTTTATTATATTCATTTATTTTTACTATATCTTTTAAATTATTATTTAGATAAACTAATTGTATCCAATCTAAATATGATACATATTTTTTTAATAATATCGGATTAATTTTTCCATCATTATTATTAGAACTATAAACTTTTAAAATATCTTTTTTATTTTCTAATTCTTTTTTATAATCTTTCATAGTTCCTGTAATAATTAACTTTTCTTTTGCTCTTGTTAAAGCAACATACAAGATTCTCATTTCTTCTGAAATTGTTTCTTCTTTTATAATTATTTTTATTGCATCTTTTGCTGATGTTGAATATTCTATCCTTTTTTCATAATTAATATATTGTGGTCCTATTCCAATTTTTTGGTGTAATAAAAGATTAGAATTCAAATCTTGAAGATTAACTCTTTTTGAAGTAGCACACAAAAATACTATTGGAAATTCTAGTCCCTTACTTTTATGAATACTCATTATTCTAACTACATTTTCATTTTCACCAATAATTTTAGCAGCAGACATATCGCTATTTCCATTTTTTAACTTTTCTATAAATTTTATAAAATTAAATAATCCTTTAAAACTTGTTTTTTCATATTCTTTTGCTCTTTCAAATAACATTTTTAAATTTGCTTGTCTAAGAGAGCCATTAGGCATTAAACCTACATAATTATAAAATCCTGTGTCTGTATATATTTTCCAAATAAGTTCTGCTAAGCTTAAATAATCGCTTTCTTTTCTCCATGTATCTATATTATTAAAAAAGACTTCTATTTTTTCTTTTAGCTCACCCTTTGTAGTATCTTTTGCTATTTTTAAGCTTTCATAAAAGTTTCCATCTTTACTAGATAGTCTTATTTCTAAAATCTCATTATCTGTAAAAGTTCCTATTTCTGAGCGCATAACTGATACTAGTGAAATATCATCTATTGGATTATCTAAAATCTTTAATAAATTTATAATTGTTTGTATTTCTATAGTATCTAAATACTCATTTGACGTATCAGAAAATACTGGTATATTTCTCTTCATAAGTTCTTTTTCATAAATGCTTGCAAGCCTTGATGTTGATCGAAGTAAAATTACAATATCTTTATACATTACATCTCTAAAGCCTATTTTTTTATCTTTTACCTGTTTTTTTGAGCCTATAATATCTTCAATTTTCTTTGCAACAAATTTAGCTTCTATTTCTTCTTTTTCTAGCAATTCTGTATCTTCTAAATTATCATCCTCATCATTAAAAGATTCTTGGACCTCATTTTCTTCATCTTCTTTTAAATCAATAATATCTAATTCTGCTTTTTCTAATCCATTAGTTACATCTTCAAAATCTGCTCCTAAATTCAGATATTCTTCTTTTGTATAATCTATGTCTCCTAAACTTTTACTCATAATGTTTGAAAAAATACTGTTAGTTATATCTAATACATTTTCTCTACTTCTAAAGTTTTTAAATAATTGTATTTTTAGTCCATGCTCATTTCCTTCTAAATCATATCTATCATATTTGTCTAAAAATAACTCTGGACATGCTTGGCGAAATTTATAAATACTTTGTTTTACATCTCCTACCATAAATAAATTATTTTTACGTGATACAACATTTAAAATATATTCTTGTACTTCATTACTATCTTGATACTCATCTATAGCAATTTCTTCAAACTTTTCTTGATATTTTTTCGCTACATCAGTTGGTACATAATTTCCATTTTCATCTTTTTTTACTAGAATCTTTAATGCATAATGCTCAATATCATTAAAATCTATTATATTTCTTTCCCTTTTTTTATTTTTAAATTCTTTATCAAACTCAATTATTACATCTTTTAGGACATTTAGAATTTCATACATTTCATATATATCTTTAAATGCATTTTCTGAATCATAAATTAGAATTTCTTTTATTAGTTTCATTAATTTATTTTTTACTGTATCCCTTGAAGCTTTTGCTTCATCTTTTAAATCCATAGATATTTTTTTATCTATTGGCCATGTTTTAAATTTCATATCTACTGCTTTATTATAAGCTTCATCCCAAGATACTTTACTTGCATTATAAATATTTTCTAATATTTCTATATCTGATTTTATAGTCTGTGCATATTTTTCTAATTCACAATATCTGATTAACTTGCTTTCAACTGATTTTAAACTATTTATGCCATCAATAATTTCTTCTTGCAAATTTTTAAGTAAAATTTCTCCCCATATGCTTTTTGAAAAATCTTTTATCTCTTCACTATTTTTAAAACAGTCTACTTTATTAATTAACCATTCATTTGGAAATGGTGCACTTTGCATAAATCTATATATTTTTAAAATAATTTCTTTTAAAGCTTCGTCTCCTCTATATCCTGTATATGTATTAACTAATTTTGCAAACTGCTCATCCTCTTCTTCATATAAATTTTCAAAAACATCTTCTAAAACTTCTTGTTTTAAAAGTTCAATTTCTTCTTCAGTTCCAATTCTAAAATTTGCTGATAAATTTATTTCAAAAAAGTTATTTTTGATTACATCTAAACAAAATGAATGTATTGTACATATACTTGATTTTCCTAAAAGTACTACTTGCTTTTGTAAATTTTCATTCTCTGGTTCTTCATCAATCTTTTTATAGATTGCTTCTAAAACTCTTTCTCTCATTTCTGATGCTGCTGCATTTGTAAAAGTAACTACTAAAAGTTTATCAATATCTATGCCATCTTTTAAAATTTTTTCAATAATTCTTTCAACTAATACAGCTGTTTTTCCACTTCCGCGCTGCTGCAGCAACTAATATATTTGAACCTTTTTTATAAATTGCATCATTTTGCTCTTTAGTCCAGTTCATATTTTTCTCCTTTTCCGTTCAACATTAAAACTTTTTTGAAATTCTTTATCCACATTTTTTTAACTAACTGTTAATTATACTATCATATTAAATCGCTTTTTACAATTTGCATTATGAAATTAGGATATATTTTTTTATCACTTAATTATGTTTTCATAAAAACACTAAAAAATATATCAAAATTTATTGTATAAATAGCCTATTTTTTCAAATACTATTTATATATTATAAAAAAAGGAGATTTTTTATGGATGATTTAACAATATTAAATGAAGTTCACAAAGGTGTTACTATGGGCATGTCTTCGCTAGAACATATTTCTAAAAAATGTTCTGATACTGAATTCAAAGATGATTTGAGCTATCAATATAATACTTATTTGACAACTCTTGATAAAGTTAATAATGAATTTGAAAAAATCGGAGAAATTCCTGATGATACACCTTTAAATCAAAAAGTAATGGGCTGGACTGGAATAGAATTTAACACAATTAAAGATACTAGCAATACAAATTTATCTGAAATTTTAATACAAGGATATGATATGGGAGTTATAAAAGGTGTTAAATTATTAAATCAAAGTCCTGAAGCTTCTCAAAATGTAAAAGATATTTTAAATGGTTTTATTAGACTTCAAGAAAATAATATAAACAGATTAAAGAAATTTTTATAATAAAAATTAGATATATTTATCTACTATAATTAAAAACTACTTTATAAGGAAGAAAAGTGGACAATATTTAATTTGAAAAAGACAAATTTTCACTAAATTGTACACTTCTTTGTTCGTTGTTCCAAAATTATGACATAATTTTGTGTGCAAATATTGCCGAAAACTTTATTTAGTAGGATATCTAGAGAACTTTCCTACTAATAAAAAATGCTGAGTTTATCTTAAACCCAGCATTTTTTGTATTAAATTGCATTTTTAATCTGATCTATAAAAAATATAATAAATTTTATTATCAGCATTACCTATTTAATTACTTTCTTAGCTCTGCCTTTAATGTTTTTTCTAAAGCTTCTATAATTTTTTCTACAACTGGATTTACTTCCTCATCAGTTAATGTTTTTGAGTTTGAACCAAATGTTAATGAATATGCAACACTTTTTTTATCTCCTAAAATAGCGTTTGTATATACATCAAACATTTCTTGATTTATAAGTAAATTTCCTCCTGCTTTTTTGATTACTTTTGAAATTTCATCTGCTGTTATTCCTTTATCTAATATAATTGCAATATCTTTTTTTACACTTGGATACATTGAAATTTCCTTAAATTTCATTTTACTTACTTTTTTAGCTAACAATTTGTCTAAATTAATTTCAAATACATATACAGGCTCTTTTGAAATTTCTGGATGTATTTTTCCAATTACTCCTACGACTTCGCCATTAACATTAATTTCAGCTACTTGACCTGGATGAAATTCTTTAATTTCTTGTTTTGGCATTACAAAACTATATCTATTTGCATATCCTAAATAATCTAATATTTCTTCTACTACACCTTTTATAATATAAAAATCAACTTGTTTTTTATTATTTATTCCTAAATAATATTCTCCTGTCATTAAACTACATAATTTTAAATCTTCTCCATATTGATTTTCTTTTTTCCAAAATCCTTTTCCTACTTCAAATATAGATACATCTTTTGTGTAATGTGCTTTATTATATTCATAAATTTTGTATAATGAAGGTATTAAGCTATATCTTAGTGTATTTCTTTCTTCTGTCATAGGATCTAATAATTTCAATTCTTCAAATTCATCTAAAATGTATTTATGAACATCTTTATCGTTTATTAATACATATGACAATGTTTCATTTAATCCTAAAGAAATCATTTTGTCTCTAATTTTTCTTTCAGTTTTATCTACACTACCTATTTTCATAGGAACAACTGGTAGTTTACCAACAATATTATCTACTCCATAAATTCTTCCAACTTCTTCAATTAAATCTTCTTTTATAGAAATATCTAATCTTCTTGTTGGAACTATAACTGTTATTACTTCTCCAGATACTTTGTATTCGAATTCAAGTCTTGTAAAAACATCTAAAACATCTTCTTTTGATATACTTGTTCCTAATAATGTATTAATATCATTTGTAGTAATATCAACTTTTTTCTCTACTTTTTCTGTTTCATCATATACTACTGTTCCTGTTTGAATAGTAGCACTAGCATATTCCTCTAATAATTTTACTGCTCTTTCCATTGCCATATAAGTTCTGTTTGGATCTAATCCTTTTTCAAAACGATTACTTGCTTCACTTCTTACAATCTTTTTAGAAGTTTTTCTTACCTTTACTGAATCAAATATAGCTGCTTCTATTAATACATTTTTTGTATCTTCTTCTATTTCTGTATCTAATCCACCCATAACACCAGCTAATCCTATTGCACGTTTTCCATCAGAAATTACAATATCTGTGTCTTCTAAATCTCTTTCTATCTCGTCTAATGTTGTTAATTTTTCTGATGCTTTAGCCATTCTTACTTCAATACAATTTCCTAATCTATCTGCATCATAAAAATGTAGTGGTTGACCACATTCAAGCATTACATAGTTACTTATATCTACAACATTATTAATTGGTCTTATTCCAGATGCTATTAATCTATTTTTTATAAAATCTGGACTTTCTTTTATTTCTACATTTAGTGCTTTTCTGGCTAAAAAAAGGCTACAATTTTCTGTATTTACTTTTACAGTAAATGATTTACTTAAATCTTCTCCTGATTCTTTGTGTGATAAATCAATAGGCTTCACCTTTTTATTATAAATTGCACCTACTTCATAAGCCATGCCTAAAATACTTAATAAATCTCCTCTATTAGCTGTAAGTTCAAAATCTATTACATCATCATTTAATTTCATGTATTCTATTGGATCTTTTCCAACAGGGCTATCATCTGGCAAAATATGAATACCATTTTTATCTTCTTCTGATAGGAATTTTTTATCTATTCCTATTTCATATAAAGCACAAATCATACCATTTGATTCTTGCCCTCTTATCATTCCTTTTTTTATTTTAAAATCATCTGGAAGTTCAGCTCCTACTAATGCAACAATTACTTTTATTCCAGCTCTTACATTTGGTGCACCACAAACTATATTTAAAACTTCTGTGCCAACATCAACTTTGCAAACATGTAAATGATCTGAATCAGGATGATTCTCACATTCTAAGACTTTACCAATTACTAATTTAGTTGATGGGACTAATTTTTCGGCACTATCATATTCATTACCAACTCTAGTCATATCTTCTGCTAATGTTACACTATCCACTTCAACATCAACATAATCTTTTAAAAAATTTATACTTAATTTCATAATATACTCCTATTCATTAATTTATTTTAATTTTATAAAGAAACAAGTATTACTATGCAAAAATTAATAAAAAACTGAAATCGTACTTTGTGTAGTATGATAATTTTTTTATTAAATTTAATAGCACAAAGTTTATTTATAAAATTATTCTTCATCTTTTCTATCAAATTGAGAAAGAAATCTAACATCATTTGTATATAAATATCTCATATCAGTAATTCCATATTTAAACATTGCTAATCTATCAATTCCTGTACCAAATGCAAATCCTGCATATTTGTCTGGATCATATCCATTCATTCTTAAAACATTCGGATGAACCATACCAGAACCAAGAAGTTCTATCCAACCAGTCTTTTTGCAAAGTGGACATCCTTTTCCACCACATTTAAAACATGTAACATCAACTTCATATGATGGTTCTGTAAATGGAAAATAACTTGGTCTAAATCTTAATTCAGTATTTTGTCCTATCATCTTTTTAACAAAAATTTCTAAAGTTCCTTTTAAATCTGCAAGTGACACATTTAATTCTTTTTTATCTATAACCAATCCTTCAACTTGATTAAATTGATGTGAATGTGTTGCATCATCTTCTCTTCTATAAGTCTTTCCAGTACATATCATTCTAATTGGTGACTTTTCTTCGTTTGCAAGCATTGCTCTTGCTTGAACTGCTGATGTTTGTGTTCTTAATAGATACTCATTTGTTATATAAAAACTATCTTGCATATCTCTTGCTGGATGTCCTTGAGGAAGATTTAATCTTTCAAAACAAAATTCATCAGTTTCAAGTTCTGGTCCTGTTATAACATCATATCCCATTGAAACAAATAAATCTTGTATTTCTTCAATTACTCTATTTATTGGATGTTTGCTTCCTCTTTTTATTTTTACACTTGGAGCAGTTATATCTATTTTTTCTTTTTCTAATTTTTGTGCTAATGCTTTTTCCTTTAGACTCTTTTCTGCTTCAATTAATTTTTGTTCAATTTCATTTCTAACTTCATTTACCAAGCTACCTACTTTTGGTCTTTCTTCTGCAGTTAAACTTCCTAATCCTTTTAAAAGATTCGATAATTCACTTTTCTTACCAAGTAATTTTACTTTTAAGTCTTGTAATTCTTGCAAATTTTGAATTTCTGAAATCTTTTCTTTTGCCATCTTTTGAATTTCATCAATTTTCTCTTTCATATTTATCCTCCCAATATAAAGTCGGTAGTGTAAACTAATTTTATATCTTATTTAGCTACACTCTTGTATTTTCAAGGT
>CANEHB010000028.1 GCA_947427205.1 uncultured Clostridium sp.
GATATAAGATAAGAATGATATAAGATAAGAATGATATAAGATAAGAATGATATAAGATAAGAATGATATAAAATAAGGATGATATAGAATAAGAATGATATAAGATAAGAATGATATAAGATAAGAATGATATAAAATAGAAATAATATAAAATAGAAATATATTTAAAAGAATAATATAAAATAGTCATATAAAAAAATATATTTATAATAAGTATTAAATATAAGTTTTAAATATTTTGGGAGCGAACTAAATTGGAAAGTTTATTAAAAAAAGTGAATAGATGCTTTGAAAAATTTAAAGAAGATTATGTTAGTGAGTATACTGCTGAATGTGCATATTATACAATACTTTCATTTATTCCATTTATTATTTTTTTTATAACGTTAATACAATATACAAACATAGATAAAGAAACAATGTTCTTTATTATAAAAGAAATGATACCAACTACAATGCATGATATGATATTGGGAATAATAAATGAAGTATATTCAAAATCAGTTGGAACTATGTCAATAGCAGTTCTAGTCGCATTATGGTCTTCTGGCAAAGGATTTTTTTCTTTATGTAAAGGATTGAGGAAAATTTATCAAGTTGAAACACCAAAAACTAATGCAATAATGAGAATTGAAGGTACAATATACAGTTTAATTTTTATAATAGCTATTATTATGTTCTTACTTATGCTAGTTTTAGGAAATAGAATTAATAACATATTTATTCAAAAATTTGAGGCTTTTAGTATTATTACTACGTTTATTTTAAAAATTCGTGTGTTTATTTTAATAATATTAACATTTATTTTATTTTTATTTATTTATAAATTTATTCCAAAAAATAAATTAAAATTTAAAGAGCAAATTTATGGAGCTGCTTTTGTTGCTATTTCATGGTATATTGTATCTTGGGCATTTTCAATATATATAGACATATTTGATGGTTTTTCTAATACTTATGGAAGTTTAACTTCTATTATATTAATTATGATGTGGGTATATACATGTATGTATATTATATTAGTAGGAGCAGAGATAAATACTTTAGTAAGAGAATATAAATTTAAGAAAATGTAAAAAATAAATATTATATAAATAATATTTATTTTTTCAGAAATTTATTATTAATATAAATAATATTTTATAAGTCTATTAGATATATTTAATGGAACATATAACTAAAATAGGAAAATATTTCAAAAAACACTTGAATTAAAGTTATATGAGTGTTATACTTATCATTGGTAAATATCTTTAGATAGAGGAGAATTAGTATGAAATCAAATTTAAGAAAAACAAAAATAGTTGGTACTATAGGTCCAGCTAGTGAAACAATATTGGAAGAATTATTTGAAGCAGGATTAAATGTTTGTAGAATAAATTATTCACACGGAAGTTGGGATGAACAAGAAGAAAAAACAAATGATATAATTAGAATAAGAGAAGAAAAAGAATTACCTATTCCAATGATTCTAGATATGAAAGGTCCAGAAATAAGAACAGGTATGTTATATACTGGAAAAAATGAAAAAATAAAAATAGAAGATGGACAAAAATTCACATTAGTAAATGAAGATATTGTAGGAGATGAGAAACAAGTTTCTGTATCTTATAAAGAACTATACAAAGATGTTAAACCAGGAACAAAAATATTAATAGATGATGGTGCTATTGAATTAAAAGTTGATGAAGTAGTAAATAAAGATATAGTTTGTACTGTTGTTCATGGAAATCCTTTAGGAAGTAGAAAAACTATGAACTTACCAGGTACAATAATCAGATTACCAGCTTTAGCTGAGAAAGATTATAATGATTTAAAAACAGCTTGTGAACATGAATATGATTATGTTGCAATTTCTTTTGCAAGAAACTTAGACGATATTGCACAAGTTAGAAAAGTATTAGATGATAATGGTGGAAAAGATATAAAGATTATAACAAAAGTTGAAAATGTTGAAGGACTATCAAATATGGAAGATATTGCTTTTACAGCAGATGCTCAAATGATAGCTCGTGGTGATATGGCAACAGAAACAGATTTTACAGAACCACCAGTAATGCAAAAGAAATTTATAAAATTATGTAATAGAGCTTATAGACCAGCAATTACAGCTACACAAATGTTAGAGTCAATGATGAGCAACCCATTACCAACAAGAGCTGAGGCTTCAGATGTTGCTAATGCTATATATGATAGAACAAGTGCTATAATGCTTTCAGGAGAATGCGCTATGGGTAAATATCCTTTAGAATGTGTTCAAACAATGGCTAAAATAGCTAATAGAATCGAACCAGAAGTTAATTACTGGAAAAGATTTGATGAAAAAGATAAAATAGAATTAAAAAATTTAGAAGACAATATTGCTTATTCAACATGTATAATTGCTAAAAATACTAATGCTGATGCAATAGTTGCTTATACAAATACAGGAGATTCAGCAAGAAGATTAGCAGGAATGGGAGCAGGATGTCCAATACTTGCTATTACTGATAATAAAAGAACATTTCGTCAATTAGGATTAGCTTGGAATATACATCCAGTTTATGTTGATTCAAAAGATTCTATAGATAATACAGTAGAAGCAGGAATAGAAAAATTAAAAGAAAAAGGTATATTAGAATCAGGAGATAAAGTAGTTATTTCAGGTGGACGTAATTACGTTAAAAATGCAAAATTAAGCAAAATGATTGGTGGATATGTAGAAATCTAGTAAATATATTTCAAATAAAAATTTAAACAACCTATACTATGTTATAGGTTGTTTTTTTATTAATTTAATAAGAATCTATAGCTTATTATATCAGGATTTTTCTTAAATTGATGAAAATGGTTCTTTGATTTTATATTGATGAAAATAGCTGATTTATTGTATAAAAATAGAATTTTTACTTAAAATACAATTAATAAAATAAAAATATTAGCACTCTCGTATTGACATTGCTAAAAAAAGTGATATAATAATAATGTAAAAAGAAAAAAGTACTTTTAATATGACTTTACAAAGCTAGCAAATGAGAGTCATAAATTATGTGCTACCAGAATATGGTGTCAACACATAAAATAATTTTGTTAAGGAGTGATAATTATGATGATGATACCAAGAAAAAGAAATGAATTTAATTTATTTGAGGATATATTTGATGATCCATTTTTTGAGAAAAGAGATTCTAAATTAATGAGAACAGATATTAAAGAAAAAGGTGAAAATTATATAATTGATATAGATTTACCAGGATATGAAAAAGGTAATATCGAAATAGAATTAGAAAATGGATATTTAAAAGTAAATGCTAAAGTAAACAAAAATATTGATGACCAAAATGAAAAATATATTCACAAAGAAAGATTTTATGGAGAATGTTCAAGAAGTTTTTATGTAGGAGATAATGTAAAAGAAGAAGACATTAAAGCAGGTTTTAAAAATGGAATTCTATCTTTAACTTTTCCTAAAAATGAACAGAAAAAAGTAGAAGAGAAGAAATATATACAAATAGATTAATAATGATAATTGTATAGATTTTAGATTTGTAACACTATTTAATATGTATAGTTAATTAGATATTAAGTATAATTAAAAAATCAAAATTTCTAGAAATTCTAGTTATTTTGATTTTTTATTATATTTTTTTCTCATTTATGTAACAATTATGTATAAGATAATGTTGAATGATATAATTAATATATATTTATGAGAAAGAGAGAAATTATGTTATTAGATGACTATTGGGATAAATTGAATGCAGTTTTGAATTGTAAGACTATAGAAGATATCTTTACAAATCCTAAGTTAGATCCAATTAAGGATTATAATATGATAGTAACATCTATTATTGTAGAAGAATTGAGAGCAGAATTTGTTTTGGAGATGATAAAACAGGGAAAAACAAATATTGTAATAGAAAATATTTGTGCAATAGATATAAATCAAAATTGGAAAATTGCAAAAGATAGTTTAGAATTTAGGCAAATATTTTTTGAAAATTTTGAAAAAGCTTTGGAAAATTCAAATGATATTTATGATTATACTTTAAGTGGATTAGAACAAGTATCAGTAACAAATGGAGAAAATACGATAGATGGAAAAGCATTAATAAGTGATAATTGGAAAAAAATTTCTAAAAGAACTACTAATGAATTATCAAGATTACAGTTAATAAAGATTTTAAATTCTAATGAAAAAGGAATTCAAATTATAAAAGATGAGTTGCCTACACTTTTTTTTGGAGATTATTCATATTCATATCTTATACAAGATCTTTTAAAAGAAAATATAGTAACAAAAGAAGAAATTGCAAATCTTATAGAAAAAGAGCCCACAAGAATGTTATCTGAAAATTTCGAGGTGGATAATTTTATTTTTAATTCCGAAAATTTTATAAAGTTATTAGAACAAATAGATGAAATATTAGAATCAACTTCTTCTATTAAACAAAATCAAAATATAAGAGAATCTATTGAGAAATATTTGGCAAATAATTTTGAACATTTAATTGAAAGAATCAAAACAAGTAATGAGAAATTAACTAAAGAAGAAGGTTATCCTATTGACAAATTAAAAATAATAAAAAAATGGGATACAGATAAACATTTAATTAGAGGAAAATTTGCAGAACATTATGAAGAAATATCGACTAATACTAAAAAAGAAGATGTTATGGATTTAATTCATTTATATTCAGATATAGATGTAAAATTAGAAGAATTAGATATAGAAACAGTTATGAAACAAACATTTTCTAATATTAAAGATAAAGACTTACAATGGATGATATCAAAAATAGCTACAGAATTATTAGAAGATCAAAGTTTGTCAATTAAAGATATGGAAATATATGGTAGAGGAAATTATAGTAAATCTATTAAAGCTGGAGAATATATTTTTAAGATAGGAAATGATAGAAGTGTATATGAGATTCCTTATGATGAAAGAATTATTTATCCACTTATAAGAAGAAAAATGAAGGGAGAACAAGGAGAAGAAATATATTTAGAAGTTCAGAATTTAGTAGACAAAGAATGGTACAAAGGGATGTCAGAAGAAGAAATTGAAGAAGAATTATATAAAATATATGCAGAAATGAGGGAAAGAGGTCATCGTTGGACTGATGTTAGAAAAGACAATGTAGGAAGGCTAAAAAAGCCAAATTTAGGAAATTTTGAAATAAATGGAGATAAAATAATACCATCAGATACTAGTGTTGGATTTATAAATGAAGAAAATAAAAAGAAAGTATTGCCAGCAGGTGAGCTTGTTATTATTGATACAGATTTTGTTTATCAATCTGATAAAGCATATTCAGGTTCTATTGCAAGTCAACATAAGAAATTTGAAGAAAGATATATAAGAGAATGTGCAGAACGTGATGCCAAGAGAAAAATTGAATATCCACCAATGTTAGTTTTTTCTATAGAGCTTACAAAAGAAAAAGTAAGTAATAAAGATATTCAAGAGATGTCACAGTCTGTTATGAATAGACAAAAAAGCGAAAATGCTAAGACTTATGCTGAAAACAACCCAGACCATAAAGAAGTAGAAATATAGATATGAGAGATAGGAGAAAAAATGATAAATTCAGCAAAAATTTCAAGAGCTTATTCCGAGGTTTATAGTTTTTTAAATGCTTTAGGAAATTATTATATCAGTAAAATACCTGATGCAATTTATGATACGATAAAAGAAAATCGAGATAAAAACTATAATCCAGTATTTAAAGATAATGAAATAATCAAGAAAAATGATATTTCTCAAGAAGGATTATCATTAATAGCTGCAATAAATTTACAGTATTGGTGTAATAATCCAGAAGAAAAATTAAAACTAAAAGAAATATATATTAATAATGATAATCTGGAAAAAGAAAAATATAATAATTTATTTAATCATAATATAAAGCCAAAGCAAATAAAGGCAGAAAATTTTTGCATAGATGTAATAGAATATAAAGAAGACTTTTTCAAAAAAATTGTTAATAAAATTAAAAGATTTTTTATGTTATAATATATACAATAATTAAAAAAATTTTAGAAGGAATAAATATGGAAAATAAAAAAGTTTTATTAGGTATGAGTGGTGGTGTAGATAGTTCGGTATCTGCCATTTTATTAAAAGAGCAAAATTATGATGTTATAGGAATTACAATGAAACTTTTTGAAGCAGAGAGTGATGATGGTTGTTGTAATGTATCATCAACTATGGATGCTAAGAGAGTTTGTGATTTTTTAGAAATACCACATTATACATTAAATTTTAAAGAAGAATTTAATAAGTATGTAATTAATGATTTTATATGTGAATATTCAAATTGTAGAACGCCAAATCCGTGTATAGAATGCAATAGATACATGAAGTTTGGTGCAATGTATGAAAAAGCAAAAGAGTTAGGATGTAATTATATAGCTACTGGTCATTATGCTAAAACAGAATATAGCGAGAAGTATAATAGATGGGTTTTAAAAAAATCAAATGCAGGTAAAAAAGATCAAAGTTATGTTTTGTGGAGTATTCCAAAAGAAATAATAGAACACATTGTATTTCCTTTATCAGACTTTGAAGATAAAGAAAAGATTAGAGGAATTGCTAAAGATAACAATTTAAAAGTGGCAACTAAACCAGATAGTGAAGATATATGTTTTATACCAGATGGAAATTATAAAAAATTTTTAGAAGAAAATTCAAATTTGAAACCCAAATTAGGAAATATAGTAAATTCAGATGGAAAGATTTTAGGAAAACATACTGGACTTTACAATTATACAATTGGACAAAGAAGAGGTCTTGGAATAGCAAATCCAGTACCTTTATTTGTACTTGGATTTAATAAAGAAAAAAATGAAGTTATAGTTGGTGAAGAAAAAGAATTATACAAAAAAGAAATTTTAGTTGATAATATTAATTTACTTTTAGTGGATGAGATAAATGATTGGCTTGAAGTTGAAGTAAAAACTAGATATGCGTCAAAACCTGCTAAAGCTAAAATTATTCAAGAAGGAGAAAATATAAAAGTTATATTTGATGAACCACAAAGAGCAATAACTCCTGGACAATCAGCTGTTTTTTATATTGAGGATATTGTACTTGGTGGTGGAAAAATTTTATAAATTAATTATATAATATAAAGTTTTGATTTTTTTAGTAATTTGTATTTAAGAAAATTCAAAACTTATTTTTTATATTGACAAATACCCTATAGGGGTATATAATTTTGGAGAGAGGAGATAAAAGTAATGGGATGTGAAAATAATTGTAACAAAGACATAAAGAGTACGTATAGAACAGAAGAGCAAAAGAAAGAACTAACTAAAAGACTTAATATTATAGAAGGACAAATAAGAGGAATTAAACAAATGATATCTGACGATAGATATTGTGATGATGTATTAATTCAAGTAGCAGCAGTAGATAAGTCTTTAAAAAGTTTAGGTAATTATATGTTAGAACAACATCTTAAAACTTGTGTTTCTCGTGATATACAAGATGGAAATTTAGATATATTAGAGGAAGTAATGTTACTTATAAAAAAATTGCAATAAATATATATAAATAACAGATTAGTTTTTTTATGAAAAAGAAATAAATTAAAAATAGGAAAAACGGGGACATTTTCATAGTTTTATATTTGGGAATTTTCATATTTTCTATTTTATTTATGATGAATGAGTAAAAGATAAGAAGGGAATAATATTAAACATGAAAAAAGAAAAATTTGATATTCAAGGTATGACTTGCAGTAGTTGTTCATCACATGTTGAAAAAGCAGTAAATAAACTTGATGGGATAAAATGTGTAAATGTAAACTTGCTTTCAAATAATATGATAGTTGAATATGACGAAAAAAGTTTAAATAGTGAAAAAATAGAAAGAGCTGTTATAGATGCTGGATATGGTGCAAGTTTAGTAAGTGATATAAAAAAGAATAATAAAAGTACAAAAGAAGATAAAACGAAAAATAATTTAAAATCAATGAAAAATAGATTAATAATATCTATTATATTTTTAATTCCACTTATGTATATAGCGATGAATCATATGTTATATGATTGGTTCAAAATTCCAATTCCAGAAATTATAAAAAATCTATTTCATGGTAGTTCAAATGCTATTATTTTTGCAGTTACTCAATTTTTATTACTACTTCCAATTATATATGTAAATAGAAATTACTTTATAATAGGATTTAATAGATTATTTAAGAGAACTCCTAACATGGATTCTTTAATAGCAATAGGAAGTAGTGCTGCAACGATATATGGAATATTTGCAATTTACATGATTGGATATGGTCTTGGACATAATAATATAGATATTGTAAATCGATATTCTATGGATATATATTTTGAATCTGCTGGAACTATACTTACATTAATTACAGTTGGAAAATATCTGGAAACAAAATCAAAAGGAAAAACCAGTGAAGCAATTAGTAAGCTTATTAATTTAGCACCTAAAACAGCAATTGTTATAAGAGATGAAAAGGAAATTCAAGTTGAACTTGAAGAAATCGTGAAAGGAGATACAATTGCTATTAAGCCAGGAGCAAGTATACCTGTTGATGGAGTAATTTTAAATGGTAATTCATCAGTAGATGAATCAAGTATAACAGGTGAAAGTATGCCAGTCTATAAAAATCCAGGTGATAATGTGATTTCTGGAACTATAAATAAAAATGGTTATTTTAGAATGAAGGCTACAAAAGTTGGTGATGATACAACTCTTTCACAGATTATAAAATTAGTAGAAGAGGCAAGTAATTCAAAAGCTCCAATAGCTAAAATTGCAGATAAAGTAAGCTCTGTTTTTGTTCCAACAGTAATTATAATATCAATAATTACAGCGATTATATGGATAATATTAGGACAAAGTTTCGAATTTGCTTTAACTACAGCCATTGCAGTTTTAGTAATATCATGTCCTTGTGCACTTGGTTTAGCAACACCAGTAGCTATTATGGTTGGAACTGGTAAAGGTGCAGAAAATGGAATTTTAATAAAATCAGCAGAAAGTTTAGAATTATTACATTCAATTGATACAATTGTTTTAGATAAAACAGGAACTATAACAGAAGGAAAACCAAAAGTTATAGATATAATAACAAGTCAAAATTTACTCGGAAATACTAGTAATTTAAATAGTAGTAGAGTAAAAGTTGTAAGTAATGTAAATTATACAAATAAACTTGAGAATAATTTATTAAAAATTGCAGGAAGCTTAGAGAAAAATTCTGAACATCCTTTAGCAGAAGCAATACTTGAAAAGGTAAATGAAAATAATATTGAGCTACTAGAAGTTACAGACTTTTTATCAGTTTCCGGTAGAGGTGTACAAGGAAAAATAGATGGAGTAAACTATATTGGTGGAAACTTAGCCTTTATGAAAGAAAATAATATCGAATTAGAAGTAGTTAAAAATCAAACCGAAAAATTAGCAAAAGAAGGAAAAACATTACTTTATTTTGCAAAAGGAAATAACTTGATAGGAATTATTACAGTAGCAGATAGAGTAAAAACTACAAGTAAGCAAGCAATTGAAGAATTAAAAAACAAAAATCTAGAAGTTATAATGCTTACAGGAGATAATAAATTAGCTGCAGAAACAATAGGAAAATCCGTAGGAATAAATAATATTATTTCAGATGTATTGCCACAGGATAAAGAAAAAGAGGTTTCAAAATTACAAGCTCAAGGTAAAAAGGTTGCTTTTGTAGGTGATGGAATTAATGATAGTCCAGCTTTAGTAAAATCAGATGTAGGTCTTGCAATTGGTTCTGGAACGGATATTGCAATAGAATCAGCAGATATTGTTTTAATGAAAGATGATTTATTAGATGTAGATACAGCAATTAGTTTAAGCAAAGCAGTTATTAGAAATATAAAAATGAATTTGTTTTGGGCATTTATATATAATATTATTGGAATACCAGTAGCAGCAGGAGTGTTTTATTTAAAATTTGGATTAAAGTTAAATCCAATGATTGGAGCAGCAGCTATGAGTTTAAGCTCAGTATGTGTAGTTACAAATGCATTACGACTTAGATATTTTAAAAGTAAAAGAAATAATATAAAATTAGAAAATTCGATAAATACAAAAAATGAAATTAGTAAAACAAATATATCAAAAAAAGAAAAATATAGTATAAAAGATGAGTCTTTTAAAGAAAATTTAAATAGTAAAATGGAGGAATTAAAAATGAAAACAATAATGATTGAAGGAATGCAATGTAATCATTGTAAAATGAGTGTAGAGAAAGCATTAAATTCTATAGAAGGAATTGAAAAAGTAGAAGTAGATTTAGAAGGAAAAAAAGCTACTATTGAAACAAGTAAAGAAATTGAAAACACAAAAATAAAAGAAGTTATAGAAGAAGCTGGATTTGAAGTTATTGAAATAAAATAATAAATGTAATTTGAAATTAATAAATTTTTAATTATAAAACTATAGAAAATGTACTTTAAATTGTTACAATCTATGTTTTTGTATTATTAATAATTAGGAAATTGTTATAAATTTGTTCCAAATATAATATATATTAATTTTTAAAACACTGCGTAAGTGACTAAACGAACGAAGTGAGTGCGAAATGTAGCAACCTATATAAAACATTTTATTTATAGGTTGCAAAAGCAAAGTGTGAAAAGAATTAATATATATTATATTTGGAACTATTTTTTTTATATATTATGAAGAGAATTATAGTTTAACATACATTTTACATATCTTGCTTTTTAATATATTTTATAATATAATGAGGGCAAAATGAAATAAGTTAGTATTAATGGAGGTTTTTAATGAAGGATACAAGTATATCAGATGAAATAATATATATTGGGGCAGATGATAAAACAATAGATTTATTTGAAAGTCAATATGTTGTTCCAAATGGAATATCTTATAATTCATACCTTATAAAAGACGAAAAAAATGTAGTAATGGATACTATAGATAAAAGAAAAACTGATGAATGGTTAAGTAATTTAGAAAAAGCATTAGCAGGAGAAAAACCAGATTATCTAGTAGTATCACATTTAGAGCCAGATCATGCATATAATGTAGGAGTTTTAGCTAATAAATATCCAGAAATGAAAATTGTAGGAAATACTAAAACATTTGCTTTTATGACACAATTTTTCAATATACCAGATTTAGAAGAAAGAAAAGTTGTAGTTGGTGAAGGCGAAGAATTAAATATAGGAAAACATACATTACAATTTTTTATGGCACCAATGGTTCATTGGCCAGAAGTAATGGTAACATATGAAAAATATGAAAAAATAGTTTTTTCAGCAGATGGATTTGGAAAATTTGGAGCATTAGATGCAGAGGAAGATTGGGCATGTGAAGCAAGAAGATATTATTTTAACATATGTGGAAAATATGGTATTCAAGTACAAGCATTATTAAAGAAATTAGGTACATTAGATGTAAAAATGATATGTCCATTACATGGTCCAATATTAAAAGAAAATCTAGAATATTATATAAATAAATATGACATTTGGAGTAGTTATAAACCAGAAGATGATGGCGTTTTTGTTGCATATGCATCTATACATGGAAATACAGCAGATGCAATGGAAAAGTTAGAAAAAATGTTAAAAGAAAAAGGTGCAAAAAAAGTAGTAGTTTCTGATTTATCAAGAGTAGATATGGCAGAAGCAATAGAAGATGCATTCAGATATGATAAAATGATACTTGCAGCATCTACTTATGATGCTGGAGTATTTACACCTATGCAAAGATTTTTAAATGAATTACAATCAAAAAATTATCAAAATCGTAAAGTAGGATTAATAGAAAATGGAACATGGGCACCACTTGCAGCTAAAACAATGAAAGAAACATTAGATAAAATGAAAGATATATCAGTTTGTGAGCAAGTTGTTACAATAAAAACAAAACTTACAGAAGAATCAGAAAGTCAAATGAAAAATTTAGTTGGGGAAATATTAAAATAAAATTTGTATATTTTCAAAAATTTACTAATATATCTATTATAAATTTGGAGGATAATATGGAAGAAGGTCATCTTATTAGTAATAAATATAGAGAAACTAATACTGATATTTATTCTAAAATAATTGAGACAAAAGATGAAGTAGAAAAAATAAAAAATAGCAAACAGAATTTTTTAAGTTATATACATTGTAATGGATGTTTTAGAAAATGCTCTTTATCTAATTCAAATTGTGGTAGAGGACAGAATATAAAGAATCAATTTATGTAAAAGGAGAAGAAAATGACAAAAATTATTTTATTAGTAATATTAATTGCACTAAATGCCTTTTTTGCTGCAGCTGAAATAGCATTTATTTCTTTAAATGATGCTAAAATAGATCTTCAAGCAAAAGAAGGAAATAAAAAAGCAAAAAAAATAAAGAAAATGTTAGAAAATCCAAGTAAATTTTTAGCAACAATACAAATAGGAGTTACTTTAGCTGGATTTTTATCAAGTGCATTTGCATCAGAAGCATTTGCGAGTGAACTTGCACCAATATTATATAACTTAATTCCAGCTGTAAGTTTAAGTATGTGGAATAGTATTTCAATTGTTTTAATTACTATTATACTATCTTATTTTACATTAGTTTTTGGAGAATTAGTCCCAAAGAGAGTTGCCATGAAAAATTATGAAAAGATAGCATTTGCAAGTATTGGGATTATAAAAGCTATATCAGTTTTAACAGCTCCATTTGTAAAATTCTTAACATTTTCAACAAATATAGTTTCTAAATTGTTTGGAGTATCTGGAAATGAAGAAGAAACAGTTACAGAAGAAGAAATAAGAATGATGGTAGATGTAGGGGAAGAAAAAGGAACAATAGATAAAGAAGCAAAAGAAATGATAAACAACGTTTTTGAATTTAATGATAAAGCAGTAACAGAAATAATGATACCAAGAAAAGAAATATTTGCATTAGACATGAATTTATCAATCTCAAAAGTTATAGAAGAATTAACAGAAGATTTTAGATATAGTAGAGTACCTGTATATGATGAAACAATAGATGAAATAAAAGGTGTTGTTTATGTAAAAGATATTCTATTATCAACTAAAAATAAAAATGTAAAAATAAAAAATTTAATAAAAGAAGCATATTTTGTTCCAGAAACTAAAGCTGTTAATGATCTTTTCGAAGAACTTAGAAAAAATAGAAAACAAATAGCAATAGTTGTTGATGAATATGGTGGAACAGCAGGAATTGTTACAATGGAAGATATACTAGAGGAAATTGTTGGAGAAATATATGATGAATATGACGAAGTTGAAAAAATATATGAAAAATTAGACGAAAATACTTTTATTTTAAATGGAAGTATGGGAGTGTCAGAAGCACAAAAAATACTAGATATAGAAGTACCTGAAGGAGATTATGATACTATGTCAGGCTACTTAATAGAATTATTAGGAAGAATACCACAAGAAAAAGAGAAAATACCAGTTATAGAAACAGAAGATGTAAATTACAAAATAGAAAAAGTAAAAGATAAAAGGATTGTAAAAATAAAAGCTTGTAAAATCGAAAAAGCACAAGAAACAGAAGAAACAGAAGAGGAAGAAAAAGAATAATCAAGTTAGCTATATCTTTAGTGTTATTTATAGAATTATTTGTTAGTTTAACATGATGGAATATAAAAATAATGTAGTTTTTGGGATTTTCTATAGGAATTCCCAAAAAAGATGTTGACATTGTTCATTTTTTTAATAATAATAAATTTATATAAAGGTTTATAGGTAAAACCTAATTAAAAACCTAAATATTAATAGTATAGAAGGAAAATATTATGAATAACTTTGTGTTTCATGCACCTACAAAAATGTATTTTGGAAAGGGGCAGATCGAAAATTTACCAGAAATTTTAAAGGAATATGGAGAAAATGTGCTTATCACATATGGTGGTGGAAGTATAAAGAAAAATGGAATTTATGATAAAGTATGTGAATTATTAAAAGATTTTAATATATCAGAACTTTCAGGAATAGAACCTAATCCTAGAATAGGAACTGTTAGAAAAGGAATAGAAATTTGCAGAGAAAATAATATAGATGTAATTTTAGCAGTTGGTGGTGGAAGTACAATTGATTGTTCAAAAGCTATAGGAGCAGGAGTTTTTTATGAAGGAGATGCTTGGGATTTAGTAAAAGAACCTCAGAAAATAGGTAAAGTTTTACCAATAGTTACTGTTTTAACAATAGCAGCAACTGGTTCAGAAATGAATAAAACAGCTGTTATTTCAAATCCAGAAACAAATGAAAAGCTTGCAACAAAAGCAAAGAAAATGGCTCCAAGAGCATCAATATTAGATCCAGAGTATACATATACATTACCTGCTATTCAAACAGCAGCAGGAACAGCAGATATAATGTCACATGTTATAGAAAATTATTTTAAAAGAGAATCAGCATATCTTCAAGATCAAATATCAGAAGGAATTTTAAAAACATGTATAAAATATTGTAAAACAGCACTTCAAAATCCAACAGATTATGAAGCTCGTAGTAATTTAATGTGGGCATCAAGTTTAGCATTAAATGGACTATGTGGAAGAGGAAAAGATGATGAAGTTTGGTCTTGCCACCCAATAGAACATGAACTAAGTGCATTTTATGATATAACTCATGGAGTTGGACTTGCAATACTTACTCCAAGATGGATGAGATATATTTTATCTGAAAAAACAGTTGATAAATTTGTAGATTATGCAGTTAATGTATGGGGATTTGAAAAATCTGATGATAAATTTGATTTAGCAAATAAAGGAATTGATAGCACAGAAAGATTTTTCGCAGAATGTGGAATTCCTATGAACTTAGGTAAACTTGGAATAGATGATTCATTATTAGAGAAAATGAGTCATGCAGTTATAGCTCATAGAGATTTAAGTAATGCATATGTTCCTTTAAATGAAGAAGATGTATTAAACATTTTAAAAATGTGTTTATAAAATTTAATAGTAGTAATATATATAAGAAAAGATACATAATTGAAGTGAAATAAATGAGATTTGCTTTAATTAAATATGTATCTTTTTTTAGTTATAATTAATACAAATAAATTTAAAATTCATAGAAATCCTAAAATATAAGCAATGTTAACTTTAGTTGACAAATTTATAATTTGAATTGATAGCCAAATTTATATATAAAAGGTATAATTTTATATAAGAAAAGTAGAAAATTATAATAAAGTAAAATCTGATTTTATAATAATTTAAAATTAGAAGGAGGTACCAATGAGGTTTAATGAAAATTTATTAAATTTAAGAAAACAAAAAGGATGGTCACAAGAAGAATTAGGATATAAATTGAATGTATCAAGACAAACAGTATCGAAATGGGAGGCTGGACAAACTACTCCAGAGTTAGAAAAGTTAGAATTACTTGCAAAAATTTTTAATATATCAATAGATGAATTAGTAGGAAATAATACAGAAAAAAATAACTTTAAGAAAAAGAAAATATTAAAGAAAGTAATTATTGTTATTTTTATATTATTATTTTTTTTATTACTTGGATTTTTTACATATGATTTTATATTGTAAGTTCTTTTGAGAAAGAATTAGATAAATTATATGAAACAGAGCAAAAAGCTTCAAATTATTCTATAACAGAAGAAGTTATTAACATTGATGGATATATGCAAAAATATGGAGAGTGTGTACAAATTTTTTATAGAGATGGAAAAGTAAAAGTATGATATATACATTAAGAATTGGAAATACTTTTGAATCGGATGTTGAATTACCAGATTTAAGTGAGTATACATTGATTGAAAAATAGAACATTTACTAAAATATAAAAATATGATATAAAATAGTATAAATGAAAAAGATTTATACTATTTTTATATTATAGGAAATTGCTTCGCAATTCCTATAATATAAAGCCTTCGGCAAATTTTGTACATTTCTTAAGCTGTGCGAAAATTAGTGAGCTACAGATAAGTTATGCACTCGAACAAAGACGAGGACATTTGCATGTAGTTTTGCCTTTTGCAATTTTAATAATGTCTTCTTTTGTTCTTTATATGTAGAAAAGATATATTGTTACATAACTTTTTAATGATGCAAAGATATAAAAAAATAAGAATATGAAAACATAGATTATAATAGTATTAATTGAGGAGGATAAATTTATGAAAGTTTTATTAATTAATGGAAGTTCAAAAGAAGGATGCACATATACAGCTTTAAGTAAAGTAGCAGAAAGCTTAAAGGAAGAAAATATAGAAACAGAAATTATAAATTTAGGGGCTAATCCTGTAAGAGATTGTATAGGATGTGGAACTTGTGCAAAAGAAGGAAAAAGAAGATGTGTATTTAATGATGACATAGTAAATACAATAATTGAAAAAGCAGAACAAAGTGATGGCTTTATTTTTGGGACACCAGTATATTATGCACATCCAACTGGAAGAATTCTATCAGTTTTAGATAGAGTATTTTATGCAGGAAAAAAATCTTTTGAATTTAAACCAGGAGCAAGTATTGCTAGTGCAAGAAGAGCAGGTACTACAGTTTCATTTGATGTTTTAAATAAATATTTTACAATTAGTCAAATGCCAGTAGTTTCTTCTACATATTGGAATAATGTACATGGAAATACTCCAGAAGAGGTAAAACAAGATTTAGAAGGAATGCAAACTATGTATAATTTAGGAAAAAATATGGCATGGATGTTAAAATGTATTGAACTTGGCAAAAAAAATAATATTTTGCCACCACAAAATAAGATTGAAAAAACAAGTTTTATAAGATAAAATATATACAAAAGTTATAGGTAGTGTAAAGTAATCTATGAAAAAGTAGATTATGAAAAAATTATCTAAAACT
>CANEHB010000029.1 GCA_947427205.1 uncultured Clostridium sp.
AGTTTTAGATAATTTTTTCATAATCTACTTTTTCATAGATTACTTTACACTACCTCATCATAAATTGTCAAATAATATTTTGCATTTCGAGGAGCATAATTAATTATTTTTTCAGGAAAATTAATTGGAAACGGAACTATATCAAACTCTTCTTTGCTAATTCCGTATTCAATTAAAGAATTTCTTATACACTCCATTCTTTCATAATATGTAAGTGGATTTGAACTTCTTTTTGATCTATGTGGATTACTAGAGGTATATTTAGTTAAATCTACCTCAGGATTACAAATTCCTATAATTAAATGTTCACATTTCTCTTTTCCTGCTAATATAAATTTCATATGATCATTATGTAATAACTGAAATCTTCCATGTATAACTCCTAGCTTATCTTTCATATAACATACCTCTTTTCTAAGTTACTATATAATAATTATATATTGATACTCAGTTTACGTAAAATAAATATTTGCTTTATAGTTATTACTTAAAGTTATTTCTATTAAAAATAAAAATGGTAAATCATATTTGACTTACCACTCTTTTAAAATTGTATCTAATTAAAATATTTTTTTATTATTTTTATAAATTTATTTAATTCTTCAAACTTGTTTTCAGTATTTATATATATTCCAAATTCAACAGGTTTTATTTTAAAGCTTGTATTTAATATATATAAATTATTTTGCTCAATCTCTTGATTAACAAATTCTTTAGTAACTAATCCTATTCCATCATTACTTTTAATTATTTCTGTTATAGTTTTATACGTTACATGTTTAATATCATCAAAATCTTCATATTTGCAATTTAATGAATCAAAAAAGTTACGTGGTGTTTCTGAAGTTTTCTTTGGCATATATATAGTTTTAGATTTTATATCCTCTATAGTTACAATCTTATTTTTTAGCTTACTTTTTTCATTTACGATTAATATTTCATCCCACTCTCCTAGTTTAATAAATTTTATATTTTTACTATAAGATTTTGTTTTTATCTTTTTAGAAAATATAATATCTAATTCTCCATTTTTTAATTCTAATAACATGTCTTCATTTTCGTGATTAACAGTATTTATTTTAGAACTTGAATTATTTATATAATATTCACTTATACAACTACTAAAAATTTTATTTAGTATTGTAGAATGTATACCTAAATTAATATCTTTAATTGTTAAATATTGATTTTCTACATTTACTAATAGGTTTGTAGCATTTTTTATTTCTTCATACAGTTTTTTACCTTGCTCTGTTAAAACTATACCATGATTAGTTCTAAAAAATAATTTAACACCTAATATACTCTCTAAATTTTTTATATGCTTTGTTATTGCTGGCTGTGTTAAATTTAATTTTTCACTTGCTCTTGTTATATTTTCTTCACTTGCTACTGCAACAAATATTTTATATAATTCTAAATTTACCATTCTAAAAACCTTTCATATATTTGCCTATAAATTTTCTATATCTTTTACTAATTCGTTAACATCCTCTTCTTTTGTAGCCCAACTTGTACAGAATCTAACTGTACTAGTATTTTCGTCTATTTTTTCCCATAAGCAAAATGAATATTTATCTGATAATTTAGATAATATTTCTTTTGATATTATAGGAAATTGTTGATTAGTATTTGAATCATATAAAAATTTAAATCCTTTATCTAAAAAAGCTTTTTTTATTTTCATTGCCATATCAATAGCATGTTTTGATATATTAAAATATAATTGATTTTCAAATAGTACATCAAACTGTATTCCTAATAATCTTCCTTTTGCTAGCATTCCACCTCTCTGTTTCATGTAATATCTAAAATTTTTTTGCAATTTTTCGTTTGTTATTACAACAGCTTCTCCAAATAATGCTCCTACTTTAGTTCCTCCAATATAAAAAACATCACAATTATGAGCTATATCTGAAATATTCATATCACTTCCATCAGCCATTAACCCATATCCTAATCTAGCTCCATCAATATATAGTGGTAAATTACATTCTCTACAAACTTTATATAAATTTTCTAGTTCTTCCTTAGTATATATTAGTCCATTTTCTGTTGGATATGATATATATACCATTCCAGGTTGTACCATATGTTCATGATTTGCATCATTATAATGATTCTGATACATTTCTTTTACTTGATTTCCTGTTAATTTACCATCTTCTGTATTAATAACTAATACTTTATGACCTGTAACTTCTATTGCTCCTGTTTCATGAACATTTATATGACCTGTTCCGAGCTGAAATTACTCCTTGATATGATTTTAAAATTGAGCTTATTACTATCATATTCGTTTGAGTTCCACCTACCAAAAACTGAACTTCTACATTTGGACATTTACATATTTTTCTTATTTTTTCTCTTGCAGAATTACAATATATATCTTCACCATAACCAGGTGTTTGTTCCATGTTGGTTTCTTGTATCTTTTTTATAATTTCTAAACATGCACCTTCTGAATAATCACATTCAAATCTTATCATAATCATTTTTCCTCCAATACTATTTAATATTTTATACTATAAGTTTCTAAATTTCCAGAGTATTTTTTATAATAATTGAAAACAAAAGAAAATATTATGAAAATTGAAAAATACAAAACCAACTACAAATATCATTATCTTTATAAAAGCAAAGGTGATTGTGCACACAGCACAATCACCTTTACATTTCTGATCTGCTTATCAATTACCCGATAATATGATGTACCACTGATGATCCTTTTCGCGGTTGCTTATACCGAATTTCTTTGGTATGTACTTCCTCGACAAAATATGTTTTGCACATATCAGTTGTCCACATCCGCATCCATTCTTGATCTTCTTCAGGCACCTTTTGAAGTGGATCTTCTGGTGGCCACCAAGCTCCAACACCTTGGCAAGCACTTGATAAATGCCTAAAGTACCTGATATCAGTCAAGGAATCATAAGCGCACATACATCTTATGGCTTCTGAGGTTAATGTAAATACTATCAATTCCCCTTCAGCCTTTTCCTTTTGGATATATGCCATTAAATCTACTGGGCATTCTCCTTCGGAAATGCCATGCCGTTCTTCCCTTATGAGATCGTATTCATTGATACATATCGCTGTGTTCAACATATATAGCACCTCCTCTCTTTCATATTTTTGGTACTATAACATCATAGCACAGATTTTACATAAAATCAATATTTTTACTATATGTAAATTCATTGTTTAATCAATATTTATTTCTATGCTAACTTCTCAAATAATATCCTCTATATCTGCATTGAATACGCTATACTCTTAACTTTCATTCCGAATTTTTCATAAATTTTAATTGCATCTTCATTTTCTTCATTAACAGTTAAATATATATCTGTGCAATTATTTAATTTCCCATATTCTTTAACATATTTTAATAATGCAGTTCCAATTCCTTTTCCTCTATTTTTTTCATCCACACATATTGCATCTATCGACAATTGCTTTCTATATCTCATTCCTGGAGTATTTTTCTCTACTATATTTAAAGTAATATATCCTACAATTTTTTCTTGTAATTTAGCTATAAATATCTCATTATTTTCTATTAATTCTTTAAGTTTCTCCTCACTTATTAACTCTTCAATCATAAAAAATAAATCTGGTCTCCATTTAACATGTAATTCATGTACTTGCTTTGCCAATAAATTTATATCTTTAAAATCTTTTAATTCTGGTAATTCTATTTTTATTTCCATATTTCTAATACTCCTATGTTTATTCGCTTTTATTAATATATTCTATAGTTCTTGTTTTGCATTTTTATTATTTTTTATATACTCATTTAAAACATATCTATGATATTCAAAATACATTTTATCGGCTATTTCTTCTGGTTTTACCCATATAAGTTCATGATCTTTTTCTATTGGTTTACAAACTTTTTCTCCTACTTTTGCCTTATAAACATCCATTATTGCTAATTCATATTTATCTAAAATTTCAATATATGTATAGTATCCAATATTCTCAATATATTCAATATCCTTTATAGAATATCCGATTTCTTCTTTTGTCTCTCTTATTAATGCTTCTTTTGAATTTTCTCCTGTTTCTATTTTTCCTCCAATTAAATTATACATATTATATTTTTCTATATATGCAACTGCAATTTCTTCATTTTCATTAAATATTAATCCATAAGAGGTATATCTTTCTCCATATTCTTTACCTTCTAATTTATTACCTGCATATTTCATTTATGTTTTTTATCTCCTTAAAAAAATATAATTTTTAAATCATAATTTCTATGTTAGTAATAATTCTTTTGCAAAATCTATTGTAAATTTTTGTGATACTATTGCTGGTGATAAATCATGTTCCTTAGTTATGATTTTATTTGCATTACTTGCTAAATTTTTCCTTGATATTGTTGATCCATCACTTTCTTTTTGAGTTACTTCATTATTTGTAATAGCTCTAAAACCAATACATGGAACTTTAAATTTTTCACAAATCGTATATACAGCAATTGTTTCATTATCTTCACACAATGTATTCTTTTTTCCTTGAATCCAAGCTATTCTATCAACTTCTCTATTAAATATATCTCCACTTCCAATTATTCCATAAAAAATATTATATTCATTATTAATCTTTTTAGCTTTCTCTAATAATTCAGTATTACATTGAACCTCAAATGATCTATTGTCAAACTGCCAATCAAATGGATTGGTTCCTTCATTTTTACTCTTAATTCCTGTTATAAAAGAATTTATATTCACACTCTTTTCTCCAACCACTATATCATTTCTATGTATATAGCTAACATGCGCTCCTGCAATTCCTTGATTTATAATTAATTTAGGATTATAGTTCTGAATTGCTATACATGTTGCCATACTTACATTTATAATTCCAATTTGAGTTTCTGAAATAATTATTGGATGATTTTCAAATTTTCCTATATAAAACTTAAATCCATTTATATTCTCTTCTTTCTCTACTTCAATTTCCATGCTCATAGCACCTTGAATAATAATTGGCCTATCTTTTTCTAACATATATATTCCTCTATACTTTCCATTAACTTATTAAAATCTAATTTACATATTTTCTTGTATATTACATATTTTTTAACGCAAGTGAAGTTACACACTCAACATGATGTGAAAATCCGAACATATCACATATAGAAACATCTCTAATTTCATATTTTTCTTCAAGAATTTTTAAATCTCTCCCTAAAGTAGCAGGGTTACAACTTACATAAACAATTCTTTTCGGTTCTATTTCAATAATTGTATCTAATGCTGTTCTATCACAACCTTTTCTAGGAGGATCAATGAAAACTACATCTGGAATTATATGTCTTTGTCTTATAAATTCTGGTAAAGTTTTTTCTACATCTCCTACAAAAAACTCTGCATTTTTAATATTGTTTAACTTTGCATTTTCTTTTGCATCTTCAATAGCCTGAGGTACTGTTTCTATTCCATATAATTGTTTAACATTTTTTGATGCAAATATTCCTATTGTTCCTATCCCACAATATAAATCAAATACTGTCTCACTTCCTGTAAGTTCTGCATATTCTACTGCTTTACTATATAATTTTTCAGTTTGAATTTGATTTACCTGATAAAAAGACATTGGTGAAATTTTAAATTTATATTCTCCTAGATAATCGTATATATATCCTTTACCAAACAATATTTCATTTTCGCTTCCTAAAATAACATTCGTATTTTTACTATTAATATTTTTTACTATTGTTTTTATTTCAGGATATTTTGATATTAGGTATTCTACTAATTCATTTTCCTTTTCTATTTTTTTAGTATTAGTTACTAAAGTAACCATTACCTCATTTGTTTTTTTGCCAATCCTTATAACTATATGTCTTATACTTCCTTCTAATTTAACTTCATTGTATACTTTTATTTTTTTTTCACATATCCATTCATATATACTACTTGCTATTTTCTGACTTAACTCATCTTGAATTTTGCATTCTTTTGTTGGAATTATTTTATGAGTTCTTTCTGCATAAACTCCCATTACTGGCTCACCTTTTTCATTTACTCCTATAGGATATTGAAGCTTATTTCTATAATTGTAAGGGTTATCCATCTTTAAAGTTTCTGAAACTTTTATTTCTTTTCCAAGTGCCTTTTTTAAAGTTGATTCTACTGATTTTTTCTTTATTTCGATAGTATAATTATAATCCATATGACGAATAGCACATCCACCACACCTAGGATATGTACTACAATCTGATTTTTTTCTAAATTCTGAACTTTCAAATATTTCCATAACCTTTCCAAAAGCATGAGAAGAAGTTACTTTCAAAATTTTAATTTTAACTTTTTCCCCTTTTATGCAATTAGGAACAAATATAGTTATACCACTAATTTTGGCAATTCCTTCCCCTTGAAATCCATTATCAATTATTTCTACTATATATTCTTCATTTTTCTTTATCTCATTAATCATTTTATTACATTATCCTTTTAAAAGTTTATATTTTATTAATACTAAATTAATCTATATAAGTTCTTTAGATAATATCTTTTTGCTTATATTATTAAATACTATCTATCTCCTCTTGTTCTTCCTCCACCACTTCTTGTTCTTTCTTCTTTATCCTTCTCTTTTTCCTTATCTTTTACTCCACTATTTCTTTCTCTATCATCTCTATTTTGAATAACCTCTTTATCCTCTCTTTTTCTTTCTTGTTTTTTATATATTTTTCCAACTAATATTACTTTATTTATAGTTTCTAAATCACATCTAACTCTTTCCTCAAATATTTCTCTATCTGATTTTCTTTTCTTTTTCTTTCTTTTCAATTTATCTAATTTTGATTTATCCAAAACACCTAAAGCTACTAATTCATCCTCCATTGCTTCTAGTTCTTTTATTGTTTTAATAGCTTTAATTTTTCTTTTTAGTTCTTCTAATTTTTTTATTTCTTCACTATCTTCTTTTTTAGATTTATTTATTAATTTCTTAAATATATTTTCCATATCATTAAACCTTTTTATATATAATTTTTTCAATTCTATTTTAATACATTTTTATATGAAAATAAAGAGTAAATGTGTAATTACTCTCTATTTCTGACTCTTATATATAAATTCTATTTTATTTAAATTTATATTCCACACAAAATAACACTTAATATGAATTAAATATTATTTTCATTTTCTATATCTTCCACTTCTATCTCTTCATCTTTAAAATATAAATTATATTTTACCTCATTTTTATCTGCAACTAATTCAAAAGCTATTTTTCTAAGCATTTTATTAGCTTCTATTACTCTAATTTTAACTTGATCACCTATTTTAAATACTCTATTTGTTCTTTCTCCAATTAATGTTTTTCTATTCTCATCATATATAAAATACTCATTTCCCATGTGTTCAAATCTAATTAAGCCTTCTACTGTACTTTCAAGTTCTACAAACATACCAAAAGAAGTAATTGAAGAAACAATTCCAAAATATTCTTCTCCTATTTTATTTTCCATAAATTCAGCTTTTTTAATATCTTCTGCGTCTCTTTCAGCTTTTGTTGCTATTTTTTCTGCATCTGAAGAACTTTCAGCATATTTTGTTGCTTTTCCCTCTAATTCTGCTAACCTTTCTTCTTTCATATTATAATTATTTTTTAAATATTCTGAAATTACTCTGTGTATAAATAAATCTGGATATCTTCTTATTGGTGATGTAAAATGACAATAATATTTACTTGCAATTCCAAAATGACCTTTATTTTCACTTTCATATCTAGCTATTTTTAGTGTTCTTAAAATTAATGTTGATATTACTTTTTCATACTCTGTACCTTTTAATTTTTCTAAAACATCTGAAAATGCTCTTGGTCTAATATTATCTTTATTTACTTTTATCTTTTCACCTATGTTAAATAAAAATTTATTTGTTTCTTCTATTTTTTCATATTCAGGTTCTTCATGAACTCTATAAATAAATGGTGCTTCTAGCCAATAAAATTTTTCTGCTACTGTTTCATTTGCTGTTAGCATAAATTGTTCTATTATTTCATTTGCAAAAGTTGTTTCATATTTTTTTACTTCAATAGCTCTACCATTTTCGTCTAATATTATTTTACTTTCTGGAATATCTAAATTTAAGTATCCTTGTGCTAATCTTCTATTTTTTAATATAATTGCTAATTCTTCCATTAGCTTAAATTTATCTATATATTTACAATATTTTTTCACAACTTCTTCATCTAGTCCATTAATAATTTTATTTACATTAGTATAAGTCATTCTTTCAGTTACTTTAATTACTGATTTATACACATCTGATGATACAACATTTCCTTTACTATCAATTTCCATACTGCAAGATAATGCAAACCTATCTTGTCCTGCACTTAAACTACATATTCCATTTGAAAGTTCAAAAGGAAGCATTGGTATAACCCTATCAAACATATATACACTAGTACCTCTTTTTATTGCTTCTCTATCTAATTTACTATCTTCTTTTACATAATAGCTAACATCAGCAATATGAACATCTAACATATAATTTCCATCTGCATTTTTTGATACACATATAGCATCATCTAAATCTTTTGCATCTTCTCCATCTATTGTAAAAATTATATTCTCTCTTAAATCTCTTCTATTTTTTATGTCCTCTTCATTTATTTTTTGAGTTATACTTTCAGCTTCTTCTTTTACAAAAGATGGAAATTCATTTGGTAAATCGAATTCTTTTATAACAGAAAGCATATCAACTCCTGCTTGATTTACATTACCTAAAATTTCAATAATTTCTCCTTCTGCATTTTTACCTCTTTCAGGATATTTTAAAATTTTAGCAACTACTTTATCATTATTTTTTGCTTCTTTACAGTTACTTTTAGATATAAAAATATCTGTTCCAAATCTTTTATCGTCTGGAACTACAAATCCAAAATTTTTAGATTTTTGAAAAATTCCTACAACTGTTTCTCTTTCTCTTTTTACAATCTTAACAATTTTAGCTTCTGCTCTTTTGGTTCCTTCTTTTTGTTTATAAATCATAACTTGAACAGTATCACCATTTAAAGCTTTATTTACACTATTTGCAGGAATAAAAAGATCTTCATCCATCTCTTCTATTTCAACAAATCCATACCCCTTCTCATTAGCTCTAAAAATACCTTCTATTTTTTGTTTTTTCTTTTTACTCATATTTTCCCTTTCGTTTTTATTATACTGTTATTTTAATATAAAATATCTTTTCTATTCAATAGTTACTATTGATTATATATAACATATGTATCAATTTATATAATAAAATTTTTCTCTGCTCTAATCTTCGATTTTGTGTTATAAAGTCGTGTACAAATTTATCAAAAGCTTTATACTATATGAAAAAGCCAAAATAAATTTCCTATAATATAAAAGAGCAGTAAAATACTGCCCCTAATTTTTATTTAAAGTTATATCTACATTTTTAGTTATACTACCCCAGTTATATAACATATATAATTCCTAAAGCAAGTGTTAAGACAACAAATACTACCATTAAAGCTATTGTTGCTCTCTTCATTTTTCCTTCTGTTGTTTTTCCTTTATTTTTTTCATAAAAATTATTAGCAGAGGCTCCAACTATAGTTCCAGAAGCACCACCATCTTCTTTAGATTGTTTTGTTACTAAAACTATTAAAGCTACACATACTATTGCATATATTCCCATTACTATATATTTTACTATTTCCATCTATATAGACCTCCAAATCTCTTCTGTTTATTAACTATTATAGTTTAACATAACTAATTATAAAAATCAACAATTTTTAGTAAAATATTTTTAACAATATAATAACTAGATAATACCTAGAAAAAAACTGAAAAAGTAAAAATTTTTCAGTTTTTTAGTGTATATAATTTATCTACAGACAACTTTATTTATAACTATTAATTTAGCAAAAGCATTTATTTACACCAATTTTCTATTATTTTAGTAGGAATTTTTAAGTTTCCTCTTCCACTTGCTAAACTAATATGTGGTTTATTATCTCCATGATAATCACTTCCACCACTTTTAAAGAAATTATTTTTATCACAGTATTCATTTAAGTAGTCTATATTTTCCTGAGTAAAATCACTATGATAACATTCTATTCCATCAATATTATATTTATCTACAAGTTCATTTAATTCTTGTTCAATATTTTTCATCCATTTATATATATACATATGTGGTAAAAACACTAGTCCACCTGCATTTTTTATAGCATTAACTGCTTCATCAACACTTGGATAATCCTCTGATTTATCTAAATACCATATAGTTTCTTTATTACAATAATATCTTTTTGAAAAAGTTTGAACTCCATTATTCCATAAATCTTCTGGTAGTTTCGATTGATTTTCAGGATGTTTTTTTATTTCATCATATATAGTTTTTCCTCCCCAGTCATTTTCTGGATTCCATGATATATCTTCTCTTTTGCTCATAGTTAGATTCAATTTTTCACATACATCATATAATTTATTAAAATATTTTGTTTCAATTATTTTTCTATCTTTATCTGCATAAAATTCATCTACCCACGCTTTCATTTTATTATAATCATAGTCATATCCTAAAACTTCTATAGTACTGCCTTTATAAAAACATTTTATTTCTATTCCTTTTATAATTTTTCCAGAATAGTATTTACTTATATCAATATTTTTTAATTCTTCATAAGCATTACATTTATCATGATCTGTAATAGATATATAGTCTAATTTTAAATCTTCGGCTTGTTTCAAAATTTCCTTAACATTTTTTGTCCCATCTGAATAAGTAGTATGTATGTGTAAATCAATCATTTTACTTTTCCTCTCCTTCTTTTTCTTTGGCTATAGATTTTCCAATAATTTCTTCTAACCTCTTTAATTCAATTTCTTCATCTTTAGTCATGCCGAAAGCTTCCATTTTTTCTCTAATAGTTTTTAATCTTTCTGAATATCCTGATACATTTGCTTTAAAATTTGTATTTCTTACTGAATTCATAGCTTCAATTACATTAGAATATCTTTTATTTGTTTTATCAAAGCTATCATATTCAAGAACTGGTAAGCTATCTTCGTTTTTGCCTCTTGAATGTACTAGCATTCTTATATTTTCATTTTCTAATTTAATTGCAATTTTGTCAAGTGCAGTATATCGTTTATCATGTGCATCAATACTTACTAATCTTGCAACATCTGATACTTCCTGCATTTTAATATATCTTTCAAAATCAGATAACAATGATTCTTCTCTAGGCACTGCCATTAAAGCAATCCAAATATCATGAACATTCCCTTCTCTCATTTTATCAACTGTAAGAGTATCTCCTAATGTATTTTCAATTATGATACTTTGCTTTTGTTTGATAGATTCTTCAACTAAATTTTTTCTCATACTTTTTACAACTGGATCTGTTAATCTTGACGCACTTTCTGGAAAATCTGATGCTACTCTATAAGTTCCTGGAACGCAAAATCTATAAAAATCTGCATTATTTACTACAGCATTTATATTATATTTTTCTTTTAATATCTGTTTATATTTAGGTATTAAAGCAGTTTTCCCTGCTCCTGGTTGTCCTCCAAATATTACAGCTATTGGTTTTTGAGTTTCTTCTTTTTCAGTACTATTTCTTTCTGTTTCTAGTCCTGCAATAATTTGGCAAAATGGTTGTTGATATTTATTTATATAATTTTCCCAATCTTCTACTGATGTTATTTTTGAGGTTATTTCATCCAACCTTTCAACTATTGATTTCTCAACCTGTTGAATTGCAACATTTTTTTCTTGACTATCCATTTTGCATCTCCTCCTTTAATTCTTTTCCATAAACATTTATTACTCTTTCAATTGTTTCTATATCTCCTGAATAAACTAATTCCTTTTCTTTAAATATTTTATTTACTTTCTCTTTGTTAAACATGTCTTTAGAAAGTTTCATTGATAATATCTCTATTGCAATTGACATTTTCTCTCCAATGTTACTCATATTTTTTCCTCCTTGATTAATTTTCCTTATACTAACATATGCTAAATAAAGCAACAATATTTTTCATTATAAATTCACTTTAAACCTCTTTTTTTCATTTTTTAGACACATAAAATTCAAGCAAAATATACAAATGTTATTTTCACACATTTAAATTGTTTACATACACTATATTATATAAACCAAAAAGGAGGATTTTTTTATGCGTTGTTGTAATCGTAACTCAAATAGTTACATGCAAAATTCATGTAATTGCAGAAATAATAATTCAAACACAAATAGTTGTAATTCTAGTATATATGCTAATATTTGTAATTCACCTGATAATAAGCCTTTTCCTTCTAATTATTTATATGGTCATGCTTATACACCTAATCAAATAATGAATAAAACTTTTACACCAGAAGTTGGACTTGAAAATGGAACTATTTTTCCAGAACTTGTAAGTCCTTACTATCCTGGTCAATCAATAGATTTTATTAATTATTTAAGAAATGGAGGTATGTAAATATGAATAATTGTTGTAATAATGTAAATAAACAAGCCTTATTGCATGAAATAATGTCATTAAATTTTGCAATTAATGATCTAGTATTATATTTAGATACTCATCCTGAAGACTCAAAAGCAATTTGCATGCATAATGAATATGTAGAAAAAGTTGTTTCACTAACTAAAAAATATCAAGAATTATTTGGACCATTAACAGTCAATTTTACTTCAGATACTTGGAATTGGATTGACGAACCTTGGCCTTGGGAAAGGGGGGCTTACTAATGTATTATTATGTAAAAAGTCTGCAATATCCAATTAATATAAAACACAGAAATCCACAACTAGCCAAAGTAATTATTTCGCAATATGGTGGACCAGATGGAGAACTTGGTGCATCTTTAAGATATTTATCTCAAAGATTTGGCATGCCTGATCAAAAATCTAAAGCTGTATTAAATGATATAGGAACTGAAGAACTTGCCCATCTTGAAATGGTAGGAACTTTAGTTCATCAATTAACAGATGGATCAAGTCCAGAAGAATTGCAAAGAGCTGGTATGGGTGATTACTATACAGATCATGGTTGGGGTGTTTATCCTCAAGCTGCTGCTGGATTTCCATACACCGCCGCAAGTATGGCTGTAAAAGGTGATCCAGTTGCTGACTTAACAGAAGATTTAGCTGCTGAGCAAAAAGCTCGTGCCACTTATGAAAAATTAATAGATCTTTGTAGGGATGATAAAGACGTAGTAGATGTTTTAAGATATTTAAGAGAACGTGAGGTTGTTCACTTCCAAAGATTTGGTGAAGCTTTAAATGGAGTTCAAGAAAAATTATATCAAAGAAATCAATATTTTATGAATAATGGAAATAATAATTCATGTGGTTGTAATAATCAATAAAATTTAATCTATAAAAAGGAACTATACTTAAACATATAGTTCCTTTTTGTATTCTATATTATTTCTATAAATTAATCTTCTGAATTTCTATTTTAATTATAGAATTTTTATTTAATCAAAATACCAAAAACTTAATATATCTTCTGGTATCTCTGAATTTCTCAATGTATATGTACTTATATTATCTGAAGTACTTATATTATCTGAAATACTTATAGAATCATCTATATAATCCATTTTTTCTAAAATATCAAATTCATAGTAATTATATGTATCATTCATAGAGGAATTTCCATCATAATCTATATCTATCACTCTTGAATTATCAACACAAACATAATACTTTTTATCTTCATTAACATACTTTATATCATAAATAATTATATTATCATTTATCCCACCACAAAAAACTATTCTAATTTCAGCATTTTGATTATTTTCTATCTTTCCTAAAAAATCATGCATTAAGTTTACATTTGATGATGAAATACCTAAATTAACAAAACAGTTATCTGCTATTGCTTCTTCTAAAGTATATTCTTTTGGTATTTTTCTTATATCGCTATATGTTTCCATAAAATTTGTATTTTCTATTGTTTTAAATATATCAATATTATCTCTAAATAAATCTCTATCAATTTTAATTGATATTCCTCTATCTAAATCTGATACTTCTTTTTCATTTGTTTTTGCTAAGCCAATATATAAAGTTGACTCATCTGCCTCAACACTTTCAATTCCTAAATTTTGCGTAGATGTATTTTCTGTTACAGTTAATACTAAAAAATTGTTTTTAAAATCCTTGCTATCCATATCTATAATATCATTATAAGTTTCTTTACATTTCGAATACTCCTCATAATCTGTTACAATTTTATAATAAATTCCATTAGTAAACTCCATAGTATCAGCATAATATACATCATTCTGTGAAAGTGGTGAAAAATATTTAAAGTCATATAAATCACTTATTTCTTTTTTATTAAATATATTATTGTTAAATCCTATAAAAAATAATATTATCACAATTATTATTACTGCTACTAATCCTATTACATACTTTTTCATAAAAATTCCTCCATTTATAACTTGGTAGTGTAAACTAATTTTATATCTTATTTAGCTACACTCTTGTATTTTCAAG
>CANEHB010000030.1 GCA_947427205.1 uncultured Clostridium sp.
AAATAAAGAAGTAAAAAATAGTTAGCAAATAAATTAGTCATTGAGTTTAGGCATGAGGTGAAATTCACTTCATCTCATGACCTAAAATAATCTCATACTCTTATGAAAACTAGGAATTAATAGAAATATTAAATCCTAGCTTTCGATTATTTTTAAAATATATAAATTTCAATTCATATATTAAAATATTTATTTTATAAAATTATTTCAAATAATCCATAATACCAATATAGATACTCCAAGCAAGTTCATCTTGATATGAATCAGTTTGAAGGAGCTTATTTTCTTCAGAGTTAGATAAAAAACCACATTCGACTAATACTAGAGGAATTTCAACATTTTTTGTTAAATATATACCAGAAATAGATTTAATTTCTCTATTATTTTCTTTTTTTATAAAATGATTAAGACTTGTTTGAATATTGCCGAGCAATTTCTTTACTTTTTTCATCTTGATTTTTATAAAAAGTTTGCCATCCATTGTATTGGGTTTGTTCTAATTTATTCATATGTATTGATACAAACATTTCTGCATCAGAATTATTTGCAATTTTTACACGATTTTTCATATCAGATATTTTTTGACTGCGAATAGTATCACTTGATGCTTCATAAATCCCATTTTCATCTGATCTGGTTAATATAACAGTGCAATTTGCACTTTCTAATAAATTTTGAAGTTTAAGCACTAAACTTAAATTGATTTCTGATTCTATAGATCCATCACTTCCTGTTGCTCCACCATCTGGAAAACCATGACCAGCATCTAAGATTATTGTATGATTTGATACAGGAGTAGAAGAGACAGGTTCAGTGCTTTGAAGTTTTGAAAAACTAAAGCTATAAAAAAATATAGAAAGAACTATGCTTAAGTTTATAAATATTAGTCGTTTTTTATTTAAAATAATCATAAGTTGCTCCTCAAAAAGTTAAATATTAAAGTATAACATATTGTTATAAATAAACTTTATGCTGAAATAATAAATTTATACATAATTTTTATCTTTCAAACTTATGCATAATTTAAGAAAACTTGGAAAAAATACGATAAAAATGGATAATTATAAAAACCAATAAAAATGGGATAAAAAATTATCTAAATTTGAGAAAAAATGCAAGTGGCATAAGGGGAATTTTATGAAAAAATACAAAAAGTTAAATATAAGAGGAACTCTATTAGATAGAAATCAGTTAGCTAAACATATTGAAAAAACAGCTTCTGACCATAGTATAAAAAGTTTTTCTAATAAAGATACTTATCCAATACCTAATTTAATAGAAGATTATAAATTTATTTTAGAAACTTATAATTTACTTACAAGACACCTTAAGCTTGGAATAAAAATTCATTCAGCAGGTGAGTGGATATTAGATAATTTCTATGTTATAGAAGAAACTGTTAAAGTAATCCAAAAAGAATTACCATTAAAAAAATACAAAAAAATGATAGGATTATCTAATGATAGATATTTAGGATTTGCTAGAAGTTATGTACTTGCTGAAGAAATTGTAGCTTTTTCAGATTGTAAAATAGATAGAGAGCTTATTGATATTGCACTTCATGCATATCAAAGAAAAAAGCTATTAAGCATGGATGAGCTTTGTAATATAGGAGTATTTTTAAAAATTTCTATAATATCTCATATTAGAGAACTTTGCGAAAAAATATATTCTTCACAAATTCAAAAATACAAAGCTGAAAGTATTATAGAGAGATTAGTTGAAAGCCGAGATTATAGTAATCTTAAGTTTATTAATCCAGATAAATATATAAGAGTTTCAGAAGAAAAATTTAAGTATTCATTTATAGAATATATGTCATATAAGTTAAAAAAATATGGAAAAAAAGCAGTAGGATATCAAGAAGTTTTAGAAAAAGAAGTTCAAAAATTGGGACTTACAATTCCAGAAGTTATACAAAAAGAGCATTTTCATATTGCAAATATTAAAATCACAATGGGAAATTGCATAACAAGTATAAGAGAAATAAATAGAGTTGATTTTTCAGAATTATTTAGTTATATGAATGCTTCAGAGGAAATTTTAAAATTAGATCCATCTGGCACTTATAATAAAATGGATGAGGAAAGTAAGAGTTATTATAGAAGAATAATAGATGAAAAATCAAAGAAAAGTAAGATTTCAGAAATCTATATTGCAGAGAAAATTATAGAATTATGTAAAAGATATGAAAATAGTGATAATCCAGTAGACTTAAAAAAGTCTCATGTAGGATATTATTTAGTAAAAGAAGGAATTAATGAATTAAATGAAATTTTAGAAATTAAAACTTCTAAAAAATATAACTATAAATTAAAAGCTAGATTTTATATAGCTTTTAATGTGATTTTCCCTATATACTTGTGTTTTCTAATATATGTTTTATCACAGTATATTACTAGAAATCCAATAATTTCAGTAATTTTTTCTATATTGCTATATGTACCTATTTCAGAAATTAATTTAAGAATTGTGAATTATTTTATGGGAAAATTTAAAAGTCCAGTTATAATTCCTAAAATGGATTATGAAGAAGGAATACCAGAAGAGCTGGCTACTTTTGTTGTAATTCCTACAATTTTGAAATCAAAAGAAAAAGTAAAGGAAATGTTTGAGAAGCTTGAAGTTTATTATTTAGCTAATAAATCTGAAAATATATATTTTGCTTTACTTGGAGATTGCTCAGAAGAAACAGACAAAACTAAGAGTTTTGATGAAGAAGTTATTTCTTCTGGTCTTGAATTTTGCAATAAATTAAATGAAAAATATAAAACAGAAAAATTTAATAAATTTCATTTTTTATATAGAGAAAGAACATGGAATCATTGTGAAAATGCATATATTGGTTGGGAAAGAAAAAGGGGATTACTTACAACCTTTAATAAATATATAAAAAATAAAATTTCAAATGATTTTTTAGAAAATACAATAGAAAAGGAAAAAGCAAAACTTCCAAATATAAAATATATAATAACACTTGATAGTGATACAAATTTAAATTTAAATACAGCTCCAAAATTAATTGGAGCTATGAGCCATATTTTAAATATTCCAATTATTGATAATGAGAAGGTAGTAGATGGATATGGAATTATGCAACCTAGAATTGGTATGGATTTATCACTTTCTCAAAAAAGCCTTTTTGTAGAGTTATATAGTATGAAAGGTGGAATAGATTTTTATACAAATGCTATTTCTGACATTTATCAAGATTATTTTGATGAAGGAATTTTTACTGGAAAAGGAATTTATGATGTAGATGTTTATAATGAGATATTAAAAAATGAATTTCCAGAAAATACTATTTTAAGCCATGATTTGTTAGAAGGAAATTTTTTAAGATGTGGACTTTTAACAGATGTTATGCTGCTTGATGGATATCCAATTAGATATATACCATATATTTTAAGAAATCATAGATGGACTAGAGGAGACTGGCAAATTATAAAATGGCTTAAAAATAGCAGATTGAATGAGATATCAAAATTTAAAATATTTGATAATTTAAGAAGAAGCTTACTTCAAATATTTGCATTTTTAATTATAGTTTTAACAGGATTAAATATTTTTGCAAATTCACTAATATCAAGTGTGTTTTTAGCTATTTCTTTAACATCAATAGTAATTCCATATTTATTAGATATTATAAATTATATAATTTTTAAAGAAAGCAATATTACTGGCGCAGTATATGCATATAAGAAATTTTCAAAAGAACTAAATAGCGTAAAAATAAGTATTATTAGAATTTTTTTGCAAGTGATGCTTTTACCATATGAAATGATGAAAAATGCTGATAGTATAATTAGAAGTATTTATAGAATGAAAAATAAAACTAAGCTATTAGAATGGGTTACAGCAGAAGATGGAGAAAAAAATAGTAAAAATGACTTGCAATTTTATTTTAAAGAAATGATATTAAATATTATAGTACGGATTAATATTTTGCTTTTTGTCAGGAATGATTTATAAGATATTAGGAGTTTTATGGATATTAGGACCATCTGTAGCATGGTATATTAGTTTAGATTCAAGTAAAAAATACGAAATTTCAGATTCAAATAAGAGATATTTAAATGATATTGCCAAAAGAACATGGAGCTTTTTTGAAGATTATATAAATGAAGAAAATAATTATTTAATGCCAGATAATTATCAAGAAGATAGAACTTTAAAAGTTGTAGATAGAACTTCATCAACTAATATTGGACTAGAACTTTTAGCAATTATTTCTGCATATGATTTAGAATATATAAATTTTAAAACTACAATTGATTATTTAAATAAAGTAATTGGAGTAGTTACAGGACTTAGCAAATGGAATGGACATTTATATAACTGGTATAATACTAGAACTTTAATGCCACTTATACCAAGATATATATCAACTGTAGATAGTGGTAATTTTATCGGTTATCTTTATATTGTAAAAGATTTTTTAATTCAAAATAGAAAAAAAGCCGATTTAGAAAATCTTATAAATATTGTTAATGATTTAATAAACAATACAGATTTTTCAAAGTTATACAGTGAGAAAAACAAATTGTTTTCTGTTGGATATAACTTAGAAGAAAATAAACTTTCAGAGTCATATTATGACTTTTTAGCATCAGAAGCAAGGCAAGCGAGTTTAGTTGCAATAGCTAAAAGAGATGTTTCAGTAAAACATTGGAATAACTTAAGTAGAACACTTACAAGTTTAAATGGATATAAAGGGTTAGTTTCATGGACAGGAACAGCCTTTGAATATTTAATGCCAAATATAAATTTAAAAAGATATAAAGGCAGTCTTTTGGATGAAGCAAGTAAATTTGCGATAATGAGTCAGATGGAATATTGTAAAAGGCTTGGAGTACCTTGGGGAATATCAGAATCTGCTTTTAATCTTAGAGACTTAAATAATAATTATCAATATAAAGCTTTTGGTATACCATGGCTTGGTTTAAAAAGAGGATTGGAAGATGATATTGTAATTTCACCATATAGTACGTTTTTGTCTTTGGAAGATGAATGTAATGCAGGAGTTAAAAATCTAAAAGCGATTGAGAATGATGGAGGGATTGGAAAGTATGGTTTTTATGAGGCGATTGATTATACTCCATCAAGAGTAAAAAAGAAAAAAGCTGTTGTAAAAACATATATGGCGCATCATCAAGGATTAATATTACTTTCGATAAATAATGTTCTTAATGATAATATTCTAAAAACAAGATTTAATAGAAATCATGAAATAGAAGCAGTAGATATATTACTTCAAGAACGTATGCCAATTCAAATGATAATTACTAAAGAGAAAAAGGAGAAAATTAGTAAAAATAAAAATGTAAATTCTAATGCATATATAGAAAGAGTAATTGAAAAACCAAGTAAGAAATATAGAAATTTAAATGTTATTTCAAATGAAAAATATAAAATCACAATTGATGATTTCGGTGATAGTATAAGTGAATTTGAAAATGTAATGGTAAATAGTTATAAAGAAACATCAGAATTAAAACAAAGAATAAATTTTTATATAAGAAATGCAAAAACTAAGAAGATAATAGATACTAAAGAGAATACAAAAGTTATTTTTTCACCAGATAAAGCAAGGTTCTTGAAACAAGAAAACAATTTAAAAATTGAAGAAATTGTAAGTTTAGATCCAAATAAGGCAATAGAGATTAGAAGGTTAGAAATAGAAAATTTAGGCAATTCAGAGGAAGTTTTAGAAGTAATTGTAGATTTTGAGCCTTCACTATCTGTAAAAATGGATGAATATTCACACCCAGCTTTTAACAAATTATTTTCAAAATTTGATGAAATAAATGAAAATATTATTTTTGAAAAGAGAAATAGAAGTTTAAAAAATAGCAAATTTTTAGCAACAACTTTATACACAGAAAATGAACAAATTGTGGATTTTGAATATGAAATTGATAAAGAAAAATATTTAGGAAGAGAAAATTTAGATATCTCTAACATGATTAAAAATCAAAAAAGTTTTTCTAAAGAAATAGTGCAAGTTACAGATCCAATTATTGCAATGAAAAGAACTATAAAAATAAGAGCAAAAGAGATTGCAAATGTAAATTTCTTAATTGCAGTATCTAATGACAAAACAGAGGCAATAGATACTTTAGAGAATATAAAAAGTGAAGAGGAAATTATTAGAATATTAAATATTGCTAGAGCTAGAAGTGAAGAAGAGAGTAAGTATTTACAAATAGATGGAGAAAAAATTGATTTATATGTTAAATTATTAAAATATATATTAAGATTAAATCCTTTCAAAAAGAATAAAAATTTAGATGAACTTCAAATTGATAGTTTGTGGAAACATGGAATTTCAGGAGATAATCCTATTGTAGTAGTAAAAATAAAAAGTATAGAAGATATTTATGTGATAGAAGAAATTATAAGTGCTTTTGAATATTATAGAGCTAAAAAAATATTTATTGATTTAGTTATATTAAATGAAGAAATTGATGTGTATGAAAGATTTGTAAGAGATAGTATAAATGAAGTTATTTTAAATAAGCAATTAGAATATTTAAAAAATATAAATGCAGGAATTTTTGTTTTAAATAAAGATGAGATATTAAAAGAAGATTTAGAAGCAATAGAATTTAAAGCTAAAATAATAATTGATGCAAAAACAGGTGGATTAGAGACATATATAAAAGATTTAGAAGAAAAAGAAATAGATACAAGCAAACCTAAAAAAGAAAAAAATAATATTAATGTAGAAATATATCCAGTAAAAAAAGAAGAAATGCTTTATGATAATTCATATGGTGGATTTAGCTTAGATGGAAAAGAATATTTAATTTATAAAAATCAAGAAAATAAATTACCTGCTGTATGGTGTAATATTCTATGTAATAACATGTTTGGTACAATAGTTACAGATAATTTAGGTGGTTATACTTGGAATAAAAACAGTAGGCTTAATAGATTAACAGCTTGGAGTAATGATAGAGTATCTGATCTGCCATCAGAAATCTTTTATATAAAAGATGATGATAACAAATTAATATGGACATTAAATTCAGGTGTTATGCCAAATCAAAATTATTATTATATAACACATGGTTTTGGATATTCAAAATTTAGAAATTCAAATGATAATTTCAATCAAGAACTTGAAGTATTTGTACCAAATGAAGATAGCTTAAAAATATTAAAACTTAGAATGAAAAATCTTATTAATGAAGAAAGAAAAATTAGATTTGTTATATATATTAAAACGGTTCTTGGAGAAGATGAATTTTTAAGTAATGGAAATTTAAAAGTAGAAAAAAATGGAAATACTTTATATGTAAAAAATGTATTTAAAGAAGAAAGCTTTAAAAATAAAATTATGTATGTAACAAGTAATCAAGATATAAGTAGTTTTACAGGAGAAAAAGATAATTTTTTTGGTAGTGGAGGCATATTAGATCCAGATGGACTTTATACTCATTTGAATAATAGCTCAGGGTTAGGTAAAAATTCTTGTTTAGCAATAGAGTTTGTTTTAAAATTTAAAAAATTTGAAGATAAAAAAATTAATATAATAATAGGTGAAGCAAATAGTGAATATGAAATAAATGTAGCAACTGATAAGTATTTAAATGAACAAACCGTGGAAGAAGAGTGCGAAAAGACTAAAACAAAATGGAGAGATTTATTAAATATAATAACTGTAAAAACTCCTATAGATAGTCTAAATATATTAATGAATGGATGGCTTGTATATCAAACTTTAACAAGTAGAATTTTAGGAAAAACAGGATATTATCAGTCTGGTGGAGCATATGGGTTTAGAGATCAACTTCAAGATTGTTTAGGAATTAGATATATTGATTCAAAATATTTAAAAGAACAACTTATAAATTGTGCAAGACATCAATTTGTAGAAGGAGATGTACTACATTGGTGGCATAATGAGACTAAACGAGGAATAAGAACTAAATTTTCAGATGATTATTTATGGCTTGTATATGGAACTATTGAATATGTAAAATTTGAAAATGATTATAGTATTTTAGATGAAAATATTGAGTATTTAAGTGGTGAAGTTTTAAAGGAAAATGAAGATGAAAGATACAATTTATATCATGAAAGTAATATAAAAGAAAGTCTATTTGAGCATTGTGTAAAATCAATTGAAAATGCTATAAATAAAGGAATAGACCCATTTCCAAAAATAGGTGTAGGAGATTGGAATGATGGATTTAGTAATATTGGACCTAAAGGAAAAGGAGAAAGTTTATGGCTTGGATTTTTCTTGTATGATATTTTAAACAAATTTATACCAATTTGTGAATATAAACAAAGAGAAGATTTAGTAAAAAGATATACAGAAGTAAAAGAAAAATTAAGAAAAAATCTTAATACTAAAGGATGGGATGGAAGATGGTTTAAAAGAGCTATTACTGATGATGGAACAGAAATTGGAAGTATAAATTCAGAAGAATGTAGAATAGACAGTATAGCACAAAGTTGGTCTATTATATCAGATGCAGGAGATAATGATAAAAAATTTATTGCTATAGGAGAAGCAGAGAATTATTTAGTAGATAAAGAAAATAAGATAATAAAATTATTTGACCCACCATTTGAAAAATCTGTTGTTAATCCAGGATATATAAAAGCATATCCACCAGGAATTAGAGAAAACGGAGGACAGTATACTCATGCATCATGTTGGTTTTTAATGGCAGAAGCAATACTAGGATTTGGAGATAAAGCTGTAGAACTTGCACAAATAATAAATCCAATAGAACATTCTAAAAATAAAGAAGAGGCAAAAAGATTTAAGCTAGAACCATATATTATAGAAGCAGACCTATATAGCAATAAAGATTTAGTAGGAAGAGGAGGTTGGAACTGGTATACAGGTTCAAGTAGTTGGTATTATAAAGCTGTTTTAGAATATGTATTAGGATTAAAAATAGAAGATGGATTTTTAAGAGTAGAACCATCTATATCAAAAGAATGGAAAGAATATGAAATTCAGTACAAATATAAAACAAGTTTATATAAAATAAAGGTAAGAAACAACAAGCAAAAAAATACAGGTGTAGAGAAGTTTATAGTCAATGGAGAAGAAATGCCAGAAAAGAAAATAATACTGCAAGACAATTGCAAAATTTATAATATTGAAATTTTTATGTAAGAAAAATAATAATGAATGCACACAAATGTTAAGTGATAAAAATAATGCAGAGAATAAATATATGAAATAATGAAAAAAAATATTTTACAATTTTTATAGTATTAAGTGATAATTTGTTATATAAAAATAATAAATAAACTTTTGCGTAATAAATTTGAAAAAAAACTTGTACAAAATTGTTAAATATGATATAACGATATCAAATTAATTAACCAAAATAATAATTTCTTTTAGAAAGGCGGTATTTTTGTGGAAGAATTAGTTGAAAAAGAGAAAAAAACTATACTTGTAGTTGATGATGAACAAAGTATAATGGAATTATTAGTATTTAATTTACAAAAAGAAGGTTATAATACACTAGAAGCATATGATGGTGTTACTGCCGTTGAAATGGCTATGAATGAAAAACCAGATTTAATTTTATTAGATGTAATGATACCAAAAATAGATGGAATATCAGTATGTAAAAAAATTAGATATGCATTAAATATCTCAAATATTCCAATCTTAATGATATCAGCTAAAGATACAGAATCTGATAAAATAGTTGGATTAGAAATGGGAGCAGATGATTATATAACTAAACCATTTCAAATAAGAGAAGTTATGGCAAGAATAAAAGCTAACTTAAGAAAAGCAGAATTAAATGCAAATATCGATATAATGAACAATACTCCAAAACAAGAAGAAAAAGAAGATGTTATAAAAGTTGGAGATTTAACATTAGATCTTAAGAAAATAGAAGCAAGAGTTAAAGGTGAAGTTATTAATTTAACTAAAAAAGAATTTGACGTTCTAAAATATTTAGCAAGTCAACCAGGTCAAGTTGTAACAAGAGAAATGTTACTTCGTGAAGTATGGGAATATGAAGAATATGTTGGAGCAATTAGAACTATAGATGTTACAATGAACAGAATTAGAGATAAAATAGAAAAAGATAAAGCAAATCCAAAAATTCTTATAACAAAAAGAGGAGTAGGATACTACGTAACAGATAGAAATAGTTAATAATAAATAAAAAATCCTTGAGAATTAGTTTTGTTGATTCTCAAGGATTTTTGTATTTTATATATAAAATTATTTACTTTTATTAATAGTAATATATATAATTTACAAATTTTGTTTTATAAAATCAATGATATATAACTTTATAAATAAAAAAAGATATAAAATATTAATATAAATCTTGTGCTAAGCAAAGTACAAGATTTTTTTGATATGCAGTAATAAAAATGATAAAAATGCACGAAAATAGCAAGTGCGTAAGAAAAGTGTAAAAAGCGACTGAAAATGTAAAATTATTTTTATATGCAAAATAAAACAAAAGGAGTATAGTAGACTTACCAAAAAATGAATTTGCAGGTAGCAAAAGAAAGGAAAATGATATGAAACACGAAAGCATTGGCGCTGTACACACACACACACACAC
>CANEHB010000031.1 GCA_947427205.1 uncultured Clostridium sp.
TCTAAGTACACACCACCTTTACCATTCGCTGCATCTAACTTAACTTCACCAGTTAGAGTAAAACTTGCAGCAGCTCTTAGAACATTAGTTACATTAGTAGTTTTTATAACTTCTAATTGATTAAAAACTATTAGTTCTGCTGCATTTTTTTCATCTTCTGCTATTAATCTAGCCTCTGCTTCACTTAGTTCGACCCTCTCTATATTTTCAGTAGAAGAAGTTTCACTTATCTCAATTTCTTCTACTTGATTATTCTTTTCATCTTGTAAAGTATCTTTTACGCCATTTATACTTTCTATTGCAATACTAATTGTTTGCATAAATATCAGTACAATTAATAGAACTACTAAGATTAACATAATCTTAGTATAAAAACCTTTCTTATTCATAATTCATACTCTCCTTTAGTAGAACATTTTATATGATTTTTAACACAAATCTAAAATAGTATTTCTGCATAATTATCTTACATCTAATATTCCTTAAATCTAACTCTCTTTATTCGAAAAGCTAGTTAATCTAAAAAAAATCATATTTATCAGTTCGAATTTCTTAAAACAACAAAAATAGACCTTTATTTAACAAACAAATTGATACAACTTACTAATTGTAATTTCTTCAAATACATACTTTTGTATTTTTACTTTATTAAAAAAATTCTTTATTTTAATTTGAATTTTCTTAATATATAAGAAATTATCTTTTAGTAGTAACTCATTTTGTTTACTAAATAAAAGTCTACTTACTTTAAATATTAAATTAATTATGAAAGCTATTTTTACATATACTTTTTTTAGTGCATATTTACATTTTTGCATAACACTTTTAGAGCAGATTTCATCTACTCTTTTTTCTTCTTTTAAACTAATACATGTGTGTGTGTGTGTGTACAGCGCCAATGCTTTCGTGTCTCATTTTATTTTCCTTTCTTTTGCTACATGCAAATTCATTTTTTTGGTAAGTCTAATATACTCCTTTTGTTTTATTTTGCATATAAAAACAATTTTACATTTTTAGTCATTTTTTACTTTTTTCTTACGCACTCATTACTTTCGTCCAATTTATCATTTTTATTACTTGGATTTAAAGTTTATTTTAAATATTTACTGTTATAATTTTGAAAATAATAAAAAAATCGAAACCAAGATTTTACCAAACATAAATTTTTTAAATCTTAGTTTCGATATAATTATCTAGTATAAAAACTCAAATTGTTAAACGTTCATCTAATAATTTGAGTTTTTATAAAATATTATTTTCTATTCATTGTTTCCTTTTAATTTTTCTGCTCTATCTGTAGCAATTAAGTTATCAACCATTTCGTCCATGTTTCCATTTAAGAAATCTTCCATTTGGAATATACTAAATCCAATTCTATGATCTGTTATTCTTCCTTGAGGATAATTATAAGTTCTTATTTTCTCACTTCTATCTCCTGATCCTACTTGACTTTTTCTTTCGCTTGCTACTGCTTTTTCTTGTTTTTCTCTTTCTATTGTGTATATTCTTGAACGTAATAATCTCATAGCATATTCTCTATTTTGTACTTGTGATCTTTCTGTTTGACATTCTGCAACAATTCCTGTTGGTTCATGTATAAGTCTTACTGCTGAAGATGTTTTATTTACGTGCTGTCCTCCAGCTCCTGAAGCTCTAAACACTTCCATTCTAATATCTGATGGATTAATATCAACTTCAACCTCTTCAACTTCTGGTAAAACTGCTACTGTAGCTGTTGAAGTATGTATTCTTCCACTACTCTCTGTATCTGGTACTCTTTGTACTCTGTGTACTCCACTCTCAAACTTAAATCTACTATATGCTCCTTTTCCAGTTATCATAAATGAAATTTCTTTATATCCACCTATTCCAGTTTCATTTTCGTTTATAACTTGTATTTGAAAATGTTTTCTTTCAGCATACATAGAGTACATTCTAAATAATACTCCTGCAAATAGTGCAGCTTCTTCTCCTCCAGCTCCTGCTCTTATTTCACAAATAACATTATTATCATCATTTGGGTCTTTTGGTATTAAAAGAATTTTTAGTTCTTCTTCAATTTTTGGAAGTTTTTCTTTTGCTTCTAGCATTTCTACTTCAGCAAGTTCTTTCATCTCTGGATCATCTAACATTTCTTTTGCTTCTTCCAAATTTTTAGAAACTGTTTTATATTCTCTATATTTAAAAACAATTTCTTCAATGTCGCTATGCTCCTTCATTAATTGTTTCCATTCATTTTGTCTTGAAATTACTTCTGGATCACTTATTAATCCATTTAACTCCTCATACCTTTTCTCTACGTCCTCTAATCTTTGAAACATAAAAACCTCTTCCTTTTATTTAATATTATTATTTTATAAATTTAGTAAAAATCTTTATTCAATATAAAATTTGTAATAATTTTATATTAAACAACTTCATATTCATCTATTACTATTATAATAATTAATCATAAATATTGCTTAGTAATTATATGTGCGTTTAATATTATAACTTAAATTTACTTATTTTTCAAGGTTTATTAAATTATATTCTATTTTTAAATTTTCTAAAGCTTTTATTTCTCTATTCGAACATGTAAATATTATTATTTGATTATCTTCAAAATTAGTTTTTACATACTTTAATATACTACTTAATCTCTCATCATCAAAATATGCAAATGCTTCATCTAATATTATTGGCATTGTTTCTTTAGAAATTTCTTCTAATGCACTTAATCTTAATGATAAATACATTTGGTCTATAGTTCCTACACTTAGTCTTGATGCTGGAACATAACTACCATTTTTCAATTCTACATTTAATCCTTCATTATCATTTAATATAACATTTGAATATCTATTATCAGATACTTTAGATATTATATCACAAAGATTTCTAGTGAATTTAGGACTAATATTTTCTTTTACTTGATTATATGCTATTTCTAAACACTCTTTTGCTATATTATATGAATTATTCAAGCTAAGTAGTTCGTCTTTTTCTGTTTCAGCATCTTGAAGTTCTTCTTCTATTTCTGATAAATTATCTAATTTACTATTAATGTCTTTACTTGTGTTTTCCATTGTTTGCAATTTAAACTTTATAGTATTTATTCTATTTTCTTTTATATCAATTTCTTTTAAAATATCTTCATAATTTTTGCTTAAAAATTCTTCTATATAACCTATATTAATATAATTCATGTATTTATTTATAAGTTCTTTTCTCTGTTCTTCTAATTCTTGCAATAGTTTTTCTTGTTTTTCTTCTGCTACAGCTTTTTGATTTTCTTTATTTTCTTTTAATATATCTATTTCATTTATAATTTTATATGTATTTGCTTCACTATCTACTATATCTAATTTTGATTTTTGCTTATCTTTAAATATTTTATAAATAATAAGTACTATTGGAGCTAAAGCAATTACATTAACAATTTTTAACGGATTAACTATCATAAGTATTATAAATGCAATTATACATATTACAACTGCTAAATAATAATTATTTAAATTTATTTTTTCATTATTTTCACAAAGTTTATTACTTGATATTTTTTTATTTAACTCTTCTATCTTTTCGTTATATTCTTTTTCTAAATTCTTATTAAAATTTATTTCTGCATTTTTAATTCTATTTTCTTCCATTTTAGTTTTTAATTCTTTTAAAAACTCTTTTTTGTTTTCCTCTTCTTTCTGCTCTTCTTTCAAATTTTCTTTTTGTATAGAATTATCATATATACTATCTTTATATAACTCAAGCTCTTCTTTTTTCTCCATAAGCTTATTAATTTTATTTTGAATAAGATTTATAGGCCTTTGTGATGTTCTTTCAGTTCCAACTTCTTCATTTTGACTTTTATTTATTTTATCTAAAGATTTTTTATATGATATATTATCATCACCTGTTGAAACCAAATTACTTATTTTTTGAATTATACTATTTTGGCTAGATTTACTTAGTTTTATTCCTTCTTGTTCAGTGACCATTGTACTATAAAAAGTTTCTTCATCTATTCCTGTTTGTTCAATAAAAAAATCTATTCCCTTCGTTTTATCAATCATAAAGGTTTTAGAAATATCTTCTTTTTGTTCATTATATATTACTGGATTTTTCTTTTTAAATTCTCTATATACTTCAAAATTTTCTCCATTATCTAAAGTATAATCAATCTTTCCTGAGAATTCTTCTGAAATCCATGGTTTATATCTATCAAAGTCTGATATATCTTTTCCATTTTTGTTTTTAGATGCACCATAAAACATAGCTGAAATAAATTTTAGTATGCTAGACTTTCCTGACTCATTTTCTCCATAAATAATATTTATTCCATCTTTTAAATCTATTTGCTTGTCTTTTAACTTTCCAAAACCATTTATTTTAAAATTGTTTATTCTCACTTTTCTCTCTCTTCCATTTATCAACTAATTATAACAATTATGTGATCTTCTTTTTACATATTAAATATTGTTAGCACTTACATGGCTTCTAATCCTATTTCTATTGCTTTTTGAAATTCTTGTTCTGTGCATAATCCATCTTCATACATTTTTAAAACTTCTCTTATAAATATTCCTTTAAGATTATTTTGATTTGCAAGTTCTTCTATATTAAATTTTAACTTTGTACAATCTTTTATCTTTAAAATATTATCATTTGAAATTACTTTTAAAATTTTTCTTGTATTTATTTCAAAGTTTCTTTTTCCTACTAAAATTACTTTATACATGTTCATTTCATTTAAATTTAATGATAAAATTTCTTCTATTAAATCTTCTTTTGATTGTATTTCACTAACATCTAATTCTATTTCTTCAAATTTTCTATCATCTAATTCTACAAAATCTATATTAAATTTCTCTTTCGTTAGCTCTCCTACAATCATTCCATGACTTCCAAGTTCGTCAAATCCTAATGAAATCATTGAACCTGGATAATATATTCTATTTTTATTTTCTAAATTATTTTTATGAATATGTCCAAGAGCTATATAATCAAATCCTAGCGAATTTAATTTAGATTCAAGTATTGGGTTATATGAAAAACCTTCTTCGTCTTTTGAACCATCTAAATCGCAATGCGATATAAGTATATTTAGCTTTGATGAATATGGCAATTTAATTTCTCCTAAATTAGATTCTTGCATGTAAAATTCTGTAAATGCCATACCATATATATTAACATTTTCATCTTCATATTTTTGAATTTCTGAAGTATTAAAAATATATACGTTTTCTCCAAATTCATATGTATTATAAAAAGAATTTTTTATATATGGATCATGATTTCCTGGTGATATAAAAATCTTTGTATCTTGAATTTCTTTAAATTGCTTCGTAATATAATCAATAGTAGATTTTCTTACATATTCTTGTTCATATAAATCACCTGCAATAAAAAGATATTCTATATTCTTTTCTTTTATATAATCTATAACTTTCTTAAATGCATTCCTCTGTTCTAATCTTCGTTTTTCTCCTAAATTCTCTCTTGAATTTAAAGAAGTAAAAGGAGCATCAAAATGCATATCAGCTATATGTACAAACTTCATAAACCTTCTCCTATTTAATTTTTAGTTTAATGATTTTATCACAACTTAGCTCATTCGTCAACATTTATCAGAACATTTGTTTTATTCTGCTGTATTACATATCTTGAAAATTAATTATAGGTCTTAATATATACTTTATTTAATATAAAAAGGGAATTTAGAATATCTCTAAACTCCCCTATTTTCTATTCTTGATCTATTGAACCAAATAATTCATCAAATTTGGCTTCTAACTCTTTTTGAATATCTATCAACTCTGCTTGTCTTTTTTCCTCCTCAATTTTTTGTTCTGGTGTAAGTGGTTTCTCTACCACTGCTGCTTTTGCTTCTGTATTAGATGATCCTTGAGGATTTGGTTTTATCTCTTCTGGTTCATCAGCAAATAAATCATCTAATGATTCCAATGAAGCTGATGCACCTCCTCCAGTTGATCCATTCTCATCTTGCCCTTCAACATATGGATTATAAGGATTATATTTTCTCCAAACACCTCTTTCAAGATGTACATCATTATGATCTGTTTTAAATCTTGAAACTAATTTTCCTTCTGGATATTTAAAGTAATAATATTTATTGGCTTTTATAGGTTTTATACCTTTTTCATAAATAATACAAAGGTCATTATCCATTCTTCTTAATTCATCTGGTGTCATAAGAGCTCTACCCATTACTTGGTCTGATTCACTCTTACCTTGTTTCCAGTCTTCTCTATCTTTATTAACAGAAACATTATCTCTTGTAATTGTTTTTTCTCCTAACGCTTTAGAGAAATATTCTACTGTTTTTTGTGAGTTAGATCCTAAAAAAAGGTGAGTATCACAGTTACCTATGATAGTTTCATATGCTTCTTTATAAACTGCTTCTAACTGATCTAAGTTCTGCAAAATAACACTAAATGATATTTTTCTACTTCTTGATGTAGAAATCTTTTTATCGAAGTCTGGTATTTGTCCAATGTTAGCAAACTCGTCTAAGATAAAATATGTAGGAACAGGAAGTGCTCCTCCACTCACATCAGCAAAGTCATATAATTGTTGAATCATTTGTGAGAAGAATATTGTTAATAAGAAATCATATGCTGTATGTGTATCAGATGATATAACATATACAGCTGTTTTCTTTCTTCCTATATCTGTAAAATCTATTGTATTTGTTGATGTTACTTCTGCTATTTCTCTTGAATCAAACTTACCTAGTTTTGATTGTAAAGTTCCAAGTACAGAACCAAAAGTTTTTTCTGGTAACATCTCTATGTTTTTGTAATACATTCTTGCAGGATGGTCAAAAGGTAATTGATTCATTAAGTTTGTAAGTAAGTTATCTCCACCACTGCTGTTTGCAGTTCTTACAAGTTCTGAACAACTTGATAAACTTTGTTCTTCTGGTGGCCTTACTGCTTTTAAATAATAAATCAGCGCTTTCATTAGCATTTCAGACATATCATCCCAGAATGGGTCTGAGCTTTTTCCATCTCCTTGACCTTTTACTATTGTGTTTGCAATAATATCAACGTCAATTTCATTATTTATATGATGTAATGGGTTATAGCCATCACTATTTTGAGGATGTACTAAGTTTAAAACTTTTATATCATATCCTTTAGCTTTAAAATAACCTGCTGTTTTGTCATATAACTCTCCTTTAGGATCTGTAAATACATAAGATCCTAATAATTGAAGAGCATTTGGAATAACGTATGATGCAGATTTACCAGCACCAGAACCTCCGTACAACAAGTACGTTTACGTTACCACGTTTATCAACGGGTAAGTAGTTTTTCTCAGCCAGTACTATTCCTTTATTTTTGCTTAAAACTTTATATTGCTCTCCGTTTTCACTCCAATCACTTGAACCATTTTCAATATCTTCATATTCATGTTTTGGAAATGCTTTTGCAAGTCCTATTAAAGCAAAAAAGATATACACTACAAAGGTAAACTTTAACATACTAAAAAATGTTTCAAAATACATTTCTGTAAAACATTTTCCAAGTCGTGATAATGGAGATGTTATTCCTGTACTAAATTCTGTTAAAAATACTCTCCATAAATCACCATTAAATGGATTTTGTAAAAATGTTGTTCCAGAAACAAATTCTGCATCCTTTATAGCTGTGCATAATGGTGAAATAAGCCATATAACAATAATTATTACTAAAATTGAATATACTATTAACTTTGTTTTTATTTTTCTAAATGCTGATCTTAATCTTTCAAAAAATCCCATATTTTTCACCTTTTCTTAAGTAATATATTCTACTAAATTTTATAACTACTCTCTAGCTGTGTCATCATCTCTTTCTTTAGTTTCTTTAGTAGATTTAGTAGAAGATTTCTTTTTATCACTCTCTTTGCTTTGTTCAAGAGTTGGTGCTGGTCTTGTTTGAATAAATAATCCATTTGTAACAGAATCTAAATCTTTAGAACCTTGATTTTCCATTACTGTTGTATCACTACTTCCAGTGCCTTCATCTTTTTGTTCTTTATTTAAAGTATTATCTTTAAAGTATGGGTCTCCAAAAACTACTTTTATAGTCATATCATCAGTTCCAGGTATTGTATTTCCATTCTTATCTCTTTGTGCAGCCCAGTTTTTAATATGCTCATCTATAAGTTCATTTGGAACATTTCTCTCAACTCTAACTTCTTTTTTATCACCTACTCCATTTGGAGTATTAGATGCTTTATTACTCATTTTTATTCCCCTTTCAAGAATTAAGTATTATCTATTTTTTTCTCTTTTCTTCTCTTATTTCAAATGCAAAATATTTTTTATAAGGTTTTAACTTACATTTTCCTTTTACTTCATTTGCTTCTTCATCGAAATATAAAATAGGTTTAATTTCTTCTGCCGTTTCTGGATCAATTATTGAAATTGGTCTTTTCATATTTGGTGTATATGCAAATTCCTTATAATCTGTTTCTTCTTCATTATATAAAGTAGTAAATTTCATAGGCATTGGTTTTTTAGATATTTTTACAACATCATAATCTAAAAATCCCATATTAACTACTACTTTCTCTTTAGCAAAGGAAAGAATTACAAGTGGATTTCCTTCTGGAGAAGGATTCTCTAAGAAAAATGTTTTTTTCTTATTTGTTCCAACAAATTCTTCCGAATATTCGAGTCTTTCCACTGTATATTTTGGTCCGTTTTTTGCAAATTCTTTTTCTGTTTTGTTTACCTGGTAAATTACAGTACTAACATCTTTTGGATCGGTAATACTAAAATATTTTCCTTGTAAATTTTCTTCCATCTATCTTTACACTCCTTTAAAAGTTCTTGATTTTATCTTTTGCTAAAAATACATTTTTATTATAACTTAAAGCTTTACAAATGTCAATTATTTTAATTAATTTATGTTAACCAATTCTTGGATTAAATTTTGACATCTCATTTAATTTTTTGAATAGGTCCAATTCTTTTTCATTTGGTTTTTTGGGTATCATAATTTTTGTATCTAATATTAATTTACCTCGTCCACCTTTTCTATCTTTATATCCTTTATTTTCTATTTCTATTTTTTCTCCACTTTGAATTCCTGCTGGAACATAAACTGAAACATCTTCATTGATTCCATTTATAGTAACTTTTGTACTAAGCGCTGCCTCCCATGGAGTTAAATATAAATTTGTTTTTAAATCATATCCTTCAAGTGAAAATCTTTCATCATTATCTATTTTTACTCTTATGAATAAATCCCCATTTTTTCCACCAGATATTCCTGGCTTACCTTGTCCAACAATTCTAATCTTTTCATTATTTTGAATTCCTGCTGGAACTTGTACTTTAAATTTCTTTAGTTTTCCTTCTATTGTTCTAATACCTATAGTTTGCTCATTTCCACGAAAAGCATCCTCTATTGAAATATTAATTTCTGTTTCTATATTCTCACCTTTACAAGGTGCTATCTTACTCTTACTTTTTGAGCTTTTCTTTTCATCTACGCTTCCAAAAAACATATTAAAAAAATCACTAGATATTGAATCTTTACTTCTTTTGCTTTCTTCATAAGATGAATTATTTTTTCCAACAGTTCTATGCCACATTCTATCGTATTTTCTTTTACTTATATTATCTGAAAGCACTCTATATGCTTCATTTATATCTTTAAAACGTTCTTCATATTTTTTGTTAGCAATATTAACATCAGGATGATATTTTTTTGCTTGCTCTCTATATGCTGTTTTTATTTGTGCCATACTTACTTTATTAGACTGCAATCCCAATATTTTGTAATAATCCTTAAATACCATTTCAACATCCCCCGAACTTTTATAAAATTCATGTTCATTATATCATTTCTATTTTGCTTTGTGAAGTTTTTTTAGAAATAAAAAAATATTTTTTATTTTCTTATACAGTATTATTCTTTCATTATATTTTTTTTGAATTTCAGCCTAAACCACTAGCTCTGTAAACGCATATGTGATGTATTTTTTATATAAATAATTGAAAGCTAGGATTTAATACTTCTATTAATTCCTAGCTTTCATAAGAGTATGAGATTATTTTAAGTCATGAGTCTTGAGTAACCTCATGCCTAAACTCAATGACTAATTTATTTGCTAACTTTATTTTATGTATTTAATTTTGTTATGTATTTTTGATTTTCTTAAATAAATCTATCTTTCATTTTTTAGTTAGCTCTATTTTATTTGAATTGATAAATAATATTTCTAGCTTCTATTTAATGTTTCTTTTAATTAGTTTTAAAATATTATTTATTTTTTAACTTTTATTATTGTTTGTCTACTTTGTTGTTCTTTCTTTTTCTGATTTGAATTACTATAATATTTACTAATATTACTAATGAGATTACTACTAATGCTATTTGTGGTAATATGTCTC
>CANEHB010000032.1 GCA_947427205.1 uncultured Clostridium sp.
ATTTCTATATCAACACCTGCTGGTAACTCTAATTTCATTAAGCTATCAACTGTTTTTTGTGTTGGATAAAGAATATCGATAACTCTTTTATGTGTTCTCATTTCAAATTGTTCTCTTGAATCTTTGTGTTTGTGTGGAGAACGTAAAATTGTTACAATCTCTTTTTCTGTTGGAAGTGGAATAGGACCTGAAACCTTAGCTCCTGTTCTCTTAGCAGTATCTACTATTTTTTCAGCAGACTGATCTAAAACAACATAATCATAAGCTTTTAATCTTATTCTAATTTTGTCACTTCCTACTTTTGTGTTTGATGTTGCCATTTTTTAATTTCCCTCCTTAAATAAATATTATGGCTAACGGCAAGTTATCAACGTACCCTGGTGTTTCTTATAAACCCATTTTAAAATCCAAGCTATCATTAGTATTCAATATATAATTGAAACATAAAATTCTTGGATAAGTATGTACATTTATCAAACTTATCGCCCGGTCTAAGCCAAGACATACTCCACAGAAGTTCCCTCCACCTTTTAGTGTAGCCACATTCTGCTTCTTCGCTCTATCTTACGCTTATCTATTATACTACGGGTATAAGCCTTTGTCAACACATTTTTCCATTTTTTACAAAAAATTCTTACTATAAAATATATATTTTTAACTAAAATTCTATTTCTTTCTCTATAAAATAAAAAACTCTATTTATAAAATAGAGTTTTTTATTTATATTAATATGATTTATTCTTTTACAAGTAAAGAACATTGTATATCTGTTTTACCTTGTAATTCACCATTTCTATATTTTAATAAACTTACTGTCGGATTACCTGTTGGTTGAGGTATTTCTAATACAATTTCCATAACTCCATCATTGTCAACATCAATTACTTCAACATTACTTATACTTAGATAATATTCTGCATTTGTTTCTTGTTTCCATTTACTTTTTTCTATTGATGCTAAATCAGCTACTTTTGACCCCTTAGAATCTATAAGTGTAATTTTAGAAAATCCTGTTGTTTTATTTGCTAATATTAATATATATTCATCAGTTCCATTTCCATCTAAATCTATTATTAAAGTCTTTATCGTATCATAATCTGCTACTTTAGGATTATTATCTGATACAATTGTTGGCATTGTATTTACTACTTTAATATCTCTTGGTATAGCATCGTAATCTTCTGAAATTGCTATTTTCCCAACATTATCTATTTTAACTAATCCTTCATAAACTTGTGCTGATAATGTTCCAAGTTTAGAATTTTGAAAACTATAATTCTCATAATTATAATATGTTATTACATATTTATCTGATGCATCTGTCGTACTATCTATATACTTTAAAGTAACTTCATCCATTGCATCTGTTTGCAATACTAAACCATTATATAAAACAACTAATTCTTCATTTAAAATCTTTCTTGTATTTGCCCCATCTGTTGCAACTGTTGTATTTGAAGTTTGATTTGTTACATCTGATATTACAGCACCTATCATATTTGCTACTGTATCATCACCTTGCTCTTCTTGTACAGTATTATTAATAGGTAAGTTAGAAATAATTTCATTATATTGTTTATCATAATCATCTTTAGCTGTATGGATTAAATAATAAGTTAATGCACCTGTTCCAATTATTAATATTACAAAAGCTGCTAATATAAAATTGCCTACTGTACCAATCTTAATCTTTACAGTATCTTGATCATTCTTTTTAACTTCAGTCTCTTCTTCTATTTTTTTATCATTTTTATTAGACTCTTCCATCACTTTTTCTCCTATTCGTCACACATAATTATGTTTCAGTTCGTTTTATCTTTTGCATAACAAGAATAACTATAACATTTTTGAACTATTAATATACTCAATTATTCTTGCTATTTCACTTGCCATAGTATCTTGATATTTAGGTTCTTCTCTATCATTATTTGATAAATCATACCCATATCTGTTTAAAAATCTATATGTTTCAATTTCTAACATTTCTTGTTTTGATATTTTTCTATCATCTAATGGTAAATTGCTTCCCTCTTTTTCTTCAACAATACTTTGAACTTTAGATTCTAATACTATGTAATTTCTTCTAAGTTCTTCAGCTAATTTTTTTAGTTCTGCTACATCATTTTCTACTAATTCATCATCTTCATTTTCATCAATAAACATTACTATTTCTGCCATTAATTCATGTATGCTATAATTATGAGCCAAACTTAATTTTTTTGACAATGTTCTTCTAATTGCTTTTTGTCTAATTTCAATTTGATCAATCATTAAATCGTCTAGTTTATTTCTTCCTGTTATCATTCCAATAATTCTACTAATTGTTCCTTTATCTTCTATAATCTCTAAATCATCTTTTAGTTTTTTTAGTTCGGCTTCTCCCCTTATTTCCCTAATCTTTTCTGCAATTCCTCTTTTTAACTCATTTTCTTCAATAATAGCAATTTCATCAAATCTATTAGCTTTACTGTTTCTTACAGCTATTTTAGGATTATTTAAATAATTTATTAATGTACTTACTTCAATATTAGCCTTAGAAATTCTTTCTAAGTTATCTTCAATATCACTATTTTTTTCTTGCTCACATAGTGCTTTTACTTTTAAATTTATATTTTTTAATAGTTCTAATAAACTTTCAGCTGCCTTTCTCATATCAAACGCATTATTTAAAGCACTATAAGAAGCTCCCATATTCCCTGCAATTTTAGCATGATTTTGTTGCTTTGTTATTAAACTATTTATATCTCCTAAAAGTTTTTCTCCTGCTTCTATATTTTCTTTTGCTTCTTCTTTAACTCTTTTATAAAGTGGATCATCAATTTCTCTTACTTCTACTTTTTCTATAATAGGTACTATTTTAGTTTCTTGAATATCTTGTTTATCATCAAAATTTATAGTACTTGCAGTAACTGTAGCTAAAGTTTTTTCATGACTAAAGCTTTCTTCTATATTTCTTAATTTATTCTCAATTTCTAATTCTAATTTAGCATCTTCTTTTATACTGTCTAATGTATTATCATTTTCTTTATCTTTATTTTCTGCTTTACTATATTCTTTAGATACTTCATCTATAGGTTTTAATTCTAATTTATTATCTTTTACAGCTATTTCATCAATATCATCAGATACTTTTACATTTTCTTCATTAACTTTATCTAAAGTATTTAACATTATATCATTACTTTCTATATTAACTTCCTCTATAGATGTAATATCTGCATTATTTAACTTATCATCTTCTTTTTTTACTTTTTCTATATCTTCAGATTTTTCTTTATCTTCGCCAATATCTTCTTTACTAGCTATAAGTTCTTTCGTTTCATTCTCTTCTTGAATTTCATTTACTACTACATTTTCTATATCTTTATTTTCTAATTCATTTGCTTCTTTATCACTTTCTTTAATAGGTTCTGGAAGTATTAAATCATCAAATAATTTTTCTATTTCTTTGCACTCAGCAATCATATATACTGCAATATTCCTTTTCCACATATTTACAAAATCAATATTTTCTTTTCTAAGTTCGAATAAATTTGTAGAAACCTCTTTTAATTCTTCTAATTCTCTTTTTACTCTAGCAACATCTTGACAATCATTTTCTCTCTCAATTCCTGAATAATCTGGATTATTTTCCTTCTCTTCTATTGCAGTTTCATATTTATTTAATAATTGTTCAAGTTTACGAATACTTTCAAAATTAAGTGTATTTTCCTTTTCTAGTTTGATACAATCTTCTATTTTTTTATTAATAAAATATGCATTATCTAGTATATATGCATAAAGTCCATTTCTTTCTTGATCTGTTAATGGATCTAATTCTTGTTTTTCAAGCTCTACATTAAATGTTTTTAAATATTTAGAATTATTTCCTAATTGTCTTTCAAGAGATTCTGTTATTCTTCTTATTTTAGTAAATGGTAAAATAATTACAGTATTTTTTTCTTTCCCATCATTAAAAATATCATCAACATATATATATGGTATACTATCATCTAATGTTATATTAATGCTTGCAGGTCTATTCCAACTTGCTGCATATCTATCTTCTGCTTTTTCTTTAATGTCTGAAGCAATCAAAAATTTATCAATAAATACTTCATTTCTTATTCTTTCTACTTCAGCAATATTTGTTCCTCTATAAAGTGTAATTTTTTTGCGGGGATTTTTATAACACGCTTTTAAGATCAACTTATATATTAATTTTATATTTCTTAAATTTTCAATTACTGAAGATCTGCTATATGAAATTTCTACTGATTTATTTTCAGTTTCATCACTTAACAAAGCTATGTCAGATTCGCAATCACTAACAAGCATTTGATTGATAGCTTCATATTTTCCATTTATATAAAATTCTAGTGCATTTAACTCTTCATTTGTATAATTCAAATCTATCATATGTACCACCCCGTATTTTTTCACAATATAATTTTATCATTTATATATTTTTTAAGCAACAATTTTATAACATTTTTTTCACATTATAATCTTAATTTTTTATATTGTTTAAAAAATTATATATAAGCAAAATTAAGTAATATTCAATCAAAAATATACTAATTCACATTTTGTAAAAAACAATGAAAATGTATAATATATATCAGTTCCTATAATATAAAAATGCGAATCAACAATTTCTAAAATGAAAATTGTAATATTCGCATAATTACATTATTTTAATAATTCAATAGCCTTATTTAGTTGCTCATCTTCTTCCGTTTCCTCATTTAGTTCTACTACATAATCAGGTTCTATTCCTACTTTATTAATTTTAGTTTCATTTGGTGTAAAATATTCATTCACAGTAAGTTTTAATGCACTTCCATCATTTAGCATAAACACACTTTGTATTACTCCTTTACCAAATGTAGTTGTTCCAACCACTTGTGCTTTTTCATTATCTCTTAAAGCTCCAACTAAAATTTCTGAAGCACTAGCTGAAAATTCATTTACTAATACAACCATATTTTCATTAATAATAGGTGATTTTTCTGCTTTACTTATTTCTTTATTTCCTTTCGAATCAACTGTTACTAATAAACTTTTATCTTTTTCAATTATTAAGTCTGCAATATCTAAAGCTTCATCTACAAGTCCACCTGTATTATTTCTTAAATCTAAAATAATTTTTTGTGCCCCCTGTGATTTTAAAGATTTATATGCTTCTTCTATTTCTTTAGCACAGCCTTCATCAAAAGTAAGTAAAGAAATATAACCTATATTATTTTCTAACATTTTTGATTCAACATGATAAACTTTTATTTCTTCTCTTTTTACATTAAAATCAAGATATTCTGTACCTCTTAATACTGTAATTTTTACTTCTGTTCCTGCTTCTCCTTTTATTTTTGAAGAAACAATATCTGAACTAGTTCCAAGTACATTCTCATCATTTACATTAACAATTACGTCTCCAGTTTGTAATCCAACTTTTTCTGCTGGTGTTCCTTTAATTGGTGATACAACAACTATATTATTATTTTTATCTACGCTCATATATATGCCAATACCAACATAATTTCCAAGTGCTGATGCTTGGAACTCTTCCCACTCATCAGCTGTCATATATTCTGAATACTCATCATCTAATCCATTAATATATCCTTTTATTGTTTCGTCTAATATCTTTTGTTCATCTATTTCCCCAATATAACATTCATCTATTACTTTTCTAAATCCTTTTAATGTTGTATCAATTACATTTATATTTTCTTGTGCATCTTGAGATGCTTCTGCTTTTTTTAATACACTATGATTATTATAATAAAATAATGTAAATTCTGATGATATTACTGCAACTATTATTGATACAATAACCATAATTATCATATATTTTATTCTTAAACTTTTCTTTTCTGATTCAAATTCTGAAAATTCGTTGTCTTCCATTTTGCCTCCCGATTATTATTATTAGATTAACCTATGGTAAGTATGGTGTAGGATTTACACAAGAGCCTTTAACACGTACCTCAAAATGTAAGTGTGGTCCTGTTGAATTACCTGTTGATCCAACATATCCTATAGTTTGCCCCTGAGCTACTGAAACTCCTGGTCCTACAGCTCTTGATGACATATGTGCATATAAAGTCATTGTACCATCATTATGATCTATAACTATGTATTCTCCATAACTTTTATACTGTCCATTAGGTCTTCTTAAAGCTTTCGAAGTTACAACAGTACCAGCTTTTACTGCTCTAATCGGTGTTCCAGAGCCACATGCAAAATCTACTCCAGTATGTCCTGCATATCCATAATATCCTGTTGTAATACTTCCTTTCGTTTTTCCAGCAAGTGGAGATATGTATCCTGCTGCGCTTGGTGCTACAGCATCTTTTACAGAACTTCTCGCTGCTAAAGCTGCAAGTTCAGCTTGAATTTCTTTTTTATCCTTTTCAAATTCTTCTAACTGTTCTTGAAGTGCTGCTTCTTCAGCAGAAAGTTGATTTACTATATTACTTTTCTCATTACGAGAAGATGCTAAAGAATTTCTTTTTCCAACAACTGCTGTTTTAGAATTTTCAACTTCTGTTTTAGTATTTTCTAGTGAATTTTTTTCATCTTCAATTTGCTTTTTTGTACTTTCAATTTTTGCTAATAGTTCTTCATCAGCTTCTGCTAATTGTTCTATTGTATAATATTTCGAAATAAATTCAGCTAAACCATCTGCTGATAATAACATATCTAAATAAGACGTACTTCCTGATTCATATAATGCAACTAATCTTTTATCTAATAAGTCTTTTTGTATAGCATATTTTTTCTCTTGTTCACTTATATTTGCTTCTTTTGCTTCTATATCATTATTTAAACTACCTATTCTAGTTTCTAAATTAGTAATTTCATTTTCATATGTTGATATTTCAGCATTCAATTTATTAATTTGATTCAAATTCTCTGACATTTGACTTTTTACACCAGCAATTTCCGAATTAGTTTTATTAATTTGCGCATCAATATTTTGTTGCTGTCTTTTTAATTCAGAAGATGTTGTTGCATAAGAAAAGCTAACACCACTTAGTACCATAATTGTCATTATACTGCTAATACATACTATTCTTAATAATTTACTAATATTCATTTTTTCCTCCGTTTTTTATTTTATTTTCTCATTGTATTTTAATTTTCACTTTGTTCTGTAATTGTGTTTTGATTTTCATTTGGTTCTGTAATTGCATTTTGATTTTCTAATCCATTTATTTCAAGATTAATATTATCTTCTGCACTATTTAGTTCAGTATTCTCATTATTTGTAAAACTAGAATAAGAAGTTATATAGTCTAATGGTTGTACATATTCTCCTGCTATTCTTACTTCAAAATGAGCATGTGGACCAGTTGAATAACCTGTTGATCCAACTTTTAAGACTGGTGTACCTTGAAAAACTGTGTCACCAACATTAACTAATATTTCAGATCCATGTGCATATAAAGTAGTAATTCCTCCTCCATGATCTATTATTACCATATTTCCATAAGCTGTATTCCATCCTGCATAAGTTACAATTCCATCATTTGCTGCAATAAAATTAGCTCCCATTGGTGCTCCTATATCAACTCCTGTATGAAGCTTATAAACTCCTGTTATTGGATGCGTTCTCATAGAGAAAGGTGATGTTATTCTAGTATATCCTGGAACTGGCCATGCCATTGTTCCACCTACATATGCCTCTCCAACATTTGCTAAAGCAAGTAATCTAATTTCTGTTTCAATTTCGGCAATTTGGTTTTGATATTCCTCTATCATCTGCTGTAAAACAGCTTCTTCTTCTGTCAATTCTTTAAGCTTGTTATTTTTTATAATTGCCATATTTTCTAAAAAAATAGCATTTTTTTCTCTTGTTTCTTTAGATGCAGTAAGAACAGCTCTTTTAGTCTCTAATGTGTCTTTCAATTTTTTATTATATTTTTTTTCTGCCTCAACTGTTTCTAATAATTCTGAATCTGCCGATGTTATTTCAGATATTAAATAATAATTAGAAAAAAGTTCTGTTATGCTTTTAGAATTTAATATTAAATCCAAATATGATGTTTGACCTATTTCGTACATAGCAACTAATCTTTTTTCTAATAGTTCTTTTTGTTTTTCATATTTTACATTAGATATTTCTAATTCTTTTTCTGCTTTATCTATATAAACAACCAAATCTTTCTCTTGAACTTGCAAAGTTTCTATTTCCATCTGCTTATCAATTATTTTTTGATTTATATCTGAAATTTCTGCTACTGTTGCAGATAAATCGCTTTCTATAAATTGTATTTGTTCATTTGAACTATTAATTTGATTTTCTAATTCAGTTCTTTCTATTTGTAAATCATCTAAAGTTTTTTCCTCATTTTCGTCATTGTTTTCTGTAGTATTTTCTTCACTAGTTTCTTCTTCATTTATTTCTTCTTGTATTTCATCAGAAGTAGCATTTATTTTTATTAAAGCAAAATTACATGACAAACAAAATATTACTAAAATTATAAAATTAATTTTAATAAATTTTTTCATATAATTATTCTATACCTCCAAGTATTTTTTCATTGACATTGAACTTCCTATTATACCAACACCAATTCCCAAAACTGCATATACAATTGCTATTGGTTTTGCAAGTTCAATAAATGTAAGTAATGTTATTCCCATTTGTTGTAATACCGTAGAACTTTCTATATTTTGAATTACAAAATCGTATAAAAGTCCTACTATTACAAGTGTAATTATTGCAGCAATTATTCCTATAATTATACCTTCTACAAGAAAAGGCCATCTAATAAATCCGTTTGTTGCTCCTACATATTTCATTATCGAAATTTCTTTTCTTCTTGCATGAACTGTAAGTTTTATTGTATTAGAAATAATTGTTATTGAAATAATTAAAAGAATTATAAATATAACACCTATTGTTATTCTAACTCCTTTTACAATTGTTATTAAAGTTGTGATTGTTTCATTACTACTTTGTATATTTTTTACAAGATTATCATGATCAGTTGATTCTTCAATTTCTAAATCAACTTCTTCACTTCTACCAGTTGTAGCAATTTTAGCCCCTATTCTTAATATATCTTCCTCTATTGTTTTGCTTCTTTCAAGATTTGTTAATGTTACAATAAAAGATGCTGGAAAGATATTATTTTCTCCTTCATATCCTTCTAGTAATTCAGGTTTGTTATTCATTCTTTCTTTCATAGAGTCTAATGCTTGCTGTTTATTTTTATATACTACAGTATTAACTCCATCTAAAGCTTTTATTTCATTTTCAAATTCTTCTTTTTGTTCATCTGTTGTTTCATCATAAATAAAAACTTCCATTCCCTGTTTCATTTGAACTTGCTCTAAAACAGAATTGATATTAACACCTATAGCAAAAAAGATACCAAAAAGAAACATTGTACAAATCATTGTTATAACTGATATAACAGTTGATTTTGTATTTTTAAAAATATTTCTAAATCCTTCACCTATAAAATAAGTAAATCCATTATACCTCACTACTATACCCACCTTTTTTATCATCTCTTACGATTACACCTTTATCTATTTGTATAACCCTTTTTTTCATTTTATTTACAATATCTTTTGCATGAGTTGCCATAACTACAGTTGTTCCTCTTGCATTTATATCATTTAATAAGTTCATTATGTCCCAAGCAGTTTCGGGATCTAGATTTCCAGTAGGCTCATCTGCTATAATCATTGATGGATTATTTACTAATGCCCTCGCAAGTGCAACTCTTTGTTGTTCACCACCTGAAAGTTCATTTGGATAGCATTTAGCTTTATTACTTAGTCCAACTAAAGATAATACCATTGGTACTTGTCTTCTTATATGCTTTGGTGTTGCTTTTACAATATACATTGCAAATGCTACATTCTCATATACAGTTTTATCAGGAAGTAATCTGAAATCCTGAAATACAACCCCCATACTTCTACGCAAATATGGTACTCTTTTAGCTTTTAAAAAAGTTATGTCTTTGCTATTTATTATTATATTTCCTTTTGTAGCTTCTTCTTCTTTTAAAATTAATTTTATTAATGTTGATTTTCCAGATCCAGAAGATCCTACTAAAAAGGCAAATTCTCCTTTATCTATACTAAAAGTTGCATTATGAACAGCTTCAGTTCCTGTGTCATATAATTTAGTTACGTTTTTAAATTCTATCATTGGCTATTTTGCACCCTTTCTAGTTTTATTTTCTCACATTTTTATACATATTATTAAATTTTTCTTAAATTCAGCTTAAAAATTTACATATTTTTTCATTTTTACGCATATATAATATCAATAAAGAAAAAAAAAATCAATATAGAAAAAAAATATATATTGATTTTTTTAACAATTTTTAATTTTTTCTTTCAAAATGACAATTTTATCAATAATAATAATAATAATAAT
>CANEHB010000033.1 GCA_947427205.1 uncultured Clostridium sp.
ATTATTATTATTATACAAGTTTACTTTTAAATATACAGTATATATTGGAAATGGAGATAAAAAATGAAGTATGACGCTGGAAAATATGATATAGCGGTTATTGGTGCAGGACATGCAGGATGTGAGGCAGCTTTAGCAGCAGCAAGATTAGGTATGAAAACATTACTTTTTTCTATTAGTTTAGAGTGTATTGCAAATATGCCTTGTAATCCTCATATAGGAGGTACATCAAAGGGCCATTTAGTAAGGGAGATAGATGCTTTAGGTGGAGAAATGGGAAAAAATATTGATAAAACCATGATTCAATTAAGAATGCTTAATACATCAAAAGGTCCAGCTGTACATTCTTTAAGAGCACAAGCTGATAGAAAAAGATATCAAATGGAAATGAAACATACTTTAGAAAAACAAGAAAATTTATATATAAAACAAGCAGAAATAGTTAATATCGAAGTAGAAGATAAGAAAGTAACAGCTGTAGAAACAAATTTAGGTGCTATATATAAAGTAGATAGTGTTATCTTAGCAACAGGAACATATCTTAAAGGAAAGATATTTATAGGAGATATATCATATGAAAGTGGACCAGATGGAGTTGCTGCAGCAAATAAATTGTCAGAATGTTTAAAGAACTTAAATATAGACATACAAAGATTTAAAACTGGAACACCTGCTAGGATTAATAAAAATAGTATAGATTTTTCTAAAATGGAAATTCAAGAAGGTGAAGATGATTTAGTGCCATTCTCATTTGAAGATGAAATGCCTAAAATTGAACAAGTACCTTGTTGGCTTACGTATACAAATGAAAAAACACATGAAATAATTAGAGCAAATTTACATAGATCACCATTATATGCAGGATTGATAGAAGGAACTGGACCTAGATATTGTCCTTCAATTGAAGATAAAGTTGTAAGATTTGCAGATAAGGAAAGACATCAAATATTTGTAGAACCAATAGGTTTAGATACTGATGAAATGTATATACAAGGTATGAGTTCTTCTCTTCCAGAAGATGTACAAATAGCTATGTATAGAACTTTACCAGGATTAGAAAATGCTGAATTTACAAGACCAGCATATGCTATTGAATATGATTCAATAGAACCATCACAATTAAAAAGCACATTAGAGTTAAAAGAAATAAGTGGAATGTTTTTTGCAGGACAAATAAATGGAACTTCAGGATATGAAGAAGCAGCTTGTCAAGGTTTAATAGCAGGAATAAATGCTGTTCAAAAACTAAAAGGAAAAGATCCTGTTATATTAGATAGATCTGATGCATATATAGGAGTTTTAATAGATGATATAGTAACTAAGAGTACATTAGAGCCATATAGAATGATGACTTCCAGAGCTGAGTATAGACTTCTTTTAAGACAAGATAATGCAGATTTAAGACTTACTGAGATAGGACATAATGTAGGATTAATTTCAGATGATAGATATAACAAATTTTTAGATAAGAAAAAGAAAATAGAAGAAGAAATAGAGAGATTAAATACTACAAATGTTAAACCAAATGAAGAAACAAATGAATTTTTAAGAAGTCAAGGAACTACAGAAATAGCAGTAGGAATGAAACTTTCAGAGTTGTTAAAAAGAACAGAAATAACATATGATTCTTTAGCAGTAATAGATAAGAAAAGACCAGAACTTGATAAACAAGTTATAGAAGAAGTTGAAATTATGATAAAATATGATGGATATATAAATATGCAAAAAAAACAAGTTGAAGGGTTTAAAAAACTAGAAAAGAAATTATTACCAGAAGAAATTGATTATAATGAAATAAAAGGAATTAGATTAGAGGCAAGACAAAAATTAAATAAGTATAAACCATATTCGATAGGACAAGCGTCAAGAATCTCAGGAGTATCACCAGCAGATATATCAGTGCTTTTAATATATTTAGAACAATATAAAAAGAACAAATAACAGAGGAGATAGTAAGATAAATATAATTTTTAATTTAATTAAAATAAGGAGAAAATATGTCAGTAAAGATAACATATTTTGTGCATGGCACAACTATAGATAATATAGAACATAAATCACCAGGTTGGTTAGAAGGAGAATTATCTGAAAAAGGTATACAGCAAAGTATATTACTTAGAGATCAAATTAATATAGAAGATTTTGATGTAGTTTTTTGCTCTGATTTAAAAAGAGCTATTGATTCTGCAAATCTTACATTTAAAGATAGAGTAAAGATAATAGCAGATAGTCGTTTGAGAGAATGTAATTATGGGAATTTAAATGGGAAAGAGTCTGCTTTAGTAAAATATGAAGAACATATAGAAGATAAATTTCCAAATGGAGAGTCTTTAATAGATGTGGAGAAAAGAATAAAAGAATTTTGCGAGTTTTTAAAAGCAAACTATAATGATAAAAGTATTGCTGTTGTTGCTCATAAGGCACCACAAATGGCATTTCAAGTTATTACAGAGGAGAAAACATGGGAAAATGTAATCGAAAATGATTGGAGAAAAACAAAATCTTGGAAACCAGGATGGATATACAATATTTATTAATAAGTATAATTTGAAACATTATTAATAAAGCAAAAGTGTAAAATCAGTTTATGTATAAATAAAATGAGTTATAGATAATATAGATGTAACTCGTTTTATAAATATGAAATATTAAACGTTATTTCTAATTTTAACAGATATTTTAGAAGGGAAAATAAAATGAAAATAGAAGAATTTGAGAAGATATTTCTAAAAGAATTAAACAGAAATAATATAAATATTGATGAAAAAAAGATAAGTTATTTTTATGAATATATGCTAGGAATATTAGAGTGGAATGATAAAGTTAATTTAACAGCGATAACAGATGAAAAAATGTTTATCGTGAAACATTTTATAGATTCTCTTACAGTTAACAAGTTTTTAGAAGGTTCGAAAACTGTAATTGATATAGGAACAGGAGCAGGATTTCCAGGAATACCATTAAAAATATTAAATGGAAATATTAAATTTACATTGATTGATTCTGTTAATAAAAAATTAAATGTAATAAGAGATATAAATAATAAATTAAAATTAACTAATTTAGAAATAATACATACTAGAGCTGAAGATTTAGCTAATAATGGTAAATATAGAGAAATGTATGATATAGCAACAACAAGAGCTGTTTCAAACTTATCAACTATAGTTGAATATATGTTACCATTTGTAAGAGTAAATGGAATTGCAATTTGTATGAAAGGACCAAATTATCAAGAAGAATTAAATGAAGCTACTAAAGCAATAGAATGTTTAGGAGGAAAATTAGAAAAAATAGAAACAGTAAAAGTAGATGATGAATTAGAAAGAAATTTAATAATTATAAAAAAGATAAGTAAAACACCAAATAAATATCCTAGAGGGCAGGGAAAACCTTTAAAAGACCCTATAAAATAAAAATGTTCCTTGTGGAACATTTTTTTTAATTATATGGAACTATGGAGCAATTCTATATAATTTAAAGGCTTTACCAAATTTTACACATTTTTAGCTGTGCTAAAATTAGTAAGCCACAGATAAGTTATGATTATCTAGCAAAGGTGAGATAGTTAAATATATTTGAAATATTTAATAATTTCAAATATAGCTCTTTTGTTCTAAGAAAGAACTTCAGATTTCTTATTAAATAAGGTTTTGTTAAATTTTAATTTTATCATAATATAAAGACTACATAAAAATTGTCCTTTCAGGGTAAAAAAGTGATGTATTTATTAGAAAGTACAAAGATACTGATATTTACAATTAATGGCTTTTTATGTTAAAAAATGAATAGTAAAAGCATTGACATATAATAAAAAATTTTATATTATTATATGGTAAAAATAAAGGAGGAATATACTTTGGGAAAAATAATTGCAGTAGCTAATCAAAAAGGTGGAGTCGGAAAGACTACAACAGCAGTAAATATAAGCACGATATTGGCAAAAAGAGGAAAAAAAGTAATGCTAATTGATGCAGACCCTCAAGGTAATGCATCAAGTGGATTAGGTTTAGAAAAAGAAGTTGAAAATTCATTATATGATGTATTAATAAATGAGGTAGAAATTAATCAAACATTACAAAATACAGATATAAAGAATTTAAAAGTATGTCCTTCTAATATGAATCTTGCAGGAGCTGAAGTTGAACTTGTTTCACAAATGTCTAGAGAACAAAGACTTAAAGAAAAAATTGATGAAATAAGAGAAGACTATGATTATATATTAATTGACTGTCCTCCATCATTAGGATTAATAACTTTAAATGCTTTTACAGCATCAAATTCAGTATTGATTCCAGTACAATGTGAATATTATGCTTTAGAGGGATTGGGACAACTATTAAATACAATAAATTTAGTAAAAAAACATCTTAATAAAGAATTAGAAATAGAAGGAGCTGTTCTTACAATGTATGATATGAGAACAAATCTTTCGAATCAAGTTGTAAGAGAAGTAAATAGATACTTTGGAGATAAAGTATATAAAACAGTAATTCCTAGAAACATAAAGCTTAGTGAAGCACCAAGTTATGGATTACCAATAACTTTATATGATGAAAAGTCAAAAGGTGCAAGGGCATATGAAAAACTTGCACGAGAAATTCTAAAAAATGATGAAGCACGTAAAAAAGAACAAAATAAGGAGGAATAGTTATGGCAGTAAAAAAAACAGGTTTAGGAAAAGGGTTAGATGCATTATTTAGTGCTCCATTAATGGAGATGGAAGAAAAAAACAGTAATGATGTTGTTAGAAAATTAAAAGTCAATGAAATAGAGCCTAATAAAGCACAAGCAAGAAAAGTTTTTGATGATGAAGCAATAGAGGACTTAGCTAGTTCTATAAAAGAATATGGAGTAATTCAGCCCATAATAGTAAGTAAAAAGAATGGTTTTTATGAAATTATTGCTGGAGAAAGAAGATGGAGAGCATCAAAAAGAGCTGGATTAGATGAGATACCAGCAATAATAAGAACTGATGATGAACAAAGAAATAAAGAAATATCATTAATAGAAAATATACAAAGAGAAGATTTAAATCCTATTGAAAAAGCAAGAGGCATAAAGCTTTTAATGGATGACTACAACTTAACTCAAGCTAAAGTTGCTGATAAATTAGGAAAGAGCAGAAGTAGTATAGCAAATACTGTAAGAATATTAAATCTTGATGAAAGAGTAATAAATTTAGCATTAGAGGGTAAACTAACAGAAGGACATTGTAAATCATTAATGTCTATTGAAGATCCAGATAGACAATATCAAATGGCTTGTTATATCATTGAATCAGGGGATTCTGTTAGAGAAGCTGAAAAGAAAATGCAAGTTAGGAAAAAATCAAATAAGAAAAATGATAAATACATACCAATATATAGAGATATAGAAAATACATTTCAAGACTTTTTTGGAACAAAAGTTAAACTAGATGCAGGAGAAAGAAAAGGTAAAATAATTATTCAATACAGTTCTAATGATGATTTAGAGAGAATATTAGGATTAATAAAATAAGGGTGTGATTAATATGGAGAATTTTTTAGAATATATAAAAACAGACGAGTTTTTATTAGTATTATTTATTGCAAATGTAGTAATAGGTGTATTATTACTTATTAATTTAATACTTACAGTAGGAATGAATATAAAATATATTAGATTTATGAAAAAATTGGGGCATGGTAACAATCTTGATGAAATGTTAAAAACATATTTAGCTGAGGTAAAAGAAATAAAGAAAGATAATTATGAAATAAAAGCATATTATACTAAATTAGATAGTGATATAGCTTCATGCATTCAAAAAGTAGGATTAGTAAGATATAATGCATTTAAAGACGTAGGAAGTGATTTGAGTTTTGCAGTAGCGTTACTTGATAGAGATAATAATGGAGTTGTATTTAATGGATTATATGGCTCAGAATCTTCAAATATATATGCAAAACCAATAAAAGATGGAGTATCTAAATATCAGTTATCAGAAGAAGAAAGAGATGCATTAGAAATAGCTGAACAAAGTAAAAACTTTTTAGCAAAACGTAAAAATTAGATAAAATTTAGATTTAAGAGAAATTTTAATTAAAAAATTTCTCTTATTTTTTTATCCACAAACTCAAAAGTATTGATTTTTCAATATTCTTTAAAAATAGTAATAAAAAATATAAAAAGATAGTAAAATATAAAGTTTAAATACAAAAATATTAAAAAAAGATAATATATAGTTATTAAAAATATGAAAATAATCAAAAAGTGGAAAATAAAATAAAAAATTGGTAAGATAAAAACTTGACATATCAAGGTTTTTTAGATGTGGATAAATATATATGTTAAATATTATTAAAATTTTATAGATTTAGAAAAAAAGATATAAAAGATAGTAAAATAATATAGAAAAATATAATTATAAAAAAATAAGAGAATAAAAAATGAAAAATAAAATTTTATTCTTGTAAAAAATATTAAAAATGTAAAATAAAAATGTAAAATAAAAATGAAAAAAATGTAAATAATAAAAAATATTAGTAATAAAATTTAAGAAAAATTAAAAGTGGAAAACTAATAAACTACTAGAGTATAAAGAAGAAAATAGATTTTTAATATTAAAGTATTAATAGATATAAATAAAAATAGAAAATAAATATATAAAAAAACAAATTTGAGTATTTTACAAAATAATTTATTTTTGTGTTGACAAATATGTTAGAAATATGCTAATATATATGTGTTGTTAATTAAACAACCAATGGAGAGGTGGTCGAGTTGGTTTATGGCACCAGTCTTGAAAATTGGCGTAGGTTTGTAGCCTACCGTGGGTTCGAATCCCACCCTCTCCGCCACAAAAACGGAAGCCAAAGTTAATATTTTTTGCTTCCGTTTTTAAATATATTTTATAAAAGAGAGCATTTGGAGATTTACCCAAGTGGTTGAAGGGGACGGTTTGCTAAACCGTTAGGGTTGCGTAAGTGGCCGCGAGGGTTCAAATCCCTCAATCTCCGCCAAAGACATCTAATAATATTATTAGGTGTTTTTTTTTGTAAAACTATAACAAAACGCATTATATATATCAATATAATATTCTACTAGAAAATTTATTTGCAAAAAACGAGAAGTTGATAAATCATAATAATTTTAAACACTATAAAGAACTATTTGAAAGAACAGGAATTAAGAAATAGGAAAGCAGAGGTTGAGAATTTTAATTCCAAAAATCATAGTTTGAGGTGAAGAAATGGATGCTATGTGCGAAGCAACCCTTTAAATTGATTCGGTTTGATAACGAAATCTACGTTTCATTTTTCGGTGACAAGAAACAGTACAGAAAAGTGCAGTGGAAAAAATGGAAGAATTAATTGTAAACAAGGTTTATTTTAGAGATATGTAGCAGAACATTTTAAGAAATCTGAACAATTTTCATGTTATATTAAGAGTATGGAAACTGATTCATGAGTAATATCTCACAAGGATAGGCAAAAGTAACAAATGGTGGTATGTGAAAGGAAACGCTCCAGATTAGGAATTCTGCATTTTTGTTTTATAAGAAAGAAATTTATATTAATAGAAAATAAAAATGTCTTATTTTTCATTTTTATGATTGAAAATTAGAAGAAAAAATAATAAACAA
>CANEHB010000034.1 GCA_947427205.1 uncultured Clostridium sp.
AATATTGTTGCTATAATTGATGAATCAAATAATTTGTTAAATCCTGCAGCTATAGCATCACGAAGCTCTTCAGCTTCCATTCTCTTTTGTGCTATAACTCTCTCTCTATTTATATCTCCTCTATCTAAGGCTACAATTCTTTCAGATTCCAATTCGTTAATAGTTCTATTCAAATCTTGTTGAGAAGTTGCTTCACTAACTGGATTTATAAATACTGATACATTCAAATCTCCAAAAGTATACATTCCTCTTAAAAATTCTGGGAAAGTACACATTCTAGGTAGATTTGCTACTATCATACTTCTTGCGTATCTCGTTCTTGATGAAGATATTTCTAAATGATTTGTATAACTTGCATCAATTCCTCCGGGAGCAATTAAACTTTTTATATTCTTTTCGTTTTTCTTAAAAACGCTCTCTTCTTCTTTTTTTACACTGTCAATCTCATTTGTTGGCTCTACCTTTTTACTTCCAAACATTTTTTATCCTCCCTTTTTCTTTAGTTTTCTAATCTTCTTCTTTTCACCACTTTTTTTCTAGAAGCGGCTTGTCTTGCTTCATCTATTTTAGGAGTTTCTTTTACTTTTGCTTGCTCTTGTTTTCCTGAATTTTCAACTTCTTTTTTTGCTAATTGATATACTCTAGGATCTAGTTGATTTTCGTATGTATCTAATAATTCATTAGCTTTTTGTTTAATCTTTTCTTCTTTATTCATTGCAAATTCTAAATCTTCTATTTGTTTTTGTCTATCTGCTTTTAATATGCTATCTGTTGCCATATCAATAGCAGCTATATTAATTTCTTTATCTAATTTTTCTTGTTTCTTTTGTAATACATCTTTTCCTGTACTATATAATGAATCATATTGTGCATCTAAAGCTTTTGATAATTGTAGTAATTCTGCTTCATCTCTGTTATATGCTATATACAATAATTCTGCTAATTCTTCTGAATCCAATATAGAACTTGTTATTTGTGATGTTCCTAATGCACTAGCTATATTTTGACATCTTGTATATAATTCAGCAAAACACATATTATAAATTTCTTCTTTAGAATATCTATCAAGTCCACCACCAATTTCAGCAGAATAATATGAAACAACAACATATGTTCTTTGTTGTAATACATTTTTGTTAGAGCTTAATTTTTCTACATAATCTGTTATACTAACACCATATTCTAAAATATTTACTTTTCTTCTTTTCTCAAACTCTAATTTTTCTTTTAAAGCTTTATTTCCTGACATTTGAGCTTGAGCAATTTTCGCATCTAATTTATCAATTTCTATTGTTAGATTATCAACTCTTGATTTATATTCTTCTATTATATCTCTTAAATTTAGTGTTCTACTTTGAATATATAACTGAATAGGAAATCTTAATGTATTTAAGAATTGAACAAATCCCTCTTCAACTGCTATTTTTTCTTGTTCTGACATTAAATCATAATTAACACCATTACATTGTAAAACCATAATGTATTGTGTACCATTTTTTCTTACAATCATATTATCAACTATTTCTTCAAATTCCATGAATTCAAATATAGATTCTCTAGTTAAATTACTTGTAAATTTACCATAATTTTGTTCAAGCTTTTTCTTCTCATCTGTAGAGTCTTCTATTACTCTTTGATCGTCATCTCTTTCTTTTATATTTTTAGGTTTCATTAAGTAAATATATAGTATAACTAACCCAATCATAATAAATAGTATGATCCATATTCCAGCTTGAAGTAAAGGGATTAACTCGCTACTCATCTATTTTTCCTCCTTTGTGTACACGTACATCTTTCTGGTCTTTCTAAACTTTGCATATCTTAAAATTATTTCTCCAATTGGCTCTCCACCAATTTTTTTAGTTATAGGTATAGCAACTATTGTTGGTATTTTAAATGCACCTACTGCAAATCCTATCAATGCAAAAAACGCCATTATACCAAGTCCAACAGGAGTCATATTCATACTTTTTAAAACAAAAAAGAATATAGATCCAATCATTGCACCTATGGCTGTTGTTATTAAAGACTTTACTGTAAAAATATATAATATTCTTGACTCTCCTCTATAATTACGAGGTATATAATATGTTCCCATCTAAACGCCTCCTTTAAAATTCAGATGCAATTTTTATGACTATTGTCCATATGCTATATGCTCCGAAATATAACCATTCCTGATACAACAACACCTATTAATTGAACTTTTAATTTTGCTTGCGCTTCTGGACCAGCTGTTAAGTATTTTATTCCCATATATGTTGTTATGGCTACCATAACACCTGCACCAACCATAGTTAATATTTGGCCTAACCCTTTAAACTCTTTTGCTATATTATCGTAATTAATATTTCCTTCTGCAGCTTGTTGTCCTTTTGTTATAAAACTATTTGCTTGCTCTTCCATATTTTTTAAAAGACTAGATCCTTCAGTCGCCTTAACTACACTTATATTGGCAATCACCATATAAATTAACAAAATACAAAAAAGTATTTTTGTAAATATTTTAAAATTTCTACTAAACATTTTTTCTCCCTCCTTGTGCCAATTCGCCTATTTATACTATTATATTAATTATACTCAAATAGACATCTTTTTTCAACATTTTTATTCAATATTTGATATTTTTAACACAAATGTAATAAAAAAATAAACATAAAATTTTTCTTAAAATTGAATTTATTAGAAAATTTTATGCTCATTATAATTATCTATTACCAAAAATAGAAGTGGTCTAAAACAAACCTCATTTGGCTCATTTTATACCACTCATCCGTTTTTATTTATTAACCATTATTTAACACATTAGTTGAAAATTCTTCTACTGCTGCCATCAAATTGACTGCTCCAAATAGAAGTACACATCCTATTACTATTGGTATAGCTGATTTTTTTATATCAGCTTTCTCACCAGGACTTGCTAATATGTATTTTATTCCTAATATTGTAATAACTATTATTGAAAGACCTGTACCTACAACTTGTAATAAACCGATAACATTATTTATAACTCCACCAACTTTTGTACCTCCGGCTTCTACTGGAGTACTTGTTCCATCCATGCTTCCAATTATACTTGTTACTCCAGGATCTTCTGCATATACGGTATTAACTTCAAAAATCATACTTATAACTAATAATATTACTAATAAAGAAACTATTTTTTTCATAATTCCTCCTTACTTTGCTTCATAACTAAATTTTAGCCACCTACTGCTGAATCTACAAAAACTTTTATAATTGACAAAATTCCTGATGATCCAAATAAAACTAATGCTCCTATTATATAATTAACAGCATATTTCTTTATATCTGCTCTATCACCAGCTGAAGCAATTATATATTTGCATGCAATTACTATTAATATGATAACTGCAATAGCTGCACCTGCTGTTCTTATTACTCCTAAAACACTTGATAAAATGCTAACTGCTGAGTTCTTTGCATCTGTTACTCCATCACCGCTCATTTCACCTGTAAAGTCTTTTGCTCCTGCAGCTAAAGTATTTGAAAACAAAGATAATATCATTAAAATACTTAAAATAATTATGCTTATTCTTTTTAAACTTTTTTTCATTTTCCATGCACCTCTTATCTTCTTTAGATAAAATCCTTAGCTAACATTAAATGAATTAGATATATCTACTAATATTCCTAAAATTCCTGTAACACCAAATAGTATAATAGCTCCAACTACATAAGCAATTGCATGTTTTTTAATATCTGCTCTATCTCCTGCTGAAGAGAACATATATCTCATAGCTATAGCTAAAAGCATTATACTTGCTATAGCAACACCTGCTATTCTAAGTATAGTTATTACAGTACCTGTAGATGTATTTATCATATTTTTTACATTTTCAGGAGTTTTATCATTTCCTTCTTCAAATTCGTTAAAATCTATTAAACCATTTGCAGCATATGTTGATGTAGAAAAGCTAAACATAAGTAAAACTATTAAAATAACACTTATAAATTTAATTAAAAATTTACAATTAACTCTCATATTTTCTCCATTTCTGTATATGTATATAAGAATTTATTATCCTGCTTTAACTGCTGTAGCAAATTGATTTATTAATCCTAAAATTCCTGTAACTGCAAATAATACAATTGCACCTACTACATATACTATTGCACTCTTTTTAATTTCTGCTTTCTCTCCTGGTGCTGCTGACATATATTTCATAGCTACTACTAATAACATTATTAAAGCAACTGCAACACCAATAATTCTTACTATTGTTATAACTGTTGATACTATACTATTAACAGATTTACTTGCACCAGTAGTATCATTCCATGTATTTTCTGCATCACCTATTAATGTTTTCATTTGATCACTATACCCAGTTGCAAATGCAACATTATAGCTAAATGCACTTAATAGTAATGTTAGCATTATTATTGCAATACATTTTTTTATATTTTTACTCATAATTATTTCCTCCTATAACTCAAATAATTTTATTAACTATTTGGTTTAATTGCTCCTGAGAATTGTTGAATTATTCCTAAAATTCCACTAGATGCAAACATTACTAAAGCTCCAACTACATATACAACTGCATGTTTTTTTATAGTTGCTCTGTCTCCTGGTGCTGATGACATATATTTTATGGCAAGTACTACTAACATAACTATTGCTACACCTACACAAACAAGTCTTGCTATAGTTAATGCTGCACCTGCAATATTAGTAACTGCATTTACTGCACCTGCTCCTTCTGTAGCTGCATTTCCGCCAGCTTGATTATTAACTTCAGACATCCAATCATATGCAAATATATTAGATTGAAAAGCTGCTACTAATAAAAGAGAAATTGCTAATATAACAAATACTTTTTTTAAACCTTTCATAGTTTTTTCCTCCTTTTTCCCCAATTATCCACATTATTAAAATAATTATACCACTTTTTGCGATATTTTTCAATAATATCATTATATAGTCTATATTAACCTATAAGTTTTATTTTGTAAATAAGTTTTATGACTTTTTTATACATAACATTACTAATTTATTCAACAAAGATATGTAATATTTTTGTATATAGTTTTAAAATTGCATACAAAAAAAGAATACTTCGAAAGTATTCTTTTTTATAAAGTTTACATATTAAATTAATCTGCTGTAACGTTGCTAGCAAAGTTTTTAACGATTCCTAAAATACCACTAGCTGCAAATAATACTACTGCACCTACTACGTAAACAACAGCATGTTTTTTGATATCTGCTTTGTCTCCAGGAGCTGCTGATATGTATTTTATAGCTAATACGATTAACATGATAATAGCTACACCTACACCAACTACTTGTACAACTGTGATAGCAGAACCAATTATTCTGTTAAGACTTGATGCTGCTCCAGATGTATCAGCTGCACCATTTGTAACTGTTTTTTCAGTAATATCATCAAAACTCATAGGTTCAGCACTAACGCTTGTTGCTAATGATATAATTAGTAATGCTGTAACTAATGCTACAACAACAACTTTAATTACATTCTTTGTCATAATAAAATCCTCCTTTTACCATACTTAAATATATTATATACCATTTTTTGACTTTTATCAACAAAAATTTGTATATATTAAGTTACTTTCATATTAGCACATAACTTTTTTTTTGTAAATATATTTTTTTAAAAATCTTGAAACATCTAACGATTACATATATAATTTTATTTAATAGTTGCTGTTTAGTAAAAAATTTATATTAATAATATTAACTAATTAACTAAAAAATTAATTTTTACATGCTATACAATAATAAACTTTATAAAACACAAATGTTGTAAAAGTATTTAATATTATTAATATTTTTGCTAAAAATAACTAAATCAATTATAGGAGATATGCTATTTTAGTATAAATTAAATATGAAAAATAAACTTAATCTATTTCAGAAATCACTAATTTCTATTATTATTTTTTTTATAGTTATTCTTTTAATTTTTTTTAATGAATTAGAAATTTCTGATGAACTCTGGAATTTTCAAAATATTTTTAAAATGTCAAATGGATTTCTAATTTATAAGGATGCAAATGTAATTGTAACTCCTATTTTCTTCTATATAGGAAATATTCTTTTTAAAATATTAGGTAGTACAATAATAACTTTTAGATTTTATAATATTTTAATTTTTTCTCTTTTATATTTTATAACATTTAAAATACTACAAAATTTAAAAATCTCTAAGCATTTATCTTTTTTATATTTATCATTAATTTTTTTACAAACATTTTCAATAGTAACAGCAGGAGCCAATTATAATACACTTGCAATAGCTTTCGTTTTACTTGGAATTAACTTATACATAAAGGGTATTTCCCCTATTTATCAAGGAATTATAGCATTTTTAGTATTCTTTACAAAACAAAATATAGGAATTTATTATATTATCGCTACAATCATATATGATCTATATACACATAAAATATCAAAAAAATTTTTTATGCATCAATTAACTAAATTATTACTTTTTGTAGTTTCATCTGCTACTATAATTTTAAAATTATATCTTGATGGAGTTTTACCAGACTTTATAAATTATGCTTTTGGTGGATTATTTGAATTTGGTCAAAATAATATAAGCTTTTCTGCTTCAATTTATCAAGTAGTATTATTTTTAACAAGTATAATTTTATATATTTTCATTATTGTAAAGAAAAACACTATTTTTAAAACAATTATAACAAAAGATGTTTTTAAAAATCTTACATTTCTAATTATTTTTACTTGTTTTATATCTATTATTATTTATCCTATTGCGAATGGAGCACATTTCTTATTTGCAATGCCTTTACATTTAATTTTTATTTTTTATTTATTAGATGTTTTAATACTTAACGAGCTATATGGAGATAAAAAATACGCTTTAAACGCTATCTGGATATGTTCTATAATACTAATGGCTGTAATAATAAGAATTGGATTTAATTACTTTGAAAATATTAATAAATGTTCTTATATAAAAGATTCTTCAAGTCCTTTTAATAGGATTTTGTTAAGTAATGAAGAAATAGAAAAAAAATTTGTTATAAAAAATTATATTAAAGAAAAAAATGAAAAAGGAATTGATGTAATAATATTTTCTTATGATTCTGCAATTCCAATGATTGAACTAAAACAAAGTCATGGTGTATATGATTTACTTTTTAATGGAAATCTTGGATATAACGGAAAAGAAAATATAAAAAAAGATATTTTGTCTCGTAAAAACACCGAATTCCTAGTAGTTACAGATGAAAAAGATATATTCCTACAAGAACCACCAGAAATTAGAGAATATATAATGAAAAATTTAAATTATAGAGGAGAAATTTGTAATTACTCTATATATTCAAAATAATATATAATAAAATATTGATCATTAATACAAAATCAGAAAAACTTTTATATTATAAAATTTCCTGTAATATAAAACTATAATTATCCCCCAGTATAACTGGGGGATTTTCATATAGGCCTATAAGGCCT
>CANEHB010000035.1 GCA_947427205.1 uncultured Clostridium sp.
CTATAAGTTTTTTATTTCCCCCAGCATAGCTGGGGGTTTTCCATTAAAGTTAATATGAAAAGATATACTCAAAATGAAATAGATAAACTAGCCAATATATTAAAAAATGATGGTGTAATTTGTGTTCCAACTGATACAGTATATGGTATTTGTGCACGTATAAATTCAGAAAAAGCACGTGATAATCTAGCTCTTGTTAAAAATCGACCTTCTTCTAAATCGTTTGCAATTATGTGTGCAGACGAAAATCAAATCAAAACAATTGGTATAGTAAATGAAAAAATAGAAAAATTAATTTATACTTTTATGCCTGGACCTATTACTTTAATTTTATTAAAAAGTCCAAATGTCCCTGCATATATTAATGTTAATAGTCCAGAAATTGGTGTAAGAATGGCAACTTCTGAAACCTTAAAAGATTTAATAATAAAAACTGGCTCTCCCATTTTTATGACAAGTGCTAATCAAAGTGGGGCTTCAACATGTACTAGCTTAGATGAAATAGAAAAAAACTGCCCTACATTAGATGGAATAATGGAAGGTAATGTATTCTTTGGTAAAGAAAGTACAATTGTAGATTGTACTTCGGAAACATTTAAAATTTTAAGAGAAGGTCCTATTTCAATGGAACAAATTACAAAAGCTTTAGAAAAATAATCTTAAAATATAAAATTATTTTTGATAAAAACAAAATACATATATTTAAAATTACATAATTTTAAATATATGTATTTTACTTTTTTATTTTTTATAAAAAACTCCCTTCAGATCACTCTGAAAGGAGTTTTTATTAAATTATTATAAATCTATAAATATCAATTTAAGCTCTGCTAAATCTGATATAGTTATTTCTCCATCTCCATTTATATCTGATGCCATTAAATTCATTCCTGTTAAAATTTCTTGTTCAATATAATGTAATTTCAATTGTGCTATATCTGTTACTGATATACATCCATCTTCATTAATATCACCAATTACTACTAATTTAAATTGTAGTGTATCTGCTGTTAATGTCATTCCTGTAGCTATAACATCATCACCTTCTAAAATATTTCCATCTTTATCTTTAATAACTATTTCTCTATTGCATTCTACATTTTCTTTAAATTCATTAACTGTTGTATTTAATGATATTCTTGATATAAATTCTTGATCAATCACATATTCTTCAGAAGTTATTTGAGCTTCATCTATTATTTTTTCTTCTACATGTAATTCTATTTGCACATCTTCTGCTTTAATATCAACTTCTCCATTACTAGCTTCAATTTCTTTTACTTTAAATAAAATATCTTTTGGAACCTCAATATCTTCTTTTATTTTTAATTGCATTTTATATACAATTCCATCTTTATTAAAATATTCACCTGTTTCTGTTATAAACTTAAGATTCTCTTCATTAAATGAATTTCCATCCATATTCCATCCATTTTCACTTGTAATTTTTAGTACTTCTATAAGTCCTTCATCAAATTCTAATTGTCCACCTATGGCAATTAAACCTTCTCCTACATCTTGTAAATTATTAATTTCAAAACTTATTTCAAATATATCTCCTAGATTTAAAACATCTTTTGAAGATTTTAAATTTACTTCAAAACTTGGATTTTTTACTGGTGGTTTTGGATCATCTGGATTTTCTACTTCTTTATTTATCCAAGTTACTGTTGCAGTCGCCATTCCTAAGTTTCCAGCTTCATCTGTAAACTCAAATGTATACTCTCCATTTTCTGTAAATACGTGTGTATTTCCACCTTCTACTGTTACATTTTGTTTATTAAATGTTATTGTTGCTATTACATCTTGATCTGTCATTTCTGTTGTACTATAGCTAATTGTTGCTATTGGTAATTCTTTATCTATCCAAGTAACTCTTGCAGTAGCCGTTCCTCTATTTCCAGCTCTATCTGTAAATTCAAATGTAAAGCTTCCATTTTTTGTAAAAGTATATGTGCTTAATCCCTTATTATTTGTTATTTCTATTTCTTCACTTTGGTCTACTAAAGTTGCAATTACTTTTCCATTTGTTAAATTTGTAATATCATATGAAACTGTTGCTGTTGGTGCTATTTTATCTATACAATTTACAATTGCCTTTACTGATCCTTTATTTCCAGCCTCATCCATGTATTCAAATGTAAATTCTCCGTTTTCCTCAAATGTGTATTTATCACTTCCACCATTGTTAGTTATTCTTACATTCTCTTTATCAAAAACTACTCCTGCTATTACATCTTGATTTGTTGGCTCTATTGTACTATATACAAGAGTTGGCTCTGGTGCTACTTTATCTATCCATGTAACCTCTGCTATTGCAACTCCTCTATTTCCAGCAGGTCCTGTAAACTTAAATTCATATTCACCATTTTCTGTAAATAAATGTGTGTTTCCACCTTCTACTACAACATTTTCACTATCAAACTCAATTGTTGCTGTTACATCCTTATTTGTTAACTCTTCAATATCATATTTTATTGTCGCTACTGGTAATGTTTTATCTATCCAAGTAACTTTTGCAGTAGCTGTTCCTTCATTTCCTGCTTCATCTACAAATTCAAAAATAAATTCTTCGTTTTCTGTAAATGTATATTTATTGCTTCCTCCATTATTAGTTATTGTTACATTTTCCTTATCAAAACTTACTGTTGCTACTACTGGTTGATTTGTTGCTTCAATTAGATTGTATGAAATTATACCATTTGGCACTACTTTATCTATCCAGTCTACTTTTGCTACAGCTGTTCCTTTATTTCCAAGTTCATTTATAAATTCAAATGTAAATGTTCCATTTTCTTCAAATGTATAAGTGTTATTTCCATTATTGTTTGTTATTGTAATATCATCACTTTCTGTTTCTAAAGTTGCTACTACATTTCTATTTGTTTTATCTGTAATATCATATTTTACAGTAGCTTTTGGAATTGTATTATCTATCCAATCTACTCTTGCTGTTGCTACACCTGCATTTCCATATGGTCCAATAAATTCAAATGTGAATTCTCCATTTTCTTCAAACGTATATGTGTTGTTTCCATCATTATTTGTAACCCTTGTTCCTTCTCTATCAAATGTTATTGTTACTGTTACAGGCATATTTGTTGTTTCTGTTATATCATATGTGAATGTTGCATTTGGTAATGTCTTACATATCCAATCTACATTCGCTGTTGCTGATCCCTCATTTCCATAAGGACCTCTAAACTCAAATGTAAATTCTCCGTTTTCTGTAAATGTATGTGTATTATTTCCATCATTATTAGTAATAACTGTACCTTCTCTATCAAATGTTACTGTTACTGTTACATCTTGATTTGTTGGATCTGTTATGTTATATGTGAATGTTGCATTTGGTAATGTTTTACATATCCAATCTACATTTGCTGTTGCTGTTCCTTTATTTCCTTCATAATCTTCAAATTCAAATGTAAAGCTTCCATTTTCTGTAAATGTATATTCTGTACTTCCACTATTGTTTAATACTGTTATTTCTGTGCTTGGATTTACTAATTTTGCAACTATATCATGGTTTGTTAATGTCTCAATACTATATTGCACCTCTGCTGTTGGAACTACTCTATCTCTTTTAGTTAAATCTTCATAGAAATTAAACATTCTAGCACCAACATGTCTTTTTGCACCTGTATAAGATGTTTCAATACCTGTTATCTTCACATATCTTACTTTAACTGACTCATCAAAGTCTATTGTTTTTGTATTTTGATTATTTGCCCATCCTGTTATTTCTGCAATATCTGTAAAGTTTTCACCATCCATACTTCCTTCGATTTTACCAGAAAGTATTTTTCCATTTTCACTATGTGGTACATAATCCATTGCACTTAAATGTACAGCTGTATCAAATTTTATTACTATATATTTTTCAGTATCAGTACCAGCCGCTGAGTTTAACCATCTTGTATTATAGTTACCATCAATTGCATTTATTGCAGCTCCATTTTGTCCTTTATCTTCTGCTGAAACACTTGCTAACGATAACTGTGATACTGGTATATATTTTCTTGTATCCTCTTGATTATCTGCTGTAAATTGGAATTCTACTATTTCACTTGCTGCAAACACATTTCTTGCTTTTTTTCTTATTAAAAGTTTTCCATCACCTTCTACTACTGGTTCTTCTTCTGAATAATCTTTCCATTCATTATTACTTCTTGTGTTTCTTTCAATTTTCCATTCTAATCCTTCTGTATTTCCCATACCAATTAATCTATTTTCTAAATCATTTAAGTATGCTGTAATTGTAGGTCTGCTTGATTTTTGGATATTTATAATATATTCATTATTATTAATACGTAATTTTATTTTGTCATCTCCATTTATTTGCTCTACTTCTTCAGATGTTAATGTATGAATATCTGTTTCTCCACGTTTCCAAGTATTTCCATTATCTAGACTATATTCCCAAGCTGAATTTTTAAAATCATCTTCTAATATTATTTTATTAGCATTTTCTCCATCAAATGAGAATGCTCCCGCTTTTCTGACTGTTGTATCTTCATATAGATTTACCATTGCAAGTGAAGCAAATATTCCATAACCTTCTGCTTCTATTTTTATATATTGTCCTGATATACTTTCGTCAAATATAATTTTCTTAAACTCTTCATTTTGTTCAGCATTCTCTAATCTTCCTGCTTCTATCCAATCTTCACCATTTTCACTTATATATATATATGCATTTCTAATATATGAAGGATCATCTTCTCTATATTTCTTTTGTACATATTCTAATGCAGATAAATATTTACTACTATCAAGTTTTATCGTAATAAATGCTCTCGTACCTGATATTGAATATCTAAAATCTGTATGCCATATTGTATTACGATTTCCATCTATTGCATTTTGTGCATAAAATGGTCTACTACTATCTATTGACTGACTTGAATATGCATGCATTGATAAATGTGATATTGGTATATATGTTTCTTTTGCTGTATTTGCATCCTCTGTAAATTGATATTCTATATTATCACTTGCTGTATAAATACCTGTTGCCTTTGCTCTAACTAAAAGTTTTTTATTTCCTTCTACAACTGGTTCTTCATCTGAAAAAGATTTCCAAGATCCATCTCCTTCAATTTTCCATTCAAAAGTTTCTATATTTGGTACTCCTATTAATCTGTTTTCCCAATCATTTGCGTAAGGTGTAATTGTAGGAGTATCCATTTTTTTAATGTTTATTGTATATTCTGTTGTATTTCCATCAAAACGCATTTTAATTTTATTATCTACATTAATTTGTTCTAATTCTTCATCTGTTAATAAATGTTCGTCTCCTTTTCCATCTTTCCAAGTTGTTCCTGCATCTAAGCTATATTGCCAGCTTTGCCCTTTAAAATCATTATCTAAAATTATCTTTTTACCATTTTCTCCATCAAAAGAGAATGTTCCTACAATTCTTATAGTAGTATTCTCATATAAATTAAACATTTTTGCTGTAATAAAGCTATTTTGTGTTTGTTTTCCTACAACTTTAACATATAATGCTTTAACTGGATCAAAATCAACAACTTTTGTTGAAACATCATTTGTATTTGCATAAGTCCAATTTGTTCCTGATACTACTTCTGTCCATTCTTCTCCATCAAGACTTACTAATATTTGTGCACTTAAAATTTTTCCATTTCCACCTGGAGCAGGGAAATATTCTAATGCTGTTAAGTTTTTAACTTCATCAAATTTAAATACTATAAATTTATCTGGATCATTTCCATTCCAATTTGAGTGCCAACTTGTATTTAAGTTCGCATCAATTGCATTAATTGCGTGTCTTCCTTGACTAGCTGCTTCTGTTGAAAAAGCATGTAATCCTATATGATCAACTGATATATACTTTCTTGTATCTGGATCTGTATTTGTTGTAAAGTTAAACGTACTTTCTGTTTTACTCTCTAAATAAGTGCCTGTTGCTGCAACTTTAACTGTTACTGATTTATCTCCTGATAAATCTGGTTCTGCTTGACTATATAAAGTCCAAGGATCATTATCATTTAATTTCCACATCATTGTAGGTGTTGCTGCAATCAGTTTATTTTCCCAATCATTTGCATATAGAGTACTTGGTAATCCTGCTGATTCTTGAATATCTATTTTATATAAATTTTCTTCACTATAATTTACACCAACAATATGAATATATATATCATTTTCTGCTGTAATAGATGCAATCTCTTCTGGTGTTAATAACCATTTATGTTCTTCACTTCCATCAAATGAAACTTCATTCCAATGTTCTAATCCTCCTGTTGGATTTCCATCTATACAATAGTCCCAACGAACTCCATTTCCATCAAAACGGCTGGCTAATACGATCTTATTTGCATCTTCTCCATCAAAAGAGAAACTTGCAATTGATGTATCTAATGTTCCAAGTATATGATTAGCTTCTAATCTTGTAAGAGATGGTTGATATACTGTATAACTATCTGCTGTATTATTAGGAGTAGCTTTTGCTTCATTTAATATTCTTGTTTGTAAAAGTGTAAATCTATAAGAATTTCCTACACTTACCATTTTAGGTTTAATTAAATTTGTTAAGTGATACATTGGTAATGGAAAATATTTTAAAGCTTCTGCCATTTCTTCTGCTAAATCATAAAAATCGTCTTCAGTTTTTTCTGGATTTGCACAATATGCATTATATAGTCCATACCAAGCATCTATATTAATAGGTTGAACTCTTAAAGCTTCTCTATAAATTTCTTCTTGTTTTACTGGATCATCTGCATATACTTTTGCTTGCATCATTATCTTTTGACATTCTTCTAAATTTTCTTGATCATTCATTGCTTCTTGAGCTAATGCTATATATACTACTGAGTATCCTCTACTATAGCTTGCATTACCCCAACCTAAAGGCATTCTCTCACCTTTTTCAGATAATGTCCAACCACTTACGTCATTGTCAATTCCCCAATAACCTTTACCATTTGAATCTTGTGTATAATATAATAATGCTGCGTGACCTGGTTGACCAATAACTGCTGATGCTATTCCATGTACACCACGAATACAGTGACCTGATTTTGATATACCACCACAAACGCATCCTGTTCCAAATTTATTTCTAAAGTTCATCCATAATTTATTTAATCTATAATTTAATGTTCCTCTTGTTATACCATAGTCATCTAGTGTTTTACCATTAACACTAAATAATTCATTAAAGTAATCATAATTTTCTTCAGCATAATATATTGGATTTCCATAATTTGGCCATACGTATGCTATATAAGAATGAGGTGTTAATAATCCCCATGCATTATTTGGTGTTTTATCAATTTTTGCTTGTGTATATTCATTAAGCCATA
>CANEHB010000036.1 GCA_947427205.1 uncultured Clostridium sp.
TAAGTTATCTGTATCTCGCTTTGCTCGAACAGCTATTTCACTGTTTACAACTCATCTCATTCGTTGCATAAGTTATCTGTATCTCGCTTTGCTCGAACAGCTAACTTAATTTCTAAATGGCATTCCTAATAAAGTTAATAATTCTTTAGCTTCTTCATCAGATTTAGCTGTTGTAACAAATATAATGTCCATACCTCTTAATTTATCTACTTTATCATATTCGATTTCTGGGAATATTAATTGTTCTTTTATACCCATTGAGTAATTTCCTCTACCATCAAAAGAATTTGCTGATACACCTCTAAAATCTCTAACTCTTGGAAGAGCTACATTAAATAATTTTTGAGCAAAATCATACATTTTTCCTGCTCTTAATGTAACTTTACATCCTATTTTTGCACCCTCTCTTAATTTGAATGCAGCTATTGATTTTTTAGCTTTTGTTATTATTGGTTTTTGACCAGTAATAATACTTAAATCATTTATAGCGTTATCTAAAGCTTTAGGATTATCTTTTGTTTCTCCTAATCCTATATTTATAACTATCTTTTCTAATTTAGGAACTTGCATTACTGAAGTATAATTAAATTTTTTCATTAATGCTGGAATTACTTCTTTTTCATATTGTTCTCTAAGTGTTTCCATTTACTTTAAGTCCTCCTTCCATTTTTTTATTTTATTTTTGCACCGCATTTTTTACAAACACGAACTTTTTCACCTTTTTCTTCTACATATCCGATTCTTGTAGCTTTACCACATTTTGAACATACTACATTAACTTTAGCACTATGTATAGCACATTCAACTGATACTATTCCACCTTCTTCACCTTGTTTTCTAGGTTTGATATGTTTTTTTCTTACATTAACACCTTTTACAACAATTTTATTTGTTTTTGGTATTACTTCTAAAACTTCTCCTGTCTTTCCTTTATCATTTCCTGATAAAACTTTAACAGTATCACCTTTTTTGATTTTCATTATTATTCTTTCACCCCTTTATCTCGAGATTTTATATTTTCATCTTTAACAATTATCTTAAATTTGTAACTATTTTTGATTTCTAGTTTTTCAAAATTTTCGAAAGAAAATTTTACCTCTTTAATCTGTAACTATTTAATTCTATTTAAATCTGTTTTTTGTTTATAGAGCAAAACTTTTTCAAAATTTTGCATTAACAGACTGTAACATTCGATTAAACAAAGTTTAATCTCATTAACATTTTATAGAACTTCTGGTGCTAAAGATAAGATTTTTAGATAATCTTTATCTCTTAATTCTCTAGCTACTGGACCAAATATACGTGTTCCCTTTGGTGTTCCGTCATCACGAATTATAACTGCTGCATTTTCATCAAATTTTAAATAAGAACCATCAGCTCTTCTAACACCTTTTCTTGTTCTTACTACTACAGCTTTTACAACTTCTCCTTTTTTAACAACGCCACCTGGTGTAGCTGTTTTAACAGAAGCCATTATTATATCTCCTATTTCAGCATATTTTCTATGTGAACCGCCTAAACATCTAATACACATAATTTCTTTTGCACCAGTGTTATCAGCTACTTTTAATCTAGTTTGTTGCTGTACCATTTATTTAGTTCCTCCTTTTTTAATTTATCTGCTTAAAATAATTTTGGCAGATATTTTAAATTTTATTTTTTTACTGCTTTCTCAACGATTTCAACTACTCTATATCTTTTATCTCTTGATAAAGGTCTTGTTTCCATAACTTTTACTTTATCTCCAGCACCACAAATATTTTCTTCATCGTGAGCTTTTAATTTATATGTTCTTTTTACAGTTTTATTATAAATTGGATGTGCAACACTTGTTTCTACTGCTACTACAACTGTTTTATCCATTTTATCAGATACAACTGTACCTATCATTGTTTTACGAAGATTTCTTTCCTCCATTAGGATTTTTCTCCTTTCTTAATTTAATTATTGATTATTTTTTAATTCTCTTTCTCTTAAAATTGTTTTGATTCTAGCTATATTTTTTCTAACTTCTCTTACTTTAAGTGGATTATCTAATCCGTTTGTAGCTAGGCTGAATCTTAATTTAAACAATTCTGATTTTAATTCACTTAGCTCTTTTTCTAGCTCAGGTGAAGACATTTCTTTTAATTTACTATTCTTCATCTATTCATCACCGCCTACTTCATTTTCTCTTTTTACAAATTTTGTTTGAACAGGTAATTTTTGAGCAGCAAGTCTTAAAGCTTCTCTTGCAATATCTTCTGATACACCTTCAATTTCAAACATAACTCTTCCTGGTTTTACAACAGCTACCCAATATTCTGGAGCTCCTTTACCTTTACCCATACGAGTCTCAGCTGGTTTTTTAGTTACTGGTTTGTCTGGAAATATTTTAATCCAAACTTTTCCACCTCTTTTTATATAACGTGTTAATGCAACTCTGGCAGCTTCTATTTGATTAGATTTAATCCATCCAGCTGTTGTAGCTTGTAATCCATATTCTCCTTCATTAACTACATTTCCTCTTGTTGCTTTTCCTCTATTTCTACCTTTTTGCATTTTTCTATATTTTGTTCTTTTTGGTAATAATGGCATTAGTCGTTACCTCCTTTTGCTTCTTTTTTAGCTGGAAGAACTTCACCTTTATAAATCCAAACTTTTACACCTATTTTTCCATAAGTAGTATCTGCTTCATAGAATCCATAATCTATATCAGCTCTTAAAGTTTGAAGTGGTATTGTACCTTCTTTATAAAATTCTGTTCTTGCCATATCAGCTCCACCTAATCTTCCAGATACAGCTGTTTTTATTCCTAATGCTCCAGCTTTCATAGCTTTTTGCATTGATTGTTTCATTGCTCTTCTGAATGAAATTCTTCTTTCTAATTGATTTGCAATACTTTCAGCAACTAATTGTGCATCTGTATCAACATTTTTAACCTCAACTATATTTAAGTTTACTTCTTTTTTTATCATTTTTTCAAGTTCTGCTTTTAATGCTTCAGAAAGGTTTCCACCTTTTCCTATAACTAAACCTGGTTTAGCTGTATAAACATTAACTTTTACGAATTTAGCAGTTCTTTCGATTTCTATTTTTGAAATTCCACTAATAAATAGTTTCTTTTTCACATATTCACGAATTTTATGGTCTTCAACTAAGTAATCACTAAAGTTTTTAGAGTCTGCATACCATTTTGAACTCCATTCTCTAATAACACCTACTCTTATTCCATTTGGATGAACTTTTTGTCCCATCGTAAATATCCTCCTTTCTTTTATTTACTCTCTCTTAAAACTATTGTTATATGACTTGTTCTTTTTCTAATTCTTACTGCTGAACCTTTTGCAGCTGGTCTTATTCTTTTTAGTGTTGGACCTTGATTTGCATATATTTCTGCAACATAAAGGTTAGCTCTATTCATGAAATGATTATTTTCAGCATTTGCAATAGCTGAATTTAATAATTTTTCTAATATATCACTTGAAGCTTTTGGTGCGAATTTTGCTATTCTTTGTGCTTCTTCTACACTTTTACCTCTCATTAAGTCTGCTACGATTTTTACCTTTCTAGGTGCTATTCTAGCATAACTTAGAGTTGCTCTAGCCTCAAGAACTTGAGTTTTCTCTTCCACTGTTATATCCTCCTCTACTCGCTTTGCTCGTACCGCAATTCAATGATTTTCTTACGAAAGTTCTCGAAGTTGCGACAACAAGAAAAACATATTTTTACTTTTATTTAAAATTTATTTTTTTGTTGTTTTATCTCCTGCGTGTCCTTTAAATGTTCTTGTAGGAGCAAATTCTCCTAATTTATGACCGATCATTTCTTCTGAAATATATACAGGAACATGTTTTCTACCATCATGAACAGCTATTGTATGTCCTACCATTTGTGGATATATTGTAGATGCTCTTGACCATGTTTTTAAAACTTCTTTTTTTCCTGTTTCATTCATAGCTTCAACTCTTTTGATAAGTTTTTCTGCTACATATGGTTTTTTCTTACTTGATCTTGACATGTTTTTCTCCTTTCTTTTGCTTCGCTCAAGACATTATTTTAAAATTTTCTTTGAAAATTTTAAAATAATGAAATATTAAAGCTTTTTATTCCTTCGATTAAGATATTTGCTTAATTTAAGCAGTCATCTTATTTTCTTCTCTTAACAATAAATTTATTTGATTGTTTATTTTTATTTCTTGTTTTATATCCAAGTGCTGGTTTACCCCAAGGTGTCATAGGTCCACTATGTCCAACTGGTGCTCTACCTTCACCACCACCATGAGGGTGATCATTAGGGTTCATAACAGATCCTCTAACTGTAGGTCTAATACCCATATGTCTTTTTCTACCAGCTTTACCTAATTTGATATTTTCATGATCGCTATTTCCAATAGTTCCTATTGTAGCTCTACATCTTATTGATATTAATCTCATTTCTCCAGATGGTAGTCTTACGTGAGCATAAGCTCCTTCTTTAGCCATCAATTGAGCTTCTTGCCCAGCTGATCTAACTAATTTTCCACCTTGACCTGGATTTAATTCTATATTATGAATTAATGTACCAACAGGTATATTTGATATTGGCATTGCATTTCCTGGTTTTATATCTACATTTTCTCCTGAAACTACTTTATCTCCATCAGTTAATCCTTGTGGAGCTAAGATGTAACTTTTTGTTCCATCTTCATATTCAATTAAAGCTATATTTGCACTTCTGTTTGGATCATATTCGATACCTATAACTGTTGCAACTTCATTATCTTTTAATCTTTTAAAATCAATTATTCTATATTTTTGTCTGTTTCCACCACCTTGATGTCTTACTGTTATTCTTCCATAAGAATTTCTACCTGCATTTTTCTTTTTTGTAGCAAGTAGAGATTTTTCTGGAGTTTTTTTAGTAATTTCTTCATATGTTGATGTTGTCATATTTCTTCTTGATGGTGTGTATGGTTTAAAATGTTTAATTCCCATTTTTGATTCTCTCCTTTTTTAATTTGTTTTCCGGGTTATTTCCCGATAATTTTTAATTTATGTGATTAATTATAAAAACAAATATATCTATACAGTCGAATTAAAAATTTGATGAGCATACGAACTGTATGTAAATTTAATTTTTAATAATGATTATCGACGCTAGATTAATTTTACTATAATTAAGCACCTATAAATTCATCAATTGAATCTTTATATTTTTTGCTTATTTTAACTTCTTTTCCACCTTTTCCTAGATATTTCATATCAGATATGTTTGTGTCTATAGTAACTATAGCTTTTTTCCAATCTGAAGTTCTACCTTGGTGTACTCCTACTCTTTTTTCTTTTCCTTTTACTGTCATTGTATTTACTTTTAATACTTTTACTTCAAATAATTTTTCAACAGCATTTTTTATTTCAACTTTTGTTGCTTTTTTTGCAACTTTGAAAGTGTATTTACCTTCTTGCATATCAGTACTACTTTTTTCAGTAACTACTGGTGCTAATATAATATCTTCTGCTACCATCTTAAGCATACACCTCCTCTAATTTTTTTATTGTATCTACTGTTAAAACTAATTTCTTGTATTTTAATAAATCATATACATTTATTGTATTTACAGAACTTGTTCCAACATTTGCTAAATTTCTAGCTGATTTTTGAACTACTTCATTGCTTGCTGGTAATACTATTAAAGCTTTTTCTTCAACCTTTAAGTTTTTCATAGCATTTGCCATTTGTTTTGTTTTAATTTCTTTGAAATCAAATTTATCAACAACTACTAAATTATTTTCTAATACTTTAGAACTTAATAAAGATTTAATTGCTAATTGTCTTTCTTTTCTATTAACTCTATATTTATAAGATCTTGGTTTTGGTCCTAAAGCGATACCACCTTTGATCCATTGTGGAGCTCTTATAGAACCTTGTCTTGCTCTACCTGTTCCTTTTTGTCTCCAAGGTTTTCTTCCACCGCCTCTTACTTCAGCTCTTGTTTTTGTACTTTGTGTTCCTTGTCTTTGATTAGCTAAATAATTAACTAAAACACTATGCACTACAGCTTCATTTGGCTCTATTCCGAAGATTTCTTCTTTTAAATCTACTGTTTTAACCTTTTTTCCTTCTACATTATATACATCTATACTAGGCATTTAATCTTCCTCCTTCCTCTTATTTAGATGCTTTAACTGCATTTTTTATTTTTAATATGCTACCTTTATTTCCAGGTACTGAACCTTTTATTAATATAGCATTTTTATCTAAATCTACTTTTACAATCTCTAAATTTTGTACAGTAACTTTATCAACACCCATATGTCCTGGAAGTTTCTTTCCTTTAAATACTCTACCTGGTGTTGCACAAGGTCCCATTGATCCTGGTCTTCTATGATACATAGAACCATGTCCCATAGGTCCTCTTGATTGTCCATGACGTTTAATAACACCTTGGAAACCTTTTCCTTTTGTTATTCCTTGAATATCTACTTTATCTCCTACTGAGAAAGTATCTACTTTTATTTCATCTCCAACTTTAACATTTGCTAAGCATTCTGAACATGCTCTAAATTCTCTTAAATGTTTTAAAGGTTTTACAGATGCTTTTTTGAAATGTCCTTGTTCTGGTTTGTTAACTTTGTATTCTTTAACTTCTCCAAAACCTAATTGAACTGCATCATATCCATCAGTTTCAACTGTTTTTATTTGAACTACTGAACATGGTCCAGCTTCTATAACTGTTACTGGAATAACTAATCCTTTTTCGTCAAATATTTGAGTCATTCCAACTTTTCTTCCTATTAATGTTTTCACTTTCTTTTTTCCTCCTACTATTGGCTAGGATTGATTTTTAATAATATTCAATCTTAGCTTGGTTTGATTTTTTATTATTATAATTTGATTTCTATATCAACACCTGCTGGTAACTCTAATTTCATTAAGCTATCAACTGTTT
>CANEHB010000037.1 GCA_947427205.1 uncultured Clostridium sp.
TAATATCTGCTGTTATTGACATCTGTTCTCTACTATTACTGTGATGATAAAATCCGTCTATTGCTATTATTTCATCTTCTGCTCTTACTGTATCTTCAAATGTCATATTATTTACTTGTTTTGGTTCATGTAATATTCTATTATTTGAATCATCTTCGTCATTATCTTTTTCTAAATATTTTATTATATAATTTAAATCATGACGTTTTTCATAATAGATATTTATTATATTGTTTGCTTCTATTTCTGTTATTGTTATATCATTGCTACTTTCATAATAAAATCCATCTATTTCTATTTTTTCACTTGTTCCTAATACTTGTGTTCCATATGTTTTATTTTTATCTACTTTCGCTGTATGTAATACTCTATTTGTATCTTTTTCTAAATAATTTACTGTATATGCATATTTATTTGCTGTCCATTTTGCATATAGTGTTATATTGGCTGTTGGAGTATATGTTGTATCATTGGCAGGTGTTACCTGATTTGTACATGCTGCTTCTTTATACCATCCACCAAATGTATATCCAGTTCTTGTTGGTGTATAATTTACACTCTGTGGATCCCATACTGCATATAAGTTAACTGTTCCATTATTTGTAGAAGTTAAATTTTTTACACTTTGCTCATCATTATACGCTTTACTTCCACTTGCCGTTTTAGACCAGCCTAAAAATCCATATGTTGATGTTCTACTCGTATTTGTACTTCCTGAATAATTATGATTATACGTTACTATATATTTTCTTTCATATCCATTCGTTGTTAAATTTTTCGACTCATCATATATATGTTGACTATCAGCTGTTCTTCCACTTGTATGCCCATTTCCATTATATTTTACTGTATATTTTGCTTTTTCCCAACTTGCTGTTATGGTACCATCTGTATCTTTAAATGTATATGTATTTCCTGACATACTTCCACCACCAGAATGTGTCCATCCTTTAAATACATATCCTGTTCTAGTTGGAGTTCCAATGTTTAAAGTCACATCATAACTTCTTGAATATTCAGTATTAGATGTACTTGAATTATATGAACCACCATTTGGATTTACTGTTAATTTTTTTGTATACCATGGAAGGTTATGTTCTGTGGTATTTCTAGCTATATCACTTTGATCATTATACATTCCGCCTGATATTTTATATGATGCATAAACATTATTTGTTACTTTTGGATTAACAGTTCCATATGTTGTAAGACCATTTTTATATGTATTTTTTAATTTTACATAATATGAATATGAGAGCACTTTATTAGAAACTTCCCCAATATTCACAGATACTGTCGAACCAGAACTTGAAACCCCATTAGACCATGGATAAGTTGAAGAACTCGCTTGAATATCCCAATTACTTGTATCTATAACACTATTTAACACAGTACTATATATTGAGGCTATTGACATTGAAACTACCTGTTTTAAAAAATCTGACATAGCCTTTTCTAAGTCTAATGCTGGAAAATCTATATATAAATCTTTTCCATTAAGTGTTGTATTAATATATTGTAAGTATTTAGGATCCTCATTAGAATCTGCAACACATATTCCTATAGACCATACTCCATCTGTACATCCTTTAAGTACTTTTGCCATTGGTTCTATATAATTTTTATCAACAGTAGGCGCTCCATCACTAATAAAAACTGCATATGTATTTTTATTTGCTCCTCCACTTGCTCCATAAGTAACACCACTAGCAGTTGTTGAACTCGCTGCTCCTCTTAACTGTAAAAGTTTAGCAGCAGCAACCATACCACTACGATAGTTTGTACCACTATTTGAAGCTTCAAATAAAGGTGCTCCTGAAGAATTCTTATTTAAAGCAGAAATTTTTGTTTTTATTGTATCTAAGCTATTATTAAAATCTAAATAGCAATACCCTGACTTACCATGAAAAGTAACAATTGCAATTCTATTTTGTGAATTTTCATTCATTACTGTTTCAGCAAATGTTGTCAATGCATTTTTAGCAACTGTCATTTTATTTGTACCTTTATCCTTTAATGTTTGTGGTTGATATTCTGATTCTGTCATAGAACCTGTTGTATCAAAAATAACAATGTAATCTTTTCCTTCTGTTGCTTGAGCTGATGTTGCAGAAATATTCATAGTAACTTTACCTATACCACCACTATTAGGATAATAATTTGCAACTTGTTCTACTTTTTGTGAAACAGATACAGTTGGCCTTCCTGCAGATCCTGTATTACTTACTCCACCAAATCTAAATGCATACTTTCCTACTGATGTTAAACTTGCATCAAAAGAAGTATAGTCAAATGCATTTTTTGTATTTAATTTAATACAACCTAAAAATGCATAATCTTCTATAGTTGTTATATTGGTTCCTGTAATATCTACTGTTGCTAAATTAGTACACTTTTCAAACATACTGGCATAAATAGTAGTACAGCTTGAACCTATTTTTAATGTTTGTATTCCTGTATGTTCTTTAAATGCACTATTATGATTTGAAATATTACTATTAATAGTCAAAGTTGTTAATTGCGTACTTCCTTTAAAAGTATTTGTTCCAATAGTAGTTACTCCTGTATTTAAATTCAGAGTAGATAATGAAGAACAATTATAAAATGCATAATCTCCAATTGTAGTAATCGTTGAAGGAAATCTATATCTACGATCACTAATCGTTCCAGAACAGTCATTTACACTATGTGCTGTTGAACTAGTTGGAGAACAGCTTGAATTTGTACAAGTATAATTAGTATTTGCATTTCTTATATTAGCTAAAGATGTACAACTATAAAATGCATAATTTCCAATAGTTGTGCATATAGATGATGAAAATGAAAGAGTTTTTATACCTGTATTATTTTTAAATGCATTTGAACTAATGCTTATGACATTTGATGGTATTACCACGTTAGTCATATTGTTATTAGTTAAAGTACTATTTGTTCCATCTCCAATTATTTTTACTCTTAGCGTATAATTTTTATCATTATATCTTACTTTTACAGTATTAGGAAAACTAGCTGTTGTACCACTTCCGTGAGCATTATATTTTGTAATTGTAGCTACATTAGAATTATTTGCTGATGTACTAGAACTATCACCTATACTATACGAAAAAGTATAATTATCTTGATTGCTCGAATCACCATTTGGATCATAAGTTACAGAGGATCCGCTCGTGCTTGTAACCGTTGGTATACTCTCAGCTGCTAAATCAAATTCGTGTGTTTCTGGTGCTTTTGGATTATTACAATCTATTACTTGAAAATCCTTAAATACTGTTTTTCCTTCTATATCTTTAATTCCTAAGCTTCTAACACTACTCATATATTCTTGTTCATCATAAAATTCGTTTCTTCTATTTATATCTATATAATTATCCTTTTGCCATGTTGTTCCACCATCAAATGTATATGTTACATCTGCATTTGTTAAAATCTCTATTTTATAATTATTTCTACTGTCATCTATTAAAGATTGTTTAATTTTAAAATCAAATCCTTCTATATTTTCTGTATTTACATTATTTATCTTTTCTAAAGATACAACACCATTACCATAGTATTCATCTTTTCCTTTTTCTCCTAAATCATATACATATTTTGTTAATCTATCCATTATATTTGCGTCTTTGTTTTCTTCCATTATGTTTGCTATTACACCTGTTACATATGCTGCTGATAATGATGTTCCTGCCATATTTTCTTCATTTGCATTTAATGTTGGTACTATGTATTCTCCTATTGCTGAATAATCTATACATTTACCATAATTTGAATATGTTGCTATATTATAATGTTTATCTACTGCAGAAACTGTTATTACACTTTCTATATTGGCTGGAGCATAGTTCTCTACATTTGCACTTTGATTTCCTGCTGCTGCAATTACTAAAATTCCTTTTGTATGTGCTTCTTCTATAACTTCTGTTAATAACTCTGACGAAGTTGTTGTTAATGATAAATTAATTATATCTACATTATTTTCAATAGCCTCTTTTATTGCTAAATATACATTAAGCACTGTTCCTTTTCCATTGTTATTTGCTATTTTAAATGGCATAATGTACGCATTAGAATTTTTAACAATAATTGATGAAACAGCAGTACCATGTCCATTATCATCTTTAACAGAATCTTTTTCTCCAGATGTTGATAAATTTAATTTTGAATCTAAAATTCTATTATCAAATATTGGATTTGATAAATCAATTCCAGAATCTAAAACTGCAACTATTACTGAATTATTTTTGTTCATTTCTGTTTTAATTCCATTTTCAACATTACTAGAAATATTACCTAATCTTGTAATACTACTTGTCTCTATTAAAGAATCAATTTCTACCGAATTAATACTTCTATCTTCTAAAAAATTCTTATACGCTTTTTCTGTTTCTTCTTCTGTTTCATAAGTTAAAACTGCCAATTTATCGAAGCAAACAACTGATTTTGCTCCAAATGTTTCAAATTCTTCTTTATTATTAATTGTTAATAATAATCTCTTTGTTATATATTTACTTTCACTTTCTAATGTATCTGAACAGGTTAATTTATAGGTTTCTTCTGAAAATTCTTCAAACTCAGTTGTATTTATAAATAAATTTTCTACTCCTTTATCAATATTACTATTTTCTTCATAAATAACATTATCCTCTTTGTTATCAATTTCACTTTTTAAAAGAACATTACCTTCTTTATTAATGTCTTGATTTTCTATAAAATTGTTGTTATCTCTATTAACATTTTCAATATCTATAAAGTTTTTATTAATTTCATTCTCTATAGAATTGTTATAATTATTATTAATCTTACTAATTTCTTTTGAAGTAAGATATTTATTTGCATAAATTATATTTATAGCTATAATTATAGAAAGCAAAATAATACTTACCAATATTAGCTTCATTTTATTAAATCTCATACTTTTACTCCTCTTAATCATTATAAAACTTATTAGTTTTTTATAATTTTCATACAAAAAATAGAACTTTATTTAACAAACAAACTCATTTAATATTCTAAAAATTGCTAATTTTAAAAAACTAGCCTTTAAAAAGATATTATTTTGTTTGCAAAATAAAATTCTATCTATAAACTTAATTATTAAATTATTTCTTACTACTTTGCCTATAGCATAAATAGAGTAGTTAAAAGCTACTCTTTTTTCTTCTATTAAACTAACATGTGTGTGTGTGTGTGTGTGTACAGCGCCAAAGCTTTCGTGTCTCATCTTATTTTACTCCTTTCTTACCTATTTTAATTTATTCTACTATACATCACATTTTTTATTTTTCATATAAAAATAATTTTACATTTTTTGGTATTTTTTTGGTTTTACCTACGTATGTACATAAATTTAGGAATTTATCATTTTTATTACTTGATTTCAATATTATTATTCAAGTTTTATTTCAAATATCTTAATACCTAAGACAAGTTAGTCACTTTTTTAATAAAAATTAGTAAATTCATAATTTATTTATTAAAGTATTTTTTATTATTCTAAATACTTTTATAAGTAAAATGAAACTAGACTTTAATACTTCTATTAAAATCTAGTTTCTATAAGAGTATGAGATTATTTTAGGTCATGGGGTTTTGAGGTGCCCCATGCCTAAACTCAATGACTAATTTATTTGCTAACTATTTTTTACTTCTTTATTT
>CANEHB010000038.1 GCA_947427205.1 uncultured Clostridium sp.
TAGTTTTAGATAATTTTTTCATAATCTACTTTTTCATAGATTACTTTACACTACCCTTTTATTTATATTTTGAAAATGCTAGCAAAACTTTTTCCCTAAAAAGCAAAAAATAAGAAGGTAGTATAATTCTACCTTCTTTTTATATTTGAATGCTTTTTATCTATACTAAATGAATAAGTTATTTCTAACCTACTTTTCCACTTCGATTTTCTATTATGCTTATATTTGCATAAAACCATACTTATTCATCTCCGTATTCAAAATACATTTCTATTATACAGATATTATTTTAAAATTTCAATAGGTAAATTTATCATTTGCAATTTTTATTTATAGATTATATAATTAATTTAATTAAAAATAGAAGATATCTAATATGTAAAACACAAAACTTTACTATATAAATGAAGATACTTAAAAATCTAATAATTAATATTAATTAGGATAGTATAATTAAAAGGAGAATTTATATGAATTATTCTATTATAATTAGACCTTTAATAGGCGCAGGTATTGGATATATTACCAACTGGATTGCTGTAAAAATGATGTTTAGACCTCTAAATCCAGTAAAAGTAGGAAAGTTTACTTTGCCATTTACTCCAGGAATTATTCCAAAAAACAAAGAAAGACTAGCAGAAGCTATTGGAGATTCTATTAGTAATAATTTATTAACAGAAGAAACTTTAAAAAATACTTTATTATCAGATTCTATAAAATCACAAATAAGGGAAAAACTTACAAAATTTTTAAATTCTTCTACTGAAAACAACACTCCAATTTGTGAAATTATTTCTTCATATATAAATGAAAATAATTATAATCAAGCAATAGAAATTATAGAAAATAACCTAACTTATAGTATTTTTGAAACCGTAAAAAATTCTAATTTAGGAAATGTAGTAGCAGATCAAATTGTAATTGCTGCAAAAGAAAGATTAAAAGGCTCCGTTCTTGGACTTTTAGGTGGAAAAGCTATAGTATCATCAATTTCTGAAACTGCTAGTATTAAAATAAATGAATATATTAATTTAAACGGTAAAAATTTAATAAATAAAATTATAATATCAGAAGTAAATAAAATAACTAATTCTAGTGTAGCTGATATTACTACTAAAATTAATACTTCTAATATTGATATTATAAATATTCTAATAAATATTTATGAAACATTTATTATAGAAAAATTACCAGATATTATAAAATTTATAGATATTTCTACTATAGTTAAGCAAAAAATTAATTCAATGGATATTTTAGAACTAGAAAAACTTATTTTATTCATTATGAAAAAAGAACTAAATGCTTTAGTAAATTTAGGAGCATTAATTGGATTTATCTTAGGTATGATTAATTTACTATTTTAATATTGACAAATTCACTAAACAGGTCTATACTTCTATTTTGGAGGTAAAAATTATGGACAATAAAAAAGAAATTCATAATCATTTTATATATGAACAACCATCTTATACAAATATAAAAAGTAATATTAGTATTAAACAATCTTTATTATTAAATTATCACGATATGTTATCAGTAGCAAGATTAGCAGACAATTGTTTAATGGTAAGACCACCTGTTTTATATAGTATCTCTGGAAAATCTCATGCTGAACATGAGAGAATATTTGAAGAAAACCATAAATTTTTTGATATAAATTTTAAAAAAAATATAAAAGCAAGTCGTAAACTAGATTTTCAAGTTTATTCAAGAAAAGAACTTTTTTCTAATATTAGTGAAGTTTATCCAGAATTTGGGCAAAATATGAAATCAAAAATTTCTGGAGAAGATTATGAATTATATCATACATATAAAAGGAATTTAAAAAGTTTATTTACACATGACGTAGACTATAAACCATTAGAGCCTTCTTCTGAAACTTTAAAACACGCTCAAGATAAATTATCTGAAGTTATAGACTCAAGTGGATTTTCAAAAGCTTGTGAAATTGAAGATAGGTTTATGCTATCAGAACTTGATACTTTTTTTGACAAACTACCTTATGCAACTAAAGAACAACGTTCTAAACTTTCAAAACCTACTATTCTTAGAGAAGATGGTCAAAAAATTAGTACACTCGATCTAGCTAAAAGAGTAAGAGAAGAAGAAATTGCTAGATTAAAAAAATATGCAGAAATATCTGAGCTTTATGATAAATTAAACAAAAAAGTAGATAAAAATCGTTATATAGAGCTAAAAACATCTACTACAGATGATATATCTAAATAAATATATTTTTCAAAATCGCACAAGGATTTATACATAGAATCATACAAAATTTTCTATAAATTAAGTGGCTGTCCCCATACTGAACTGGGACAGCCACTTTTCCTGCGCATTATAAAAAATAGAACTCATATAAGGCACTATTGTTCAATGGTCTAAAGTTGCAATAACTCCAGAAATTGTCTGTTGCCATGCTTACAGAATTAAGCTGAATTTTTCGGAATCCTTCGTTTTGAGCGACTTTCTCAATTTGCTCTACAAACTTTTTCCCCAGCCCTCTCCTTCTGACTTCCGGCTTCACATAGATTTCTTTAATCTTACAGACCCCGTCTGTATAGCCACACGCAATTGCATATCCAATTACTTCATCCCCAAGTGTTGCAATAAAAAGCTCCTCATTCTGTGTGCAAATTTTGAATTTCTCGTAATCATTAACTACAGGATTACGTGTAAATTCAGTCCCATCCTCATGCACATAAGAAAACTTCTCATGCATTGCCATAAAAGTTTCGTAATCGGCAATATCGTCTGTTAAATACCGAACCTTAACCTCTACCATAATGCTACCTCCTAAATATATGATAGCATTATTATAACACATTTCTCTATGTATTTAAAGCTTTTCTAATGTTTTCCATATTTTCAGATAAAATTTTACAACTATTATCTAACTTAGCTTGATTTTCTTTATCAAGCTTAAGTTCTAATAATTCTCTTGCTCCATTACTATTGATTATAGCTGGGACACCTACATAAATATCTTTATGTCCATATTCTCCATTTAAATATGCAGATACAGTTAATATCTGATTTGTATCATTCATTATATTTCTTACAATTCTAGCTAATCCTAAACCAATCCCATAGTAAGTAGCCTTTTTTCTGTTAATTATTTCATATGCTGAATCTCTAACATCGACATATATTTTATCAAGATCTGATAAGTCTTTACCTGCATCTTTTAGAATATCAGTTATTTTTTTACAACCTACATATGCATGCTCCCAAGGAACAAATGAAGAATCCCCATGTTCTCCCATTATATATGCATGAACATTTTTATCAGAAATATTTAAATATTTTCCTACCATATATCTTAATCTTGATGTATCTAATGCTGTTCCAGAACCTATCACTCTTCCTGTTGGAAATTTAGAAACTTCTTGAACAACTTTTGTCATTATATCTACTGGATTTGATGCAATTAAGAAAATTCCTTTAAATCCACTATTTACAACTTGAATTGTAATATCTTTCATTATTTTTGCATTAGCTTCTGATAATTCTAGTCTTGTTTGACCTGGTTTTTGATTTAATCCAGCTGTTATAACTACTATATCAGCATCTTCACATTCATCATAATCACCTGCTTTTATTTTCATGTGACTTGATGAACAAGGTAGACCATGTGCTAAATCCATAGCTTCACCTATTGCCTTTTCTTTCATAACATCAATTAAAACTAGTTCATTAACACCACTTGACGCACCTTGACTTACTATAGCATACGCCATACTCATACCAACAAATCCTGTTCCAACTAATACTATTTTTCTTTTTCCTATCATAATACTCTCTCTCCTTTATCTTGTATTATTTTTCTCTAGTTGATAATTATACTACGATTTTATTAGGTTTGCAAGGCATTTAGCATTTTTTATAAATAATCTATTCTTTTTCTTCCTCAAGCATATTCCATAACATTCCTTTTTTTAAACTTTCACTATTTCCACCTAAAATATCAACTAATTTATATGCAAATAGTAATGTTGTCGCAGGACCACGACTTGTAATTAAATTTCCATCAACAACTACTAATTCTTCAACATAATTTGAATCTTCTAAAATTCCTTCAAATTCTTCTCCTGGATATGATGTAATATATCTATCTTTTGTTATTCCTGCTTCTGATAAAACTACAGCTGGAGATGCACAAATGGCTGATATATATTTATTATCCATATTATTGAATTCCTTAATTACATCTATTAATATACTACATTTTGCAAGATTTTCTGCACCTGGCATACCTCCTGGACAAACTATCATGTCATAATCTTTTAAATCATTTCCAACTATCTTATCAGATTTTATTATTATATCATGCGCTCCTTTTACATATTCTTCTTTAACACTTACTAAATCACATTCTATTTTTGCTCTTCTTAAAACATCCGCTGTTGTTAATGCCTCTATTTCTTCAAAACCTTCTCCTAACATAATTGCTACTCTTTTCATTGTAACCTCCTTAAAATTTTTATTTAAATTTCTTATTTGATTATATTCTAGCCATTAATAAAAAATCAATACTATTATTATTTATTTCAAGATAAGCATTGAATTCTTGACATTTGTCTTATATAATATTATAAAAATATGGGATACACAAAACTAAAAAAATATACAAGAACTATTTAAACAAGTAAAAGTAGGTACTGGTGATTATGGTATTTCATGAATGATGAATTAGATTTATCTTGCAATAAATTATACTTTAATAGTAAATAATAAAAGAGTATAGAACTTAAAAAATTCTATACTTTTTATTTTTTTATAATATTAATGAACAAGCTAGATTATAATATGAATATTATAATCTAGCTTGTTAGGTAATTAGATTTGAAGTATAATTATCGGCTTGTATTAAATACTTTATTTTCTTAATATTTTAATTCTTAATGTTTTAATTACTTATTTTCTTTTTTACTTTTTCTTTTTCTAATTTGAATTACTATAATGTTTACTAATATTACTATTGAGAT
>CANEHB010000039.1 GCA_947427205.1 uncultured Clostridium sp.
TGATCTTTACTTACATCATAATATATACAATCTTGCATTCCTTTTACAATTTCACGTTCATAAGTTTTGTAATTTAATGATGCAAGTCCAAGTACCATAATAAAGCAAATTGCTAAACTAATAGTTAATATCATAAAAATATTTTTGATTTTAGATTCTTTTAGAGATGCTTTTGCAATATTATGAATTACTTTATTATTGTTATTTCTTGATAAATTCATTTTTCTTTTCACTCCTTCTAAAAAATCTTTCCATCTTCAATTCTTATAATTTTATCTGCCATTTGAGCAATTTCTTCATTATGAGTAATCATAACTATTGTTTGATTAAAGGCTTTGCTAGTATTTTTTAAAAGTCCTATTACTTCTAATGATGTTTTTGTATCAAGATTTCCAGTTGGTTCATCTGCTAAAATAATAGATGGTTTAGTTGATATAGCTCTTGCTATGGCAACTCTTTGTTGCTGTCCACCAGATAATTTATTAGGCATAGTTTTAACTTTTGATGTTATTCCTAATAAATTAATAATTTCATTTATGAAATCTTTATCTATTCTATTTCCATCTAACTGAATTGGAAGTACAATATTTTCATATACATTTAGCATTGGAACTAAATTATAATTTTGAAATATAAATCCTATCTGCCTTCTTCTAAATATTGTTAGTTCTTCATCTGACATTTTAGAAATTTCATTTCCATCTATTTCTATTTTTCCATAAGTTGGATTATCTAAGCCACCAATCATATTAAGTAGTGTTGATTTACCACTTCCAGAAGTTCCAACTATTGCTACAAATTCTCCTCTATTTATTTCTAAAGAAACTCCATCTAAAGCTTTTACTAAAACCTCATCACTACCATAATATTTTTTTAAATCTTTTACTTTTAAAATACTTTCCATTTTCATTACCTCTCTTCCATAAGTAAATATTATCATACTATTATTTCAAAAAAGTTTCAGTTGAAAAAAAGATTGTTTCAGTTTTGAAACAATTACTGAAGTTGTTAAATTTTAATTATTCAAACTTCAATATGCAAAAATTCTTCTAGAATAATTGCCTTCACTTATAAAAGACTGATGTTTAAACATCAGTCTTTTATAGTGGTAAAAATACTGAAAAAGTACTACCTTCATCAACTTTTGATTTTACTTTTATATATCCATTTTGACTTTCTATGATATTTTTACTCAGATATAATCCAATTCCAACACCTTCAATATTATTAACTTTTCTTTCTCTAAAAAATCTTTTGAAAATGTTATTTATATTTTCTTCATCAATACCAATTCCATTATCTATAATATCTATTTTTAAAAAAGTTTCTAACTTTTCTAAATTAATAATAATTTTTCCATTTTTATTAGTATACTTTATTGCATTTTCAAGCAAATTACAGATTGCCTCTAAAGTCCATTTCTTATCATATTGAACAATACAATTTTCACCTGTTATTCTAATTTCTATATTTTTACTTTCTGCTAATGGTTTAACCTGCTCTTTTGCTTTTTCTATGCAATCCATAAATTTAGAGCTTTCTTTATTTAAAACAATCATATTAGTTTCAAGCCTTGACATTTTTGTTAAAGAATCCATCAAAAATTCTAGTTTGTCTACTTGATTTGATATTATATTTAAAAACTCATTTTCTTGTTCTTTTGATAAATTATTATTAATAATTGTATCACTATACATTCTAATGTTTGAAATAGGAGTTTTTACTTGATGAGTAATGTCTGATACCATTTGCTCTATTTCTACTTTTGCTTTATTAGTTTTCTCATTTTTTCCTTTTACTACTTCACTAAGCTTATATAATTTTGATTCTATTTTCGAATCTAATGTTTCTTTATTTATATTATCTTCTTCATATTTTTCATTTATAAAATTATCAATACTTGTTACTATTTTATTTGAAAACTTTAAATACTTATATCTAAAAAATAAATAAATTAATATTATAGAAATAATCAACCCAATCACTTGCCACATATTCTACTCCTCTGAAAACTTATATCCTACACCATAAATTGTTTTTATGTATCTACTATTTTCATCATCCAATTTTGAACGTAATCTACTAATATTAAGTGTTAGCGTGTGTTCATCAACAAAGTTTTCTTTGCTATCCCACAATTTTTCTAATAATATATCTCTTGTAAGTATGGTATTTTTATTTTTAATAAAAACATTTAGTAAATCAAATTCAGTTGGTGTTAAATAAATAATATTATTATTTTTCTTAAGTACTCTATTATCAAAATCAATAATTAAATCTTTAATTTTTAATATATTTTCTTTATTTTGATTACTTCTATTTAAAACAACTTGTATCCTTTTTAATACAATTTTTATATTAAAAGGTTTTGTTATATAATCATCAGCTCCGAATTTCAAAACCTTCTAAAACTTCTTTATCTAAATTGTGTGCTGTCAAGAATATAAATGGAATATTATATTGTTCTTTAATTATCTTTGCAAATTCAAAACCATTTCCATCTGGCAAATTCACATCTAATAAAATTAAATCTAATTTCTTTTGGTTTATAATTTCTTTTGCATCTTTTATACAATATGTACTTAATGCTTCCCAGTTATTATTTTGAATATTGAAACAGATTCCCGCATTTAACATTTCATCATCTTCTATAACCAATATGCTAGACATTATTTTCTCCTTTTAAAATTTACTAAGATTCTAACTTTTACTTAAAAACTAATAAAGTTTATCTTTTAATTTCAATTTATAATATCTTTAATTACCTCTCCTGCAATTATTAATCCTGCAACAGATGGAACAAATGATATACTCGCTGGTATTTTCTTCTTTTCTTCCAAATTTTCAGAAATTTTTATTGGCTCTTCTTTTGAATATACAACTTTTAAACTTTTTATTCCTCTTGTCTTTAATTCTCTTCTCATTACTTTTGCAAGTGGACATACACTTGTTTTATATATATCTGTAACTTCAAATCTAGTTGGATCTAATTTATTACCAGTTCCCATACTTGATATAATAGGAATATTTAATCTATCAGCCCTAATCACAAGTTCTATTTTAGCTGTAATAGTATCTATTGCATCTACAATATAGTCAACTGTTTTATCTATTATTTCATCACTTTCTGGCAAAAAAAATTCTTTATAAATTTCTACTTCTGCATTTGGATTTATGTCTAAAATTCTTTCTTTACTGACTTCAACTTTGGATTTTCCTACCGTTTTATGAGTAGCAATTATTTGTCTATTTATGTTACTTAAAGCTACTTCATCATTATCTATTAATATAAAGTTTCCTATTCCAGCTCTTGCTAATCCTTCAACAACATACGAACCTACACCACCAATTCCAAATATGGCTACTTTTGTTTTATTTAATTTTTCTATTGCTTCTTTTCCGATTAATAATTCTGTTCTTGAAAATTGTTCTAACATTTTTATTTTCCTTTATAATACTAATTTAACTTCTCTCTATATATTATCAAAAAAGCCGATAATTAGCAATACTAACTATCGGCTTTACTGTTTTTACATTCTTAAATCTCTGGTGGTAACATTTCCTCTTTTATTGGATTAACCTCATTTGACATAATAATACTTACTATCTCTCTTTGTTCTTTTATATCTTCTTTACAATCATCAAAATGTATAAAAAACTCTTTATCATTAAAAGTCATTCCTATACTTTGTTTTAAACCTTTTATTGATTCATTATTCCAAGCATAATATCCATTTTTTTCAAAAAGTTTGTTATCAAAATCAAACGAGATGTCTTTATCAGAAAATACTTTGTCATATGCGCAAATTATTCCATAATAATTATTCATACAAGATGTTGCTTTTATTATTGGAGAATTGAATTCATAATCATCAATTATTTCACGTGTTCCATCTTTTAAATTTATTTTTACTACATCACTATAATGAAATAATGTATCATCAATTTCCTTATTTAAATCAATATAGATTTCTTCAATTGCGTCACCAGAACAAAATACATTTTCCTCTTTCCCCTCATAAGATATTATTTTTAGTAATTTTTCACCATCATCTGATACATAATATAAATATTCTCTGTCAATTTCTATTATATCATTTATATCTCTTTGAGTAATTCTTTCTTGTATATGTCCACTTCTATTTTCGCCTATACATGAAAAATTAGTTTTATATTTATCAGAAATATCATATACAATTTTCATTCTTCTTACTATATTACAAGCAAATAAAATTCCCACAATTACTGATATTATTAATATTATAATTAATATCTTTTTTATCACATTCTTTTTATTCCTTGTTTTTTCGTTTTTTTCTTCTGTAGTTGTTTCTTTTACTAATTCATCAAGAGTTATTTTATATATCTCTGAAAGTTTTACTAACTTATTAAGTTCTGGAATAGTTTTGCCACTTTCCCACTTTGAAACTGTTTGCCTTGAAACATCCATTTTTTCTGCTAATTCTTCTTGACTCCAATTATTATTTTTTCTTAATTCATATAACTTTTCATTTAATTCCATATTAATTCCTCCTTTGTATTTAAGGTAGTGTAAACTAATTTTATATCTTATTTAGCTACACTCTTGTATTTTCAAGG
>CANEHB010000040.1 GCA_947427205.1 uncultured Clostridium sp.
TTATTTTAACACAAACTATAGTATCATGTCAACACTTTTTTAAAAAGTTTTTTAAAAGTTTTTTTGACACTTTTTTGATACTTTTTGTATTAATTTTTTATGTTCAAAATCGCTTTTATTCTCAAGCGACTATTAGATATTTTAACACCATCATTTTATATTGTCAACACCTTTTTAAAAGTTTTTTTAAAAAGTTTTAAATAAAAATTTTTACTGTTAAAATATGTAATTTTTTATTGTATTTTGTCATACAACGTTACTTATTTTAGCACCAATATTTCATATTGTCAACAACTTTTTCATTTTTTTTTCAAAAATATTAAATTTAAAACACAAATTGTAATATTAAAATTAAATCAGTCGCTAAATATCTTAGTCATATCAATAATCTTTACTATTATATTAATTATAAATCTTATTTTTAAACTATATTATAATAAATAATATTTATTCTATATTGCATGTAATTTATTCATATATTATTATTTATTATATTTAATACATCTATTAATTTACTATATATAAATTTTGCACTAATTCATACAGCTATTATATTCAGCTCTATTGTTATTATAATGATGCTTCATACATCTATTAATTTACTATATATAAATTTTGCACTAATTCATACAGCTATTATATTCAGCTCTATTGTTATTATAATGATGCTTCATACATCTATTAATTTACTATGTACATTTTACACTAATTCATAAAGCTATTACATTCAGCTCTATCGTTATGTAATAAGTCTTATATCTATTATATTTATATCTTCTATATTTTTATTTATTTAATTTCTTATAATCTTCTAAAGCCTTTTTAGTAGTAATAGTTAACTTATTTGGTAAATTATTTATAGAAAACCATTTCATATCTGATGCTTTATCTGGTTCCATTATTTTAGCTTCACCTGATTTTATTTTGCATAAATAACTAGTTGCTATCCAATGAGCATTTTCTTCTTTTATTATATGATCACAAATGCCCATCATTTGTACAACTTCAATATCTAAATCAGTTTCTTCTTTTGTTTCTCTAATAACTGCATTCTCTAACGTTTCAAATAATTCTAATCTACCACCAGGTATACACCAATAATCTTTTTCAGCAGGTACTGCTCTTTTTTGTAATAGTAATTCATTATCTTCATTTAAAATAAATGCACCCACTCCTACTCCTATATAATCTTTTCCTATTTTCATATTTACTCCTATATTGCATATTAATATTTTTTCTATCATATTATTAATACTAAATTTTCTAATTATTTATTAGTATATTATAATAACATAATTAACTGTCCTCAAATTCATTTATATAATTATCTGAATATTTAATCATATGCCAAATATTCCCATCACCTGCAAATTTATCTACATTCCAAAAATCCGAAGTTACTTCTATCCAAAATAATTCATTAACCTCTTCTACTAATTCTATTTGATTTCTAAGTTTTCCCATATAAACTTGTAATTGCATATCTTGAAATAAATAATCAAAATTTATTAAATGCTTTAAGTTTATATTTTCCTTTGTTATCCCTGTTTCTTCATTTAATTCTCTATAAGCTGCTTTTAAATCATCTTCATCATTTTCTATTTTTCCACCAACTAAATTTAACTTATCTTTAAATGGTTCTTTTTTTCTTTTACACATAAGTATTTTACTATTATTATAATTATATACTATTATTATATTAAACTTTTTCATAACATTTCTCCATATTATTTCATATAATACAAAAAGATGGACAAAATTTATATTTAATATTTTATCCATCTTATTTTATATATAATAAGTCAATATTATTTTACAGCTTCATAAATTGCAACTGAAACAGCAACTGTTGCTCCAACCATTGGGTTATTTCCCATACCAATTAATCCCATCATTTCAACATGGGCTGGTACTGAAGAACTACCTGCAAATTGAGCATCTGAGTGCATTCTTCCCATTGTATCTGTCATACCATATGAAGATGGTCCAGCTCCCATATTATCTGGGTGTAGTGTTCTTCCTGTTCCACCACCACTAGCTACTGAGAAATATTTTTTACCTTGTTCTACACATTCTTTTTTGTATGTTCCAGCTACTGGGTGTTGGAATCTTGTAGGGTTTGTAGAATTTCCTGTTATAGAAACGTCTACTCTTTCCATATGCATTATAGCAACACCTTCTCTAACTTCGTCAGCACCATAGCATCTAACTTTTGCTCTTGGTCCATCTGAATAAGCTGTTTCTTTAACTACTTTTACTTCTCCTGTATAAAAATTAAATTCTGTTTGTACATATGTAAATCCATTTATTCTTGAAATAATTTGTGCAGCATCTTTTCCTAAACCATTTAATATAACTCTTAATGGTTTTTGTCTTGCTTTGTTTGCATTATTTGCTATACCTATAGCACCTTCAGCAGCAGCAAAACTTTCATGTCCTGCTAAAAATGCAAAACAATCTGTATCTTCTGATAAAAGCATTGCTCCTAAATTTCCATGTCCTAATCCAACTTTTCTATCATCTGCAACTGATCCTGGTATACAAAAAGATTGTAAACCTTCTCCTAAACATTTAGCAACTTCTGAAGCTGTTTTTACTCCTCTTTTTATTGCAATTGCAGCACCTACTGTATATGCCCAACAAGCATTTTCAAAACATATAGGTTGAATTCCTTTTACTATTCCTGCAACATCTACTCCTTTGTCATCACAAATTTTCTTTGCCTCTTCTAATGAAGAAATACCATTATCATTTAAGCATTTATTAACTTGGTCAATTCTTCTTTCATAACTTTCAAATAAAGCCATCTTTTATCTCCTTTCAATCATTTCGATTCTATTTTTCATTTTCTTTCATCTTATTATCTAAATAATAATTATTCTGCTCTTGGATCTATTTTCTTAACTGCTTCATCAAATCTTCCATATTTTCCTGAAGCTTTTTCAATAGCTTCCATTGGTTCTATTCCTTTTTTGATGTTTTCCATCATTTTTCCTAAGTTAACAAATTTATATCCGATAATTTCGTCATTTTTATCTAAACCTATTTCTGTTATGTATCCTTCAGCAAGCTCTAAATATCTAGGTCCTTTTATTAATGTACTATAACTTGTTCCTACTTGACTTCTATGTCCTTTTCCTAAATCTTCAAGTCCTGCTCCTATTGATAAACCACCTTCTGAAAAAGCTGATTGACTTCTACCATATACTATTTGTAAGAATAATTCTCTCATAGCTGTATTTATAGCATCACAAACTAAATCAGTATTTAATGCTTCTAATATAGTTTTTCCTATTAATATTTCTGAAGCCATTGCTGCTGAATGTGTCATTCCTGAACATCCTATTGTTTCAACTAATGCTTCTTGAATAATTCCTTCTTTAATATTTAATGTTAATTTGCAAGCTCCTTGTTGTGGGGCACACCAACCAATACCGTGTGTTAATCCTGAAATATCTTTTATTTCTTTTGATTTAACCCATTTTCCTTCTTCAGGAATAGGTGCTGGTCCATGATTTGCTCCTTTAGCTACTTTGCACATATTTTCTACTTCTTGTGAATAAATCATATTTACCTCCTAAATAAATAATAGTTTACTTATATATTGACTTTTAGAAAAAAGTTCCTCAAATCGTAGTCATTTTATCATAATAGTTATAAAGTTTCAAGTATTTACACAAAATATAATTTTTTGACAAAATAAAACAAATATATTGAATATAATCCAGAAATTAAAATCATTCATATTTTAAAATAAAAGAGGATATTATAAAAATTGCACAGGACAAAATTACTTGTAAATATCTTCTTTACTCTATATAACTTGTCCCTACAGCATTATCGTTCCTAAATTTAAGAAATGTTCTATGTACTAAATTGCTGAAACTGTTAAACTTTAGTTGTTACAGTTTCAGTACTTCTATATTTGTGAAATAAATATAGAAGCTACAAAAATTTGTGTGCAAAGCCAACAAATCCTTATATAATAGTTTTTTCATAATTAAATAAAAAAAGAGTCCTTTTAATTTGAAGTGAACCCACTTTAGTGGACATCAAAAAAAGAACCTATATGGGACTACA
>CANEHB010000041.1 GCA_947427205.1 uncultured Clostridium sp.
ATATTCTGCATTATCATTGCTTACTTCTATTGTTACATCTGTTGTTGCTTTTGGTACTATTGTATATGTAGCTGTTCCATAAGCTTTTCCAGTATATTCACCTATACCGTTTATTTCTATTCTTACTGTTACTGTTCCTACTGATGTTGGTACTTCTGTACTAGCTGTTTCATAATCTGTTCCATTATATTTTATTGTTTCTGATACTGTGAAGTCTGTTCCTTCTACTAATGTTATATCTCCTATTTTTACGCTTGCTACACTAACACTTGGTGCTGTTGTTGCTCCAAATGTTTGATCTGCTATTGGATTTAATTCTACTGTTGCATTCTCTATTGTTGCTGCTACTACTTCATATTCAGCTGTTTTTACTACAGTTGAATTATAATTTCCTTGTCCACTTATTGTTACTACTACTTGATATTTTCCTACTGATGTTGGTTGTACTTCTGTTGCACCTGCTATATCATAAGAATTTGTATCTTTATTATATGTAGCATATTTTATAGATTCGACTACATAATCGTTTGTAGAATCTAATATTGTTTCTTTACCTGCTAATGTTACTTTTACTGATTCAACCCCAATTGTAGGAACTTCTCCATAAGTATATATTCCTGTTTCATTTATTCCACTAATTGTTACTGTTGCATCATCAATTCCTCTAGGTAATATTCTATAAGTACCATTAGTAAAGTTTACTTTATAATTTGTGTTACCTGCTGAACCTGTTATATCGTAATTACCTACATCTGTTCCTTCAGCTTTATTTAATGTTATTGCTAAATTATCTCCAGCGATTAATCTTTCTTCATCAACTGTATATGTTAAATCTTCATCTGCTATTATCTCTTCTCCATATACACTTTGATTATCATCTATTACTACATTAATATTTCTTTCTATTACATCTATCTTAAATCTTGTTAATAAATCATTTCCAAAATAATTAGTATAAGAAATCATTACATTTCTATCTTGACCTACAGTTTTTGTAGGATCATTTGTTATTTTTGCATTTGTTAAAGATATCTTTTCTGTTGCTCCAAAAGAATATTGTAATGTTAATTCTCCACCTTCTAAATCAACTGTATCTCCATATTCATAAGTTGTTTTAGTAGGTAGTTTACTTACTGTTACTTTATTAACATAATCTTTTACAGAGTATGTAAATATTTCCATGACATCAGAGCCATATACAAATACAGCTTCTTTATTTTGTCCTATGGAATTTGTTGAGAAATCTTCAAACATATCTTTAGTTATTTCAACTGAAGATACATTTCCTCTTTCATCTATAAGTTTTAACTCTGCTCCATCTAAACTTAATTCTTCTCCAACTACATATTCTGTTTTACTTGGAGGTATAAATTCATATGTTGCTTTTCCTACTACAGTTACTTTTCTTGTTACTGTTGCTGTATTACCTGATGAATCTGTAACTGTATATGTTAATATTTGAGTTCCAACTTTGCTAGTATCTATTTTATCTTGAGAGTATATTATCTCTCCATCACTTTCATCATAATTATCTGTCCAAGTTGCACCTGGATCAACATATTCTGTTCCAAGGGGAACATCTACTTCTTCATCTCCAATTAAAGTTATTGTTGGAGCTGTGTGATCTTCAATATAATATTCTGCATAACGTCCTTCTGAAATGTTATTATTACCATCACAACAATAAAATTGTAAATACCATGTTCCCAATTCAGTTGGCGCTGTAAATGTATAATCAATTTCACTTCCTAAGTTATATACATATCTAGATCCTGTTGCATAATCTGGACGATTTAATTCTCTTACCCATTTATAACCTATCCAATATAAGCCACTTTCGTCCTTAAATTTAGCTGTCATTTGCATTCCAGGTTCAATTGTTGACTCATGACTTGGAAATCCAGGTAATATAATCATTTCTGGCGCAGTAGTATCTTCATAAATTTCTTCTCCTGCGCTTTCATCAATTACATAATAAGGTATATTTTTCCAAATACCTATATTTCCATTAATGTCATTACTTTTTACACTAAGTTCATGTACTCCTGGTGTAGTTGGCATATTAACTGTTAAAGTATAAGTGTTCGTATTTTCTGATTTTAAATTTATTCTGTTATATGTATTAACATTTCCTGTTATACGACGATCCCATGCCCAATATACTACATCTAAATTTGACTCATCTTCAACTGTAATTGTGACATCAGTTCCTCCTTTCACTCTTCCTGATTCTACGTTAATAGTTATTTCTGGTGTCTTTGTATCTGATACTTCTGTTGCTAATGAAAAAACTGGTAACGCAGAAATAATCATGATCATTGTTACTATCATGATTATTAATGATTGCTTTTGTTTCTTGATTAAATTAGACATCATTTTTCCTCCCTAATCATTGAAATACTATATAATTCTCTTTATACTTAGTTTTTATAAACCATGCATATCCATTATATAGCATTTTTTTCTTTTTTGCAACACTTCTGTTATTTTTTTGTAATATTTATGTTAACTTTTTTCTTTTTTTGCTCTTTTATTACATTTTTATTACTTTTTTAATATTTTATGCTCCATTTCGGTATATCCGTAAATTTTATTGATTTTTAATTTTTGCATAAAATTATATATTTCCAGATTTTTTCTTTATGTATAGTTAACATATTATTTTATCTTTTTTATAAAAAATATAAATTTATATAAAAAGATAAAAACAAAAGAGGCATTATTTAAATTGTAGTACTTATGTATTTACAAAATAAATATAGAAATTACATAATTTTTTTCTACAAAGTTTTAGAAACATTTATTTAGTAAGAAGCAAAAATAAAAAGATCCCATTTAGTAGACGTATAAAAAATAAGTATATGTTATATTATAAATGGAGATGTATTTTTATATTTGATAAATGACAGCAGCTTAAAAAATATTCTAATGAAAAAAATTGTATGATAGAAAAATAATTTCATATAGAATAAACACTTATAATGATTTGAAATTAGTAGTTGATATGTTAAATGAAGCAATAAAAAAAGAAAAGCTGTATAAGGATTAATCTCTCATAATGTTTAAGGATTATCAACTACATCTTTTCAATATAAAGAAATATATGAATTAAGAGGATAACTATTTCAATAATCTGAAAAGGAAATCCAATTAATTATTATTGATGATTCATGATGGAAAGTTTCTACAGTTAAATAGATGGCATTTCAAAAATAATTTTCTACAAAAGAACAAAAGAGGACATTATAAAAATTGCAAAAGACAAAACTACATGTAAATGTCCTCATCTTTGTTCAAGTGCCAAATTTACATAGTAAATTTGTGTACAAAATTTGCCGAAGGCTTTATATTATAGGAATTGCGTAGCAATTTCATATAATATAAAAAGACCGGCAAGAGCAACTGCTCCTACCGGTCAAACGATCAATAATTACTACTTAATATGATAGAATTATCTTTTCATATAAGCATTTTATGGTGGTGTATTAGTCCTCCTCTTTTTTGATTGTTAAAACTACTTCCTCTGTTTCCATAGCTTTTCTTGCTTCCTCAGCCAATCTTTCTGCTTCTTTCTTGGCTTCCTCTGCTT